>NZ_MVOO01000019.1:0-81943 GCF_002156405.1 Pseudomonas sp. SCPG-7 | reverse complement strand
GAGTCACAATCCCGTGCTCTACCAACTGAGCTACGCCCACCATATCGCGCTACTTGTGCCAAAGCTGCCTAATGGCGCACCCGGCAGGACTCGAACCTGCGACCATCCGCTTAGAAGGCGGATGCTCTATCCAGCTGAGCTACGGGCGCCTTATTAATCTGTACTCTTGGAGGACTACAAACTAAATGCTTTCCAGCTTCGCAGAACGCTAATTCCGCTCAACCTTCTTAACCAGTGCTAGGCTGTGCCCGACAAGTGCGACGAATAGTATAGAGCGCTCCCAAGGTCGTCAAATCCTTTTTGAAAAAAATTCATTTAATTAAAGGAGTTAGGGGAATTTGCTGACCAAGCGCCTTTGCCCTCACCGTCTGACATGCGAGAATGCGTTCTCTTTTTTTCCCCTCTCGATGGTTAATCACGCGCAATGACTGCACAACTAATCGACGGCAAATCGATCGCCGCCAGCCTGCGCCAGCAGATCGCCCAACGAGTTGCCGAGCGTCGCCAGCAAGGCCTGCGCACTCCCGGCCTCGCGGTGATCCTGGTCGGCAGCGATCCTGCCTCTCAGGTTTATGTCTCGCACAAGCGTAAAGACTGTGAAGAGGTAGGCTTCCTCTCCCAAGCCTACGACCTGCCCTCCGACACCACTCAAGAAGCGCTGACCGATCTGATCGATCGCCTCAACGACGACCCGGCCATCGACGGCGTTCTGCTGCAACTGCCGCTGCCCGAGCACCTGGACGCCTCCAAGCTGCTGGAGCGCATTCGCCCGGACAAAGACGTCGACGGTTTCCATCCTTATAACGTCGGCCGTCTGGCCCAACGCATCCCGCTGCTGCGCCCATGCACCCCGAAAGGCATCATGACCTTGCTGGAAAGCACCGGCGTTGACCTTTATGGTCTGGATGCGGTGGTGGTTGGCGCCTCCAACATCGTCGGTCGCCCGATGGCGATGGAACTGCTGCTGGCCGGTTGCACCGTGACCGTCACCCACCGCTTTACCAAGGATCTGGCCGGCCACGTCGGTCGCGCCGATCTGGTGGTGGTCGCCGCCGGCAAGCCGGGCCTGGTCAAGGGCGAGTGGATCAAGGAAGGCGCGATCGTGATCGACGTCGGCATCAACCGTCAGGACGATGGCAAGCTGGTCGGTGACGTGGTGTACGAAACCGCTCTGCCCCGCGCTGGCTGGATCACTCCGGTGCCAGGTGGTGTTGGCCCGATGACCCGCGCCTGCCTGCTGGAAAACACCCTCTACGCGGCAGAAACCCTGCACGCCTGAGAGGCTTTTCCGCAATAAAAGAACCCCGCCTTTGTGCGGGGTTCTTTGTATCTGAGAAAAAACACTAACCGTTCGCCGGAAACCCCTCTTTTTACAGGCCTTTTCACGAGATTTTCAGGTCATTCAAACAACCATCGACAGATCTTCAGCCATACTCCTAGAATGCGACGCTTTGAAGAAATAACCCGTTACAAACTAACGGAATATCCAACCTTTATGAGTTCGCCCGCGTGAAAATTCGTCTTTCGATCCTGAGCCTGGTTTTTGCTTTTTCAGGCACATTCGTCACGCCAACCGTCAACGCCGCTGAAACCACTGCTGCGCCACGCGATGCTTCGCAACTGAAGATCGCCTCCGGCAGCGCCCTGCTCATGGATTTGCAGACCAATAAAGTCATCTATTCGAGCAACCCGGATGTGATCGTACCCATCGCTTCGGTCAGTAAGCTGATGACCGGGCTGGTGGTCGTTGAAGCGCACCAGAACATGGACGAATGGATCGACGTCGACATCAGCCACACGCCGGAAATGAAAGGCGTGTTCTCCCGAGTCAAGCTGAAGAGCGAACTGCCGCGCCGGGAAATGTTGCTGATTGCCCTGATGTCCTCGGAAAACCGTGCAGCCGCCAGCCTTGCGCATCACTACCCGGGCGGTTATGCAGCCTTCATCGCGGCGATGAATGCCAAGGCCAAGGCACTGGGCATGACCAACACCCACTATGTCGAACCGACCGGCTTGTCGGAACGTAACGTTTCCACCGCCCGCGATCTGAGCAAACTGTTGGTGGCCGCGAGCAAGCACCCGATCCTCACTGAACTGACGACCACCAAGGAAAAAACGGTGTCATTCCGCAAACCCAACTACACCCTGGGTTTCCGCAACACCGATCACTTGGTGAACAAGGCCGACTGGGACATCAAAATCACTAAAACCGGCTTCACCAACCCGGCGGGTCATTGCCTGGTGCTGGTGACGCGGATGAGCAACCGCCCGGTTGCCCTGGTGATTCTCGATGCGTTCGGCAAATACACGCACTTCGCCGATGCCAGCCGTATCCGCAGTTGGATGGAAACCGGTCGCAGCACCAACGTTCCGGCAGTGGCCCAACAATACAAGGCCGAGAAAAACCTCAAGGCGCGCCAGAGCGGCGTGGTCGAAGCCTCCAAGTAACCGGAAAGACCAACTGTGGCGAGGGAGCTTGCTCCCGCTGGGGCGCGTAGCGGACCTTCTTTTTTAACAAGAAAAGGCCTGCTGCGCAGTCCAGCGGGAGCAAGCTCCCTCGCCACAGAGTTATTCAGCCAGTGGTTAAATACCCGTTATTCAATCATTGGGTAACGGCATTTTGTCGTCGTCCGGAATGCCATCGCCAGCGCTCGGATCTGGCGTCAGCACATTAGGCCGGGCCAATGGATCACGCAGCGGGCTGTCCGGATCCAGTACTGGGTCTACGTCATCCTCAGGCGTGGTCGGCACGCTGTCCGGTTTTTTATCGTCAAAGCTGGAATCGGTACTCATACGCACCTCCCTTAGGGTTTCAGATCAGCCAACGGATCATAAGGCTTGGCCGGACGCTTGCTGTCTTCGCCGGTCTCCACATCCTTCGGCGCCTTGGCAGGGCCGACCGGATCAACCTGCGGGTCGTCGAGATCCGGTGAATCCGGATCGAAACCCAGATCATGACCGGACGAATGCTCGCTTGAATGTGGGCCTTTCGGGGATGGGGAATCTGCCATGCTCGCCTCCTGATTCACCCGCACATTCGGGCTCTATCGTTAAGAGGCGTGCCGGGCGTGAGGGTGCCCGGCAAATGACGAACGGAGGCTTAATGTGCAGCCAGAGCTTTTTTGGCTTGCTCCGCTTCACGCTCCTGCCCGGCCTGCGCCAACTCATCGGCCGCCTTTAGCCAGCGCTGACGATCAACCTCGGCTGGAATCTGCGACGGCTTCTGGATCAGCACGGCCCAACCGCCCGACTTCTCGAACGCCGACTCGAAGGAACTGAAACTCATCAGTTCGCGGCGATTCATTCCGGCGCGCAACAGCACTTTCTGTTTCAAGCGGTCGTAACCGGAAAGAATGGCGTAACGCGGCTCAGCCCAGAACGCCGAGCCTTCGCTAAAGCGCACCATCACCGGATATCCGGCCGCGACCTGGGTGAGCAAGGCTGGCAGGTTCTTGTCCAGCGGATAGACCACCATGCCGTAATCGCGGGCCAGGTTTTGCAGATTCTGCTGCAACTGATCCTGTGCACCCGGCAGCTGCAACGGTTTTTCCAGCAGCCCCGGCGTGATCATGATGCCCTGCTGCGACAACAGGCTGGCCAGCACTTGCGGACCACTCTGATTGGCTTCCCCGCGATAGAACGTACCGCTGAGTTCGACCCGCTCCGGCAGGCGCTTGACCTGCGGCGCGACAGTGCCCGCACACCCCGCCAATACAGCCGCGCAACCGGCCACCAGCAACGCCCCTCGCAATCGAGTCAATACCTGCACCATTGTCACTCTCTGATCAGACGCCGGTCATCGTGTTCCGGCAACGCCTGCGATCATAGGGCGACGCACGGCTGCGGTATAGCCTTAAACCGCAGACCGATCGATTGCATAGAGCGAACTGATTGGTCATCACCGACCTTTGGTCAATAGTCTGAAACACCCCATTGTCTAGACTGTCACTGAAACAGAGCGAATTGAAAAAGTGTGTGCCCGACGCAGGGCAAAGAGGAGGCACTGATGAGCCTGACCATGACCATCGTAATGTTGATAGCCGGCTGGCTGGCCGTTGCCAGCGCCATGCTGTGGGGCGTGCTGCGCATTGCGCGACGCCATCATCATCCGGTCGATTCGACCCCGAATCACAAGCCAGAAAAGCACCGCCACGCGACTGCGCACTGACAGGTCAGTTGATATAAAACCTCTGTAGGAACTGCCGAAGGCACAAGCCGTACGGCATGAGGCATAAGCAAAAAGGCCGGCTGAACTCGACGAGTCCAGCCGGCCTTTTGGTTTGCTGCAGATTATGCCTGCTGAGCCAGCTTCTTCTGCTTCGCCCGGCGCGACATCATGTTCAGCACTTCAATCGCTGCCGAGAAGGCCATGGCCGCGTACACATAACCTTTCGGTACATGGGCACCGAAGCCTTCGGCGATCAGCGTCATGCCGATCATGATCAAGAAGCCCAGGGCCAGCATCACCACTGTCGGGTTGTCGTTGATGAACTTGGCCAGCGGCTCAGCTGCGAACAGCATCACCATCACCGACACCACCACCGCGATCACCATGATCGGCAAGTGTTCAGTCATGCCCACCGCAGTAATGATGCTGTCGATGGAGAACACCATGTCCAGCATCAGGATCTGACCGATTGCGGCAGCGAAGCCCAGGGTCACGGTCGAAGTTGCCGTTTTCGGATCTTCCGGAGCCGGGTCCATGCTGTGATGGATCTCGGTCGTGGCTTTCCACACCAGGAACAGACCACCGGCAATCAGGATCATGTCTTTCCAGGAGAACGCCTGGCCCATGATTTCGATTACAGGTTCGGTCAACTGCACGATGAAAGCGATGGTGCTCAACAGGGCCAGACGCAGGATCAGCGCCATGCCGATACCGATGCGGCGCGCCTTCTGCCGATGCTGCACAGGCAACTTGTTGGTCAGGATCGAAATAAAGATCAGGTTATCGATGCCGAGCACGATTTCCATCACCACCAGTGTGGCCAAAGCAACCCAGGCGGCGGGGCTGGCGGCGAGTTCTAACAGATATTCCATGGGTCAGTCCTGACTCTTGTATGACGATTTAGATGGTCTTGGAGGAAGATTCGGATTTTTCCGCATCTTTTTCCGGCGCTTCTTTTTTCTCGATCAAGCCGCCGGTGGCGTCGCTGAGCGCTTGTTCAGCAGCTTTGTGCGTATCGTCGATCGCCTGTTTGGCGCTTTCGGCAGCCTTGCCCATCAACTGCTGGGCACTTTTCTCGGCCTGATCGCAACCGGCCATGAGCAGTAAAGACGTAAACATCAATGCAGGGATTGTGTATTTCATGAGACTTCCTTCGAATGAACAGACAGGGTCACAGACCACCCGTCGATGGCTGGGCATTCTAGGGAGACAAACACTTCAGGAAAATTCGTATTTTTAGCGGCTATACTTCGGCTTTAACGAACTATGACCATCAGTGTAGAAGCTGCCGAAGGCTGCGATCTTTTGATTTTTTAAAGCAAGATCAAAAGATCGCAGCCTGCGGCAGCNGGGGGGGGGGGGGGGGGGGGGGGGGGGGAACCTTAGAGTGCTCAATTACCGACAACTGCATTACTTCTGGGTGGTCGCCAAGACCGGCAGCATCGTGCGTGCCTGCGAGCAACTCAACCTCACACCGCAAACCATCAGCGGGCAGATTTCGCTGCTCGAACAAACCTACGGCATCGAACTGTTTCAGCGGGTCGGCCGCCAGCTGGAACTGACCGAGGCCGGACGCCAGGCCCTGCCCTACGCCGAGCAGATGTTCCAGTTGGGCGGCGAACTGGAGTTGATGCTGCGTGCCCAGCCCAACGAACAGCAGATCCTGTTTCGCGTCGGCGTGGCCGACGTGGTGCCCAAGTCCATCGTCTATCGGCTGATCGCGCCGACCATGGAGTTGCACGAACCGCTGCGCATCACCTGCCGCGAAGACAAACTCGAACGCCTGTTGGCGGACCTGGCCATCCAGCGTCTGGACCTGGTGATTTCCGACAGCCCGATGCCGTCGCACCTCGACATCAAGGGCTACAGCCAGAAACTCGGCGAATGCGGGATCAGTTTTTTCGCCACCGCGCAATTGGCGGCGCAATACGGGCAAGACTTTCCGCGCAGCCTCAACGGCGCACCGCTGCTGATTCCCGGCGCGGAAACCGTGGTGCGCAGCCGTCTGCAGCGCTGGTTTGCCGAGCAGCAGATCCAGCCGCGAATCGTCGGGGAGTTCGATGACAGCGCCCTGATGCAGGCCTTCGGCCAATCGGGCAGCGGGATTTTCATCGGCCCAAGCGTGATTGCCGATGAAGTCAAACGCCAGTACGGCGTCGAGGTGATTGGCCAGACCGACGCGGTGACCGAGTCGTTCTATGCCATTTCCGTGGAACGCAAGGTCAAGCACCCCGGCATCGTGGCGATTACCGAAGGTGCCCGACGCGAGCTGTTTACCGCGCTATGACGCCTGGGCGCACGCTTCGCGCGGCTTGAGCGTCATCAAGACCATGGCGAGGAATACCGACAACAGAATGAACCCGGCAGCGGCAAATCCCAGAAAGCCAAGGCCGGCACTGTCGATCACTCGACCGCCGATCATCGCTCCGAGGCCGATCCCGAGGTTGGCCCCGGCGATATTCAGCGAGGCGGCAAAGGCTGGCGCTTCCGGTGCGGCCTTCATCAGGCGTACATGGCTGACCAGAAACAGCGCCGCCTGGGTGATACCCCAGATGCCCATGGCCACCGCCAGGCCCAGCGTCGAGTGGATATTCGGCACCAGCGAGACCATGCCGGCAATCATGAACGCGCAGAACAGCACGGACGCACCCAACGGATGACGATCCACTGCACGCCCGCCCAGCGAGTTGCCGATCAGCCCGACCGCACCGAAGCCCATCAGGCACCAGCCAACCACGGTGCCGTTAAAACCCGCCAGACGCTCGAGTATGTCGGCCAGATAGGTGTAGGCGGTGAACATGCCGCTGAATACCAGGATCGACAACAGCACATGGCCGAGCATCAGCGGGCTGCGCAGGATCTTGAACTGCGAGCTGAAGCTGACCTGGTGCTGATGCAGGCTGGTTTTCGGCAAATAAACAAACAGCAACAAGGCCTTGGCAAAAGCGATCACCGCCAGAATCGCGAATGCACTGCGCCAGCCGAACGCATCGGAAATCAACGTGCCCACCGGGATGCCGAATACCGTCGCGCAGACGATGCCGAAGCCGATCTTGGCAATCGCACGGCCGGCGTAATCCGGGCCGACGATGTCTACAGCGGTCTCACTGGCCAAGGCCCAGAACACCGGCAGGCCGAGGGCCGGGGTCAAGCGCGCAATGGCCATGACCCAGATGTTCGGCGCCAGCGCGGCAACGGTGTTGGCCAGGCCGAACATGATCAGGATGGTGATGAACAACTTGCGCCGCTCGAAGCGGGCGAAATAGGCGGTCAAAAACGGGCCGAACATCGCCACCGTGAAAGCGAACAGAGTCACCAGCAGACCCGCCTGCGGAATGGTTACCGCCAGGTCTCGGGCAATGGCCGGCAACAGGCCGACGATGACGAATTCCGTGGTCAGCACCGTGAATCCGGCAGCGGACAACAGAAGAATGGGCAACAGCATGAGCAACTCCAGCAAAACGACGACACCAGCGAAGGCCGGAAGGCCCGCTGGCAACGATTAAAATGAGGATGGCGAATCTTAACAGAGTGTTTCAGCAGTGACTTGCATAAACCTGCCGACTTGCCGATCAATCCGGTGGCAGATCGTCACAGGCCTGAAGGATAACGCCTACGCTGTGATAAAGTCCGCGCCCTGAAAAACGTACACCCTGTTCAGCGCCCCGTTTAACAGCGTTGATCGCGCGTCAGCCCTTTCGGTTCGTGCCGGTGACCTGCCCCCTTGATGTACCACCGGTTTCACGCAACCTTGCACCCTATAAAAAATCAGAGATGCCGTTATGACCGCTTCATCCCCTTCTCTAATGCAACGCCTGAAAAACCTCAGTCTGGTCACGCAGATCCTGATCGGCCTGCTCGCCGGTATCGCTCTGGCGTTGTTCGCCCCGGAAGCGGCAAAAGGCTCGGCGTTCATCGGCAAAGTATTTGTCTCGGCGCTCAAAGCCGTGGCGCCGATTCTGGTGTTCGTGCTGGTGATGGCGTCGATCGCCAACCACAAGCACGGTCAGGAAACCCACATCAGACCCATCCTGTTCCTGTATCTGCTCGGCACTTTCGCCGCAGCCGTGGTCGCGGTGGTGGCCAGCATGGCGTTTCCCTCGCATCTGGTGCTGTCCACCGACAATGTGTCAGTCACCGCGCCGGGCGGCATTGCCGAAGTGCTGCAAAGCCTGCTGTTGAGCGTGGTCGACAACCCGGTCAGCGCGCTGATGAATGCCAACTTCATCGGCATTCTGGCCTGGGCGATCGGCATGGGCGTCGCGATTCGCCATGCCAGCGACACCACACGCGAGGTGCTGGGCGACCTGTCCAACGGCGTGACCGTGATCGTGCGCGTAGTGATTCGTTTCGCCCCACTGGGCATTTTCGGTCTGGTGGCGTCTACCCTCGCCACCTCGGGCTTCGGCGCGTTGATCGGTTATGCGCACCTGCTGGCCGTGCTGCTGGGCTGCATGCTGTTTGTCGCGCTGGTGATGAACCCGCTGATTGTGTTCTGGAAGCTGCGCCGCAACCCGTACCCGCTGACCCTCAAGTGCCTGCGCGAAAGCGGCATCACCGCCTTCTTCACCCGCAGTTCGGCAGCGAACATTCCGGTCAACCTGGAACTGAGCAAGCGCCTGGGCCTGCATGAAGACACTTACTCGGTATCGATCCCGCTGGGTGCGACCATCAACATGGCTGGCGCAGCGATCACCATCACCGTGCTGACCCTGGCTGCCGTGCACACGCTGGGGATTGCCGTGGACATTCCGACCGCGATCCTGCTCAGCGTCGTCGCGGCGATCTGTGCCTGTGGCGCCTCGGGCGTGGCCGGTGGCTCGCTGCTGCTGATTCCGCTGGCGTGCAGCCTGTTCGGCATTCCCAGCGAGATTGCCATGCAGGTGGTGGCGGTGGGTTTCATCATTGGTGTGCTGCAGGACTCGGCGGAAACAGCGCTGAACTCGTCCACTGATGTGCTGTTTACTGCCGCGGCTTGCTTGGGTGAAGAGGCGAAAGTTCAGCGCTCAGTCTAAAGATCAAAAGATCAAAAGATCGCAGCCTGCGGCAGCTCCTACATTAGGAATGCGTTTCCCTGTAGGAGCTGCCGCAGGCTGCGATCTTTTGCTTTATCCAATAAGAAGCCCGCCAAGGCGTGAACCTTGGCGGGCTTTTTTGTCGCCGGGTGTTTTAGTACGCGCCCATGTAATCGCGTTTACCCACTTCAACACCGTTGTGGCGCAGCAGCGCATAGGCAGTGGTGACGTGGAAGAAGAACTGCGGCAGACCGTAGCTCAGCAGGTAAGCCTGACCGCTGAAGCGCTTCTCTTTCGGCGTGCCCGGACGGGTCACGATCTCGATGCCTTCCTTGCCGTTGATCTGCTCCGGCTTGATCTCGCCGATGTAGGCCAGCACCTTGGCGATCAGCGCCTGCAGTTCGGCGAAAGTGGTTTCAGTGTCGTCATACTTCGGGATTTCGACTTCGGCCAGACGCGAGGAAACGCCCTTGGCGAAGTCGACGGCGATCTGCACCTGACGCACCAGCGGAAACATGTCCGGGTACAGGCGCGCTTGCAGGAAGGCGTTCGGGTCGATGTTTTTCTCGGTGGCGTGGGCTTCAGCCTTTTTCAGGACATCGCTCAGGGCGCTGAGCATTTGTTGAAAAACCGGGACGGATGCGGCGTAAAGGGAAATGGTCATGGCAGTCTCGTGTGGTGGCTGGGTGGAACGTGGAGGCGATTATAGCCATGCTTGATGACCACACGGCTTGCCTTTTGTTAGCCAAGGATTAGGCTAGGCGCCTTCGACTGCTGAGGGAACGCGCGATGACCACCGAACTTGCAACCACCACCAACGAACCACGGCTCAACGCCACGGAAATCCGCATTCTGGGTTCGTTGATCGAAAAACAGGCCACCAGCCCGGAAACCTATCCGTTGACCCTCAATGCATTGGTGCTGGCCTGTAATCAGAAGACCAGCCGCGAGCCGGTGATGAACCTGACTCAGGGCCAGGTCGGCCAAAGTCTGCGGGCGCTGGAAAGCCACGGTTACACCAAACTGGTCATGGGCAGTCGCGCTGATCGCTGGGAGCATAAACTCGACAAGGCGCTGGAGCTGGTGCCGGCCCAAGTGATTCTCACCGGTTTGATGTTCTTGCGTGGCCCGCAGACAGTGAATGAGTTGCTGACCCGCAGCGGCCGCATGCACGATTTCGAAGATGCCGAGCAGGTGGTGCATCAGCTGGAGCGTCTGATCGCCCGTGGGCTGGCGGTGTTGATCCCGCGTCAGGCCGGGCAACGCGAAGACCGCTACACCCATGCGCTGGGCGATCCGGCGGACATCGAGGCGATCCTGGCGGCGCGGCAGAATCCTGGGGAGCGCGCGACCAGCGGCGTTTCGGTCGAGCGCATCGAAGAGCTGGAAGCACGGATTGCCGCACTGGAAGAGCGCCTGGCGCGCCTCGAATAACCCCGAAATCCTACTGTGGGAACGAGCTTGCTTGCGAATGCGGTGTGTCATTTAGCAATGATGTGAATGACACATTGCATTCGCGAGCAAGCTCGCTCCCACAGGGGCTGCACCAAGACGAAGGTCTCTATTTACTCACCATCCCAATAATCCACCCCATCCGCCTGCCGCGCCACGGCGACAAAACCTGATGCATTGCCCTCGGCATCAACCTTGAAGTTGTCCATCACTGCGTATTTGTTGGAGTCCGGGTATTCGCAGATATCCGGTTGCTGCTGGGTGCTGACCGCCAGGTAACGCAGTTCCGCTTCGCTGGTATTGATGATTTGATGCGCCGTCTCCGGGCCGCCCGGCGGGCAGGCGATCACGTCGCCCGCGCGAATCGGAAAGCGTTCGGCCCCCAAGCGCACCTCGCCCTCCCCGACCACCACATAGAACATCTCTTCATTGACCCGGTGGCTGTGAAACGGACTGCCGCGCATGCCTGGCGGCAAGGCGTACAACCGATAGCCGAGTTTCTGCGCGCCGAGCTGCTGGCCGATGCGCGCCATGCTTTGCTGGTAGCGACCCGCGGTTTCGCCTTCCGGGGCAAGGGCTTCAGGCAGGGGTTCGAGTTCGACCTGGTGCAGGTTGAGGATGGGTGGGTGCATGGGGTGCCTCGATCAGGTTTTTATGAGGGGCAAGTCTTGGCTTGCTGAGGCCGCAGTATAGGCAACCCGATAAACCGAGTTGAATTCATCGCTGGCAAGCCGGCTCCCACAAGATTTGTGGTTGCTCCCCTGGTTGTGTTGCAACCTGATACCTGTGGGAGCTGGCTTGCCAGCGATGGGGCCAACTCATTCAACACATAATCCTGAACATCAGCTGCGGGCGAAATTCACCGCCGCCGCAAACTGCTCTTCACTCGGCCGCACCCCGGTGTACAGCACAAACTGCTCCAGCGCCTGGATCGCAATCACCTCCAGTCCGGTAATCACTTTCTTGCCCTCGGCCCGGCCGCGCACGATCAGCGGCGTTTCCGACGGAATCGCCACGACATCGAACACGATCCCGGCTGCCTGGATTACTTCAGGCTCAAACGCCAGTTGCCCCGCCTCGGGCCCGCCGTCCATGCCCACCGGGGTGACGTTGATCAGCATCTGCGGACGCTCTTCACCCAACTCGGCCCGCCAGCGGTAACCCAGCGAATCCGCCAGCGCCTGCCCGGCGCGCTCGTTACGCGCAACGATCAGTCCATTCTTGTAGCCACCATCACGCAGGGCGCTGGCCACGGCTTTGGCCATGCCGCCGCTGCCACGCAGGGCGAACGTCGAATCTTTCGGCACTGCGTGGGTTTCCAGCAATTGCGCGATGGCGATGTAATCAGTGTTATAGGCCTTGAGGTGACCGTGGGTGTTGACGATGGTGTTGATCGACTGGATCGCCGCCGCCGACGCATCCAGCTCATCGACCAGTGCGATGCACGCTTCCTTGAACGGCATCGACACACCACAACCACGAATCCCCAGCGCACGAATGCCGCCGACAGCCCCCGACAAATCCTGACTGCTGAACGCCTTGTAATAGAAGTTCAGGCCCAACTGCTCGTACAAATGGTTATGAAACCGCAGACCGAAATTCCCCGGGCGCCCGGACAGGGACATGCACAGCTGGGTGTCTTTGTTGGGATTCATCTGCATGAAACTTCTCCTTCAAAACGGACTTTCGGATGGACGGAGTTAGCCATTCCATCGGGTTCTGGACGATCATAAGCGCCTGTCTGCAACGGGCCGCGTGCCCCTTTGACCTGCCGGTAAAGAAGCCGGTACAGACCTTACACAAAATTTACCCAGCGGCTGTGCTGATTTTCAGAATTTCGCTGTCATAGAAGTATCCCCGCGACAACTTTGGGCCTGGTGCAGGCCCGGACGCCGGGTCGAAGAACCGAGGAATTATCATGATTCGTAAACTCCCCATCGTGGCCTTGTTGATTGGTGCATTCGCGATCACAGGTCAGGCAGAAGCCCACGGCGGTGGCTGGCAGGGTCCGGCCGTGTTTGGTGCGATCGTCGGCTCGGCCATCATCGGCTCGGCACTGATCAACCAGGACCGGCCGGTCTACGTGCAACAGCCTGTTTACGCTCAACCGGCACCGGTTTATGTGCAACAACCGCCGCCACCGGTCTATTACCAGCCGGCCCCGGTTTACGTGCAACAACCGGTCTACGTGCCTGGCCCGGTCTACTACGGCCCACCACGCGGCTATTACGGCCGGCCACACGGCTACTACGGTGGCCCACGCTGGTAATCGCCAACAAACAGCCCTGCTTTATAGCGGGGCTTTTTTATGACCGTCGGTCGGGCAACGTCTGAAAAAATCTTGCCAAGGTCGCTGTGAGGATAGTTCCAGCGGCTAAAGTCGGCATGATGGACTTGACCGCTGGGGGCAAAACACAGAACGGTCATCGATTTGTCATGACGGAACCGCAATCTGAATCCGTCCGTAAACAACAGGTTGATAACAACAAGGACGACCCATGCCTACTCAAAATCCGCACCGCATCGTCGGCCTGTGCACTTCAAGCAAGGTGTACAGTGCGCTGACCGAACTCAAACACCTGGAAGGCCACCGCTGCGCCAAGTTCCTTTCGCTGCTGGCGGAGAACCTGGTGCACAAGGGCCTGCTCAACGAGCGCGAAGTGGTGCACATGCTCGACCAGGTTGTCGACTGAACCCGTCCTCACTGTTATCAATGACCACTATCGAAAGCGTTGATTGTCCCTGAGCACAGCGAATCCCTAAGGTAGCTCCACAGATTGATGGAGGTACTGGTCATGGCTCAGGTTCAAATCATGTCGGTCATCGGCAGCGCTGTTCCCGCATCGCTCAGAGCGTCGGGATTGCTCGCCTGCTGGTATCTGGTGCGCGACGGTGAGCCCATCAGCGGCCCGCTGACTTCGCTCCCGGCAGCGCAGGCGCTGTCGCAGAAAATCGTCAGCGCGCCGTTCCACGCTTAAGGCAACTGGACTTTCGGTTTGGTCTCGATAAACAGCGCCCAGCTCGACATGAAGAGCGCCGCGATCAGCGGCCCGATCACGAAACCGTTGAGGCCGAACACTGCGAGGCCGCCGAGGGTCGAGATCAGGATCATGTAGTCGGGCATGCGCGTGTCTTTGCCGACCAGAATCGGGCGCAGCACGTTGTCCACCAGACCGATCACAAATACCCCGAACAGCCCCAATACCACGCCCTGCCAGATCATCCCGCTGAGCAGGAAGTACACCGCCACTGGCGCCCAGACGATTCCCGCGCCCACCGCCGGCAACAGCGACAGAAAGCCCATCAGCACCGCCCAGAGCAATGCGCTGGGGATGTCGAGAAACCAGAAAATCGCCCCGCCCAATGCGCCCTGAGTGACCGCCACCACCAGGTTGCCCTTCACCGTCGCCCGTACCACACGGTTGAACTTCAACTGCAAACGGCGTTTGTGGGTCTCTTCCAGCGGCACTGCGGTGCGTACCTTGCGTACCAGTTCGGCGCCATCGCGAAGAAAGAAAAACAGCAGGTACAGCATGATGCCGAAGCTGACCACAAACTCGAATGTGCCCTGGCCGAAACTGAAGGCCTGACTGGCCAGCACCTGACTGCCCTGCATCGACGCCTTGACGATTTTCTCGCGCAGACCGTTGAGTTCGCCCATGCCGAAGCGATCGAGCAAATGCTGAAAGTAAGGGGGCAAGCTGTGTTTGAACTGTGCCAGGTAGGCACCGATGTCCAGTTGACCGCTTTCGATGTTGTTGTACACCGTCGCGCCTTCCTGAACCAACAGGATGCTGAGAATGATCACCGGGAGAATCGCGATCACCAGACAAATGCCCAGCGTGCAAAGCGCTGTCAGGTTGCGCTGCCAGCCGAATTTGAGCTGTAACTTGCGCTGCATCGGCGCAAACAGAATGCCGAGAATCACCGCCCAGAACACCGCACCGTAGAACGGCAGCAGAATCCAGATGAAGGCGACCGTCACCAACAGCAACAGCACGGTGAGGGATTTGAATTGCAGCGTTTTTTCGTTCATGTCCGATCCATGTCAGTCAGGCGTCACGCACGCCTCGAACCTTAGTCCACCGGGGCGCGCACGAGTGCCATCTTTGTTCATGGAGCATAGATCGCCTGGTAGAAGCAGCTCGCTGCACCTGATGCAGCGGGACCTTGTCATGGTGCCGGCGCGGCACAGATCAGCGGCACCCGCGCAAAGATAGATCCAGATCAATAAACCGTACTTGCCGCTGCACTACCCTGCCGCGCTTTTGCGACCGACGCCGCCATGATCCTTGACCTCCCCCTCGCCGCTCCGGAGCTGCTGGCTCCCGCCGGCACCCTGAAGAACATGCGTTATGCCTTCGCCTACGGCGCCGATGCGGTCTACGCCGGCCAGCCGCGTTACAGCCTGCGGGTGCGCAACAACGAGTTCGACCACGCCAACCTCGCCCTCGGTATTCGCGAAGCGCAGGCCCAGGGCAAGCGCTTCTACGTGGTGGTCAATATCGCCCCGCACAATGCCAAGCTGAAGACCTTCCTCAAGGACCTGGCGCCGGTGATCGAGATGGCGCCGGATGCCCTGATCATGTCCGACCCGGGCCTGATCATGCTGGTGCGCCGGCATTTTCCGCAGATGCCGTTCCACCTTTCGGTGCAGGCCAACACGGTGAACTGGGCGAGCGTCGAGTTCTGGCAGCAACAAGGTCTGAGCCGGATCATCCTGTCGCGGGAATTGTCGCTGGAGGAAATCGCTGAAATCCGCGAACAGGTGCCGGGCATGGAACTGGAAGTGTTCGTCCACGGCGCGCTGTGCATGGCTTACTCCGGGCGCTGCCTGTTGTCGGGCTATATGAACAAGCGCGACGCCAACCAAGGCACCTGCACCAACGCCTGCCGCTGGAAATATTCGGCGCAGGAAGCCACGGAAAACCAGCTCGGCGAGATCGTGCAGACCTTCCAGCCCGAGCCGACCCTGGGCATTGGTGCGCCGACCGATCAGGTGTTCCTGCTGCAGGAAGCCAATCGTCCCGATGAATTGATGCCGGCGTTTGAAGACGAGCACGGCACCTACATCATGAACGCCAAGGATCTGCGCGCGGTGCAGCACGTCGAACGCTTGACGCGCATGGGCGTGCATTCGCTGAAGATCGAGGGTCGCACCAAGTCGCATTTCTATTGCGCACGCACCACCCAGGTTTATCGCCGGGCAATCGACGATGCCGTAGCCGGGCGCGAGTTCGATCGCAGCCTGATGACCGACCTCGAATCACTGGCCCAGCGCGGCTACACCGAAGGTTTCCTGCGCCGGCATGTGCATGACGAATACCAGAATTATCAGAACGGCAGCTCGGTGTCGGAACGTCAGCAATTCGTCGGCGAACTCACCGGTGAGCGCCGTGACCGGTTGGCCGAGGTCAAGGTGAAAAACCGGTTTGCACTGGGCGACCACCTGGAACTGATGACGCCCAAGGGCAATTTCCACTTTGATCTGCACCAGTTGCAGAGTGCCAAGGGTGAAGCGATCGAGGTGGCACCGGGGGATGGGCACACGGTGTACCTGCCGATTCCGGATGCGGTGGATTTGCGCTTTGGGTTGCTGATGCGTGATGTAGCTGCCAATCCGGTATGAGGACACGCAACACCTTGTAGGCGTCACTGATCTTCAGCCACATTGCGGCCGCCATCGCTGGCAAGCCAGCTCCCACAGGGGTTGTGTTGAACACAAAATCCCATGTCATCAACAACCACTGTGGGCTTGCCCGCGAAGAGGCCGGCATGAACAAAACACCTCGCCACTGACCGACCAAAAAAAACCCGGCTCCAGAGCCGGGTTTTTCACTACCGGAGATCATCAGACAACGGCGTCGGCTCATCCGCCGGCGGCACATCATCGTCCGCCGCCGGGTCCTTCCAGTCTTCCGGCCGATCGGCATCACTCAACGGATCACGTCCCGGACTCATGCCCGGTGGCGCATCGTGATCGGCCAGTGTCGGCTCATCCGTGCCGGGCACCGGACGGGTCGGATCGGTCGGCAGCACACCACCTTGAAACAGCAAATCATTAGCCATGACACACCTCACCAAGGAGGTCCGGAAAACCCGGGCCATACCGCTTGGAAGCAGGCCTGCGCAGGCCGTGCCATCGAGCAGACCAACGGCAATCAGCCCTGCGCACTGAAACGGTCGCGGCTGTTGGTCAGGTGCAGCCACATCGCCGCGCGCGCTGCGTCCGGGTCCTGGCGCTTGATCGCATTCAGGATCGCTTCGTGCTCCAGATGCGCCAACTGCCCCAACTTGCTCAGATCCGCCGCCCCACGCTCGGCCGCGTTGAGCCGCTGACGCGGAATCATCGCGCTGCCCAGATGCTGCATGATTTCGCTGAAGCAGACGTTGCCGGTGGCTTCGGCGATCAGCAGATGAAAACGTCGATCCGCCTCGACGCAACTGTCGTTGCTGTCCAGCAGACGCTGATAGTCATCCAGCGCCTGGCGCATGTGCAGCAATTGTTGTTCGCTGCGCCGTTGCGCGGCCAATGCGGCAGCCTGAGTTTCCAGGCCCATGCGCAACTCAAGAATACTGCGCACGCCGAGCGCGGTGTCGACATTCAGGCGCAAGCCCTGCTCGGCAGCGCGTTCGATGACGAAAGTGCCGATGCCGTGCCGCGTCTCCACCAGCCCTGACGCCTGCAACTTGGAAATCGCCTCGCGCACCACCGTGCGACTGACGCCGTGCTCCTGAACGATAGCGTTCTCCGACGGCAGCTTGTCGCCGGGCGACATCTGGCCGAGCAGGATGCTCTGGGTGAGTTTCTCCACCAGATCATGGGCGAGGTTGTGCGCACGTTTGGGCGCGGGTGCGTCGAGGTCTTCTTGCATGTTCGGTTCCGGTGATCGGGGCTTGCCGATCGTAGCACTGCGTGATGGCTGACGAGTCGATTTTAGCGCCGAAACAGCACTCAACTTGTATGACAACACTCAATAAAACGAAAAAAACGCAACAACCAAGCGCTACGCCCTGTTTGAACATTTGGATCGTGAACCCAACAGGCGCGTCTGACGCGCCGCGATTAAGACCAATAAAAACGGGGCAAAACACCAAAAAGAAATAAAGAAATCGTTCACCAGACAAATTTAATCGCTGCACCCCACTTGTAGGACAAAAAAATCAAGTTGTATGATGTCTAGCAACAACGCAGCACCCAGCCCTACCCCGCATAAAAATAATTAGTGGGAGAAAACCAAGTGAAAACCTCCGTCTCCGGGATCAACGAGGGCGTCGATTCGACACTCGCGTCCGTCATCTCGAAAGTGAAACGCCACGTCCTGCCGCTCTTCGTGATCATGTTCATCGTCAATTACATTGACCGAGTGAACATCGGTTTCGTCCGCACTCACATGGAACATGACCTGGGCATCGGGGCGGCCGCCTACGGCTTCGGCGCCGGTCTGTTTTTCATCGGTTACGCGCTGTTCGAAGTGCCGTCCAACATGCTCCTGCAAAAAGTCGGCGCGCGTATCTGGCTGACCCGCATCATGCTCACCTGGGGCCTGGTCGCCGCCGGCATGGCGTTCATCCAGAACGAAACGCACTTTTACATCCTGCGCTTTCTGCTTGGCGTGGCCGAGGCCGGATTCTTTCCCGGGGTGATCTACTACTTCACTCGCTGGCTACCCGGCGCCGAACGCGGCAAGGCCATCGCGATTTTCCTCAGTGGTTCGGCGGTGGCCTCGTTGATCTCCGGCCCATTGTCCGGCCTGCTGTTGCAGATCAACGGCCTGGGCATGCACGGCTGGCAATGGATGTATTTTATCGAGGGGATGTTCTCGGTCGGGCTGTGCGTGTTCGTCTGGTTCTGGCTCGACGCCAAACCCCACGACGCGAAATGGCTAACCCGCGCCGAACAGGACGCGCTGGTCAGCGCCATCGATGACGAACAGAAGGCCCGCGAAGCCGCGACGCCGATCCGCCCATCAATGGGCAAACTGCTCAAGGACCGGCAGATCATCCTGTTCTGCCTGATCTACTTTTTTATCCAGCTGACCATCTACGCCGCGACGTTCTGGCTGCCGAGCATCATCAAGAAAATGGGTGAGATGAGTGACTTCCAGGTCGGGCTGTTCAACTCGATCCCGTGGTTGCTGTCGATCGTCGGCATGTACGCCTTCGCCGCTTTCTCGGCCAAATGGAAGCACCAGCAGGCCTGGGTCGCCACCGCGTTGTTGATCGCCGCGGCGGGGATGTTCATGTCCACCACCGGCGGGCCGATTTTTGCCTTTGTCGCGATCTGTTTTGCCGCGCTCGGCTTCAAGTCCGCCTCGTCTTTGTTCTGGCCGATTCCGCAGGCGTATCTGGATGCGCGAATCGCCGCAGCGGTGATTGCGCTGATCAACTCGGTGGGCAATCTCGGCGGCTTCGTCGCGCCGACCACCTTCGGCCTGCTGGAACAACACACCGGCTCGATTCAGGGCGGCCTCTACGGTCTGGCCGCGACCTCGATCATCGCCGCGATCATCGTCTTCGCGGCCCGCACCACACCGAAACCTGCTGCTGACCTTGCCGTGGCCGAAGCCGCGCCGAAGCACGCATGACTTC
Source organism: Pseudomonas sp. SCPG-7 (assembly GCF_002156405.1). NCBI lineage: Bacteria > Pseudomonadati > Pseudomonadota > Gammaproteobacteria > Pseudomonadales > Pseudomonadaceae > Pseudomonas > Pseudomonas sp. SCPG-7. Next base: position 62,716 of record NZ_MVOO01000019.1, on the reverse strand, counting down.
CTTTTTAAAGATGCTGACAAGGATAAAAACATGACCGCACACAACACTGCCAAAGCGCCAATCATCACTGAAATGCAGGTGATTCCCGTGGCCGGCCACGACGGCATGCTGCTCAACCTGAGCGGCGCCCACGGGCCGTTTTTCACCCGCAATATCGTCATTCTCAAGGACAACGCCGGCCACACTGGCGTCGGTGAAGTGCCCGGTGGCGAGCGCATCCGCCAGACGCTGGAGGATGCCCGCAGCCTGGTGCTCGGCAGCACAATCGGCAACTATCAGAAAATCCTCAATCAGGTGCGCCAGACCTTCGCCGAGCGTGACGCCGGCGGCCGTGGCCTGCAGACGTTCGACCTGCGCATCACCATTCACGCAGTGACCGGACTCGAAGCCGCCCTGCTCGACTTGCTCGGCCAGCACGTCGACGTGCCGGTCGCGGCGCTGCTCGGCGAAGGCCAGCAGCGCGATCAAGTGAAGATGCTCGGCTATCTGTTTTACGTCGGTGACCAGCGCGAAACCAGCCTCGCCTACCGCAGCGAACCGGACGCCGATAACGACTGGTTCCGCGTCCGTCACGAGAAGGCCATGAGCGCCGAAGCGGTGGTGCGTCTGGCCGAAGCGGCCCAGGCCAAATACGGTTTCCAGGATTTCAAACTGAAGGGCGGCGTGCTCAGCGGTGATGCGGAAATCGAAGCCGTGACGGCACTGGCCGAACGCTTTCCCGAGGCGCGTATCACCCTCGATCCGAACGGTGCCTGGTCACTGAAGGAAGCGATCCGCCTGTGCCGCGATCAGCATCACGTGCTGGCTTATGCCGAAGACCCTTGCGGTGCGGAAAACGGTTACTCAGGGCGTGAAGTCATGGCCGAATTTCGCCGCGCCACCGGGCTGAAGACGGCGACCAACATGATCGCCACCGACTGGCGTGAAATGGGCCACGCCATTCAGTTACAGTCGGTGGACATCCCGCTGGCCGACCCGCACTTCTGGACCATGCAAGGCTCGGTGCGTGTCGCGCAACTGTGCCACGAGTGGGGACTGACCTGGGGCTCACACTCCAACAACCACTTCGATATCTCGCTGGCGATGTTCACCCATGTCGCGGCGGCGGCACCGGGCGACATCACCGCCATCGACACGCACTGGATCTGGCAGGACGGCCAGCGCCTGACCCAGGCACCGCTGCAAATTGTCGACGGTTGCGTGCAAGTGCCGCAGAAACCGGGACTGGGCGTGGAGCTGGACATGGATCAAGTGGCCAAGGCTCATGAGCTGTATAAAGGCATGGGCCTCGGTGCGCGAGATGACAGCGTGGCGATGCAGTTTTTGATTCCGGGGTGGACGTTCGATAACAAGCGGCCGTGTCTGGTGCGCTGACATTCTCAAGCTCACCGTACTTCAAATGTGGGAGCGAGCTTGCTCGCGAATGCGGTAAAACAGCCAACATTTTTGTCGTCTGACACAGCGCTTTCGCGAGCAGGCTCGCTCCCACAGGGGTCTTGTATTAACCAGAGATTTGCAGCAGCCAGTTTTTGAACGCCGTCATCGCCGCCGTCTCCGGCCGCGACTGCAAACGCGTCAGCCAATAACTGCCGGTGGTGATTTCAATCGCAAACGGCTGACGAATCACATCCGCCGCCAATTGCCGGGCGAACATCAGCGGCGGTGCCAACGCCACCCCGCTGCCCTGCAGCGCGGCGTCCATCATCGCCAGCGACGAGTCGAACACGATGCTCTGCGGCGGCGCGGCGTGGGTCGCCAGGCCGGCGGCGTGAAACCACTGCGGCCATTCATCGGTGCGATACGAGCGCAGCAAACGCTGCTGCAACAGGTCACCCGGGGATTGCAACTGCCGGGCAATTTCCGGCACGCACAACACCGACAGTGGCGCATCGAGCAAGCGCGTGGCCTCGATGCCATGCCACGCCCCGGCACCGAAACGAATCGCGTAATCCAGTCCTTCGGCGGCGACATCGACCCGGTTGTTGTGAGTCGACAGTCGCAAATCTATGAGCGGATGTTTCGCCTGGAAGTCTGCCAGCCGTGGCAGCAGCCAACCGACCGCAAAGGTTCCGACGGCTCCCACGGTCAGCATTTCCCGATACTGACCGCCGGCCAGCCGCTCAAGCAACTGCGCGATGTGATCGAACGAAGTGGTCAGAACGGGCAACAGGGTCTCCCCTTCACTGGTCAGCATCAGCCCACGGGGCAGGCGTTTGAACAAGGTGACGTTGAGTTGCGCCTCAAGGCTTTTGACCTGATGGCTCACCGCTGCCTGAGTCACGCATAACTCCACGGCGGCGCGGGTGAAGCTCAAATGACGCGCAGAAGCTTCAAAAGCGCGCAGTGCATTGAGCGGCAGTTGAGGTCGAATCATGCCCATTCCCAAATTTTTCTAATGGCTCATGCGAGATTTCATCGTTTGTCGATCATCGCCGGACTGCCTAAATTGACGGCGCTGATCAGTCGCCCAACAAGAAGATCGCCCGCAGTGTAGCGGGATATCACCCTCAACACTCATGGAGAGTGGGTCACACATGTCCTTCATCAACCCGAGCAAAGTCAATATCTGCAGCGCATTTGGCGTGATTTTCGCTGCTACCACGTGCATGGCCGCCACACCCAGCGACGAGCAATTGCAAGCCCTGGTAAATAAAGCCGTCGCCCCGGTGATGCAGCAACAACAGGTTCCTGGCCTGGCCGTGGCTGTCACCGTACACGGCCAACCGCATTACTTTAATTACGGCGTCGTCGCCAAGGATACCGGGCAGAAAGTCAGCGAAAACACCCTGTTCGAAGTCGGCTCGGTGAGCAAAACCTTCGCCGCGACCCTCGCCGGCTATGCGCAGGCGACGGGCAAACTGGACCTGTCGACCAAGGCCAGCCAGATCTGGCCAGAACTCAAGGGCAGCGCCTTCGATGGCATCAGCGTGCTGCAACTGGGCACCTACAGCGCTGGTGGCCTGCCGCTGCAATTCCCTGACCCGTGGGATTCGGCGGACAAGATGCTCGGCTACTACCAACAGTGGAAACCGAGCTTCCCGGCTGGCAGCCAGCGTCTGTATTCCAACCCCAGCCTGGGCCTGTTCGGTTATCTGGCCGCCAAGACCCTTGGCCAGCCCTATGATCAGGCGATGAGCGAAACCCTGCTGCCGAAACTGGGCCTGAAGCACACTTATCTGCAGGTGCCGAAAGCGCAAATGAGCCTGTACGCGCAGGGCTACGACAAGAACAACCAACCGGTGCGCGTCACCCCGGGCGCGATGGATGCGCAAGCCTATGGCGTGAAAACCAGCGCCGCCGACATGCTGCGTTACGTTCAGGCCAACCTGAAACCGGCAAGCCTCGATACTCCGCTGCAACAAGCCATCGCCAACACCCACACCGGTTACTACACCGTCGGCGACATGACCCAAGGCCTGGGTTGGGAAATATACCGTTACCCGATCAGCCTCGACCGCTTGCTGGCCGGTAACAGTACGGAAATGGCCATGCAGCCGCATAAGGTGAAGTGGCTCAACCCGCCACAGCCACAGGCGGATAATGTGCTGCTGAACAAAACCGGGTCTACGGGTGGCTTTGGCAGTTACGTGGCGTTTGTGCCGTCGAAGGATGTCGGCGTGGTGATTCTGGCGAACAAGAACTTTCCGATTCCGGAGCGGGTGAAGATTGCTCACACGATCCTCAGCGTTTTGACCGACTGAAAATCAAATGATCGTTGCCTTCGGCAGCTCCTGCACCGGCCCCATGTAGGAACTGCCGCAGGCTGCGATCTTTTTGGCGGGCAATAAAAATGGGCGACCTGTAGAGGTCGCCCATTTTTTGATTCAGGCCATGCCATCAATCATCCGGCATTTCCGGTGGTTTGCTCGGTTTCGCCGGTTTGCTCGCCTTGGCGCCCTTCTCGCCTTTCTTGGCTGCCGGTTCGGCGGTGGTGGCCTTGGTTTCAGCGACCGTTGGTGCGCTGATTTCTTTCTCGCTCGCCGGCAGCGCATCAACGGTGTCGAAGATTTTTTTCAGGTCCACCGACTTCGCTTCATCGCCCGAGGCCGAGAGTTTGGTCTCGCCGTCCTTGCCCAGCAGGAACACTTTCGGGTACGCCCCGGCGCCCAGCTTCAGCGAGCGCAACAGGGCCATGGTGTCCTGCTGGCCAAGGTCCTTGCCGTCGAGCTGACCGGCCATATTGAGGATGGTGTAGACCTTGATGTTGCGGTCAGTCACACCTTTCTTGTTCGCCGGATCTTCCAGCGACTTTTTCAACCCCACCCACACGGGGTCGACGGTGCTTTGTGCGATCACGATCAACGGTCGGGCCCGTCCCATATCCCCGGCTATGGGCGAATCGTTGTCAGCGGCGAACAAGGGACCGGCAATCGCCAGCAAGAGTGTCAGGGTCAGTGACCTGATGAGCATGCGCATCTCCTTTTGATATCCACGCTCTAATGATTGCGCATCGCGGCGATTGTTCCGGGGTCGTGCCCGGCAAATATGTTTCGCCTTGTCAGAAGCTTAGGTCAGCCGCGTCATTGCGCAACCGCATCGGCGTAATCGTGACGCGGATTTGATTACGTTTTGTGAGCGCATTAGGCTGGCTGTTCCGCCCATGAAAAGGAGTTCAGCCCATGCACATCGACTACCTGTGTGATCACCCGCATTTGATTGAGGAACTGGCCGAACTCAATTTCAAGGAATGGGGCGAATTCCGTGACGGCGATACCCTTGAAGCCCGCACCGAGCGTATGCGCGCGGCCTGCGGCAAGGGTGCGGTTCCCAGCGTGGTGGTGGCCATTGAAGACGAAAGATTGCTCGGTGGCGCGCTGCTGATCGACAGCGACATGAAGATCCGTCCCGAGCTGACGCCTTGGCTGGCGGGGGTTTATGTGAAGGCTGAAGATCGCGGACGCGGAATTGCTTCGCAACTGGTCAACAGGATCGTCGCCGAGGCGGCGACGCTGGGAGTGACTGAGTTGTATCTGTACACCGACGCTGCGCAATCGCTGTATGCGGGGTTGGGTTGGGAGGTGGTCGAGGATCTGGTCTACGAGGATTTGCCGGTGACCGTCATGAAATTCAACATCCTTCATACCGCAGCGTAGGAGCTGCCGCAGGCTGCGATCTTTTGATCTTGATCGTAAAAACGAAGATCAAAAGATCGCAGCCTTCGGCAGCTCCTACATCAGAACGCCAGTTTATAGCCGATCAACAGCAACATGGTCGCCAGACACGGGCGCAGCAATTCATCGGAAATGCGCCCGGTCAGGTGGCTGCCCAGCCAGATGCCCGGCAGCGAACCCATCAGCAGGAAACCCAGCACGCCCCAATCCATGTTGCCCATGCTCGCATGGCCAAGACCCGCAACCAGGGTCAGCGGCACGGCATGGGCAATTTCGGTGCCGACCAGGCGCCGTGTTGGCAGCAGTGGATAGAGAATGAACAACGCGACCGTGCCGAGGGCGCCGGCGCCGATCGAGGTCAGGGCGACCATGGTGCCGAGGATCAGACCGGTGATCACCGTCATTACATTCAGGCGCGCGCCGCTCGGGTTGTAGTTGCCGCCCGCACGGTTATGGGCGAATTCCAGCAGGCGCTTCTTGAACAGAATCGCCAGCGCGGTGGCGAACAACACCCAGCCCAAGGCTTGCTTGATGATCGCGTTCATCGCCTCGGGCGCGGTGTGCAGACTGCTGAGAAACCACAAGGTCAGGGCGACTGCCGGCACGCTGCCAAGGGTCAGCCAACCGGTGATCGCCCAATCGATGTTGTTGTTCTTCTTGTGAACCAGCACGCCACTGGATTTGGTGATGGCCGCGTACAACAGGTCAGTGCCCACCGCGGTTGCCGGGTTGATACCGAACCACAGCAGGATCGGCGTCATCAACGAACCGCCGCCGACACCGGTCATGCCGACAATAAAACCCACCACCAGCCCGGCGATGACCAGGCCGAAATTTGCCAATTCCATTAAGACGTCCAGAAAAACGACAGGAAAAATCTGGCCCGCAGCATAGCGATTTTTCATATAACCACATATATCAATGCGGTCTATAGTTATGCCCGATTCCTACATCTAACCCTGTAGGAGCTGCCGGAGGCTGCGATCTTTTGATCTTGATTAAAAGACAAAATCAAAAGATCGCAGCCTCCGGCAGCCCCTACACTGGAGGTGTGGTTGAGTGCACGCGCCGGCCCGGTTTGAAACTGTGATGCCGGTTGATCCACACCGTCGCCAGCGCAATCAGCGACAGGATCAACAGCGCCCACGGAAACGACATTGCCCCCGCTTGATCCAGCAGCAACCCGCCAAACAGGCCGCCGCCGGCAATTGCCACGTTCCAGGACGTGGTGAGCATTGCCTGCACCACGTCCACATGCTCGCCGGCCGAATCCGCCGCAGCCGTCAGCAGCAACGTTGCCGAGCCGCCGAATGACAGGCCCCACACCGCCATGCAGGTGTAGATCAGCCACGGCGACGGAGACATCAACGCCAGCACCAGTGCAGTCAAGGCAAACACCGCGAGGCTGATCAGGGTCAGCCAGCGCAGCCAGCGATCCACCAGCACGCCGATGATCCAGATTCCGACCAGCGAACACAGGCCAAACACCAGCAGCACCAGATCGACACGCTCGGCCAGCCCGGCCTGCATCAGGAAAGGCGCAATGTAGGTGTAAAGAATGTTGTGCCCGAGCATCCAGGTCAGCACCACGAACAGCACCGGCCGTACGCCCGGCAAACGCAGAGATTGCAGCAACGGCAGGCGTTCGGCGCTGGCCTGGCCCGGACGGTCCGGCACCGCCAGCACAATCCACGCCGCCAGCACCAATGCCAGCGCCGACATGATCCCGAACGACGCGCGCCAGCCGATCAGGTTACCCAGCCACGTCCCCGCCGGGGTACCCAGCGACAGCGCCACCGGGGTACCCAGCATCGCGATTGCCAGCGCCCGCCCCTGCTGGTGCACCGGCACGATCCCGCGGGCGTAACCGGCCATGATGCCCCACGACAGTCCTGCGGCCATCCCGGCGAGAAACCGCGACGCGAGGGTCAGGCCGTAATGGCTGGAGAACGTGGTGACGGTGTTGAACAGCAGGAAACCGCCGACCGTCATCAGCAGCACCCGGCGCCGTGGCCAGCCCCGGGTGGCGACGGTCAGTGGAATCGCCGCGACAATCGAGCCCAACGCATACAGCGTCACCAGTTGCCCGGCGAGCACTTCGCTGACCCCAAGCCCGGCGCCGATCTGCGGCAGCAGCCCGGCCGGCAGGGTCTCGGTGAGGATGGCGATGAAGCCGGTCATGGCGAACGCCAGTAGCGCGGCGTACGGCAGTTTTTCTGTACGGGCGACGCGGTCGATGCGGTTGAAGTCGGTGCTTGCGGAGTCGGTCATGACAGGTGCAGCTCCCTTTGGATCAATAGTAGCGATGGATTGTATACAAAAATCCCAAGCACAATTTGATCAATGTGGAAGCGAGCCTGCTCGCGAATGCGGTGGATCTATCAGAGATTCAGCACTTGGCAGATCGCTTTCGCGAGCAAGCTCGCTCCCACATTGGATCTCCACACTTACTGCACCGGAAGGAAATTCAGGAACAGCAGGCTCTGCGCGTAATTCAGGCCAATACGCCGGTAACGCTCGTCGAGCATCTGCGTCAGCAAGTCGAGCCGCGCGACGATCTTGCCGAATTCGGTGGCGAAGCTCAGGTTGCTGCCCTCCTCCGAGATTTCATTGGAGAACAGCAGCGGCTGGCCTTCCTTGTTCTGGCGCTGGGCCAGGATCCACGTGGCTTTCTCAATGTTACGCGCGGCGTTGTGGACGAAGGTCGGGTTGATTGCGTCGGTCATGTAGAACTCGACGCGGTTGCCATGAGCGGTGACCAGCATGCTGCCGATGGCATAGATGAAGGCGCCGACCCGATCCCCGAGAAACTCCGGACTCATCGCATAGCTGAGCGCCGCCAGATCCTTGCGCCCGCCCAGCACCGGCAACGGTTGCTGCTGCTCGACCGCCAGGCGCACCTGTTTCACCGCGGTGTTGATGTCGAGGAACCCCGATTTGCGCAGTTCTTCCGGGTTGCGCAAATACAGCTTGCCCATCAACCGATAAAGACTGTTGAGGTTGTCGCGCATCGCTAATGTGGCCATGCGGTCGACGCTGGTCTGCAGGAATTCCTGCGGTTGACCGTCACGCATCTGGGCGAAGAATCCATTGCCGGTCTGGTGCGTGCAACCGCTGACAAACAGCGATGCCAGACAGGCCAGCAGCAGACACGGGCGGCGAACAAATCGGATGATCGGGTGAAAAGCTCTCGGCATGAATTCTCGAACGGGCACATTCCTGCGCGGCGGGCGTCGCCGCATCCTGGCCATGGATAGAGCCGCCGAATCCGGAAAAGTGCAGCGCTGGCACGATTTCCCGACCTTCGGCAACTATTTAGTATGACTTTATATTTGCACTAAACCTTTAACCGGCTATAAATTCTGACTCAACCCACAATTAGCATGACTATTACCCTGTTTTGAAAACAACAACAAAAAGGAAGGTCAACCATGCTTCAATCCCGTCACCTGCTCTCCGGCCTCGGACTGTCCCTGATGATCGCCACCCTCTCCGCCAACGCGGCCGGCCTCAGCGCCGAACACAAAGCCTTTGGCAAAACCAATGACGGCACGCCCGTCGAGCAATACATCCTGCGCAACAGCCACGGCCTGCAGGCGACCGTCATCACCTACGGCGCCACCTTGCAATCGCTGCTGGTGCCGGACAAACACGGCAAAGCAGCCGATGTGGTGCTGGGTTTCGACGATGTCCAGGGTTACCAGAAAGGCACGGCGTATTTCGGCGCAACCATCGGCCGTTTCGGCAATCGCCTGGCCGAGGGTGCATTCGAACTCGACGGCAAGCGCTATCAAGTGCCGCAGAACGACAAGTCCAACGCTTTGCACGGCGGTACTCAGGGCTTCGACAAGAAGGTCTGGAAAGCGCAGGAAACCAAGGACAAGGATTCCGTCGGCGTGACCCTCACCTATCTGTCGGCGGACGGTGAAATGGGCTTCCCCGGCAATCTCACCACCGAAGTGACCTACCGCCTGACCGACAACAACGAGTTGCGCATCGACTACAAGGCCAGCACCGATAAACCGACGGTGCTCAACCTGACCAACCACAGCTACTTCAACCTCGCCGGTGCCGGCAATGGCGACATCCTCAAGCAGGTTGCCACCTTGCACGCCAGTCATTACACCCCGGTCACCGGCAAGCTGATCCCGACCGGCGAACTGGCGCCCGTGGCCGGCACGCCGATGGATTTTACCCAGCCCACTGCCATCGGCACCCACATCAAGGCTGATCACCCGCAGCTGAAATTCGCCGAACCGAAACAGGGCGGCTTTGATTTCAACTGGGTGCTGGACACAAAAGGTGATGTGAGCAAAGTCGCCGCCGAGGTCAGTGACCCGCAATCCGGACGGCATCTGCAGCTGTTCACCAGCGAGCCGGGCGTGCAGTTCTACACCAGCAACTTCCTCGACGGCACGGTCAAAGGCAAGGGCGGCAAGGTCTATCCGCACTGGGGCGCGTTTACTCTGGAAACGCAGCACTATCCGGATGCGCCGAATCAGCCGGACTTCCCAAGTACGCGTCTCGATCCGGGGCAGACTTACAACCACAGCGTAATCCTGAAATTCTCCACGAAATGACACTTAGCCCGTGGCGAGGGAGCTTGCTCCCGCTGGCCTGCGCAGCAGGCCCTGCTTTTTCAACTGAATGAAGAGCAGGGCCGCTTCGCGCCCCAGCGGGAGCAAGCTCCCTCGCCACAGGTTCATCGACCTCCATTGGAACCCCTGCGCTATCCTGCTGCCCACTAAGGTATGACCATCAGCACAGGAGGTTTGAATGCGTACCCTTGAACTGGCAGGCGTGCAGGTTCCAGTGATCGGCCAAGGCACCTGGCGCATGGGCGAAGACCGCTCGGCGCACTCGCGTGAAGTGTCCGCGCTGCGCCAAGGCATCGAACTGGGCATGACCCTTATCGACACCGCAGAAATGTACGCCGAAGGCGGTGCCGAATCTGTCGTCGGCGAAGCCATCGCGGGCCTGCGCGACCAAGTGTTTCTGGTGAGCAAGGTCTACCCGCACAACGCCAGCCGCAAAGGCATTCCGCAAGCCTGCGAGCGCAGTCTGCGCCGGCTCGACACCGATTACATCGACCTCTATCTGCTGCATTGGCGCGGCCAGTATCCGCTGGAAGAAACCGTCGAAGCCTTCGAACGCCTGCGTTCGGACGGCAAGATCGGCCGTTGGGGCGTGTCGAATTTCGACGTCGATGACCTCGAAGAACTGGCCAATCCTGCCTGCGCGACCAATCAGGTGCTGTACAACCTGGAAGAGCGCGGCGTCGAATTCGATCTGCTGCCATGGTGCCAACAGCAACGCATGCCATTGATGGCGTACTGCCCGATCGGTCAGGGCGGTGCGATGCTGGCTGAACCGGTGCTGAACACGATTGCCACTCGTCACAAGGTAACCCCGGCACAGGTTTCACTGGCGTGGATTCTGCGTCAGGATGGTGTGATTGCGATTCCCAAAGCTGTGCGACCGGAACACGTGCAACTCAATGCACAAGCGGCGCAGTTGCAACTGGATGCCGGGGATCTGGCGGCGCTGGATCAGGTATTCAAAGCGCCACAACGCAAGCAGCGGCTGGCGATGGTCTGAGTCGCTGGGCGCTGGCGAGGGCTTCGTCATGAGAAGCACTGATCAGTACGACCCGTTCAATCTGCAGCGTTTCGTCCAGGCGCAGGACCCGGTGTTCGAACGGGTTCAGCGTGAACTCGGTGAGGGGCGCAAACGTAGCCACTGGATGTGGTTTGTGTTCCCGCAGTTCGCCGGGCTGGGCGGCAGCGAGATGTCCCGGCGTTACGCCATTCAATCCGCCGAAGAGGCGCAGGCCTATCTGGCCCACGACCTGCTTGGCGCACGGCTGCGCACCTGCACGCAACTGGTGCTGAACATCCGTCAGCGCTCGATAGCCGAGATTTTCGGCCATCCCGACGACCTGAAATTCCACTCCTCGATGACCCTGTTTGCGCAGTTCAGCGCAGAAGATTGCCCGTTCGCTCAGGCACTGGAGCGCTACTTCCACGGCATCCTCGACGAATGGACGTTGCAGCTACTGGACTCAAAACAGGCCCAGTTGCCCCCCGATCAGGGTTGAAAAATCGTCATCGACGAACGGCAGAATCGCATCCGCCACCGGTTGCAGCTGACGAGTGATGTAGTGGTCGTAGTCGATCGCGGCGCGGCGCACTTCCAGCGGTTCCGGCCCGGCCAGGGTGATGACGTAACTGATCCAGCCGCCATTCTGGTACTGCCGTGGGCGCCCGTGCTGCGCGTTGTAATCATCGGCCAGTCGCGCCGCCCGCACATGCGGCGGCACGTTGCGTTCGTAGTCATCAAGGGTGCGGCGCAGGCGTTTGCGGTAGACCAGTCGTTCATCGAATTCGCCGGCCAGGGTTTTGCGTACGTAATCGCGCACGTAATCCTGATACGGTTTGCGCTGGAAGATCCGCTCGTAGAGTTCCTGCTGGAACTGCCGGGCCAGCAGTGACCAGTCGGTGCGCACGGTTTCCAGGCCCTTGTAGACCATTTCGTCACTGCCGTCGGCGCGGGTAACGAGGCCGGCGTAGCGCTTTTTGCTGCCCTCCTCGGCACCGCGAATGGTCGGCATCAGAAAACGTTTGTAGTGGGTTTCGTACTGCAATTCGAGAGCACTTTGCAGGCCGTATTCCTCACGCACGTGCTCGCGCCACCAGTCGTTGACGTGCTTGACCAGCGCCTGACCGATCTGTGCCGCTTCCTCCTGACCGTGCGCGCGACGCAGCCAGACGAAGGTCGAATCGGTGTCGCCATAGATCACCGCGTGGCCCTGCGCTTCGATCAGCTGTCGGGTGCGCAGCATGATCTCGTGGCCGCGCAAGGTAATCGACGATGCCAGACGCGTATCGAAAAATCGGCAACCACTGGAACCGAGCACGCCGTAGAACGCGTTCATGATGATCTTCAGCGCCTGCGACAGTGGCGCGTTGTGCTCGCGTTTGGCGGTCTCGCGACCTTCGGCGACCCGCGCGACAATCGACGGCAGGCAATGTCGGGTGCGCGAGAAACGCGCGCCGCGAAAACCCGGAACCGAATCGGCATCGTCCGGGTGCTGCAAACCTTCGATCAGCCCCACCGGGTCGATCAGAAAGGTGCGGATGATCGACGGGTACAGGCTCTTGTAATCGAGCACCAGTACCGACTCGTACAGCCCTGGCTGTGAATCCATGACGAAGCCGCCCGGGCTGGCCTGCGGTGGATTGGTGCCCAGGTTCGGCGCTACGAAACCCTGGCGATGCATCAGCGGCATATACAAGTGGGTGAACGCCGCCACCGAACCGCCGCTGCGGTCCGCCGGCAGGCCAGTGACGCTGGCGCGTTCGAGCAAAAACGTCAGCAGTTCGGTTTTGGCGAAAATCCGCGTGACCAGTTCGCAGTCCTTGAGGTTGTACTTGGCCAGCGCCGGTTTGTCCTCGGCGAACATACGGTTGATTTCGTCCATGCGCTGGTACGGGTTGTCGATCGCCTTGCCCTCGCCAAGCAGGGTCTGGGCGACGTTTTCCAGGCTGAACGAAGGGAAACTCCAGGTCGCCGAACGCAGCGATTCGATGCCATCGATGATCAGCCGCCCCGCTGCCGAAGCAAAGAAGTGCGTGCGACTGCCGTGTTCGCGCCACTGCATCTCTTCACCGCCACGGCCGATTTTCAGCGGCACGCCGAGGCGCCGCGCGTGTTCGTGAAGGATGCGCAGGTCGAACTGCACGACGTTCCAGCCGATGATCGCGTCGGGGTCATGCCGGGCGAACCAGTCGTTGAGCTTTTTGAGAAGAACGGTGCGCGAATCGCAGTATTCGAGGTCGAAGTCGACAATGCTCGCATCACCGTTCGGTGCGCCGAGCATGTACACCTGACGCTGGCCGCAGCCTTCCAGGGCAATGGAATACAGCTCGCCGGTTTCGGTGGTTTCGATATCCAGCGAGACCAGCCGCAGTTGCGGTCGGTATTTGGGGTCGGGTTTCAGTTGGGCATTGAGCAAGACGCCGTCGTCATCGGCACTGCCACTGAACAGCACCGGCGCGGTGATGAAGCGCTCCATCAGGTAGCGTTCCGGCGGACGCACGTCGGCTTCAAAGACGTCGACCCCGGCGCGGTTGAGCGCGGTTTCCAGGCGCATCAACTGGCCGTGTTGCTGGCAATACAGGCCCAGCACCGGGCGATGCTCGAAATCCTGCAGGGCCAGCGGGCGCAGTTCGACATTCTTTTCATCGTGCAGCAGACGTTCGGCCGCTTCGCGTTGTGCAGCGGGGATAAACGCCACTGACGTCTGCGGCGCCAGACGCACACGGCGCGGTCCGGCGTCGGTCGCCAGCCAGAACTCGACTTCGGTGCCGGCCGGGGTGTCGCGCCAATGCCGGGTCAGGACGAAGCCCTGCTGTAAATCCACCACTGCAACCTCAGGAATTGAATCAGAGGGGCATTCTACGCGGCATCGTCCGAGATAACCCCATCCCCTGTGGCGAGGGAGCTTGCCCCCGCTCGGCTGCGCAGCAGTCGCAAAGCCAGGCAATTCGGTGTATCAGGCAAACCGAATTCTCAGGGTTTGGGCCTGCTACGCAGGCCAGCGGGAGCAAGCTCCCTCGCCACAGGGATAGAGGTGAGCCGGAAAAACCGGCAAATGACGTTTTTTGCGTGCTATCTGCCGCTTTGCCACCTTGCCCTGCACGCCAGCGTCTACGATGCTTGGAGAACAACGACAACACCTGAGTAACCACCATGAAGACCGTCGCCCAACTGCTCAAGCTCAAAGATCAGAAAAATCAGGAAGTGCATCAGATCAAACCCGATCACATGGTGCTCGAAGCGCTGATGAAGATGGCCGAAAAAAACGTCGGGGCCCTGTTGGTGGTGGAAGACGAAAAAGTGGTCGGCATCATCAGTGAGCGTGATTACGCGCGCAAACTGGTACTGCACGGGCGCTCCTCGGTCGGTACACCGGTGCGCGACATCATGGTCAAGGATGTCATCACCGTGGACACCCACCAGACCGTCGACACCTGCCTGGGCATCATGTCCGACAGACGCCTGCGCCACTTGCCGGTGGTGGAGAACGGCAAACTGATCGGCTTGCTGTCGATCGGCGACCTGGTGAAAGAGGCGATTGCCGAACAGGCCGAGCTGATCAAGCAGCTGGAGCAGTACATTCGCGGGGAATAATCCCCAAGATCAAAAGATCGCAGCCTCCGGCAGCTCCTACAGAGAACAGTGTAGGAGCTGCCAGAGGCTGCGATCTTTTGATCTTTGCACTCTTAAACCGGCCAATGCCGGGCAAACACCGGCGCCAGCACCGGGTGCCGGTCAATGCGCTGCAACCATGCGTAGAACCCGGGGCGGGTCTGGCGCAGGTGCTCGCGACTCCCCGACCAGCGCGTCACCACCGCTGCCAGCACGTCCAGGGCGCCGGGCGTCTCGTCGTCCAGGTACAACTCGGCGGAAAACTGGTCGGCAAACACTTCCCAACTCCAGTGCAAGCGCTCGCGGGCACCGGCCATCAGATTCTGTCGTGAGGCTTCGTCCGGCATCACCAGCCAGCGTTCGGGGTAATCGATGACGCCGATGGCCGCGTAGCAATTGCTCGCGATGTAGACCATGCCGCGAATCGCCTGATCGCGATCAGTGGCCTCGGCCGGCAACAGGCCGAATCCGGGAAAGCGCAGGCCCAGGTGAATCAGAATCGCCACACTCTCGGTGATCGCACTGCCATCGGGCAACTGCAGGGTCGGCACCTGTTTCAGTGGATTGAGGCGCGCGAGGGCTTCGGCCGCCTCGCTCGAAGCTTCGATATCGATGAAGCGATAGGCGATCTGGCATAACTCCAGCGCTGCTTCGATGGCTGCAGCACCCGAATTGCGATGTCCGTACAGTTGATACATGCCCCCTCCTCGATCTCGACGGATCTGTGTAGCCCTATTTATAGCGGGTGTATCGGCTTTGGCACGTTTTTCCCATGCATTCGCGACTTGCGAATTCAAACCCCGCAAAACCGCGCTGGCGGTGCCCATCCCGCACCAAGAGCAATCATCGAACGCTATCCGCGTTCTTGTAAGGTGCGATACCGGACCAAAAGTTCGCGTATCCGAACTGGCAACAAGGAGGTCACTGCGTGAATCTTCAATCGTTCTGCCGCTTCACGGCCTGTTTATATCCATCCGCGCAATGTCGAGTTCACCTGAACAGTACCGGCCATCCGCGAATTTACGTCATTACCTGAACCTGACAAACGACCACTGTGTTGGCGCTGAATAATGTGCCGACAGCAGCGTGGTATTTATTTTTTAAATAAGACCCATGAAGTTATTGCGCAAGCACTGCGTCAATCAACGATTGCCGAATTGTCGAACAATAATTTCAACTGATTTTTTAATTGCACCAAAAGCGTTCCTGCGCACGCAACTAACGCAGATTCGAAATACTGATTTCATTTAAACAAAAACAAGGAACATGCGCCGTGACCCGCTAAAACATTGACCCGCACCAAATCAGTCCGTCGCGCACCATCAAGCGCCCTGGAGGACTCGAGCTCAGCGGCTCTATCTGGCTAATCCGGCCGATACAGCGCCCGGTCTGACTCGCCTGCAAAAAAGCCCCGGCGTTCGGGGCCGCGGACAGTCATGCACTAAAGAAAACCGAGGCACTCTGTAAAACTTATATAAATGCGACATGAGTAACAGCCATGAAATAACCGCTCTACATTTCAGCAATATTTGGCACAGCGGTTGCAAAATGAATCACGACCATTGAAACAATCCACACCGATACAGAACAACACCAGGGAATGGCGAATGAACAAACGAAGTCATTGGCGTTAAGCCAGTAAGCCTGCACAAGCCTATTCAATAGATAGTTCAACTATCGGCTTGCGTACACCCAAAAGAAAGTTACACCCATCCACTCGAACATCACCGAAATGTTCGGACGGCACCTTATTGCCCTTCATCAACCCGAGGGAGCTTTAATGAACGATGCGGTAAAGCACAGAACCCTGCCGGGGCCGTTAAGGGACGCGCCAGTCCCGCCACCACCGGGCAGACCGGCCTTCACGGCCAACACTTCGCAGCCCGGCGGGTTGAATAAGCAGCAGATGCTGTTGCTGGTGGCGGTGTCGGCACTGATACACGGCGGTGCCTGGTGGTTTTTCCAGCAGACCCGGCCCGAACCCCTGCCGACGCCGCCGCAGATTCCGGAAATGACCGTCGAGCTGACCAGCCCGACGCCACCGGCACCGCCCACACCGGAACCACCTCCGCCACCGCCGCCCCCTCCACCTCCGGAACCGGAACAACCGGTGGAAGACGAAGACGCGGTCAAGCCACCGCCCAAACCGATGGAGAAACCCAAGCCGATCGAAAAACCGAAACCGGTCGAGAAGCCCAAACCGGTGAAGAAAGTCGAGCCGCCAAAAGCTCCGCCCGCCCCGGCACAACCGGCCGCTCCCGCTGCGCCGGCGACACCGAGCGCGCCACCGGCCCCGGCCGCCGCGCCTGGCCCGGTCAAGGAATCGGCCGCGATTTCCGGCCTTGCCAGCCTCGGCAACCCGCCGCCGGAATACCCGTCACTGGCGCTGCGGCGCAACTGGGAAGGCAGCGTGGTGCTGCGCATTCAGGTGTTGGCCAACGGACGTGCCGGTTCGGTAACGGTCACCAAGTCCAGCGGCAAGCCGCAACTGGATGACGCCGCCGTCGCGGCGGTAAAGAACTGGAAGTTCATTCCGGCCAAACGCGGTGACACGCCGATTGACGGCTTCGCCACCCAGACCATCGATTTCAAATTGCCGCAATAACGGCAAACCCAACTCATAACCGACTTAATGCAAGCGAGGTGTAGCCATGAACTCTTCACTGTCTTCGATGATTGTCCCCGGGGTGCTCTGGGGCCTGGTGCTGTTTTCCGTGGTCAGCTGGGCGATCCTGCTGGTCAAGTCGGCGCAATACCTGCGCCAGAAAGCCCAGAACAAACAGTTCAGCAAAGCTTTCTGGGGCGCGCCGGATCTGCTGACCGCCGCCGAACATGCCAGCCAGTATCCGGGCTCGCTGGCGCGCATCGCCAGCAGCGGTTTCGAAGCCTTGCTGGTGGAAGAATCGCCGCGTACCACGCAACAACTGGCGCACACCATCAACCGTTCCGATCGCCTGGAACGCAACCTGCGCCAGCAGATCCAGAAAGAACGCCGCTCGCTGGAAAACGGCCAGGCGATCCTCGCCAGTATCGGCAGCACCGCGCCGTTCATTGGTCTGTTCGGCACCGTGTGGGGGATCATGGAAGCCCTGCAAAGCATCGGCGAAACCGGTTCGGCCAGCCTTGAAGCGGTCGCCGGCCCGATCGGTCACGCGCTGATCGCCACTGGCGTCGGGATCGCCGTCGCGGTCCCGGCGGTGCTGATTTACAACTTCTTTCTGCGCCGCCTGAAACTGGCCTCGGCAGACATGGATGACTTCGCCCACGACTTCGACGCCCTCGCCTCACGCAGCGCGTTTTCCATCAGCCGCCAGGCCATCGCCAGCAAAACCACTGCCGCCGTGCGGGAGGCCAGCTGATGTCCTTTTCCACTCAAGACAGCGATGAAGTGCTCAGCGAAATGAACGTCACGCCGCTGGTGGACGTGATGCTCGTGCTGCTGGTGGTGTTTATCGTCACGGCACCGCTGATGACCAACGCGATCAAGGTCAACCTGCCGAAAACCGACGCCGTCGCCCCCGCCGAGAAGAAAGACCCGGTGGTGGTCAGCGTCGATCAGGACGGCAAGTTCTACCTGGCGAAAACCGAACTGGCACCGGAATCTCTGGAGGCCAGCCTCAAGGAGGTCAAGGCCAAGGACGCCGAGGTGCGCGTGCAGCTGCAGGCCGACGCCAACGTCAATTACGGCCAGGTGGCCAAGGCCATGGCGTCCATCGAACGCTCGGGCATCAGCAAGATTTCGGTGATGACCACCCACTGAGTGCGGTGTCGGGCGCGCGTTGAGAAACGCGCCCGACACCGCGAACCGCTTCCCGTCGCAATCAGCCGACCGAAAAACGCCAGACGTCTTCGGAGGGGATCGGCTTGCTTGAAGAAAGTGGCTTTCCGCATGCGGTATCACCGAAAGCGGAGCAATGAGGGGCTCACAAGGCCAATTCGATAACGTCTGATCAAGTCGGAAACAACCATGCTGATGAACACTCCACGCTTCACGCTCAAACCTTTGGTGGCAACGATTTCTCGTCACCGTTTTGTTCCGTTGTACCTGGTGGCCATGGGGATGGGCGCCGGGACCGTGCAAGCCGCCGAGGACGACAACGCCGTCGTCCCCGCTGCAGCCGCAGTGGTGGCACCGACCACGCAACTGCAACGGGTGGAAGTGACCGGCTCGGCGATTCGCCGGGTCGATGCGGAAACGGCCGTGCCGATCACCATTTTGAAAGCCGATGAGCTGCGCAAACAGGGCGTGACCACCACCGCCGAACTGGTGCAGCGGATCACCGGCAGCCAGTCGATCAACAACAGCGCAGGCTCAGTCGGCGCCGCCACCGGTGGCGCTTCGTTTGCCGACATGCGTGGTATCGGCGCAAACAAGACCCTGGTGCTGCTCAACGGTCGGCGCCTGGCCAACAATGCCTTGTCCGGCACCAACTCGGCCGGTGGCGCGGTGGATCTGAACATGATCCCGTTTGCCGCCATCGAGCGCGTGGAGGTTCTGCGCGACGGCGCATCAGCCCTGTACGGCACCGACGCCATCGGCGGCGTGATCAACTTCATCACCAAAAAATCCCTGACCGACGGCCAGCTCACCCTCGGTGGCGAAACCCCGACCCACAGCGGCGGCGGTGCCACCAAAGACATGAGCGCCAGTTGGGGCTATGGCGATCTGGAAGAAGACCGCTTCAACGTGCTCGGCGTGTTCAACTACAACAAGCAGCAGAACCTCGACGCCAACGACCGCTCCTTCGCCCGCGACTACGATCCTGGTCGTGGCCTCGATCAGACCTCCGGCACCGCGTTCCCCGGTAACTACAGCCAGAACGGCAACGCCACCAACCCGTTGGCCAACAGCAATTGCAACGGGCCGAACCTGGTCGCGCGCGATGGCCTGTGCCGCTTCAGCACCCGCGAATACATCGACCTGATTCCGCAAACCGAAAAGACCTCGTTCTTCGGCAAGACCACCGGCAAACTCGGCGACGATCACAACGTCAACCTCGAATACTTCTGGTCACGCAACAACAACGCCACCGCTGTCGGCCCGGCGCCGCTCACCGGTTTGAGCCTGGATTCGTCATCGCCCTACTACCCCGGCAACGGCATCACCCCCGGCCCGACCGGTTTCGCCCTCGACCCGACGCAACCGGTCGACGTCAACTGGCGCGAAACCGCCGCCGGCCCGCGCGAATCGAAAGACCAAAATACCAGCCAGCGCTTTCTGCTGAGCTTCGACGGTCTGGTCGGCGGCTGGGATTACAACGTCGGCGCCTCGTACAACCAGAACAAAATCGTCTCCAGCGTCACCAGCGGCTATGTCAGCGATCAGGCGATGATCAACGGTCTGGCCAGTGGCCTGCTCAACCCGTTCGGCCCGCAATCCGCCGCCGGTCAGCAGTACATCGACGCCGCGATGTACCACGGCGCCTACACCACCGCCGTTGGCCGCGTGGCCGGTTTTGACGGACGGGTCAGTCGCGAGATCGGTGACTGGTTCGGTGCCGGGCCGGCCGGTCTGGCGCTGGGTGGCGAGTACCGCAAAGAGAAATTCCACCAGGACTTCGAACAGTTTGCCGGTGACATCCAGAGCCTCGGCATCGACCCGGCCGGTAGCGTCGAGGGTGACCGCAGTGTGAAAGCCGCCTATGCGGAAATCAACGTGCCGGTGCTCGACAGCCTCGAACTGTCCGCCGCTGTGCGTCACGACAAATACAGCGACTTCGGCAGCACCACCAACCCGAAATACTCGTTCCGTTATCAGCCGCTCAAAGAGCTGGTGGTGCGCGGCGCGTACAGCGAAGGTTTCCGGGCGCCGTCGCTCTACGAGCTGTATTCGCCGCGCAGCATCACCTACACCCAGGGCTACTACAACGATCCGGTGCTGTGTACCGGCGGCGTGGTGCAACCGGGTGGCAACGGCGGGCGCGATTGCGGTCAGCAGTTCCTCAATCAGATCGGCGGCAATGAAGATCTGGCTCCGGAGAAAGCGCGCAACGTGACGCTGGGCTTCGTCTATCAACCGGTCAGCAACCTGTCGGTGGGTCTGGATTTCTGGTGGATTCACATCTCCAACCAGATCCAGCCGTTCCCCGAGTCCACCGTGTTCGATCAGGCCGGCAGCTACCCGGATCGCTTCGTGCGCAACGCCGACGGCACGCTCAACTACATCGTCACCGGCAACGCCAACCTCGGCATCGTCGAGACCAACGGTGTCGATGTATCGCTGGATTACCGCTTCCCGAACACCCCGTACGGTCAGTTCGGTCTGGGGCTGCAAGGCACCTACGTCGACAGTTACGACTTCCAGAGCACCATCAAAGGCCCGTTCACCGACAAGGTCGGCGACTTCGAAGGGGACGGCGTGATCGCGCGTTGGAAACACAACCTCACCGGCAGCTGGACCTTCGGCGCCGCAAGGGCGTCGCTGACCAACCGCTTCACCACCGGTTACAACGACTACGACCGCGATACCCATGCGCGCGTGGCGTCGTATTCGGTGTGGGACCTGTCGGCCGGCTACACCTTCAACAAGGTGCTGGATGTCGATGCCGGGATGAAGAACATGTTCGACCGCAATCCACCGTTCTCCAACCAGGCCTACAACTTCCAGAGCGGCTATGACCCGCGCTACACCGACCCGCTGGGCCGCACGCTGTTTGCGCGCATGACGTATCACTTCTAAAGAACGAGCGCCAAAAAACCCTGTGGGAGCTGGCTTGCCAGCGATAGCGTCGTATCAGTCGACATTTACTTCACTGACATACCGCTATCGCTGGCAAGCCAGCTCCCACATGGGAACCGGGTTTCTTCAGGGATTTTCAGGGTGACCTCATGAGTTTTTTGCGCAACATGGCTGGCCTGCTGCTCGGCAGTGCGCTGCTGTGCACTGGCACTTCGGCGCTGGCCGGCGGCGGTTATGCGTTAACGGTGTACGGCGAGGCGCCGAAGTATCCGGCGGGTTTCCAGCATTTCGATTTCGTCGATCCCGACGCGCCCAAGGGCGGTTCGCTCAGTCGCGCGTCGATGGAAATCGGCCAGTACAACTACATCACCCCGTATGCCGATCAAGGCATTTCCGTGGTGCAGGTCAACGACTGGGTGTATGCGCCGCTGGCGTTCCGTTCGCTGGACGAGCCCTACACCGTTTACGCACTGGTCGCGCAACAAATGGAACGCGATCCCGAGGGGCTCTGGGTGCGCTTCACCCTCAACCCTAAGGCCCGCTTCGCCGACGGTACGCCGATCACCGCCGAAGACGTGCGCTACACCTTCAACCTGCTGATGACCAAGGGCAGCCTCAGTTATCGCCAGCAGTACGCCGACGTGCAGGACGTACTGATCGAAGGTCCACGGCAGGTGCGTTTCACCTTCAAGAACAACCTCAACCGCACCCTGGCGCTGGACCTGGCGACGCTGCGCGTGGTGCCCGAACACTGGTGGAAGACGCGCGATTTCGCCAACGGCGGCGGCTTCGAACCGCCGCTGGGCAGCGGTCCGTATCGCGTGAGCAAGGTCGACGCCGGGCGCAGCATCAGTTTCCAGCGCGATCCGGACTGGTGGGGCAAGGACCTGCCGGTCAGTCGCGGGATGTACAACTTCGACACGCTCACGGTGAATTTCTACGGCGACACCGACGTCGCTCGCCAACTGCTGCAGGCCGGTGCGTTCGATTACAACCGCGAGTTTTCTTCGTCCGGTTACGTGGTCGGCTACGACAGCCCGGCATTGCGTGACGGGCGTTTGCAACAGGCGATTCTCGCCCCGGAAAAACCCACGGCGGCGCAAGGCTTCGTGTTCAACCTGCAAAACCCGATTTTTCAGGATCGCCGCGTGCGTCAGGCGATCAGTCTGCTGTGGGATTTCGAGTGGACCAACAAGCAGATGATGCGCGGCTTCTACGTGCGTCAGAACAGCTTCTGGCCCAAGAGTGAAATGGCCGCCACCGCCCTGCCCGACGCCGAGGAATTGAAGATCCTCGAACCGTTGCGCGGGCAGATCCCGGACGAGGTGTTCACCGAGGTCTATCAGGCGCCGAAAACCGACGGCAGCGGCTACATACGTGACAAGCAGTTGCAGGCGCTGAAACTGCTCGCCGAGGCGGGCTGGACGCCGCAACACAGCCGACTGGTCAACGCCGATGGCGAGCCGCTGGCGTTCACCTTCCTCGACGGTCAGGGCGGCTTCGACCGCATGCTGTTGCCATTCAAACGCACCCTCGCGCAGATCGGCATCACCCTGAATTTGCGCCGGATCGATTCGGCGCAATACGTCAATCGGCTCAACGCCCGCGACTACGACATGATCGTCACCAGTTTCCCGCGCAGTGGCGATCCGATCGTCTCCCCCGGCCGCGAACTGTACAGCCTGTACGCCTCGCAAAGTGCCACGCAAGTCGGCAGTTCGAACTCGATGGTGCTGGCCAACCCGGCGGTCGATCAACTGATCGACGGGCTGGTCAAGGCCGACACCCGCGATGCCATGGTGCATTACGCCCGCGCCCTCGACCGGGTGCTGCAATGGGGTTACTACATGATTCCCAACTACTACTCCAAAGGCACGCCGACGGTGTATCAGAACCGCTTCGGCATGCCGCCGGTGCAACCGGCTTACGACGAAGGCCTCAACACCTGGTGGGAGGTCTCGGCCAAGCCGTTGACCACGCAACAGATGCACACCCAGCTTGCGGGGGGCCAGTGACATGCTGCGTTATCTGAGTCGACGTTTGCTGCTGATCATCCCCACGCTGCTGTGCATCCTGGTGGTCAATTTCCTCATCGTGCAGGCCGCGCCGGGCGGCCCGGTGGAACAAGCCATCGCGCGTCTGCAAGGTTTCGGCGGGCACAGCATGGGCGGTGGTGGCGAAGTCGCTGCGACGGGCGGTGCCGGGCGCAGCAGCCGTGGCCTCGACCCGGCGCTGATCGAGGAAATCAAACACCACTACGGTTTCGACATGCCGATGCACGAACGCTTGTGGCTGATGCTGAAAAACTACGCCCAGCTGGATCTGGGCAGCAGTTTCTTTCGCGGCGCCAAGGTCACCGATCTGATCCTGCAGAAACTGCCGGTGTCGTTGTCGCTCGGCTTGTGGGCGACGCTGATCACCTACCTGATTTCGATCCCGTTGGGCATCCGCAAAGCGATCAGGAACGGCAGCGCATTCGATGTCTGGAGCAGCACCGCGATCATCATCGGCTACGCGATGCCGGCGTTTCTGTTTGCGATTCTGCTGATCGTGGTGTTCGCCGGCGGCAGCTACGTCAACTGGTTCCCGGTGCAGGGGCTGGTGTCGGATAACTTCGACAGCCTCAACACGTTGGGCAAGGTCGGCGACTACCTCTGGCACCTGGTGTTGCCGGTCACGGCGCTGGTCATCGGTGGCTTCGCCACCCTGACCATCCTCACCAAAAACAGCTTCCTCAACGAGATCAGCCGCCAGTACGTGATTACCGCACGGGCCAAGGGTCTGACCGAACGCCGCGTGCTTTACGGCCACGTGTTTCGCAACGCCATGCTGCTGGTGGTGGCGGGTGTGCCGTCGGCGCTGATCGAAGTGTTTTTCGCTGGTTCCTTGCTGATCGAAACCCTTTTCAACCTCGATGGCCTCGGGCGCATGAGTTACGAAGCGGCGGTGTCGCGGGACTATCCGGTGGTGTTCGGTGCGTTGTTCCTGTTCACCCTGTTCGGCCTGTTGATCAAGCTGATCGGCGACCTCAGCTACACCCTGCTCGACCCGCGCATCGACTTCTCGGCGAGGACTGCCTGATGTTCACACTCTCTCCTCTGGGTCAGCGCCGGGTCGCGCAGTTCAAGGCCAACCGCCGTGGGCGCTGGTCGCTGTGGCTGTTCATTGGCCTGTGCCTGATTTGCCTTGGCGGCGAACTGATTGCCAACGACAAACCCTTGGTGATCCGCTACCACGGCGCGTTGTACTTCCCGATCCTCAGCGATTACCTGGAAACCGATTTCGGCGGCGAGCTGCCGTTCCAGCCGGATTACGCCAGCGCTTACGTGCACTCGCTGATCGAGGATCAGGGCGGCTGGATGCTGTTTCCGCCGATTCCGTTCAGCTACGACACCGTCAACTACGACCTCACCGAACCGGCGCCAAGCCCGCCCTCGGCGAGCAACTGGCTGGGCACCGACGATCAGGCGCGGGACGTGTTGGCGCGGGTGATTTTCGGTACACGGATTTCGATTCTGTTTGCGCTGATCCTCACCGGCATCAGTGCGTTGGTCGGTATCGTTGCCGGCGCGTTGCAGGGTTATTACGGCGGTTGGGTGGATTTGCTCGGGCAACGGCTGCTGGAGATCTGGTCGGGGCTGCCGGTGCTGTATCTGCTGATCATTTTGTCCGGGTTTGTCTCGCCGAGTTTCTGGTGGCTGCTGGGGATCATGGCGCTGTTCTCCTGGCTGGCGCTGGTGGATGTGGTGCGCGCCGAGTTCCTGCGTGGACGCAATCTGGAATACGTCAAAGCCGCGCGGGCGCTGGGGCTGACCGACAGTGAGCTGATGTGCCGGCACATTCTGCCCAACGCAATGACCTCCACCCTGACCTATTTGCCATTCATTCTGACCGGCGCCATCGCCACCCTCACCGCGCTGGATTTTCTCGGTTTCGGCATGCCCGCCGGGACCGCTTCGCTGGGCGAACTGATCGGCCAGGCCAAGCGCAATCTGCAAGCGCCGTGGCTGGGGCTGACGGCGTTTTTTGCCTTGGCGCTGATTCTGTCGTTGTTGGTGTTCATCGGTGAGGCTTGCCGAGACGCGTTTGATCCGAGGAGCTGACATGCAAAACCATTTGATCGAGATTCGCGACCTGCGCGTGGCCTTTGGCGAGCAAGCCGTGGTGCACGGTTTGAACCTCGACATTCGCCATGGTGAATGTCTGGCGCTGGTCGGCGAGTCCGGCTCGGGCAAGTCGGTCACGGCGCATTCGATCCTGCGTTTATTGCCAGGTAAAAGCGTCAGCAGCAGCGGTTCGATTACTTACAGCGGAGTGAACTTGCTGCAGGCCAGCGAGCAACACCTGCGCGGTTTACGCGGCAACCGGATTGCGATGATTTTCCAGGAGCCGATGACCTCGCTGAACCCGTTGCACACGGTGGAAAGGCAAGTCAGTGAAGTGCTGGAGATTCATAAAGGCCTGAAGGGTCGCGCGGCACGTGAGCGGACGCTGGAACTGCTGGAACTGGTCGGTATTCGCCAGCCTTTGCAGCGTTTGAAAGCCTATCCGCATCAGCTGTCGGGCGGACAACGGCAACGGGTGATGATCGCCATGGCGCTGGCCAATGAGCCGGAACTGCTGATCGCCGATGAACCGACCACCGCGCTGGACGTGACCGTGCAGCAGAAGATTCTTGAGCTGTTGATCGAACTGCAACAGCGCCTGGGCATGTCGCTGTTGCTGATCAGTCACGATCTGAATCTGGTGCGGCGCATCGCGCAACGGGTGTGCGTGATGCGCCACGGCGAAATCGTCGAACAGGCCGACTGCGAGACGCTGTTTCGCACCCCGCAACATCCTTACAGCCGCTTGTTGATCGAAGCCGAACCCAGCGGTGTACCGGTGCCGAGTGCGTATCAACACAATCTGCTGGAGGTCGATGATCTGAAGGTCTGGTTTCCACTGCCCAAGGCGCTGTTCAGTCGTTCGCAGGCGTACATCAAAGCGGTGGACGGCGTCAGCTTCCGCCTGCAACGCGGCAAAACGTTGGGGATTGTCGGCGAATCCGGTTCGGGCAAATCGACGCTGGGCCAGGCAATCCTGCGGCTGGTGGAATCCGAGGGCGATATCCGCTTCGGCAACAAGCAACTGAGCCTGCTCAATCAACGCTTGATGCGCCCCTTGCGCCGGCAGATTCAGGTGGTGTTCCAGGACCCGTTCGGCAGCCTGAGCCCGCGCATGTCGGTGCAGCAGATCATTGCCGAAGGTCTGCTGACCCACGGCATCGGCACCGAGGCCGAGCGCGAGGCGGCGGTGATTCGCGTACTGGAGGAAGTCGGCCTCGACCCGAAGAGTCGCCATCGCTACCCCCACGAATTTTCCGGCGGCCAGCGCCAGCGCATCTCCATCGCCCGCGCGCTGGTGCTGGAGCCGGCGCTGATCCTGCTCGACGAACCAACCTCGGCGCTGGATCGCACGGTGCAGAAACAAGTGGTGGAGCTGTTGCGGCAACTGCAGATCAAGCATGGGCTGACCTATCTGTTCATCAGCCATGACCTGGCGGTGGTGCAGGCGCTGGCCCATGACTTGCTGGTGATCAAGGATGGCAAGGTCGTGGAACAAGGTTCGTCGCGGGAGATTTTTGCCGCACCGCAGCACCCCTACACCCAGGAACTGCTGAAAGCCTCCGGCCTCAAGCCCGCTAAAGTCCCCTGTGGGAGCGAGCTTGCTCGCGAAAGCGGTGGTGCAGATATAAATGAGTCGACTGACACTACGCCTTCGCGAGCAAGCTCGCTCCCACAGTTTTGATTTGCAGAGATTGAAAAATATTTGTCGGGCACTGCATCCAAACGCCTCCGTCACGGGTAGTCCCTGTAACAGCCCTCTTTGGCTGTCAGCGGTTTACCCCTTTCGGAGATAACACAGATGAACATCACTCAACTGATTGGCCTCAGCGGTTTGCTCGCCCTGTCCTCGACAACCTTCGCCCAGAGCAGCTATCCCGACGCGATCAAAGTCCCGGAAGGCCACAAGATCGCCATGGAAACCACCGGCGTCGGCGAGATCACCTATGAATGCCGCGACAAGCCCAACGCGGCCGGGCAGACCGAATGGACCTTCGTCGGCCCGAAAGCGGTGCTCAATGATCGCAGCGGCCAGCAGGTCGGCACCTACTTCGGCCCGCCCGCCACCTGGCAGGCCAAGGACGGTTCGAAAGTCACCGGCACGCAACTGGCCGTCGCCCCGTCGAGCCCGGGCAACCTGCCCTATCAACTGGTCAAGGCCAACCCCGCCGAAGGCAAAGGCGCGATGAGTGGCGTGAGTTACATCCAGCGTGTCGCGCTCAAGGGCGGCGTGGCCCCGGGCAGCGAATGCACGGCGGCGAACAAGGGCAAACAGGAAGTGGTGAAGTATCAGGCCGATTACATTTTCTGGGCGGCGAACTGATCTTTGGATCACTGAAATCAAAGGTGGGAGCGAGCCTGCTCGCGAAGGCGGTATATCAATGAAGGTTAAGTTGACTGATACGACGCCTTCGCGAGCAGGCTCGCTCCCACACAGCTAATCCACTCTCTGGATGTTTGCGGAATGTGAGCTAGATTGCACCCAATGTCCTTGCCTGAACCGGTGTTTGATTACGAAGCCCGTCTCGCGGCCTGCGCCCGCGGCGAGCACTCGGCCCTGCGCGATTTGTACGTGCAGGAAGGCCCGCGCCTGCTCGGCGTGGCCAAGCGACTGGTACGTGACACGGCGCTGGCCGAAGACATCGTGCATGAGGCGTTTATCAAGATCTGGAACGGTGCGGCGCAATTTGATCCGGCGCGCGGTTCAGCGCGCGGCTGGATGTTCAGCGTGACCCGGCATCTGGCGTTGAACCAGCTGCGTGATCAAAGCCGGGAGACGCCGTTCAACGAAGAACACGATGCCGAGCCTGACGAGGACGCCTTCGATGTGCAGGGCCATTCGGCGCGGATCCATCGCTGCCTGGAACAACTCGACCCACAACGCCGAAGCTGCATCCTCCACGCCTATGTCGATGGCTACAGCCATGCGCAGATTTCCCAACGGTTGGGCACGCCGCTGGGCACAGTCAAAGCCTGGATCAAACGCAGCCTCAACGCTTTGCGGGAGTGCATGGGATGACCACTGAATCGGCGCAGGAACGTGATGAACTGGCCAGTGAATACGTGCTCGGCACCCTGTCGGCGCCGGAGCGTGAAGCGCTGCATCAGCGCTTGCCCCACGAGCCCGAACTGCAAGCGGCGGTGGACGCCTGGGAGCGGCGCTTGCTCGACCTGACCGAATTTGCCGGGACGCAGCAGCCTTCGCCGCACTTGTGGCCGCGCATCGAGCGCAGTGTCGAGCAACTCTCACGAAAAACACCGGCTCCGGCGCCCACCTCATGGTGGAATCTGCTGCCGCTGTGGCGTGGGCTGAGTGCGTTCGGACTGGCAGCGACGCTGATCCTGGGCTCGATTCTGCTGACCCAGACCACGCCGAAGCCGAATTATCTGGTGGTGCTGGTCGCGCCGCAGGACAAGGCGCCGGGCTGGGTGATTCAAGCCAGCAACGCCCGGGAAATTCAGCTGATCCCGCTGGGCGTGGTCGAAGTGCCGGCGGACAAGGCGCTGGAGTTCTGGACCAAGGCTGACGGCTGGCAAGGGCCGGTGTCGCTGGGGCTGGTCAAGCCGGGCCAGGCGCTGTCGGTGCCGCTGGACAAGCTGCCGCCGCTGCAACCGAATCAGCTGTTCGAGCTGACGCTGGAAGGCGCCAATGGCTCGCCGATCGGTAAACCGACCGGGCCGATTCAGGCGATCGGCCGCGCCGTCAAAGTGCTTTGAACCCGCGTTAACCGGTCTTGGCCATGCAGCGCTTGTAGCGCTCATCCACGCGTTTGGCGAACCACGCCGTGGTCAGCTTGCGGGTGATTTTCGGGCTCTGCAAAACGATCCCCGGCAACACCGCGCGTGGCAAGGTCTTGCCTTCAGCCTTCTCGGCCAGTTCGAACACGCGCTGGTAGAGTTTGGTTTCTTCGAATTCCAGGGTCTTACCCTTCTCCAGTTGATCGCGAATGGTCGGGTTGCGCATGCCCAGCGACTTGCCGAGGGTGCGCACCGCCAGTTCGGTGGTGCCAGGCATGATCGAGTCATAGCGAATCAAGTCGCCATCCAGCGCCAGCGGGATGCCCGAAGCTCGGCTGACGGCGTTCTGGAACGCGGCATTGCGGCTGGCGTACCAGCCGGCATTGAAGTCGGCGAAGCGGTACAGCGGCTCGCGGTAACTCACCGGGTAGCCAAGTAAATGCGCGATGCCGAAGTACATGCCGCCACGGCGGGTGAACACTTCGTGGCGGATCGTGCCGTCTACCGGGTACGGATAGTCCTTGGCGTGCTGCTCGGCAAATTCGATGCTGACCTGCATCGGTCCGGCGGTGTGTACCGGGTTGAAGCCGCCGAACAAGGTGCGGCCCATCGGCACCCTGCCGATGAAGTCGTCAAAAATGGCGCTGAGTTCTTTTTCACTGCGTGCCGCGTTCAGGCGTTCGCTGTAGGTCTTGCCGTTGGTGGAGCGCACTTGCAGAGCGCCACTGACCAACAGACTGGGAATATGCACTTTGGCGGCACGACGGTCGATTTCGTCGCGGGCGATCTTGCCCAGCCCCGGCACCGTGGGGTCGGCCTGGAAGGTGGATTCCTGCTCGGCCACGGCTAGCACTGAACAGAGATTCTGCGTGGTCGGGCTGATGTGCTGAGCGGCGAACGCGGCATAGATGTCGGTGGCCCAGCCCTCACGGTCGGGCACTTTGGCTGGCATCAGCCGGACGATTTCAGCCTTCACTTCAGCCGGCGCACGCGGCGCCGGCTCCTGACTGCGCTGGCCGGCGCAACCGGCAAGCGCCAGCAGCGCAGCGAGGGTAATGAGTAATCGCATGTTGCTTCATCCAATCCAGTAAGCCCGAACACCATACACAATCCGTGTAGGAGCTGCCGCAGGCTGCGATCTTTTGATTTGTCTTTTAAAACCAAGTCAACAGATCGCAGCCTGCGGCAGCTCCTACAGGTGAATGTGTTTTCAGGGGTGATGACAAACTGATTGCAAAACGTTACTGCGAACTCCTATCATTTGCACCTGGAGTCGTATTTGCGCAAGGAGTTCCCCGCGCCGCCCTATTTTCTTACCGGCCCTGCGCCTCCAGGTACGAATACATGCCCGCTTCAGTTCGCCTCGCTGTCCCGTTCCGCCCGACGCTTCTCGCCCTGCTGTGCTCCCTGACTGTCACCGCTCACGCTGCCGATGAAAACGGCAAGGCGCTGGTGCTCGACAATGTCAACGTCAACGCCCAGGCACCGACGCCCAACGCCCTGCCCCCGGTCTACTCCGGCGGTCAGGTCGCCCGTGGTGGTCAGCTCGGCGTGCTCGGCAATCAGGACATGATGGACGTGCCGTTCAGCGCCGCGTCGTACACCGAGCAGCTGATTCAGGACCAACAGGCGGAAAACGTTGCCGATGTCCTGCTCAATGATGCCTCGGTACGTCAGGCTTCGGGCTTCTCCAACCAGGCGCAGGTGTTCATGATCCGCGGCCTGCCGCTGAACGGTGACGACATTTCCTATAACGGTCTGTACGGCGTGCTGCCCCGGCAGATCATTTCCACCGATGCCCTGGAGCGCGTGGAAGTGTTCAAAGGCCCGAACGCCTTCATCAACGGCGTGACCCCGACCGGCTCCGGCATCGGCGGTGGCGTCAACCTGCAGCCCAAGCGTGCCGGCGACGAGCCGCTGCGCCGCTACACCACCGACATCAACAGCGAAGGCCGGATCGGTCAGCACCTCGATATCGGTCAGCGTTTCGGCGAAGACAACCGCTTTGGCGCGCGGATCAACCTGTCCCAGCGCGAGGGCGACACCGGCATCGATCACGAAAACCAGCGTTCGAAACTGTTCGCCATTGGCCTCGATTATCGCGGTGACGCGCTGCGTATTTCCGGCGACTTCGCCTACCAGAAAGAACGCGTCAACGGTGGCCGCAACTCGGTCAACCTCGGCACCGCCACGCACATTCCGGACGCGCCGTCGGCAGACACGAATTACGCGCCGAAGTGGGGTTACACCGACATCGAAGACACCTTCGGCATGCTCCGCGCCGAATACGACCTGAACGACAACTGGACCGCGTACGTCGCCGGTGGCGCCAAGCACACCCGCGAAGTCGGGCGCTACAACTCGACCACGCTGGTGGGCAACAACGGCGCCTCCTACACCACCGGCTCGTTCATCCCCCACGATGAGGACAACACCAGCCTGATGGCCGGTCTCAACGGCAAGTTCAACACCGGCGCGGTCAGCCACAAGCTCAATTTCGGCCTCAGCGGTCTGTGGGCCGAACAGCGCAGTGCCTATGATTTCGACCTGACCCAGTACGCCAACAACATCTATCACCCGGTGGAAACGCCGTCGCCGGTCGGCAATTTTTCCGGCGGCGATCTCAATGACCCGGGCATCGTCGGCAAGACCTTCAACCGCAGCCTCGCGCTCTCCGACACCCTCGGTTTCTTCGATGATCGCCTGCTGATCACCGCCGGCCTGCGTCGCCAGCAACTGGTGGTGCAAGGCTACAACTACGCCAGTTACGGCAGCGGCAGCCGCAAGTCGAGCTACGACGAATCGATCACCACGCCGGTCTACGGCATCGTGTTCAAGCCGTGGGAGCACGTGTCGTTCTACGCCAACCACATCGAAGGCCTGGCCCAGGGGCCGACCTCGCCGACCAGCGCCGGCGGCTTGCGTGTGACCAACGGCAACGAAGTCTACGCACCGGCGCGCTCCAAACAGACCGAGGCCGGGGTCAAGGTCGACATGGGCACTTACGGCGCGAGCCTGGGCGTCTATCGCATCGAACAGCCGAGCGACGGTTACTGCGAAATCAACAGCGCTACCACCTGCACCTACGTGCGTGAAGGCGAGCAGATCAACAAAGGCGTGGAAATGAACGTGTTCGGCGAGCCGATCAATGGCCTGCGCCTGATCAGCGGCCTGACGCTGATGGACACCGAACTGCGCAACACCCAGAACGGCGCCAACGACGGCAACCGCGCCATTGGTGTGCCGAGCTTCCAGTTCAACGCCGGCGCCGATTGGGATGTACCGGGCCTGCAAGGCGTGGCGCTGAATGCGCGGATGCTGCGCACCGGTGGCCAATATGCCGACGCGGCCAACAACCTCAGCCTGCCGACCTGGAACCGCTTCGACGCGGGTGCGCGTTATGCGTTCAAGGTCTCGCAGAAAGACGTGACCCTGCGCCTGGGCGTCGAAAACCTGGCCAACAAGAAGTATTGGGAATCGGCGCAGGGCGGCTATCTGACCCAGGGTGAGCCGCGGGTGGCGAAGTTGTCGGGGACCATCGATTTCTAACCCGCTGTTGTGAGCAAAGCGGACTGCTGCGCAGTCCAGCGGGAGCAAGCTCCCTCGCCACAGAATCTCCGCCAAAAATGAAAAAGGCCCCGCAGCTTCACCGATGTGGGGCCTTTTTGGTTTTTGGGTGCCTGAAAAAGGCTTTTTCGCGAGCAGGCTCGCTCCCACATTGGGATGCGTTCGACTGTGGGAGCGAGCCTGCTCGCGAAGGGGGCGGCACTGGCTACCCTTTCCATCTGATCCATACTTGCTCCACAGCCAACGGAGGACAGGCTCATGCACCGCAGCGACGTACTGATCATCGGCGCCGGCCCGACCGGTCTGGTGCTGGCCCTGTGGCTGAGCAAACTGGGCGTGCGCGTGCGCATCATCGACAAGACGTCCGCGCCCGGCACCACTTCGCGGGCGCTGGCGGTGCAGGCGCGCACGCTGGAGTTGTATCGCCAGCTGGATCTGGCCGATACCGTGGTGCGCAACGGGCACAAGGTCGCGGCGGCGCATTTCTGGGTCAAGGGCAAACCGGTTGCGCAGTTGCCGCTGCAGCGCATCGGCGAAGGCCTGACGCCCTACTCGTTCATCGAAATCTTTCCCCAGGACCAGCACGAACGGCTGCTGCTCGAACGCCTCGAAGACTATGACGTGGTGGTTGAGCGCAACACCGAACTCGAAAGTTTTGAAGAACTCGGCGACGGCCTCACCGCGCATCTGCGCTTGCCCGACGGGCAGCAGGAAATCTGTCAGGCATGCTTTCTCGCGGGCTGCGATGGCGCGCGTTCGGTGGTGCGCAAAACCCTCGACACTGGTTTCCCGGGCGGTACCTATCAGCAGATTTTTTACGTCGCGGATGTGCAGGCCAGCGGCCCGGCGCTTAACGGCGATTTGCACCTGGATCTGGACGAAGCGGATTTTCTCGCCGTCTTCCCGTTGGCCGGCGAAGGCCGTGCGCGATTGATCGGCACGGTGCGCGATGAACGTGCCGATCGCGCCGAAACCCTGCAATTCGCCGACGTCAGCCGCCGCGCCATCGAACACCTGAACGTACACATCGACGAGGTCAACTGGTTCTCCACCTACCGTGTGCATCATCGCGTGGCCGAGCACTTTCGCAGCGGTCGGGCGTTTCTGCTCGGTGACGCGGCGCACGTGCACAGCCCCGCCGGCGGCCAGGGCATGAACACCGGCATTGGCGATGCAATCAACCTGGCGTGGAAACTCGCCGCCGTGCTCAACGGCAGCGCCACGCCAGAGCTGCTCGACAGCTACGAAACCGAGCGCATCGCCTTCGCCCGCCGACTGGTGTCGACCACCGACAAAGTGTTCAGCTTCGTCACCGCCGAAGGGCGCATCGCCGATCTGCTGCGCACGCGCCTGGCACCCTTTTTGATCCCGAAAATGGCCACGTTCGAGGCCAGCCGCGAGTTCCTCTTTCGCACCGTCTCACAGGTCACCCTCAACTACCGTGGCATGCCGCTGAGCCAGGGCACGGCCGGCCACGTCCACGGCGGCGACCGCTTGCCGTGGGCGCATGATGGTGAGGGGGATAACTACGAACCGCTGCGCCAGCCTTGCTGGCAGGTGCACGTGTATGGCGACACCAGCGACGAGATGATCGCCTGGTGCAATGAACACCATCTGTCGCTGCACGTGTTCGACTGGCGCCCGGCGTTTGACACGGCGGGGTTGGGGCGTAACGGGTTTTATCTGTTGCGCCCGGATACCTATGTGGCGATTGCCGATAACAGTGCGGATCCGAAGGTGATTGAGCGGTATTTCCGCGATCACGGCATCCGGCCCTACTTCAACTGCCCCTGACCCAAGAACACCCTGAATACCTGTGGGAGCTGGCTTGCCAGCGATAGCGGTGGATCAGCCAACATTGATTTTGACTGTGCCGACGCAATCGCTGGCAAGCCAGCTCCCACAAGGGTTCTGCGGTATTCGTCAGATCCCGGCCAGCGCCAGATCCATCGCAAAGTAGGTGAAGATCAGGTCCGCACCTGCGCGCTTGATCGCGCCCAGGCTCTCGCGCACCACGCGGTCCTCGTCGATTGCACCGGCCTGCGCGCCGAACTTGATCATCGCGTATTCGCCGCTGACCTGATACGCCGACAGCGGCAGGTTCGAGGCTTCACGGATGTCGCGGATGATGTCGAGGTACGCGCCGGCCGGTTTGACCATCAGCGCATCCGCACCTTCCTGTTCGTCGAGCAGCGATTCGCGCAGGGCTTCGCGACGGTTCATCGGGTTCATCTGATAGCTTTTGCGGTCGCCCTTCAGCGCACTGCCGCCGGCTTCACGGAACGGGCCGTACAGCGCCGAGGCGAATTTGGTCGAGTAGGCCATGATCGGAATCTGGGTGAAACCGGCGGCGTCCAGCGCCTGGCGGATCGCCCGCACCTGACCGTCCATCGCTGCCGAGGGAGCGATCACGTCAGCACCGGCACGCGCCGCCGCCACGGCTTGCTTGCCGAGGTTGATCAGGGTCTGGTCGTTGTCGACTTCGTGGTTGTGCATCACGCCGCAGTGGCCGTGATCGGTGTATTCGCAGAAACAGGTGTCGGACATCACGATCATTTCCGGCACCGCGTCCTTGGCAATCCGCGACATGCGCGAGACCAGGCCATCTTCACGCCAGGTGTCGCTGCCATTGGCGTCCAGATGATGGGACACGCCAAAGGTCATCACCGACTTGATCCCGGCACGGGCATAACGCTCGATTTCACTGGCCAGCTTGCGCTCGGGAATGCGCATCACCCCGGGCATGCTCTTGATCGGCACAAAGTCATCGATTTCTTCTTCGACGAAAATCGGCAGCACCAGATCATTCAGGCTGAACTCGGTTTCCTGGAACAGGCTGCGCAGGCTCGCATTGCGGCGCAGACGGCGGGGACGTGCTTCGGGGAACTGGCTGGACATGGGGCTTTCCTGAAATCGGAAGATGAGACGAAAGTCGTAGGGGGCGAAGCTTATGCCTTCGCTGGGCGCAGGTACAAACCTGGATCAATCAAGACAGCATTACCGTCAGCGCAATAATCCGTCAGACCACATACGTTCCACTGTAGGAGCTGCCGCAGGCTGCGATCTTTTGACTTTGTTTTTAGAAAACCAGATCAACAGATCGCAGCCTGCGGCAGCTCCTACAGGGATTGGTGTTGATTACGAGGGAATGGTCAGGCCTTGAACAACCGCCGGCCGCGCCAGAAAACGCTCCAGCACCCGGGTCACATTCGGGAAATTGCTGATTCCCACCAGATCGCCCGCCTCATAGAAGCCGATCAGGTTGCGCACCCACGGGAACGTGGCGATGTCGGCGATGGTGTAGCGTTCGCCCATGATCCAGTCGCGACCTTGCAGACGTTTGTCGAGCACGTTGAGCAGGCGTCTGCTCTCCTCGACATAGCGGTCACGCGGA
The DNA here is from genome assembly GCF_002156405.1 of Pseudomonas sp. SCPG-7. Lineage (NCBI taxonomy): Bacteria > Pseudomonadati > Pseudomonadota > Gammaproteobacteria > Pseudomonadales > Pseudomonadaceae > Pseudomonas > Pseudomonas sp. SCPG-7. Next base: position 26,911 of record NZ_MVOO01000019.1, on the reverse strand, counting down.
CGCTTGTCCTCGTAGTCCTTGCCGGCGAATTTGTTGAAGAAACCGAGCTGGCCGAACATCGGGCCGATACCGCCCATCTGGAACATCAGCCACTGAATCGTCTCGTAACGCAGCGCGCCTTCCTGGGCCAGCAACTGGCCGCTCTTGTCGGCGAGGTAGATCAGGATCGCGCCGGACTCGAACAGCGCCAGTGGTTGGTCCTCGGGGCCGTGAGGGTCGAGGATCGCCGGGATCTTGTTGTTGGGGTTCAGCGAGAGGAATTCCGGTGACATCTGATCCTGGGTGTCGAAGCCCACACGGTGCGGCTCGTACGGCAGGCCGATCTCTTCGAGCATGATCGAGACCTTGACGCCGTTGGGGGTCGGCAGGGAATAGAGCTGAATCCAGTCGGGGTACTGCGCCGGCCATTTCTGGGTGATCGGGAACGCGGACAGATCGGTCATGGGAAACATCCAGTCACATGGAAAGCACTGATCATAATGTAGGAGCTACACGAACCGTAACATCCTGCGGCTAATGTGCATGAACCAAACCGGCCTCAGAGGACTCTGAGCTATGCCCTTCGTAACGGAAGCGCGACACACGACATGGACAACACCCGGTGCCGGGAGCCCGTGGTGTAAGGGTTGGTCAGCCCCAACCGAATTTGCTGAAGAATCCTATATTCAATGACGAACCTCATGAGTTTCGCCAAACGCTTCAAACATCGCGCCTATGTGGCCCTGCCCTCCCTGCTGGCAGTCAGTGCGCTGACCTTGTCGCTCGAATCGAGCCAGATTCGCGCGCAACCGGTGGACGGTACGCAGACGCTTATCTTCCTGCGCCACGCGGAAAAACCCGCCGGCGGTCTCGGCCAGCTCAACTGCCAGGGCCTGAACCGGGCGATCGAGCTGTCGACCCTGCTGCCGGAAAAATTCGGCAAGGCCGATTACGTGTTCGCCGCCGACCCGACACGCAATGTCGAGGAAGGCGAACTGGACAACTCCTACAGCTACATCCGCCCGCTGATGACCATCAGCCCCGCCGCGATCAAGCTCGGCCTGCCGGTGAACATCGAGTTCTCCGCCAACGATACCAGTGACCTGGCGCGGGAACTGACCGAAGACAAGTACCACAACGCGACGATCTACACCGCGTGGTCCCACGGTTATCTGCCGGAGCTGATCAACAAGGTCGCGGGCAACGCGGTCGGCGAAAAGCAGACGATCACCGATGACTGGGCCTCAGGCGATTTCGATTCGCTGTATGTGCTGACCCTGACCTGGCACAACGGCAAGGCCAGCCTGCAGAGTCACAGCTACAAGCAGGGGCTGGATAACGGCAAGGCGACGTGCCCGACTTGAGTGTTGTGTGGCCTGACCCGGCCCCTTCGCGAGCAAGCTCGCTCCCACATTTGATCTGCGTTGAAGACAAATGCCCTATGGGAGCGAGCTTGCTCGCGAAGAGGCCAGCCGCTACAACCTCAATCTTTCTGGCTGGCTCGCTCACGCAAATACTCCAGCACCGCCCCGCGCTCCCCGGCAAACTCGATCCGCCCGCCCTTCTTCTCCCGCTGGAACGCATACATCGGGTCGTAGTATTCACGCAGCAACACGCTGATCCAGTCACGGAACTGCTCGACCGATCCGCTGCGCGCCTGCTCGGCCAAGGCCTCTTCCATCTGCAGGAACATCCGCTGATGGCGCTCGCCGCCCAGCCGGCGCTGGATATTGTTCAAACTCGCAATCAACCGCTCGGCATACAGCGCAAAGCCCTGCTCGCCATGCACGGCGACGAACTCGGCGTGCAGGTTGATCACATAGTCCTGCAGAATCCGCTCGACCCGCTGTTCCAGGCTGTCTTCCAGCCAGACCATCGGCGCCACTTGCATGCCTCGGTACAACGGCAGTGGCAAGGCACAACTGCCGACTACCCGGCTCTCGTCTTCCAGCACAAACTGCTGGACGCCGCCGGCGCGTTTTTTCAGCACATCAACGGCCAGACGGTTTTCGAAATCGATATTGGTCGGTTGCCCGGTGGCGCGCTTGCCGAAGCTCGATCCTCGATGATTGGCGTGGCCTTCCAGATCCAGACCATTGCTCAACTGCACCAGCAGTTCGGTCTTGCCGGTACCGGTCATCCCGCCCAGCAACACCAGATCGCACTCGGCCACGGCCTGATCGATCGTCTCCAGCAGGAACGTGCGCATGGCCTTGTAGCCGCCGCCGACACGCGGGTAATCGATCCCGCCCTCCTCCTTGATCCATTGCTGGACGATCTGCGAACGCAAGCCGCCACGAAAGCAATACAGGTAGCCGTCAGGATGCGCCCGGGCAAACTCGACCCAGCCCTGAATGCGCTGCTCACGGACCTCGGCAGACACCAGCCGTTCGCCCAGGGCGATGGCGGCTTGTTGTCCGTGCTGCTTGTAGCACGTGCCTACTTGCTCGCGCTCGCGGTCGTTCATCAGCGGCAGGTTGACCACGCCGGGAAATGCGCCGTGGGCAAACTCGACCGGCGCGCGGGCATCCATCATCGGCCGGTCGTTGAGGAAAATGTCGCGGTAATCGGTGCAGTCGCGGTACATCAGATCACCTCGACTGCGTGGGTCTGTCGCTCAACCAGCTCGCCAATCGGCGCCAGGTCCAGGCCTAGTTCGGCGGCCACGGCGAGGAACTCGTCGTTACCTTCAGGGGTGACCGCAATCAGCAGACCACCGCTGGTCTGCGGGTCGCACAGCACGCGCTTGTGCAACTCCTGCAGACGGCCGAGCTTGCTCGAATAGCTGTCGAAGTTACGCAGGGTGCCACCGGGCACGCAGCCTTGTTCGAGGTAGTACTCGACGCTGTCCAGACGCGGCACATGGTTGTAGCCGATGCGAGCGGTCAGGTGGCTGCCATCGGCCATTTCCACCAGGTGCCCGAGCAGGCCGAAACCGGTAACGTCGGTCATTGCGGTGACGCCGGCCAGTTTGCCGAAGCGGCTGCCCGGCTTGTTCAGGGTGCACATCCAGTCACGGGCCACACCAATGTCGCCGGGGCGCAATTTGCCCTTTTTCTCGGCGGTGGTGAGGATGCCGATGCCCAGCGGCTTGGTCAGATACAGCAGGCAACCGGCGGTGGCGGTGTCGTTGCGCTTCATGTGGCGCTTTTCCACCAGACCGGTCACCGCCAAGCCGAAGATCGGCTCCGGCGCATCGATCGAATGCCCGCCGGCCAGCGGAATGCCGGCGGCGTCGCACACCGCACGCCCGCCGCGAATCACTTCCCGCGCCACCTCCGGCGCCAGCACATTGACCGGCCAGCCGAGGATCGCAATCGCCATCAGTGGGTCGCCGCCCATCGCATAGATGTCGCTGATCGCATTGGTCGCGGCGATACGGCCGAAGTCGAACGGGTCGTCGACAATCGGCATGAAGAAGTCCGTGGTCGACACCACGCCGCGCTCGGCATCGATCTCGTACACCGCCGCGTCATCACGCGAGGCATTGCCGACCCACAGTTTCGGGTCAAGGTTCTGCGCTCCGCTGCCGGCCAGAATCACTTCCAGCACCTGCGGGGAAATCTTGCAGCCACAACCGGCACCGTGGCTGTATTGGGTCAGGCGAATCGGCTCGCTCATGGGAGAGTCTCTGGCAGTTGATGGGGCGGATTCTAGCAGAGCGCGGGCCGGCAGATTTTTGCGCTGAAAGTTCGGCCCCCTTCGCGAGCAGGCTCGCTCCCACAGTGGATCGCTGTCATCCACAAATCCTGTGTTCACTGAAGATCCGTGTGGGAGCGAGCTTGCTCGCGAAAGCTATCGACGGGTCTCCACGGTTTCACGGCCGGGCACAAAAGGTGCCCTGATGAAAAACCATCTGCCACTGCTCACCCTGCCGCCGCCACACCGAACTGCGCAGACTGTCCGCCGGCACCCGCTGGCCGCCAGCAACGGTATGGCAGTGATATGTCACCAGCGCCGAATCTTCCGACAACGGCTTGAGCGTGAACTGACTGATGGTACGTCGTGCAAACGCTTGCTGCGGCAGCGCTTCCAGCACAGCGGATTTATTCCAGATGCCGCCGCTGGCGCCGAATTCGACAAAGTCATCCGCGATCAGTCTTGCCAGTTCAGCAGGGTCCCCGCGGACAGCGCACGACAGCAGGCGGTCTTCCAGATCTAGCAAATGCTTCGACAGATCCATCTCGTTCCTACCTCATTGACTAATTCACTTGCCACAAAGGCTTGTGATTGTGCAAAAAAAACCGCCCTTTCGGGCGGCTAAAGTACTTCGACCATGATTCAGAAGCTTTGACTGAAGCTGATGTTGAACGCGCTGTCGTTGTTGTCGCTCGACACCTGGCCCGAGTAGCCGATGCCCAGCTTGCCGGTCGGGGTGACCTGGAAGTCGATGCCGGCTTCGAGCAGTGCGCTGTCCTTGGCAATCGGCACGCCCTGGGTGCTGAACGAGGCGCCGCCGTCGATGAAGGTCAGGTCGGCGTCAGGTTTGGTGTCGCCGTAAGCGTGCCGCCAGCCGATGGCCGCGCGTGGTGTCAGCTGGCTGCCGTTGGCCAGGGTCACCAACTTGCCGACGCGCACGCCGAGGGTCGAGTAGGTGATGTCCTGATCGGCGTCGGCCTTCAGGCGCCCCACTCCCCCTTTTTCCTTGCCGGTGTCGCTGTCGTAGTTGACGTAGGCCAGCCCGGCAAACGGTTCGATGGCGACGCCTGCCGCGCTGATTGCGTAACCCACTTCACCGAACACCTGCGCACTGCGTGCGTCGTAATCGGCCTTCAGGCGATCGTTGTAGCTGCCGACGCTGACGTCGCGTTTGGTCTCGATGCTGTGCCAGCTGTAAGCCGCGCCGAGGCGCACCGCCAGTGCATCGAATTGCGAGTTCAGATAACCGGCCAAGTGGTAGCTGTCGACCTTGGCGTCCGAGTTGCGATCATGCGCGTTGAGGTTGCTGCGGGTGTAGCCGGCAGCCATCCCCGCACGCCAGCTGTCATCCAGCGCCTTGTCGGTACCGAGCATGAAACCGCCGAGGTTGCGATCGACTTTGGCTGTGTTGCTGTCGCCCCCCATATCGCCCCAGGCACCGATGGCCCGGATCCAGCCGACCATTTCACCGTGGCAACCGTTGCTGCTCAGTTGCGTGTCACTCGGTGCCAGAGTACCACGCGGATCATCCGCAGCGCTGCACGATGGCTGGCGCATGCGGTCGTTGACCGCCTCGCGAATGAAGCGCGAGTCCTCAAGCAAGGCGCTGGCGGTGCTGGCGTGGATTTCCCCGGAGAGGCTGTCGAACGCATTGCGCGCACCGGCCACGCTGAGGTTGACGATCTGGTTCTGCAACGCCGCGCCAGCCGCACCGTTATTGGACAGTGCCGTGGCGGTGCCGCGCTGGTTACCGGTGGCGGCGACGTCGGCGAACGAGTTGCCGTTGCGGCTGACGGCCAGGGTGACCGAATCTGCACCGTAGACCAGCAAGCTGCTGAGGAACGCGTACTGCGGCAGATCAGCGGCACTGAAGGTACCGGTCACACCACCGCCCGCAGTGATCAGCGAATAAGTGGTATTACCGGTGAACGGCGCGAGGCTGTTGACCACCAGACCGCCACCCAGGGCTGCCGTGCCCCCCACCACCAACGGCGTCGCGGTTGGCGAACTGACCGTCAACGCCAACACACCGTCACTGGCATTGGTCAGGTTGCCGGCCACGCTCAAGGTACCTTCAGCGCCACCGGAAGCCACCATCCCGTGGTTGACCACCGAACCGACGCTGCCGTTACCGCTCAGGCCTGCACCGTTGGCAACAGTGACCTGCCCACCCAGCGAGGCCCGGGCCGCACGGCTGCCGACTTGCAGCACGCCTTGATCGACCGAGACGGTGCCACTGAACGGTTGATCACCGGTCAGCAACAAGGTACCAGTGCCACGTTTGGCCAGCGCCCCGGTGCCTTTGAGTGCACCGTTGAACCGGCCATTGGTGTTCTGCTGGAACACCAATGATGCGTTGTCGGTGATGTTGCCTTGCAGACTCGTGGTGTTACCGATCAGCGTACCGCCACTGACGGTGGTGCCGCCGCTGTAAGTATTGGCACCGGTCAGCACCAGCGTGCCGGAATCGAGTTTTTCGATCCCGCCAGTGCCGATCAGCGGCACATCGATTTGAGCGCTGGCACCGGCGTTCACGCGGATCGGTGCGGGCGTGCCGCCAGGACCATTGACCGGGGTCAGCGTGTCACCGGCATCCGGCACCAGGCTGTAGCCACCGACGAGGAATTGCAGGCCGGTGAAATTCTGATTGCCCTGCACGGTGACAACACCTGGCTGACCGCCAAACACCGCGAACTGACCATTGGCCGCCAGTGCTTGCGTGCCGCTCGGATCGGTCCAGTTGGTGCCCGGGCCCCACACGCCACTGCCGCCGCCGATGCTGCCGTCAGGATTGGTGGTGCCGCCGTTCCAGAACTGCACTTCACCCGGCGTGTCCTGCACCAGCAGGTTGACCTGATTGGCGATCGCGGTTTGCAGGGTCAGGTTGGCCACCGACACCGGCAGGCTGCCGTAGACCAGACCGTTGTCGGTCAGGCTGCCACCGTAGCGGAACAGTTGATAGACCCCGGTGCCGAAGCCACCGGTGTTGCTGATATTCAGCGTACCGTCGAGGGTCAGGTTGCCGGCGACATTGACCACCGTGGTCGAACTGGCCGCCGAGCCGAGGCTGAAGTCCAGGTTGGTCCCCGAGGACAGCGCCAGCGCACCGACCGACAACGGCGTGGCCGAGCCGCCACCGCTCAGCGTTGCACCGCTGGCCAGTTGCACGTTGCCAGCCAGTTGCCCGCTGCCACCGATTTGCGCACCGCTGGCGACGTTGACGTTGGCGCTGTTGAGCACGCCGTTGACGATCAGGTCGCCGGCCTGCACCGAGGTGTTGCCGGTGAAGGTGTTGTTGCCCGTCAGGAGCAACTGACCAGTACCGGTTTTGTTCAGCGTGCCGCTGCCGGTGAGGTTGCCGGTGTAGCTGCCGTCGGCGTTTTGCGCGAAAGTCAGCGCCGCGTTGTTGACGATGGCGCCTTGCAGGCTGCTGGTGTCGCCAGTGGTCGTGCCAGCGTTCAGCGTGGTGCCGCCGCTGTAGGTATTGGCACCACTGAGCACGAGGTCACCGCTGCCGTTTTTCACCAGGCTGCCAGTGCCGGTGATGGCGCCGAGCAACGTGGTGTTCTGGTTGCCGGCCAGGGTCAGTTGCCCACCAAGGTTGACGGCATTGGCCAGTTGCAGCGCCGAGGTGCTGTCGAGGCTGCCGTTGCCGGTCACGCTCAATGCACCGCTGCTGATTGCACTATTGTTGCCCAGCACCAGCGTACCGCCAGCGAGTTGCGTACCGCCGCTGTAGGTGTTGCTGCCATTGAGGGTCAGGCTCGAAGCGCCGGACTTGATCAGGCTGCCTGCACCGCTGACCACACCGTCGAGGGTCAAGGCGTTGCTGCCAGCGACGCTCAGGCCACCGTTCACCACCACATCGTTGCCCAGCGTGACGGCCGCGTTGCTGTCCAGTGCGGTGCCGTCAGCGGCAGTCAAGACGCCAGTGCCCAGCGCCGCGTTATTACCGACGACAATCTTGCCGCCGTTGAGCGCGGTACCACCGGTGTAGCCGTTGGCGGCATTGAGCACCAGCGTACCGCTGTCGTATTTGCCGAGGGTGCCGCTGCCGTTGAGCGCTACGCCAACGGTCGCGGTGGCGTTCGGATCGACTCGCACCGTGGCGTTACCCAGCGAACCGTTGACCAGGTTCAGCGAACCCGCCGTGCCGTTCTGCAGGCTGTAGCCATCAGTGACGAATTGCAGGCCGGTGATGGTTTGCGCGCCGTTGACGGTGACCGTGCCGGCTGTGCCCTGGAACACTGCGAAATTATTGGTCCAGGCCTGATTGGTGGTGCCGTTGACATCGGTCCAGTTGGTGGTGCCAGTGCCCCAGGTGCCGCTGCCGCCATCGACCGAACCGTTGGCGACGAGTTGGTTGCCGTCCCAGAACTGCACGGTGACGCCCGGTGCGGTGACCAGCAAATTGATCTGGTTGGCCAGCGCGGTTTGCAGGGTCAGATCCCCCGGGGCGACGCTGCCCGGCACCGTGCCGATCAACATGCCGTTGTCGGTCAGGCCGCCGGTGTAGTTGATCAACCGGTACACGCCGCTGCCAAAACCACCGATGTCGCTGACGTTGAGGGTGCCGTCGAGGGTCAGGTTGCCGCCAACGTTGACCAGCGCATTGCCGCCACCGGAAACCGGCACACCGAGGCCGACATCGAAGTTGGAATTGGCGTTGAGCACCAGCGAGTTCACCGACAGGGTGCTGCCGGTGGCGCCAGCCAGGTGACCGCCATCGGCCACGGTCACGGCACCGCCCAGTGAGCCGCCGCCAGTCAGGGTGCCGCCGCTGTTGACCAGCACACTGGCGCTGTCCAGCGAGCCGCTGACGTTCAAGGTGCCGGCGTTGACCGTGGTGTTGCCGGTCAGGCTGTTGAGACCGGCCAGGGTCAGCGTGCCGGTACCGAGTTTGCTCAAGTCGCCAGTACCGGTGAGTACACCGGCAAAAAGGCTGCTGGCGTTGTTGCCGCCGATGCTCAAGGTGTTGCCGCCGCCGATCAGTGCGGTGCCACTGCCGGTCAGGCTGGCGAGGCTGCCGGAGCCGCCGAGATTCAGCGTCGCCGCAGCGCCGAGATTGACTCCGGCGTTACTGCCCAGCGCCGAATTGCCCAGCGTGGTCAAGCTGCCGGACTGCACATCGAAGGTGCCGCTGAAGGTGTTGTTGCCCGACAGTGTCAGGTCGGCCAGACCATTTTTGGTCAGGGTGCCCGCCCCGGCGATCACACCACCGAGGGTCAGGTTGTTGTTGCCGGCCACGCTCAGGTTGGCATTGACGTTGACGTTGTTCGCCAGCACCAGCGGCGCGGTGGTGTCGAGGGTCGACGCACCCGCCACGGTCACCGCGCCGGAGCCCAGGCCCGCCGAGGTACCCAGGGTCACGGTGCCGGCGTTCAGTGTGGTGCCGCCGCTGTAGGTGTTAATGCCGTTGAGGGTCAGGTTGGACGCGCCGTTCTTGATCAGACCGCCGGTACCGCTGACCACGCCGCTGAGCGCTACGTCGCTGTTACCGGTGTTGGTCAGGTTGGCGTTGAGCACCACGTTGTTGCCCAGCGACACCGAGGTGTTGCTGTCCAGCGCCGAGGCGCCGGCCACGGTCAGGTTCCCCAGACCGAGGGCGCCGTTGCTGCCGGCGGTCAGGGTGCCGGCGTTGAGGGTGACGCCGCCCAGGAAGTTGTTGGCCCCGCTCAGGATCAGGTTGGCCGCGCCGTTCTTGGTCAGGCTGCCAGCGCCGTTGATCGCGCCGCTCAGCGTCAGATCGTTGCTGCCGACGATGCCGAGGTTGCCCGCCAGGTTGATCGCGTTACCCGCCGTGAAGGCGCCGCCGGCATCCAGGGTGGTGTCGTTCGCCGCGTTCAGGGTCGCCGAGCCCAGCGCGCTGTTCGACGCCAGAATCAAACCGCCCGCATTCAGCGCCACCGGCCCGAGGAAGGCGTTGTTGCCACCGAGGGTCAGGCTGGCCGAACCGTTCTTGATCAAGCCGCCAGTGCCGGAAATGACACCGTTGAGGGTCAGCGCATTGCTGCCGAGGATCGTCAGGTTGCCGTTGAGGGTGGCTGCGTTGGCCAGGGTCACGGCGGTGTTGCTGTCGAGTTGCGTGCCAGCGTTGGCGATCAACGCTCCGCTGCCCAGGGCGGTGTTGCTGCCGACCACCAGGGTGCCGCCATCCAGTTGCGTACCGCCGGTGTAGCTGTTGGCGCCGTTGAGCACCAGGGTGCCGGCGTCGAGTTTGTTGAGGATGCCGCTGCCGTCAATGTTCACGCCGACCGTGGCAGTCACGCCCGGATCAACCCGCATCGCCGTGGTGCCACCGCTGCCATTGACGGCAGTCAGTAGCCCCGACGTGCCGTTGACCACGTTGTAGCCATCGGTGAGGAATTGCATTCCGGTGAACAGTTGCGTGCCGTTGACCGACACCGTACCGGCCGTGCCCTGAAACACTGCAAAGTCGCCGGCCCAGGTCTGGTTCAGCGTACCGTTGGAATTGGTCCAGTTGGTGCCGCCGGCAGTCCATGTGCCGCTGCCGCCGTCCACATTACCGTTCGGGATGGTCTGGCTGCCGTCCCAGAAGCGCAGATTGGTGTTAGGCGCCGACACCACCAGATTCACCTGATTGCCAAGGGTCTGCACAAGGATGTCGCCGAGGCCATAACCCACCGGCACACCGGCCACCGTCAGGCCGTTGTCGGTCAGTGCGCCGATGTAGTTGAACAAGCGATAGACACCGACGCCGAAGCCGCCGGCATCAGTGACATTGAGGTTACCGTCGAGGGTCAGGTTGCCGCCGATGTTCATCAGCGAGGAGGTCGAGGGCGTAGCGAGGCTCGCGTCGACATTGCTGTTGGCCGTGAGGATCAGCGACGAGGTGGACAAGGTGTTGCCCGAGGACAACGCCAGATGACCGCCGCTGTTGACCGTGACGACGCCAAGCGCCGGACCGCTGCCCGTGAGGGTCGCACCGTTGTTGACGTTGAGCTGGGTACTGGCCAGCGAACCGGTAAGGTTCAGCGTGCCGCCGTTGACGTCGGTGTTGCCGGTGATGCCGTTACTGCCGGGGAGGTTCAGCGTCCCGGTACCGACTTTGGTCAACGCACCGCTGCCACCGAGGTCGCCGTCGAAGGTGCTGGTGCTGCTCACGCCGCCCACGGTCAGCGTGTTGCCGCCGGCGACCTGCACGCTGCCGCTGCCGCTCAGCCCGTTGAGGCTGGCGCTGCTGTTGAGATAGAGATTGGCACCGGCGCTGATGTTGGCGCCGGAAGTGTTGCCGAGCGCCCCGCTGCTCACGGTGGTGACGCTGCCGGAGGCGATGTTCAGCGCACCGGTGAAGGTGTTGTTGCCGCTGAGCGTCAGGTCGCCGAAGCCGTCCTTGGTCAGGCTGCCGGCGCCATCGATCACGCCGCTCAGGTTCAGGGTGTTGCTGCCGGCCAGGGTCAGGCCGGCATTGAGGGTGATGTTGTTGCCGATGCTCATGCCGGCGCTGGTGTCCAGCGTAGAAGCGCCACCGACGGTCAGGCCGCCACTGCCCAATGCAGCGGCCGAGCCCAGTGTCAGCGTACCCGCATTGAGGGTGGTGCCGCCGCTGAAGGTGTTGGTGCCGTTGACGGTCAGGTTGGCCGCGCCGTTCTTGATCAACTGGCCGGTGCCGCTGGCAACGCCGCCGAGGGTCAGGTCCTGGGTGCCGCCGACGCTCAGGGCCGCATTGAGCACGACCGCGTTGGCCAGGCTGGACAGCGGCGAACTGCTGTCGAGGGTTGCTGCGCCACCGACGGTCAAGGCACCGGTGCCGAGGGCCGAGCTATTGCCGACGGTCACCGTACCGGCATTCAGTGTGGTGCCGCCGACGTAGGTGTTGGTGCCGTTGAGGCTCAGATTGGCCGCGCCGTTTTTCACCAGGCTGCCAGCCCCGGCGACGGTTCCGGTGAGGGTCAGATCGGCGCTGCCGCCCACATTGAGCGCCCCGGCCAGGTTGACCTGATTGCCCAGGGTGACGGCGGTGTTGGTGTCCAGCGTGGTGCCCGCCGCTGCGTTCAATGCGCCGCTGCCCAGCGCGGTGTTGCTGCCGACAATCAGCTTGCCGACGTTGAGTGCGGTGTTGCCGAAGTAGGTGTTGGCGCCGTTGAGAATCAGGTCGGCGGGGCCGCTTTTGGTCAACCCACCGACGCCGGAAACCACGCCCGCGAGGGTCAGCGCGTTGCTGCCGCCGACGGTCACGTTGCCACCGAGGTTGACGTTGTTGGCCAGGCTCGTCGCGGTGCTGGCATCCAGCGTGGTGTTGTTGCCGGCGTTGAGCACGCCGGTGCCGAGGGCGGTGTTGGAACCGACGATCAGTGTCCCGGCGTTCAGCGACGTAGCGCCAGTGTAGGTGTTGTTGCCGGTCAGGGTCAGGGTCGAAGAACCGGTCTTGATCAGGTTGCTGCCACCACTGATCACGCCGCCGAGGGTCAGCGGGTTGGCGCCGCCGGCAGTCAGGTTGGCGTTCAGGGCAATCGCGTTGTTCAGCGTCACGTTGGTGCTGCTGTAGAGCGTTGCGCCCGCGCCGCCCACGGTCAGCGTACCGGTGCCGAGTGCCGCGCCGTTGCCGACGGTCAGGCTGCCGGCGTTGAGCGCGGTGCCACCGGTGAAGGTGTTGGCGCCGTTGAGGGTCAGGTTGGCGGTGCCGTTCTTGATCAACTGGCTGGCGCCACTGATCACGCCACCGAGGGTCAGCCCGTTGCTGCCGCCGATCCCCAGATTGTTGTTGAGAATGACGTTATTGTTCAGCGTTACCGCTGTATTGCTGTCGAGGGTCGCAGCGCCGCCGACGGTGATATCGCCGCTGCCGAGCGCAGCGTTGGCACCCGCCGTGATGGTGCCTGCGTTCAACGCAACAGCACCGAGGAAAGTATTGGCGCCGTTGAGAATCAGGTTGGCCGCGCCGTTCTTGGTCAGCCCGCCGCTGCCGCTGACCACACCACCGAGGGTCAGGTTGGCGTTGCCGGTGATGTTCAGGTTACCGCCAAGGGCGACCGCGTTGCTCAGCGCGACGGTGGTGCTGGCGTCGAGGGTAGTGCCCGCCGCCGTTGTCAGTGCGCCGGTACCGAGCGCGGTGTTGGAGCCGACGATCAGCGTCCCGCTGTTCAGCGCTGTGCCGCCGGAGAAGGTGTTGTTGCCGCTGAGGGTCAGGTTCGCGGTGCCATTCTTGATCAGGTTGCCGGCACCGCTGATGACGCCGCTCAGGCCCAGTGCCTGAGTGCCGCCGATGGTCAGGTCCGCCGCCAGCACGACAGCGTTGGCCAGGGTCACCGCGGTGGTCGCATCCAGCGTGGTGCCCGCCGCCGCGTTCAAGGCGCCCGTGCCGAGGGCGGTGTTGCTGCCAACGAGCAAGCTGCCGCCGTTGAGCGCGGTGGCGCCGCTGTTGGTGTTGTTGCCGGTCAGCGTCAGGCTGGCGCTGCCGCTTTTGGTGATCGCGCCGGTGCCGGACACAATACCGCCCAGGGTCAGGGCATTGCTGCCGAGCACGTTCAACGCGCCGGTGATGCCGACGTTGTTGGCCAGGGTCACGTTGCCGGTGCTGTCGAGGCTGGTGCCGTTGCTGGTGTTGAGCACCCCGGTGCCCAAGGCGTTGTTGTTGCCCACGCGTAGGGTCCCGGCGCTGAGGCTGGTGATCCCGGTGTAGGTGTTGCTGCCGTTGAGGGTCAGGCTGCCGCTGCCGGTTTTGGTCAGGTTGGCGGCGCCGCTGATCACCCCGCCCAAGGTCAGCGCACCGGTGCCGGTCGCGGTCAGGGTGCTGTTGAGCGTGATCGCGTTCGCCAGCGAAATCGGCGCCGTCGCTGAAATGCTCGAAGAGCCGCCAACCGTGATGCCACCGGTACTGAACGACTGGTTGTTGCCCACCAGCACCACACCGCCATTGAGCACGGTGTTGCCGGTGTAAGTGTTGATGCCGTTGAGGTTGAGCTGACCGCTGCCGATCTTGGTCAGGCCGCCGCTGCCGGAGATCACACCGTTGAGGGTCGTACCATTGATGCCCTGCAGGGTCAGGCCGCCGGCGCCCAGATTGATCTGGTTGGCCAGCGTCAAACCGGCATTGCTGGCCTGCAGGATCCCGCCGTTAGACGTCAGCACGCCGCTGCCGAACGCCGCGTTGTCGTTGAACTGCGCGACACCGCCATTGAGCGTGGTCGCACCGCTGACCAACGGCCCCTGCAAGGTCCAGGTGCCGCTGTTGAGGGTCAGGTTGTTGAAGTTGACGTAGGTCGCACTGGACGCCGTACCGGTCCCGGTGGTGCCGCCGCCGAGGCCGATCGGGTTTTGCAGGATCAGCGTGTTGGTGCCCGCTGCGCCGCCATCGATCGTGCCGGTCGGGGCGAAGGTCAGGTTGATGCCGATCAAGCCCCCGAGGCCGACGGAGACTTGCACACCGTCGCCGACGTTCACGCTGGAACCGGTGATCGCGTAGAAGGTGTTGGTGCTGCCCGCCCCCATCGACACACCGCCGGTGATGTTGCCGGCGTTGGTGAAGGTGTTGCCCGCCACTGACGTCTCGAACGCAATCCGGCCGTTGATGGTGCCACTGGCACTGTTGGTCATGTTGACTTGTGAACCGCCATACACCCCGACCACCGGGGTATCGGCCAGGGTGATGCCGCCGACCGACAGTCCGGTGGAGGTGATGGTGCCGTCGTTGGTGATGGTCGTGGTGCCCGACACCGAGTTGTTCACGCCAATCCCCAGCCCGTCGATGCTGGTCAGGTTGAGGCCGAGCAGCATGCCGGTACCGCGAATGATCCCGGTGGCGTTGTTGACGATGCTCACCGTGCTGGTCGCGCCGGTACCGATGAACGCACCACCACTGAGGATCGAGACCAGGCCCAGCAACGCCGGGTCGAGGGTGCCGGAGTTGTTCAGGTTGATATTGGCCCCGGTCAGGTTGATGACCTTGCCACCCAGCGTCGCGTTCATCTGCGCCCCGGAGTTGACGTTGACCGTCAAGCCGCTGGTGGCGCTGCTGTAGTCATTGAGAAACAGCGGCAGCGTAGGGACGCCCGAACAGGTAATCGTCGAACCTGCCGCCGAGCAGGTCGCGAGCGCCTGCTCGCTGACCCCGCCGAACAGCAGTCCGGCAACGCTCAGGTGCACAGCAAGGGAAAGAGGGGAAAAACGCGAAACGAGGGCGACACCAAACCTTGCTTCCACGGGCTACTCCTTGTCGTGGCCAAATTCTTCCTTGAAGGCGTGCAACGGCGGCGAGATACCGCACACGTATCAAGCGTATGACGGTCATCAGATGAACCGTCTATTCCAGACACACGCTAGTTGATGCCCTGCGATGGGGCACCGGTTAAATAGTGTTAATACTTTTGTGGGATAAGGCCCTGCGTGGATACTTCCAGCCGTTCTGAACAAGGGGTTGGGGGCTTTTTCAGGCGCCAGACAGAGGGATTTTCAACGCTTTCGCGTTCTGACCCCGGAAACAAAAAACCGCCCTGGCGGGCGGTCTGAGTGCTTCGGCAACGATCAGAAGCTTTGGCTGAAGCTGATGCTCATCGCGCTGTCGTGGCTGTCGCTGGACACCTGGCCCGAGTAGCCGATGCCGAGTTTGCCGGTCGGGGTGATCTGGAAGTCCACACCGGCCTCGAGCAGCGCGCTGTCTCTGGCAATCGGCGCGCCCTGGGTGCTGAACGAAGCGCCGCCGTCGATGAAGGTCAGGTCGGCATCAGGCTGGGTATCGCCATAGGCATGCCGCCAGCCGATGGCCGCTCGCGGGGTCAGTTGACTGCCGTTGGCCAGTGTCACCAACTTGCCGATACGCACACCGAGGGTCGAATAGGTGATGTCCTGATCGGCATCGCCCTTCAGCCGCCCCATTCCACCTTTTTCCCTGGCGGTGTCGCTGTCGTAGTTGACGTAAGCCAGACCGGCGAACGGTTCGATGGCCACACCTGCCGCATTGATGGCGTAACCCACTTCACCGAACACCTGGGCACTGCGGGCATCGTAGCGAGCCTTCAATCGGTCGTTGTAACTGCCGACGTTGACTTCACGTTTGGTGTCGAGACGGTGCCAGCTGTAGGCGGCGCCAAGTCGCACTGCCAGGGCATCGAACTGCGAATTCAGGTAAGTCGCCAGGTGGTAGCTGTCGACCTTGGCATCGGAGTTTCGATCATGGGCATTGAGATTGCTGCGGGTGTAGCCGGCCGCCATACCGGCGCGCCATTGCTCGTCCAGTTGCTTGTCGGTGCCGAGCATGAAACCGCTGAGGCTACGATCGACACTGGCCGTGTTGCTGTCGCCGCCCATATCGCCCCATGCGCCAATGGCACGGGCCCAGCCGACCATTTCACCGTGACAGCCGTTGCTGCTCAATTGGGTATCGCTCGGGGCCAGCGTGCGGCGTGGATCATCCGCAGCGCTGCAGGTTGGCTGGCGCATACGGTCATTGACCGCTTCACGCAGGAAGCGCGAATCCTCGAGAACCGCACTGGCGGTGCTCGCATGGATCTCCCCGGACAGATTGTCGAAGGCCTGCCGAGCACCTGCCACGTTGAGGTTGGCGATTTCGTTCTGCAACGCCGCGCCCGCCGGGCCATTGCGCGTCAACGCCGAGGCCGTGTTGCGCTGGTTCCCGGTAGTCGCAGCGTCAGCGAACGAGGTGTCGTTACGGCTGACCACCAGATTCACTGCGTTGGCGTCATACACCAGCGCTGTATTGAGGAACGTGTACTGCGGCAGATCGGCCGCGCTAAAGGTGCCAGTCACTCCACCGCCGGCAGTGATCAGCGAATACACCGTGTTGCCGGTAAACGGCGTCAGGCTGTTCACTTGCAGGCTTCCACCCAGCGCCGCTGTACCACCAACGGCCAGAGGTGTAGCGGTCGGAGAACTGACGGTCAGGGCCAACACGCCGTCGGCGGCGTTGGTCAGGTTGCCGGCCACGCTCAGGGTGCCGGCCTCGGCACCCGAAACCAGCACACCGTGGTTGACCACCGAACCGACACTGCCGTTACCGCTCAAGATTGCGCCATTGGCCACGCTCACCTGCCCGCCCAGGGAGCCCCGCGCCGCGCGGCTGCCGACCTGCAGCATGCCTTGATCCACCGAGACCGCGCCGTTGAACGACTGATCGCCGGTCAACAGGAAGGTCCCGGTACCGCGTTTGGCCAGCGCACCGGCTCCGCCGAGTCGACCGTTGAAGGCGCTGCTGGCGTCGTTGCTGCCGATGCTCAAGGTGTGGCCAGCGCCGATCAATGCAGTGCCGGAGCCGGTCAATCTGGCCAGATTCGCCGAGCCACCCAGATTGAGCGTCGCAGGCGCTTCAAGGTTGAGACTGGCGCCGTTGCCCAGTGCCGAGTCGCCGACGGTTGTCAGGCTGCCGGCCCGGAAATCCAGGAGACCACTGAACGTGTTGGCGCCCGTCAGTTTCAGATCAACTTTGCTCAGATGGGTCAACGTGCCGGTGCCGGCAATCACTCCGTTGAAGACCATACCGTAGGTCAGAGATTGACTGCGAGTCACCGTCAGGTTGGCGTTGAGGTCGATGTCGTTGTCAAAAGTCGTCGGATTACCCGATTCAAGACTCGAATCACCGCCTACGATCAGCTTGCCAGTGCCCAAAGCACCGGAAAATGCGCTCAGCGAGCCGCCATTCAACGTGAGGCCACCGGTCCAGTTTCTGGCCTCAACGATGTGCAGGCTGGACGAACCGTTTTTGATCAGCCGACCGCTGCCGCTGACGTCGCGCAGGGATGTCGGTACGTCGCCGGGGAGCGTCAGGTCAGCGTTGAGCACCAGGCGGTTGGTAAGCTCGACCCGATCAATAGCGGTGAGAACCGATGCGCCGTTGACAACGATAGGCCCTGGGCCCGTAGAGCGATAGTCTTGCAGAGTCAGTGTCCCGCCATTCAACACCGTTCCACGGAAGGAGCTGTTACTTCCGATCAACGTCAGGTTGCCTGTACCGTCCTTGATCAGGCCACCCTCGCCAAGGATCATACCGCTCAACGTCAGATCGTTATTGCCAAGCAGGTGCAGGTCGCCTGTGAGGTACATCGTATTGCCGATATTCAAGCCACCCGTCGTTTCCAGCGTGGCGTCATTCGCCACTTTCAGGGCGCCGGAACCCAGCGCCGTGTTCGAGGCCAGAAGCAGGCCACCGGCATTCAACGTCACCGGCCCAAGGAAGTTGTTATTGCCGGCGAGCGTCAGGACGGAGGCGCCATTCTTGGTCAGCCCGCCTGTGCCACTGATAACGCCGTTGAGCGCAAGGTCGTGATTGCCGCCCACTGTGAGGTTGCTGTTGAGAGTGATCGCGTTGTCCAGCGCGACGGCCTTGTTGCTCTCCAGTTGCGTGTCCGCATTGGCGACCAGTGCGCCGCTGCCCAGCGCCGTGTTGCTGCCGACCACCAGCGTGCCGCCATCCAGTCGGGTTCCACCGGAATAACTGTTGTCGCCGTTGAGTACCAGCGTACCGCTGTCGACTTTATTGAGAATGCCACTGCCGTTGATGTTCACACCAATCGTTGCGGTCACCCCCGGATCGACCCGCATCACCGTAGTGCCACTGAAGCCGTTGACAGCGGTCAGTTGCCCCGCTGTGCCGTTCACCAGGTTGTAGCCATCGGTGAGAAATTGCAGACCGGCGAACCGTTGAGTGCCATTGACGGACACCGTGCCGGCCGCGCCCTGAAAGATGCCGAAGTCGTCACCCCAGGACTGATTCAGCGCGCCGTTGGAACGGGTCCAGTTCGTGCCGCCGGCGCTCCACGTGCCACTGCCACCGTCCACCGTTCCATTGGCGATGGTCTGGCTGCCGTCCCAGAAGCGCAGGTTGCTGTTCGGTGCCGCGACCACCAGATTGATCTGGTTACTCAGCGCCTGCACCACCATGTCGCCGAGACGGTAACCCAAGGGTACGTCGGTCACGGTCAGGCCATCGTCGGTCAGAGTGCCGGTGTAGTTGAACAAGCGATAGACACCGACGCCGAAACCACCGGCGTCTCTGACATTGAGGTTGCCGTCGAGGGTCAGGTTGCCGCCGATGTTCAACACCGGCGTGCTCGATGGAGT
The DNA here is from genome assembly GCF_002156405.1 of Pseudomonas sp. SCPG-7. Lineage (NCBI taxonomy): Bacteria > Pseudomonadati > Pseudomonadota > Gammaproteobacteria > Pseudomonadales > Pseudomonadaceae > Pseudomonas > Pseudomonas sp. SCPG-7. The sequence continues at coordinate 8,260 of NZ_MVOO01000019.1, read as the reverse complement.
TGCAAGGCGCACATCGACATTACTGTCGGAATCGAGGATCAGTCGGCCTACGGACATCGTGGTGCCTGAGGACAATGCCAGGTGTCCGCCGTCGTCGATGTGCACCTGTTGCTGAATCGAACCACTGCCGGTCAGGGTGGCGCCGCTTTTGACGTCAACCGAGCTGTTCAGCAATCCGCCGACGTTCAAGGTACCGCCATCGACAATGCTTGAGCCATTATGAAAGTCGTTGTTACCGGTGAGCGTCAGGGTACCGGTGCCATCTTTGATCAAGCGAGACGTATGGATCTCGCCGTCGAAGGTATTGCTGACGTCATTGCCCACGTAAAGGCCTTGGCCCGACACGTACACGTTACCGGCGCCATTCAGCCCGCCGAGAGAGAGATTGCGTTCAACGTAGAGATTGGTGCCGGCACTGAGGTTGACGATGGGATAGCGGCCGACCGCGCCGCCGTCATGCGCGTAGACGTTGCCGGAAACGATATTCAAAGGACCTTTGAAGATGTTGTACAGAGCCCCGAGCGTCAGATTGCCAGAGCCGGTCTTGGTCAGACCGCCGCTGCCGGATATCATCCCGCTCAAGGTTATGTCGTTGCTGCCCTGCACGGTCAGGCCGTCGGCCCCGAGGCTGATCTCGTTGGTCAGTGTCAACCCGGCATTGCCGGCCTCGATAGTTCCGCCGTTGGAAGTCAGGACACCGTTACCGAACGTGGCGTTGTCATTGAACCGGGCAATACCGCCATTGAGGGTGGTGCTGCCGCTGACCAATGCCCCCTCCAAGGTCCAGTTGCCGCTGTTGACGGTCAGGTTGTCGAAGTTGACGTAGGTGGCGCTCGATGCCGTGCCGACACCGCTGGTGCCGCCGCCGACACCGGCCGTGTTCTGCAGAATCAGGTTGTTGGTGCCACCTGCGCCGCCGTCGATCTGCCCGGTGGGGGCAAAGGTCAGATCGACGCCTGCCATGCCGCCGAGCCCGGCACCACTCTGCACGCCATCACCGATTCCAACGCTGGAGCCGGTCACCGCAGTGAAGGTGTTGTGACTGTTCGCACCCAGCGAAACACTGCCATTGATGCTGCCGGCGTTGGTGAATGCGTTGCCACCCGCCGACGATTCGAACGCCACCCGCCCGGTAATCTGGCCTGTGGCGCCGTTGACCATGTTCACCTGGGAACCACCACCGTGTACCGCGACCACGGGAGTATCGGCCAGAGGAATGCCGGGCTGGACTCCGGTTGAGGTAATGGTGCCGTTATTGATAATTCGGGTGACGCCGCCCGCCGGGTTGACGACATTGATCGCCAGGCCACCGAGATCAGTCAGGTTCGGCCCCTGCACCATGCCGGTGCCACGGAGGATACCGCCGGCATTGTTGAGCACGTTGATCACGCCTGGCGCGCCACTCGCCCCCAGCAACAGAGCACCGCTCAATTGCGACATGGGGCCGGTGTACGCCGGGTCGATGGTGCCGGAGTTGTTCAGCGTGACGTTGCTTCCCGTCAGGGCTATCGCGGAGCCTCCCGGAACGGCATTCATCGCTGCGCCAGCATCGACATTTACCGTCAGACCGTTGGCAGCACTGGCGTAGGTGTTGAGGAGCAGCGGCAAGGTCGGCACACCGGTGCACGTCACGGACGAGCCGACGGTTGCGCAACTGGCGAACGCCGGTGCGCTGAAACCGCCGAACAGGAGTCCGACGACGCTCAGGTGAACAGCAAGAGAAAGGGGGGAAATACGTGATCCGAGGCCAACACCAAACCTTGCTTCCACAAACAACTCCTTATGTGGTCAATTTCGTCCTTCGAGGCGTGCGAAAGTAAGCAGATTCGACAGACTAATCAAGCAGATCTCTAACATTCAGCAACAGTTTCCCATCCGAATCCAAGCGATACCCCACTTTCAAAAATCAAAGCCATTGCGACCTTTTTCAGTTTTCAACTTTGATAATTGGTACGGCTTGTGCAAACGTTTGCGAAGCGTCAATGCCGCCACTTTCGTAACACACCCGTACAGGCCCGCCGCTCCGGGCCTTGATCCGCAAAAAGGACTTTGAATGCACGTTTCTTCCTGCCACCGCCGTCGCGGTGTGCGCACCTTTGCTGTTTCCCTGCTACTGACCGGCGTTACCGGAGTTCTCAGTCAGACCGCGCTGGCGCAGCCTGCCCTGCCTGAGGAATCCGCCCAGGGCGAAGCCCTCAGCCCCGAAGCCAGTCCGCCGAAAAAAGGCGCGTACCTGTCGGACTGGTACAACCAGGACCTGATGCTGATCGGCAGCAAGGACATCAGCTTCGGCCCGCAGCCGGCCGATGATATTTACCTGGAATACGAGTACTTCGGGCGCAAGGGTCCGTTCGAGCTGTACGGCTACATCGACATTCCGAAGATCTTCAACATCGGCAACAGCCACGACAAAGGCGTGTGGGATCACGGCTCGCCGGTGTTCATGGAGCACGAACCGCGCATCTCCATCGACTACCTCGCCGGCCGTAGCCTGGCCATCGGGCCGTTCAAGGAATGGTACGTGGCGTTCGACTGGATCTACGACCACGGCAGCCGCAAGGAAAACCGCGCCAACACGCTGTACAGCGGTTTGGGTACCGACATCGACACCCACTCGCGGGTCAACCTGTCGGCCAACCTGTACGGGCGCTACCAGTGGGAAAACTACGGCGCCAGCAACGAATATTCGTGGGACGGCTACCGCGCGCAGCTGAAGTACATCGTGCCGATCGACAAATTCAGCAACGGCGCCTCGCTGACCTACATCGGCTTCACCAACTTCGATTTCGGTTCGGACCTGCACAAGGACAACCCGGCGCGCACCGCCAATGCCACGGTGGCGACCAATGTGTTGCTGTACTCGTTCACCCACCTGCGTTTCACCCTGGTTGGCCGCTACTTCCACAACGGCGGCAACTGGGAGGACGGCAGCGAGCTGAATTTTGGCGACGGCAATTTCCGCGCACGTTCCAATGGCTGGGGTTACTACGCCGGCATCGGTTATCAGTTCTGAATCCAGGAGCCATCATGAAAGCAATGACGCGTGTATCACTGGCCGCTGCGGCCCTGCTCTCTTCCAACGCTTGGTCGGGCGAGGCGCCGATTCAACCGAAAGTGGTGCTGATCACCATGTTCGCCCCGGAGGCGCAGCACTGGATCGATCGCCTCGAGCTCAAGCAGGAAATCCGCGTGCCGGGCCTGTCGGCCGAATACCCGACTATTCGCTGCAACACGCAGCAGGTGTGCCTGATGACCACCGGCATGGGCCAGACCAACGCCGCCGCCTCGACCCTGGTACTGGCGCTGTCGCCGAAATTCGACCTGCGCAAAAGCTACTTCCTGATTGCCGGGATTGCCGGCATCAGCCCCAAACACGGAACCATCGGCACCGCCGCGTGGGCGCATTACCTGGTGGAGTTCGGCACCCAGTGGGAGCTGGATTCGCGCGATGCGCCATCGAACTGGCCGACCGGTTACCTCGGCATCAACACGAAAGGCCCGAACGAAAAACCGCCGCTGGACTACAAGACCGAAGTCTTCGAACTCAACCCGAAACTGCAGGCCAAGGCCTTCGCCCTGAGCCACAAGGTCGAACTGAGCGAGAGCAAGGAATCGGCCGCGTGGCGCCAGAAATACCCGGCAGCACCGGCCAATCAGCCCCCCGTGGTCACCCGTTGCGACACGCTGGCGGGCAACACCTGGTTCTCCGGCACGCGTCTGAGCGAACGCGCCGAGGTCTGGACCAAACTGCTGACCGATAACAAGGGCGAATACTGCACCACCCAACAGGAAGACAACTCCACCTACGAAGCGCTGCTGCGTGCCAGTCGCGAAGGTCTGGTGGATGTGCAGCGTCTGGCCGTGGTGCGTGCAGGCTCTGACTTCGACCGTCCTGCTCCGGGCGGCAGTGAGGTGGACAATCTGTTGAAGTACGCCGATCAGGGCGGGTTCGTGCCGGCGCTGGAAAACCTCTATCGCGCGGGTAATCCGCTGGTGCAGGACATTCTGAAAAACTGGTCGGCATGGGAGAACGGCGTCCCACAATCCTGAGCCCGACAACGATTCCTGTGGGAGCTGGCAAGCCAGCTCCCACAGGTTATGCGGTGTCTGGAAGATCAGGGAATCAGGATGATCTTGTCACCACTGCCCTGATTCACCTTCGCGTAGCTGTCCAACCCCTCCGCCAGAGGCACTTCCACCCACTCCTGCGGCAACGGCAACAGCCCCTCATCGAAGAACCGCCCGAACTGCTCGAGCATCGCCGCACAGGCTTGCACGCCGTACAGCAGCGAGTTGATCCCGATCACCGAACCGCCCTTGCGGTACAACGCCAGCGCTGGCAATTGCACGTGGCCGTCGACCGGCGCGGCGATGATCGCGATGCGGCCGAACGCTGCCAGTGCCGCCACCGAGGCGGGCAGCCAGAAACCGGTGGTATCGAAGACCACGTCAGCGCCGCCGCCGTACACCGCGTTGACCTGCGCGCCGAGGTCTTCGGGCTTATCCAGCTGAATCGTCGCATAGCCCTGTGCCTGCAACGCCTTGACCTGCTCCAGCCGCCGCGCAGCCGCGAGGATCTGCGCGCCGCGCACCTTGGCCAATGCCAACGCCGCTGTCGCCACCGCACCACCGCCGATCACCAGCAAACGGGTTTCAGCGCTCACCAGGCTGCGCTCCAACGCATCCCAAGCGGTGGTGTAAGGCACGCCGAGGCTGGCCGCCTGAGCGAAGCTCAAGTGCGACGGTTTATGCGCCACGCCATTGGTCGGCAATTTGACGAATTGCGCGTGCGAACCATCGGCAAAAAAGCCCAGTTCGCGCCCGGTGCCCCAGACTTCCTGACCGAGCAACGCCTGCGGGCCTTCGACCACGACACCGGCAAAATCGCGCCCGGGAATCCGTGGCAATGTGGTGTAGGGAAACCGCCCGAGTACGTTCTTCACATCGCTGGGGTTCAGACCGGCGGCCTTGATTTCGACCAGCACGTCATCAGCGCCGGGCACCGGGGTCGGTACGTCGACGAAACGCAGGGAGGACAGGTCGCCGGTTTTATCGAATTGCAGTGCTTTCATGAGGACATCCACCAAAGGAAAAAAGGACATTCAGGACAACCAACCGGCGACCAGTTGCCGGCCCAGCGGCCACAGCTGCTCACCCGCGAGCATGCCCAGCAGCCCCACCAGCGCGATGGCCGGTGGCGCCGGGGAGCGAAAATCCAGCGCGCCATAGAGCAGGCCGACGCCCAGACCGATGGCCAGCGAAATCAGGTAGTTCATGGAAAACTCCGCCGCGTGAAAGGAATGGGCAAAGTCTAGGGAAGGATGGGCAGAGGTGTCGGCCAAGGACTTCTGAATTTCGGCCAAATCCTGGAAAGTCACCACAAAACCCTGTGGGAGCTGGCTTGCCAGCGATAGCGATTTGTCTGCCATGAAGATGTTGAATGTGCCGACGCCATCGCTGGCAAGCCAGCTCCCACAGGATTGTGTTCAATCAGTGGAGAATTGCGAAGGCGCCACCCCCAACTCACGCCGGAACATGTCACTGAAACTGCTCGGCGAATACCCCAGCTCCCGAGCGATCGCATTCACCGGCACGCCCTGAATCAACTCGGCCACCGCCGTCGCCAGTTGCACCTGCCGCCGCCATTCAGCGAAGCCCATGCCGAGGCTGTCCTTGAACAGCCGCGCCAGCGTGCGCACACTGGCTCCGGCGTTTTCCGCGTGCTGCTCGAACGGAATGTCCAGCGACGGCGCCGCCATCACCGCCTGACACAGGTTCATCAAACGCCGGTCGGAATCGTCGGGCAGCGGGATCTTCAATGGCGAGCGCCGGGCACGCTTGAGTTCCAGCAACGCCAGCCCGACCAAGGCGTCGTAATAAGCCGGCTCGCCGTTGTGACCCTGCTCCACCAAACCGACGATCAACTCACGCAGCAGCCCACCGACCTCAATCACCTGTACCGTCGCATCCAGCGTTGCCGCCAGCACCGGGCGCAGGTAGATATTTCGCATCTGCAAGTCCGACACCACGCGAATCCCGTGGGGCACTCCAGGCGGCAACCACACCGCCCGCTGCGGCGGCACCACCAGCGCCTCATGCGGGGTCTCGACCCACATCACCCCGCTCATCGCATACAGCAACTGCCCCCAGACATGCTCGTGCGGCTCGATGAACAATCCACGCGGATAGGTACGCGCCAGCGGTTGCACCGGCACATCGGTATCCGTCAGATCGGGGGGTGCGGCGAGGGCCATGGCGAGTATTCATTGGGGTTGGCGGAAGGCGCATGGTAACCAGTCGGTCACAGCGCCGCCAACGATAGATACCGTCGGACAATCCGAATGAATTTTCGCGACGCGCCGCGATCCTTCTAATACCACAGGGAGGAATACGGGCTTTATGAACAACGCAAAACTGTTTGTCATCGATTACACCCTTCACGGCACGCCCAAGTCGTTCATTATCCGCTCGGACAAAATGGACAACGCCGAGGCGTGGCACTGGGCAAGCTGTGATGCCGGCGTGGGTCGCATCCCGCGTTTCGGCCGGGAAAAAGTGCAAAAGACCAGCAAACCGATGGCGGAGAAATTCGGCGTGGAAAACGTCACATGGCGACCGGCGAGCTAGACTCTCGCCAGGCAGTGGGGACTCTTTGGGGGCGTACACAATGACCAGCATCTTCAGCCCGGCGCATCTGGATTATGGCCTGGACACCTTTTTCGGACGTATCACCAGAAGCGTGGACTGTCAGGTGGGTCTTGAAGCTGTCGAAGACGACCCCTATCGCTTCGCCTTGCGCGTGCCGGCGCCGTTACCGGAGGACCTCGACCAGGCGAAAACCGTGGTGGTCAGGGTCGAAGGCCGGCGTCTGCAAGGCACGGTTCGCCATACCGAACGGCTGGATGATGAAAGCCTGAAACTGCAAGTGGAGCCTGATTAGGCTCCACTTTTTTTTGCGCGCGGTTATTTGGGGTGGGCGCAATGGCAGCCTTTGCTTGAGCACTCTTCACCGCCCTTGTGGTGATGCGCGCAAGCCTCGCAGCAATAGTGTTTGCCGTGCACGGCGTAGGCGTGTTCGCCTTCCTTGATGGTGCATTTGCAGTTTGGGCAGTCACATTTTCTATCGGGCATGGGGGCAGACTCCTTTTTGGGTGGTTGTCTGGGCTTGTGGGATAAGCCGTAAATAGCAGTGTAGGAGCTGCCGAAGGCTGCGATCTTTTGATCTGGTGTTTTTTGCGGGATTGGGTGTATATCCGTTCGTGCTGGCGATATTGGGTGAATATCCATTTGTGCTGGCGATATTGGGTGAATATCCGTTTCTTCGGGTGCTGCCGCTGGCGGTTTCGCTCTTACAGCGAGTCACCTTTTCCAAACGCCGAAAAGGTAACCCAAAAGGCTTTGCCCCGGCGTACGGCACTTCGCTTAGGCTCAGTGTTCCCTCGCTACGGTGCCCATCCGGGGGCATCGCCTACGGTTTGCTTCGCTGCACCTCCTCTCGATGTATGCGGCTTCGCCGCATGGCGCTGCGCGCCTCCCCCCGGATGAACACCTCCGCTCGGCCTGCCGAAGGGGCTGAAGATCAAAAGCCACATCAAGAGCCAGAGCCAGAGCCAGAGCCAGAGCCAGATCAAAAGATCACAGCCTTCGGCAGTTCCTACATGGGATTGAGTGTTTTCAGTTAGAAATTGGTCGGCTATCAGGCCGCCTTCGCTGGCAAGCCAGCTCCCACAGTGGGATCGGGTGTTTTCAGTTAGAAATTTGGTTGGCTATCAGGCCGCCATCGCTGGCAAGCCAGCTCCCACAGTGAGATCGAGTGTCATCGTTAGAGATTGGTCGGCTGTCAGGCCGCCATCGCTGGCAAGCCAGCTCCCACAGTGGGATCGGGTGTCATCGTTAGAGATTGGTCGGCTGTCAGGCCGCCATCGCGAGCAAGCTGGCTCCCACAATTTTATTCGCGCACACCCCATGCGGCGAAGCCGCCCCACTCAACACGATGAGCGTTAGCTCGAGTAAAGCTTTTGACCTCAAGGCCCGTCGGCAGGCTGAGTGGAGGTGTTCATCCGGGGGGAGGCGCGCAGCGCCGTGCGGCGAAGCCGCATGCATCGAGAGGAGGTGCAGCGAAGCAAACCGTAGGCGATGCCCCCGGATGGGCACCGTAGCGAGGGAACACTGAGCCTCAGCGAAGTGCCGTACGCTGGGGGATGAAGGGATCAACCACATAGGTAACACCCGATCACTTATTTTTGATTGTCTTGAGCGT
>NZ_MVOO01000018.1:0-107586 GCF_002156405.1 Pseudomonas sp. SCPG-7 | reverse complement strand
GAGGCGATGCCCCCGGATGAATCCCGGAGCGAAGGAACCCGAGCCTAAGCGAGGGCCGAACGCAGGGGCCCAGCGTTTTGGTTACTTTTTGGCGTCTGAAAAAGTGACTCGCCGTAAGGGCGAAACCGCCAGCCGCAACACCCAAAAAAACGGATATTCACCCAAAACCCCAAGAACCTGGTCGGCCCAGAGGCCGCCAAGTCAAACCACCCCAGCCAAATCTAAACCCGAGCCTGACTCTTGCTCCAATCCGTCAACAAACTATAAGCCACCGCCAACAACGTAGGCCCGATAAACAGCCCGATAAACCCAAACGCAATCAACCCGCCAAATACCCCAAGCAACACAATCACCAACGGCAGATTCCCGCCCCGGCTGATCAGATAAGGCTTCAACACGTTATCCACGCCACTGATGATGAACGTCCCCCAGATCCCGAGAAACACCGCCATCCCGTATTCACCTTTCCAGGCCAGCCAGGCCGTGGCCGGAATCCACACCAACGGTGGCCCCATCGGAATCAGGCTCAACAGGAACGTCACGATCCCCAGCACCAGCGCCCCCGGGACCCCGGCAATCAGGAACCCGATCAACGCCAGAATCGCCTGCGCCGCTGCCGTACCGATCACCCCGTTGACCACCCGCTGCACAGTGCCGGCCACCAGCTCGATGTAATACCCGGCACGCTCGCCAATCAGCCGCTCCAGCAGACCGTGCACAAACGCCGCCAGTCGCGGCCCGTCGCGATAGAAAAAGAACACGAAGACAATGCTCAGGGTCAGCTCGAGGATCCCGCCGCCGATCTGCGCACTGCGCGCCAGCAACCAGTTGCCGACCTGCCCCAGATACGGCTTGATCGACACCATCAGCGCTGCGCCCTGCTGATCGATGCTGTTCCAGACCCCGACCAGCCGCTCGCCGACCAGCGGCACGCTGCCGAGCCAGGCCGGTGCTTCCGGCAGGCCGTCGACCTGTACATCCTTGATGAACGCCGTGGCATCGCGCACGTGATCGGCCAGGTTGAACCCCAGCCACACCAGTGGCGCCGCCACCAGCAGCATCCAGCCGAGGGTCAAAATAGCCGCAGCGAGCGATTCGCGGCCATTGAGCCAACGGGTCAACAGACGCATCAGCGGCCAACTGGCGAACGCCAGCACCGCGCCCCAGAACAGCGCCGACCAGAACGGCGCCATCACCCACAGGCTGGCACCAAACAGCACCAGCAAAAGGATCTGCACCAACAGCCGATCATTATTGAGCATGTAAAGTCTCGAAGAAGTCAGTCGGACAAAGAGTAGGCGAACACGCCATGCGTGCACGTCGGATGCAGCTTATCGCAACAGATCAATGCGCAGGCCAGCGCCGTCGGCGCTCCCCGCCTCCATCCGCGCCGCGCGCACGCCCTGACCGATCAATGCCTGACGCCAGGCCTCGGCCTTCGGCCCGGCAATCGTCACGCGCTGGGTGGTGTCGAGGTTCAAGCCACGGGAAATCAGTCGTAGCCAGGTGTCATCCGGGTCTCCGGTCAGCTTGGGAAAGTCCAGTTCGCCGGTGCTTTTGAGCTGTCGCAACAGCGTGGCCGAGGTCGGCAGCAACTCGCCCAACGGCGCGCCCGCTTCGAACTGTTCGACATGCAGGTAGGCTTTGCGATTGCCACGGGTGATGCTGTAGAGCGCCACCAGGGTGTTGTCCTTCGGTGCGGCCAGACGCAACAGCAGATAGGCCTGTTGCTCGTCGGCACCGTACAGCTTGGCATTGCCGAACACTTCATTGGCCCACAGGCTGCTTTCGCCACAGTCGCGGGCCTGGCACCAGAACAGCAACTCGGCGTCCTGCTTTTGCAGGGCTTCGCGAGCAGCAGTGAAGGCTTCGGTGGCGGAGTGTTCCGGGGGCAATTCGTAGGTGACCGAAGTGGTCTGGCCGCGCGCGGTGACCTGGCCGTCGAAGCGCAACTGGCCGCTGATCTTGCGGATCGAGCCCAGCGGATAGATCCGCTCGAGCTCCACCGGAGGGCGATAGTCGACAATCTGCGCATCGGCCAGGCGCGGCACGATCTGCAGATCCTGGCTGCCTGGCACATCGGCAGCGAAGAGAACGGGACTGAAACAGCACAGCGCCAACAGACTGAGTGACCGCATAGTCAGGCTCATCGGATCGGCATGGCTTGGCGGGTCGGGGTCGCAGCGGTATAGAAATCCATCGTGTTTGTCTCCCATTTCAACCCGCCCAGCCTCGACAGTTGCCCGGTGCAAGTCAAGGAATGGCGAAGAAGCGATTGAAACAGTCTGCGACAAGGTCGGCACCGGACTCATCGTTCAGATGCAAATGATGCCCGCCCGCCAGCTGTTCCTGGCTAAAGGGTAGACGCTCCAGCAACTCCGGATGTCTGGCCAGCATGCCGTCGGCGGCTACCACCAGTTGCGCCGGACAGGTGATGCGCTGGACGAACGCCATCGCCTGTTCCTGAGTCAGGCGCAACGGCGATGGCAGAGTCAGCCGATTATCAGTGCGCCAGGTATAACCGCCGGGCACTGGCATCAGGCCGCGTTGCGCCAGCAGCTCGGCGGCTTCGCGACTGACCGCCACCAAGCCCTTCATCCGGGCTTCGATGGCACGATCGAGGGTGTTGTAGACCGGTTTGCGCTTCTCGCGCAGGTCCAGCTGCGCCTGCAAGGCCATGCCCATACGCTCGGCAGCGTTTTCGCCTTTGTCTGTAGGCGGAATCACCCCGTCGATCAATGCCAGATGAGTGATGCGCTCTGGCAACGACCCGGCCAGCACCAGCGAAACGATCGCGCCCATCGAATGCCCGAGCAGGCCGAAGCGCTTCCAGCCCAATTGCTCGGCGACCTGCAACACGTCGTGCGCATAGTCCCACAGCGCATAACCGGCGCCGTTCGGGCGATGCCCGGAATGCCCATGCCCGGCCATGTCCAGGGCAATGATGCGCAGGCCTTTGAGCCTGGGCGCCAGGCGCGCGAAGCTGTTGGCGTTGTCGAGCCAGCCATGCAGGGCGATCACTGGCAGACCGTCCTCGGGGCCGAACAAGTGCGCCGCCAGTTCGATATGCGGCAGGCTCAGGCGCACTTCTTCGAAGGTCGGGCTCATGCGCAGTCCTTCTGCTGGCGGCGCTCCCAACGCGTAAACAGCTCTTTGAGCAGGCGCGCGGTGTCTTGCGGACGTTCGAGCGGGAACATGTGCCCGCCGGGCATGCTCAGGGCTTCACCCTGGGGCAGACGCCCGACGAACCGCGTGTGATGACGCATGACCACCCGGCTCTTGTGCCCGCGCACCACGGCCAGCGGCACCTGCAATTGGCGCGTACGGCCCGGGCTGGTGTGCGGCACGCCGCGATAGATGCTGATTTCGGTGGCTGGGTCGAAGCGCAGGCGCAACTTGTCACCAACCGTCTGCAGCCCGTGTTGCAGGTAGGCATCGAAGCATTCCGGATCAAAACCGCGAAACAGGGTCTTGCCGGCAAAGTAGCTGCGCGCCGTGTCGAGGTCGGCGAACTCTTCGCGCCGCCCCAACGTACGTCCGGCCGGGGTCAGTTTATCGATGAAGCCGAAGCGCTTGGCCGCGCGGATCACCCACTGGTCTGTGCGAGTCAGCACCGGCGAGTCGAGCATGACCACGCCGCGATACAGCTCAGGGCAACGCAACGCCGCGTGCAGGTGCAACACACCGCCAAACGAATGGCCGACGCCCCACACCGGCTGATCCTGTTGCTGCAGATGGTGGATCAGTTCGTCGACCAGGTTGTACCAGTTGTCGTCCGCCGGGAAACGCGGGTCATGGGCATGTTGCTCCAGATGCGCAACCCGGTACTCGGGCGCCAGCGCCGCGAACAACTTGCCGTAGGTGCCCGAGGGAAACCCGTTGGCGTGGGTGAAAAAGATCGGTTGCGACATGCAGGTTTATCCATGAGCGGAAACATGCCGCTGATTGTCCGCAAGAGCGCGGCCCTGAGCAATGACCGTAACTGCCAGGAATGATGACAGTCCGGTCATGGCGATGGCGCATCTGACCTCAACGCGCCGGCGGTTGCTCACCCAATGGCACCACTGCCATGGTCAAACGAGACACACAACTGGCCTTGCCTTCATCGCTGGTCAGGCGGATGTCCCAGACATGCGTGGTGCGGCCGATGTGAATCGGTTTGGCCACTGCGCTCACCCGACCGCTGCGCAAACCGCGCAAATGGTTGGCGTTGATCTCCAGCCCAACGCAGTAGAACTTGCTGGCGTCGATGCACAGGTAACTGGCCATGGAACCGACGGTTTCCGCCAGCACCACCGAGGCGCCGCCGTGCAGCAGACCGTAAGGCTGGTGGGTGCGGTGGTCGATGACCATGCTCGCCGTCAACGACGTTTCGTCGAAGGACTCAAAGCGGATATCCAGCACTTCGCCGATGGTGTTTTTCTGGATTGCGTTCAACTGCTCGATGTTCGGAGTGGTGCGCCACAAGGTCATCGCAGGCTTCCTTTGTTGTTTTGATCGTCATTCAATCCTGCCACAGCACCGCCTCGCTGCGCGCGCTCCATTCTTCAAACCGCGCACCGTAAGTGTCTTCGATGACGTTGCGCTTGATCTTCAAGGTCGGCGTGAGAAAACCGTTTTCCACCGCCCAGCTGTCCTTGACCACCACCAGTCGGCGCAGGCGCTCGTGCTTGTCGAGCACGGCGTTGACCTCTTCGAGCAGCTTCTCCAGGCTCGAATGCAGACTCGCCCGCGCCTCCTCCTGATTGACGTTCGACAGCACGCACAAGCCCAGCGGCGCACTCAGACCATCGCCAACCACGCAGACCTGTTCGATCCGCGAATGCACCGCCAGCCGGTTTTCAATCGGCGCCGGGGCCACGTATTTGCCTTTGCTGGTCTTGAAGATTTCCTTGAGCCGGCCGGTCAGGCGCAAACGCCCCTCGGCATCCTGTTCGCCCTTGTCGCCGGTACGCAGGAAGCCGTCCTCGGTGAGGGTCTCGGCGGTTTTCTGCGGCTCCTTGAAATAGCCAAGCATGTTCGCCTGACTGCGCACCTGCACCTCACCGGACTCGTCGATCCGCACCTCGACCTCCGGGCACGGCTTGCCGATCCAGCCTTGCTTGTACTGACCCGGCAGGCAGATGTGCGAATAGCCGCAACTCTCGGTCATGCCATAGACCTCCAGCACATCGAGGCCGAGTTTCCGATACCAGCTGAGCAGGGTCTGCGGCACCGGTGCCGCACCGGACAGGGCAACGCGCAAGGCATCAAGGCCCAACCCGGCCAACACCTTGTGCCCGACCCGCTTGCCAATGAATGGCAGGCCAAGCAGGAAATCCAGGCGTTTGGCCGGGATCTTGCCGTACACGCCCATCTGGAATTTGGTCCAGATGCGCGGCACGCCGAACATCGCCGTGGGCCGCGCCCGCTGCAGATCGGTGATGAAGGTGTCGAGGCTTTCGGCAAAGAACACGGTTTGCCCGGTATAGATCGCCGCCAGTTCAACGAACATTCGTTCGGCGACATGGCACAGCGGCAGGTACGACAGCAGGCGGTCTTGCTCGTTGAGCCCGAACAGTTGCGTGCCGCGTGTCGTGGCAAACCCCAGATTGGCAAAACTGTGCATCACGCCTTTGGGCAGTCCGGTGGTGCCGGAGGTGTAGATGATGGTCGCCAGTTGTTCGGATGCCGGGCGTGGATCGTCCTGGATCGGCGAGCTCCCTTGCAGGTCATCCCAACTGAAATCGAACTCGCCGGGCGGATGCAGCGGCAGACTGATGGTTGGCAAATCCGCCGGCACACCGACCGACATGCCCGGCCAGTCATCGAGCTTGCCGATGATCGCCAGCACGCTTTCCGAATGTGTCAGGACCTGATTCACCGAGTCTGCCGTGAGGTTGGGATACAGCGGCACCGAGACGTGTCCGGCCATCCAGATCGCCAGATCGGCAATGATCCAGTGCGCGCAGTTTTTCGAGATCAGTGCAATGTGGCTGCCTTGCGGCAATTCCCGTGCGCGCAGCCAGTGCGCGGCGCAACGGGCCTGATGGCCGACATCGGCCCAGGTCAGCGTCTCGACCTGCCCGCCGCCAATGGGCTGCACCAAAAAACGCTGGCGCGGATGCCGGGCCTCACGCTCGTAGAACACGTCCAGCGGCAAACGGAAGGCGGCAGACATGCGACTCGCTCCTGTTTTTTGGGTCTGGAGCAAGCGTAGTCAACCAAGCAAGTGCTTGGTTGGATTTTTTACCAAAAGAAACAAGATCAAAAGATCGCAGCCTGCGGCAGCGCCAACAGAGATCTGTGCAGGCTGCGATCTTTTGCTGTTAAGGGTGCTTGAGGCTGTTGAGGGTCATCGAGCCAATCAACAACTCAGGACTTTCCAATTCGGCCAGGCCAGCGGTGCTGACCTTCTCCGGCGGATAACCGGCGCCGTGCTGCAGATAGCTGAGCAGATTGCCCACCAGCGGGTTATGGCTGACCAGCAGCACATTGCTCACCGACACCAGTTGATCCGCCACCTTGTCCGGATCGCTCTCCGGCGTCAGCCAATCGACAGTGCGGATCTCCGGCTCGAAACCCAGAGCCTCGCGAACGATCTGCGCAGTCTGTTGTGCGCGCAGATAAGGGCTGGCGTAAATCGCCGTCAGCGGCTGACCGATCAATCGGGCTGCGCTGCTCAAGGCCTCTTGGCGACCGTGCGCGGTCAGTTCCCGTTCGGAGTCGGGGCACGAGCCATAAGGCACGGCCTCACCGTGACGCAATACCCAGAGTTTCATAGCTTGGGTTCCTCATCGCGGGCCGGATGCGGGGCTGGCGGCACGGCGTGCGGCGCCTCGCCTTCCGGGGCACGCGGGGTCGGCCAGTCGGCGAACGGCCAGGGTTTCTGGTCGCTGTGAAAGCTGCCGAAGCGGCCGATCTGCGCGAGGAACTGGCTCAGACTGTCGCCGAAGTTCATCAGGCTGGCGCTCGGCGCGCCATAAATCAAACGATAGATCAGTTGCACCAGCACCACCGCGCCGAGGATGAACTGTGCCACTTGCCAGACCAGCACGTAGACGATCATCCACAACACCCGCAGGAGGATGGATTCGTACTTGGCTTCGGTTTTCGGATCGTTCATGGCTCGCTTCCTGTTGAATCAGTTGAAACCGCTGGTGGAAATAAAGTCGACGTCGGTTTTCGGCTCGGCCCGCATCAGTAGACCGATCACCTGCTCCAGCGTGCGTCCTTCAAACAGGATCGCATGCAGCCCGGCGACCAGCGGCATGTACACGCCAACCTCCTGGGACTTGGCCTTGAGCACTTTCAGGGTGTTGACCCCTTCAGCGACTTCGCCCAGACGCGACACGGCTTCATCAAGGCTCAAGCCCTGACCGAGGGCAAACCCGACCTGATAGTTGCGGCTTTTGGGTGACGAGCAGGTCACGATCAAGTCACCGACCCCGGCCAGACCGAGGAAGGTCATCGGGTTGGCGCCCTGGTTCACCGCGAACCGGGTCATCTCGGCCAGGGCGCGAGTGATCAGCATGCTCTTGGTGTTCTCGCCCATCTCCAGCGCTACCGCCATGCCGGCAATGATCGCGTAGACGTTTTTCAACGCGCCGCCCAGTTCGACACCGAAACGGTCAGCACTGGCGTAAACGCGGAAGGTGCGACCATGCAACGCAGCCTGTACCGCTTTGCAGAGTTCTTCGTCTTCGCTGGCAACCACCGTGGCGGTCAGCGCGTGCTCGGCGATCTCCCGCGCCAGGTTCGGCCCGGACAGCACGCCGATGCGCGCCTGCGGGGCGATTTCTTCGAGGATCTGGCTCATCAGTTTGAAGGTGTGGGCTTCGATGCCCTTGGTCAGGCTGACCAGCATCTTGCCACTCAGGCGCTCGGCATGAGCGGCCAGCACCGTGCGCAGGGCGCTCGACGGCAGCGCGACGAAGCACAGTTCGCAGGCGTCGAGGGTGGCCTGCAGGTCCGTGACCGCAGTCACCCCCGGCAGGATCTTGATGCCTTTGAGGTAACGCGGATTCTCGCGATTGACCCGGATGGCCTCGGCCTGCTCGGGGTCGCGCATCCACTGCAGGACTTGATGGCCGTTCTCGGCCAAAAGATTGGCCACGGCGGTACCAAAACTTCCGCCTCCCAGGACCGCAATCGGGCGCTGTTCAGTCATATGCAATCCGTTAATCCATACCAGTGGCGATGCCGGCATTATACGGGGCGTCCGGGTCGCGGCCAGCCCCTGCGTCAATTACCGACACTTGTAGGAAGAAGACCAATAAAACCTAGGAAAATGCCAGCATCGTGACTGGAAAAGTCACTGTGCTCGGTTAACATGCGCGCCAATTCTTTGTGATCAAGGCTGTGTCGTGTCTTTTGGCTCTCCCCCCTCACGTTCGTCCCTGTTGCTGGCGCTGCTGTTCAGCCCGGTGTTGCAGGCGGACGACCTGTTTGTCGACAGCGAAACGCTGCCGCAGGTGCTGACGGCCACACGCCTGAAACAGACACCGGCGGAAGTGCCGGGGAGCATGACCGTACTCGACAGTGAATTGATCAACGCCAGTGGCGCCCGCGACATCAGTGAGTTGCTGCGGCTGGTGCCGGGAATGATGGTCGGCAACATCAGCGGCAATCAGGCGGCGGTCAACTATCACGGGACCAATGCCAGCGAAGCGCGACGCATGCAGGTGCTGATCGATGGCCGCTCGGTGTACCGCGCGGGCCTGGCCACGGTGGACTGGAGCGACATTCCGGTGGCCATGGAAGACATCGAGCGGATCGAGGTTTTCCGTGGGCCGAACACCGTCAGCTACGGCGCCAACGCGCTGATGGCGGTGGTCAACATCATCACCCGTAACCCCGCAGACAGCCATGGCACGCGCCTGAAGTACACTCGCGGCCAGCGCGGCATCAACGATTTCTATGCCAGCCAGGGTACGGGCTGGAACGGCGGCGACTTGCGCCTGTCGCTGTCCGGCCAGGAAGACGATGGCTTCGACAGCGACCGCACCGGCGCCGATTACCGCGACAGCCGCCATTTGAACCGCTTCAGCCTCGCCGTCAGCCAGACTCTGAGTGACAACCAGAGCCTCGACTGGCAGGTCAATGCAAAGGACGGTACCAACCAGCGCCCTTATACCTACCGCCCGGTGTTCTCGGGGATTACCGCTGCCGGGAACAATTCCGACGTGATCGCCAAGGATTACGCCGGCTCGGTGCGCTGGAATCTCGACATCAATCCGCAACACAGCCTTTATATACAAGGCTCGGCGCAGCACTGGGATCGCCAGCAAGTGTGGCGCGCCTGCGATGCCGAAGTGTCGTTCAGCCCGCAACTGACCCAACTGTGGCAGCTCAACCCGAACTACACCGAACGCCTGGCACGCAATATCACCCGCTTCACCGGCCCCGGCCCGGAAGCCGGAACGCCACAGGAAATGGCCCTGGCCAATCAAGTGCTGGATCAATGGCGCAACGGTGACAGCCAGACCTTGTGTGGCGACATCGATCAAAGCGCCCGCGAATCACGCTACGATCTGGAATTGCAGGACACTCTCAGCCTGTCCGACAGCCTGCGGCTGGTCAGCGGCATGAACTATCGTTACGACCGGGCCGACTCCGAGACCTACTTCAACGGCACGCTGGACGACACCACGTGGCGTGCGTTCGGCCAATTGGAATGGCGTGCCAGTGAACACTGGCTGTTGCAGGGCGGCGCCATGTTTGAAAACACCCAATTGATCGGCAGCTCGCTGACGCCCCGCTTCGCCGTCAACTACCTGATCAACCCACGCCATGGCCTGCGCGCGGTGTACTCGGAGGCGATCCGCTCGCCGGACATGTTCGAGAACAACGTCAACTGGAGCTATCAGGTGAGCAACCTGCGACCGTCCGCCTATGGCCAGTCTTCGGCGCGCTACTTCGTCAAAACCCGTGGCCCGGGCAATCTCGATCAGGAACA
This sequence comes from Pseudomonas sp. SCPG-7, assembly GCF_002156405.1. Taxonomy (NCBI): domain Bacteria; kingdom Pseudomonadati; phylum Pseudomonadota; class Gammaproteobacteria; order Pseudomonadales; family Pseudomonadaceae; genus Pseudomonas; species Pseudomonas sp. SCPG-7. The sequence goes on along the minus strand of NZ_MVOO01000018.1, from coordinate 97,649 downwards.
CATGCGCTCGCGCGAACTGGGCTACAACGGCTATTTCGCCGAGCTAGGGCTAGCCGTGGACGTGAAGCTGTTCTACGACGAAATCACCGGGATGATCAGCGAGCCGCTGCGCAACAACCAGTACATCGCCAGCAACGCCAACAGCTCACGCTTTCGCGGCAGCGAAACCCAGCTCGACTGGCGCCTGAGCATGGTCGATCGCCTGCGCTTCACTTACGCTTTCGTCGACGCCGAAGCGAGCAATCCGCTGGATCAGCAATTCACCTCGCGCAACAGCGGTTCTGCCGGCTGGCTGCGTGATTGGGGCCACGGCTGGAACAGCGCGCTGTTCTATTACGGCGACAACGCGCTCAACGGCTACCGCTTCGAGCGCGTCGACACGCGCATCGCCAAACGCATCGCTCTGGGCAAGGCGCAACTGCAACTGGCCGGCGTGCTGCAGCAGCGGCTCGACAACCAGCCGACCACTTTCGTCGACAACAATTACGACGAACGCCGGGTGCTGTACTTCAGCGCCGAGCTGGAGTTCTAGGGTGCGCTACGCCACGCCAAACAAGACGCCCACCCTTGGCCACTGGCTGGCGGGTGCCTGTCTGTTCTTGACCGCGTGGCTGCACGGCGTGGCGGTGCAAGCCGCAGATATCCTGTTGACCGGCGCCGAAGAAAGCCCCGGGGTGCAAGCCTTCGTCCAGGCCCTGAGCGAGCTGCGCCCCACTGACAACGTGCGGTTCCAGCCACTGACCAGCCTGCCGGCGCCGGGCAAGTTGCCGAGCAATCTGCGGATGATTCTGCTCGACCTGCCCAGCCTCGACTGGCGCCTGCAGGAATCCCAGGGGCCGGCGACGCTGGTGTTGCGCATCAGCCGATTGCAAGCGCGGCAACGCCTGGGTGGCGCACAACCGCCGCACTTGAGTCTGCTGTGGAGCGACCCGCCGCTGGGGCGGCAACTGCAACTGATTCGACGGATTCTGCCGCAGGTGCGCCGGGTCGGCGTGCTGTTCGACCAGCACAGCGAATTCCTGCTCAAGGAGCTGCACCAGGCTGCTGCGCCGCTGAACCTGCAAATCGTCAGCCAGCGTTGGGACAACACCCAGGACAGTCGCCCGTTGCAAAGCGTGCTGAGAAACAGTGACGTGCTGCTGGGCCTCGACGATCCCGATCTGTACAACCCGAAAACCGCGAAAAACCTGTTGCTCAGCAGTTACTCCCGGCAAGTGGCGCTGGTCGGGCCGAACGCGGCGTTCGTGCGGGCCGGCAGCCTCGCCAGCACTTACAGCGATCAGCCTGACTGGCTGGCGATCCTTGACCAGTTGCTCGATCGCCCGCCGGCGATGTGGCCGCGAACGCTCTACCCCGATCGTTTCAAGGTCTCAAGTAATGTGCAGGTCGCTCGTTCCCTGGGTATCGAGCCAATCGATGAAGCGTCTGTTGCCCGCCAGTTGGCTGAAGGAGAAAGCCACCCATGAATCTGCGTCGCCGCTGGGACATCAACACCCGCACGCAATTGATCAGCCTCGGCCCGGCCTTGCTGCTCACGCTGCTGCTGATCAGTTTCTTTACCTTCGTGCGGATTCAGGATTTACGGCAGGAGCTCAATCACACCGGGCAACTGATCGCCAATCAACTGGCGCCCGCCACCGAGTACGGGGTGATTTCCGGCAACAACGAAGTGCTGGAAAGCCTGCTCAAAGCGACCCTGGCCACACCGAACGTGCGCTTTCTGGAAGTGCAGGACAGCGCCAACCGGATTCTCGCCTACGTTGAGCAAGCCGCCGACGCGCACAACCGCCCGCATCAGGTCGAGGTGTTCCAGGCCCCGGTGCGCCTGCAACGGATCGCCCTCAACAGCGATTTTTTCCACGACGCCAAAGCCAGCAACAACGTGACCAGCGAGGATTACCTGGGCCGGGTAATCGTCGGTCTGTCCAACGATGCCTTCAGTCAGCGCCAACAGGAAATTCTGCTCAAGGCCGGGATTCTGGCGTTGTTCGCCCTGCTCTTCACCTTTGTTCTGGCGCGGCGTCTGGCCGGCAGTCTGTCAGCGCCGATTCGCGATATCGGCAACGCGGTCAAGGCGATTCAGCAAGGCGACTACAAGACTCCGCTGCCGATCGTCGATGACACCGAGTTGGGCGCGCTGTCGCAGCACATCAACAACCTCGCCCAGGCACTGGAGCAAGCCAGCCGCGAACAGCATCAGGCCATGGCGCAACTGATCCAGACCCGCGAGGAAGCGGAAAAAGCCAACAATGCCAAATCCGATTTCCTGGCGATGATGAGCCACGAACTGCGCACCCCCATGAACGGCGTGCTGGGCATGTTGCAGTTGCTGGAAACCACCGACATGACCGAGGAGCAGATCGAGTACGCGGCGCTCGCGTCCGAGTCCACCGAACACCTGTTGAAAGTCATCAATGACATCCTCGACTTCTCGCGGATCGAACGCTCGGAGCTGGAGCTTGAGCACATTCCGTTCAACCTCGCCGACCTGATCGGCGCGTGTGCCCAGTCGTTCCAGCACAGCGCGGTGCAGCGTGGCCTGGACCTGAACCTGCGGATCCCCGAGGACATGCGCGCCTTGCAGGTGCAGGGCGACCCGACGCGGATCCGGCAGATTCTGGTCAATCTGGTGGGCAACGCGTTGAAGTTCACCGAGCGTGGCCGGGTCAGCATCGAGGCGCAGTGGCAGTCGCTGGATCACGAACTGCTGTGGTTCACCTGTTCGGTGCGTGACAGCGGCATCGGCATCTCCTCGGAAAGTCTGGAGTTGATGTTCAACGCCTTCCAGCAGGCTGACAGTTCAATTTCCCGGCGCTATGGCGGCACCGGCCTCGGCCTGCCGATCGCCCGCACCCTGGCCGAACGCATGGGCGGGACGTTGCGCGCGCAAAGTGAAGAAGGCCTGGGCTCGGTGTTCACCCTGGAAATCCCGCTGGCCTTATATAAGCAGACATTGCCGCCGCTGGCGGCACCGCGCGCGGCCAATGGCAACGGGCATGGCGAGGGGCGCCATGTGTTGCTGGTGGAGGACAATCCGGTCAACCAGACCGTGATCGAGGCGATGCTGCGCAGCCTGGGCTTCACCGTCAGCGTCGCCACCGATGGCGCGCAGGCGGTACGCAGCGCTGAGGGCAATGAGTTCGAAGTGATTCTGATGGACTGCCGGCTACCGATCATCGACGGCTATGAGGCGACCCGGCAGATTCGCCAACTGCCTGGACGCGGCGAGGTGCCGATCATCGCACTGACCGCCAACGCGCTGCAGGGCGACCGCGAAACCTGCCTGTCGGCGGGCATGAACGATTACCTGGCGAAGCCGTTCAAACGCAATGACCTACAACAGATTCTGCAGCGCTGGGTGCAGTAGTGACGGTTTTTCGACCATCTGCGACTGGCGTGAAAAGCGAAAGTGCGGCAGTCTTAGGCACCCGAACGAGCCTCAAAAGAGGCTTGAATAAAAATTTCAGTGCACAAGTGTACATTCATGTCCTTGGTGCTGTGACTTTCACCACAACGCAATAGTCTATGAGTAGGCTGCCGGTACGAGGCATGAACGCGTCGATCGGCCGGGAAGATTTGCCCCACCTGCCGCATGGGATTATTGAGGAGCTCGCATGACCAAACAAAACGCCTTTACTCGGGAAGACCTGCTGCGCTGCAGTCGCGGTGAGCTGTTCGGCCCAGGTAACGCGCAACTGCCCGCCCCGAACATGCTGATGGTGGATCGCATCACCCTGATCAGCGAAGAAGGCGGCAAGTACGGCAAAGGTGAATTGGTCGCCGAGCTGGATATCAACCCTGACCTGTGGTTCTTCGCGTGCCACTTCGAAGGCGATCCGGTGATGCCGGGCTGCCTCGGTCTGGACGCCATGTGGCAACTGGTCGGCTTCTTCCTGGGCTGGCAAGGCCTGCCGGGCCGTGGCCGTGCGCTGGGTTCGGGCGAAGTGAAATTCTTCGGCCAGGTCCTGCCGACCGCCAAGAAAGTCACCTACAACATCCATATCAAACGCGTCCTCAAGGGCAAGCTGAACCTGGCCATCGCCGATGGTTCGGTGACTGTCGACGGTCGCGAAATCTACACCGCCGAAGGCCTTCGCGTCGGCGTGTTCACCTCCACTGACAACTTCTAAGGGTTATTCGCATGCGCCGCGTCGTTATCACTGGTCTGGGCATTGTTTCGTGCCTGGGCAATGACAAAGAGACCGTCTCCGCTAACCTGCGTGCAAGCCGCCCTGGCATCCGGTTCAACCCGGAATATGCTGAAATGGGTCTGCGTAGCCAGGTTTCCGGCTCCATCGACCTCAACCTTGAAGAACTGATCGATCGCAAGATCTATCGTTTCGTCGGCCACGCAGCGGCTTACGCCTACCTGGCCATGAAAGACGCCATTGCTGACTCCGGCCTGACCGAAGAGCAAGTGTCCAACCCGCGTACCGGCCTGATCGCCGGCTCGGGCGGCGCGTCGACCCTGAACCAGATGGAAGCGCTGGACATCCTGCGCGAGAAAGGCGTGAAGCGCGTTGGCCCATACCGTGTAACGCGGACCATGAGCAGCACCGTTTCCGCGTGCCTGGCCACGCCGTTCAAGATCAAGGGCCTGAACTACTCCATCGCTTCTGCCTGCGCCACCAGTGCTCACTGCATCGGTACCGCCATGGAACAGATCCAGATGGGCAAGCAGGACATCGTCTTCGCCGGTGGCGGTGAAGAAGAGCACTGGAGCCAGTCGTTCCTGTTCGACGCGATGGGCGCCCTGTCCAGCAAGCGCAACGACACCCCGGAACAAGCCTCCCGCGCCTACGACGCCGACCGTGACGGTTTCGTCATCGCTGGCGGTGGCGGCATGGTCGTGGTTGAAGAGCTGGAACATGCGCTGGCCCGTGGCGCCAAGATCTACGCCGAAATCGTTGGCTACGGCGCAACGTCCGACGGCTACGACATGGTTGCCCCAAGCGGCGAAGGCGCGATCCGCTGCATGCAGATGGCAATGTCCACCGTCGACACCCCGATCGACTACCTGAACACCCACGGCACCTCGACTCCGGTCGGCGACGTCGCGGAAATGAAAGGTGTGCGCGAAGTGTTCGGCGACAAGGCGCCTGCGATCAGCTCGACCAAGAGCCTGTCCGGTCACTCCCTGGGCGCCGCTGGCGTTCACGAAGCGATCTACTGCATGCTGATGATGGAAGGCAACTTCATCGCCGGTTCCGCCAACATCGACGAGCTGGACCCTGAAGTGGCCGATCTGCCGGTGCTGACCAAGACCCGCGAGAACGCCACCATCAACACCGTGATGAGCAACAGCTTCGGCTTCGGCGGCACCAACGCCACGCTGGTGCTGAAGCGCTGGGAAGGCAAGTAAGTCCCCGCTGCAGAGCCACACATGAAAACGCCCCGACTGGTTCGGGGCGTTTTTTTTGGCCTGTAGAAAGTCGCGGAAACACCACCGATCCCTGTGGGAGCTGGCTTGCCAGCGATGACGTCAGCACAGGCAATATCAATGTTGTCTGAAACTCTGCTATCGCTGGCAAGCCAGCTCCCCCGGGAATCCCGGTTTGCTCAGGAGATGAAACTTCTGTCATGAAACTTCCCACCCTGCGACCGAATGTCGCGGATTACGCGGGCTACAGCACTGTTGCAAAAACCGCAACAACACCTTGCGCAAATCAATCGTTTACTTAGCAAGCTAACAAATCATATAAAAGAGTCCTGCACACGCCTTGCTGCAGATAACTTGAGATTTGGAGCTAGCAGATGACTGTAAAAGTAACTGAACGCGACGATTCACACATGTCCCACGAAGGCGTAGCCGCCGGTGTACGGATCTGGGATGTGCATCAACAAGACTTGCTGGTCGGCATGTTCCACAACGAGATCGACGCCCACAACTACAAGGCCGAACTTGAACTGCAGGAACAGCAGCGGGATCTGAAATCCGCTTAGGCGAATATTGAACCTGTGGCGAGGGAGCTTGCTCCCGCTGGACTGCGCAGCAGCCCCTGCTTTAAAACAAGGGCCGCTCCGCGCCCCGGCGGGAGCAAGCTCCCTCGCCACAGTTTGTCGTTATTACAGCTTTATCGGTTTACCACATCAGGTCATCAGGGATCTGATAGGCCGCGTACGGATCGTCCTCGGCATTGACCTCTTCGGTCTGCACGTTGAGCTGCACGATACGCTGCGGGTCGCGCTCCTGGATCTTCAGGGCCGCTTCACGGGGGATCACTTCGTAACCGCCGGCATGGTGCACGATCGCCAGCGAACCGCTGCTGAGTTTGTTGCGCATCAGCGTGTTGACCGAGATGCGCTTGACCTTCTTGTCGTCAACGAAGTTGTAGTAGTCCTCGGTGGTCAGCTTGGGCAGACGCGAGACTTCGATCAACTGCTTGACCTGCGCGGCACGAGCCTTGGCCTCGGCCTTTTCCTGCTGCTGACGGTTCAGCTCCTGGTCGCGCTTGACCTTCTCGGCCATGGCTTCCTGAGCGGCGCGCTGCTGCGAATCATCCAGTTCGGCCTGCCCCTTGTGGGCCAGGCGCTGTTGCTTCTGCTTGTCTTTGCTGACCTGCTTGGCCTGCTTTTGGTTGACCAGGCCTGCTTTGAGCAACTGGTCGCGAAGGGAAAGGCTCATTAATGCTTACTCACTTGGGCAACGGCTCAGCCGCAGCTGGGCAGATTCTTTTCCTGGCGTTTGGCTTCACCCCACAGGGCGTCCAACTCTTCGAGGGTGCAATCTTCCATGGGACGACGGGTGTCGCGCAATGCCTGTTCGATAAAACGGAAACGTCGTTCGAACTTGGCGTTGGCGCCACGCAGCGCAGTTTCCGGATCGACCTTCAGATGCCGGGCCAGATTGACCACGGAAAACAGCAGGTCGCCGATCTCGTCGGCCACCGCTTGCGGATCGTTTTCGGACATGGCTTCGAGCACTTCATCGAGCTCTTCGCGCACTTTGTCCAGCACCGGCAACGCATCCGGCCAGTCGAAGCCGACCTGCCCGGCACGCTTTTGCAATTTGGCCGAACGCGACAGCGCAGGCAATGCGGCGGGCACGTCATCGAGCAGTGACAGCTGCTCGGGCGCGGCAGATTTCTCGGCGCGTTCTTCGGCCTTGATCTCTTCCCAGCGCTGCTTGACCTGTTCTTCGCTCAGGCGCGGCACATCCAGCGGCGCATACAGATCGCCGGTGGGGAAGACGTGTGGATGACGGCGGATCAGCTTGCGGGTGATGCTGTCGACCACCCCGGCAAATTCGAAGCGCCCTTCTTCCCGGGCCAGCTGGCTGTAATAGACCACCTGAAACAATAGATCGCCCAGCTCGCCCTGCAAATGATCGAAGTCACCGCGCTCGATGGCGTCGGCCACTTCGTAGGCTTCTTCGAGGGTGTGCGGGACGATGGTCGCGTAGGTTTGCTTGATGTCCCACGGGCAACCGTACTGCGGATCGCGCAGGCGGTTCATCAGGTGGAGCAGGTCTTCAAGGCTGTGCATACAAAATCTCACTCAACCGTGTAGGAGCTGCCGAAGGCTGCGATCTTTTGATTTTGATTTTCAAGATCAAAAGATCGCAGCCTTCGGCAGCTCCTACAGGGGACCGCGTTATGGGGTACGGTTACGCCGCGTTTCGATGATGTTCGGCAACTGCGAAATCCGCCCCAGCAAACGCCCCAGCGCATCCAGACCCGGAATCTCGATGGTCAGGGACATCAGCGCGGTGTTGTCCTCCTTGTTCGAGCGGGTGTTGACCGCCAGCACGTTGATGCGCTCGTTGAGCAGCACCTGCGAGACGTCACGCAGCAGACCGGAACGGTCGTAGGCGCGGATGACGATGTCCACCGGATAGGTGAGCACCGGCACCGGGCCCCAACTGACCTGGATGATCCGCTCCGGCTCGCGCCCGGCCAGTTGCAGCACCGAGGCGCAGTCCTGACGGTGGATGCTCACGCCGCGGCCCTGGGTGATGTAACCGACAATCGCATCGCCCGGCAGCGGCTGGCAGCAGCCAGCCATTTGCGTCATCAGGTTGCCGACGCCCTGAATCTGGATGTCGCCGCGCTTGCCCGGCTTGTAGCCGGTGGCCTTGCGCGGAATCAGCTCCAGTTGTTCGTTACCGCGTTCCGGCTCGACCAGTTGCTGCGCCAGGTTCACCAGTTGCGCCAGACGCAGGTCGCCGGCACCGAGGGCAGCGAACATGTCTTCGGCGGTTTTCATGTTGGCCTTTTCGGCCAGCTTGTCGAAATCCACCGCCGGCAGACCGAGGCGATTGAGTTCGCGCTCGATCAGGGTTTTACCCGCCGCGACGTTCTGGTCACGGGCCTGCAACTTGAACCAGTGAACGATCTTCGCCCGCGCCCGGGAGGTGGTGACATAGCCCAGGTTCGGGTTCAGCCAGTCGCGGCTCGGCGTACCGTGCTTGCTGGTGATGATCTCGACCTGTTCACCGGTCTGCAGGCTGTAGTTGAGCGGCACGATCCGCCCATTGATCTTCGCGCCACGGCAGTTGTGACCGATCTCGGTGTGCACGCGGTAGGCGAAGTCCAGCGGCGTCGCGCCTTTCGGCAAGTCGATGGCGTGGCCGTCCGGGGTGAAGATGTAGACCCGATCCGGTTCGATATCGACTCGCAGCTGTTCGGCCAGACCACCGATATCACCCAGCTCTTCATGCCACTCGAGGACCTGACGCAGCCAGGAGATTTTCTCTTCGTAGTGATTGGAGCCGGATTTGACGTCGGTGCCCTTGTAGCGCCAGTGCGCGCACACGCCCAGCTCGGCCTCCTCGTGCATGGCGTGGGTACGAATCTGCACCTCAAGCACCTTGCCCTCCGGACCGATCACCGCCGTGTGCAGCGAGCGGTAGCCGTTCTCTTTCGGGTTGGCGATGTAGTCGTCGAACTCTTTCGGGATGTGCCGCCACAGGGTGTGGACGATACCGAGCGCTGTGTAGCAGTCGCGCATTTCCGGCACCAGCACGCGTACGGCGCGCACGTCGTAGATCTGGCTGAACTCCAGACCCTTGCGCTGCATTTTGCGCCAGATCGAATAGATGTGCTTGGCCCGGCCGCTGATGTCGGCATCGACGCCGGTGGCCTGCAATTCATCCTTGAGCTGGGTCATCACATCGCTGATGAAGCGCTCACGGTCCAGCCGCCGCTCGTGGAGCAGCTTGGCGATCTGTTTGTATTGATCGGGTTCCAGGTAACGGAAGGACAAGTCCTCCAGTTCCCACTTGATATGGCCGATGCCGAGTCGGTGCGCGAGCGGCGCATAGATGTCGAAGACTTCCCGGGCGACGCGGTTACGCTTCTCGTCGTCGGCGGTTTTTACCGCACGGATCGCGCAGGTACGTTCGGCCAGTTTGATCAGCGCGACGCGGACGTCGTCGACCATCGCCACCAGCATCTTGCGCAGGTTTTCCACCTGGCCCTGGGTGCCCATCACCATTGACTGGCGCGGGCTGAGGCTGGCACTGATCGCCGCCATGCGCTGCACGCCGTCGATCAGCTTGGCCACCACCGGACCGAAACGCTGGCTGACGGCCGCGAGCTCAATCTGACCTTCACGTACGCCACGGTACAGCACCGCCGCGACCAGCGAGTCCTGGTCGAGCTTGAGGTCGGCGAGAATCTCGGCGATCTCCAGGCCCGTACTGAAACTGCCGCTGCCCTCGGCCCAGAGGTTCTTCTTGGCATTGGACTGCTGTTCGGCCTCGCGAGCGAACTCGCAGGCTTCTTTCAAGGCTTCGCGATCCAGTGCCATGTCGACACTGACCGCGTGATCGAGCCAAGCCTCGAGATTGATACTGCCGTCGGTGTTGATCGGCTGGTGTGCTCTCACCTGTACCATGCTGCTTTACCTTCCCTACGACGCAGATTCAATGCGTCAAATCGCTGATCCCTAATGCCCGTTTGCGCTCGCGGGGCTGAAGCGAGCGCTGCGCGGACAGATCAGACGGATTCAGACGAGCCATCCTGGCTCGCTTCAAATAACGCCATGGCCTCGACATGCGCCGTCTGAGGAAACATATCGAGAATCCCGGCACGTTTTAACCGGTAGCCCTGCTTGATCAATTCGACCGTATCGCGCGCCAGAGTTGCAGGGTTGCACGACACATAAACCAACCGCTCGGCACCCAGGGTCGCGAGCTTGCGCACCACCTCGAAAGCACCGTCACGCGGTGGGTCCAAGAGTACCGCAGAAAAGCCGTTTCCGATCCATTCGACATCGGTCAAAGGCTGGGATAAATCGGCTTGAAAAAACTTTGTGTTATGCAAATTGTTGCTAGCAGCGTTCGCAGCGGCACGGTCGACCATGGTCTGCACGCCCTCCACCGCCACCACTTCACGCACGCTTTTGGCCAGCGGCAAGGCGAAGTTGCCCAGACCGCAGAACAGGTCGAGCACGCGCTCGTCACCGGTCGGCTTCAGCCAGTCCAGTGCCTGCGCCACCATCGCCTCGTTGACCCCGGCGTTGACCTGGATGAAATCCCCCGGCCGCCAGGCCAGATCCAGATCCCACTGTTCCAGGCGATAACCCAGAGACTGCGTGGCATCCACCGGTTGCGGCTCGCCGTCGCCATGCAGCCACAGTTGCGCGTCATGGAACTGGCAGAATTCCTTGAGGATCGTCAGGTCGGCTTCAGACAACGGCGCCATGTGGCGCAACAACACCGCCAGCGAAGAACCACTGAACAACTCGACGTGCCCCAGCGCTTGCGGTTTGCTCAAACGACGGAGCATCTCCGGCAAACGGGTCATGATCGGTTGCAAGGGCTGTACCAGCACCGGGCATTCGTTGATACCGACGATGTCCTGACTGCCGGCGGCGCGAAAACCGACTTCGAGTTTTTTCGCCTTCATGTCCCAACGCACGGCAATCCGCGCGCGGCGGCGGTAGCCGAATTCCGCTCCGGTCAGCGGCGCCGCCCATTCGTCAGGCGCGACCCCGGCAACCTTCGACAGCTGCTCGGCGAGCATGCGCTGTTTCAGGGCAAGCTGTTCGGCATGGGGCAAGTGTTGCACGCTGCACCCGCCGCAGCGGCCGGCATGCTGACAGGCTGCCGGGCGACGCAACTCGCTGGCCTTGAACACGCGCTCGGTGCGCGCTTCAACCACTTTGCCGCGGGCGCCAAGCACCCGCGCCTCGACCTCTTCACCGGCGAGGGCGCCGAGGACGAACCAGGTTTTGCCTTCGAAAAACGCGATGCCGCGACCGTCATTGGCCAGGCGCTCGATGTTCAAGCGCTGCTTTTTGCCGGTCGGGATTTGCGCGGCCTTGCTGCCGCCGGTGGGCTGGAAGCGCAGGCCTCTCTCATGCTTGGCCATCAGTTGGCCGCGTCGAAAATGCCGGTCGACAGGTAACGGTCGCCACGGTCGCAGATGATCGCGACGATCACCGCGTTTTCAACTTCTTTGGACAGGCGCAGCATGGCTGCCACCGCACCGCCCGAGGACACGCCGCAGAAGATGCCTTCTTCGCGAGCCAGACGTCGGGTCACGTCCTCGGCTTCGCTTTGCGCCATGTCGACAATGCGGTCAACGCGGTCGGCCTGATAGATCTTCGGCAGGTATTCCTGCGGCCAGCGACGGATGCCGGGAATGGCCGAACCTTCCATCGGCTGCAGCCCGATGATCTGCACGCTGTCGCTCTGCTCTTTCAAGTAGCGCGACACGCCCATGATGGTCCCGGTGGTGCCCATCGAGCTGACGAAATGGGTGATGGTGCCCTGGGTCTGACGCCAGATTTCCGGGCCGGTGGTGGTGTAGTGCGCCTCAGGGTTGTCGCCGTTGGCGAACTGATCGAGCACCTTGCCACGGCCCTCGGCTTCCATCCGCTGGGCGAGATCGCGCGCGCCTTCCATGCCCTCTTCCTGGTTGACCAGAATCAGCTCGGCACCGTAAGCGGTCATCGCCGCTTTACGCTCGGCGCTGGAGTTGTCCGGCATGATCAGGATCATCTTGTAACCCTTGATCGCGGCAGCCATGGCCAGAGCGATGCCGGTGTTGCCCGAGGTCGCTTCGATCAATGTATCGCCAGCGTGAATCTGCCCGCGCAACTCGGCGCGAGTGATCATCGACAACGCCGGACGGTCCTTGACCGAACCCGCCGGGTTATTCCCTTCAAGCTTGAGCAAAAGGGTGTTGCTGGTAGCACCGGGCAGGCGCTGCAAACGCACCAGCGGCGTGTTGCCGACGCAATCGGCGATGGTTGGGTACTGCAGGGTCATGGCGTATTCGCAATCCAGACGTGCGGGGGCGCCTATCATACCGGCAAACGTTCGCAGGCCATATCACGCAAAGTGCGGTGCTTATGGTTTATGGGAATAAGCAGTAAAATTCTCATCAGCGGTGAGACAAAAGACTGGCCGTTCTGAAGTTTCCAGAGCGATGCTGATGGCCTCATCGCTGGCAAGCCAGCTCCCACAGGGTTTCAGGTGTTCACACGGTATTTGTCTGACAGAAGTTCACGGTGGGAGCTGGCTTGCCAGCGATGGCATCGGATCTGAGTGCAGCGTCATCCGCCACCAGGCGCAAATTCAGCCGCAACCCCGCCCCGGCATTCTCCGCCCACACCATCCCACCCTGGCGCTGCACCGCATTCCTCGCAATGCTCAACCCCAACCCAAACCCGCCGTCCCCCGGGCGCGAGCCGTCGAGGCGGGTGAAGGGTGAGAAGATCCGTTGCAGATCGCCCTCGGCCACCCCGCCGCCCTGATCCTCCAGCCACAAATGCCAGTAATCGCCGTCACGCCGTCCATCGAGGCGCACGATGCCACCCTCGGGCGAATGACGGATGGCATTGCGCAGAATATTTTCCAGCGCCTGCGCCAAAGTATTGAGGTTGCCGCGCACCCAGCACGACGCCGGCACCGCGCACTGCAATTGCAGGCTCGGCCAGCCGCTTTCGTAACAGGCGTTGTCGGTGAGCATTTCCCACAGCGCCTGGATCTGGATCGCTTCGTCAGGCAGCGGCGCACGCTCGGTGTCGAGCCAGGCCAGTTGCAGGGTGTCTTCGACCAGTCGTTGCATACCGTCGACTTCACGGCCGATGCGCTCGCGCAGTTGCCGCAGATCCTGCTCGCTCTCACTGGCCACCCGCAGACGACTCAGCGGCGTACGCAGTTCATGGGACAGGTCGCGCAGCAGCTGCTGTTGCAGGGCGACGGTGGATTGCAGGCGTTCGGACATTGAATCGAAGGCCCGCGCCAGCTCGCCGAGTTCGTCCGGGCGCTGGGTGATACCGCTCGACAGACGCACATGCAATTGGTCGGCACGCCAGGCGTTGGCCTGCTCACGCAAGTTATTCAACGGCACTACCAGCAAGCGATACAGGCCAATGCACAGCAATAAGGTGAACAGCCCCGGAATCACGCCGTTGGTGATCACCCGCCAGAACACCCGGTATTTCCCCGGCAGGAAACGCTCGGGCAACTCGATCACCAGACTGCCGGCGGACGGGTCCTGGGGAAACGGCACACGCAGCCACGGCCGGCCCTTCTTGTGGATAGGCCAGTCGAGGCCGCGCAAAAAGGTCAGGTGCTGGATTTCCTGTTCATTCAGCGGCTCGCTGCTCAACGATTGCAGATTGCGGTCGATCACCCCGACCCAGGCCGCCTCACGCAACTCCATACTCTGCAACCAGTTATCGACACCGTCGCGCTCACCGCGCTGCCACGCCCGCTCGGCCTCGCCGGCATAACGGCTGAGGGTGCCGCGCGCCTCGTCGGAAAGGAACTGATTGCGCTCTTCCATGTAACGCCCCCACGACCAGCTTAACCAGATCATCAGCAGACAGAACGCCACCAGCAGACACGCCAGTTTCCAGAACAGCGAATGCCGCCCCGGCAAGTCAGAGACTTTCATCGGGCGCACTCAGCACATAACCCTTGCCCCATACCGTGCGCACTTCTCGTTCGGTGTAACCGATGGCCTTGAGTTTGCGGCGGATCTGGCTGATGTGCATGTCGAGGCTGCGGTCGTGGGCCGCATAGCCGCGTTGCAGCACGTGCTGATACAGGAAGGCCTTGCTCAGGACTTCTTCATCGTTGCGATTGAGGGTTTCCAGCAAGCGGTATTCGCTGCGGGTCAAACCGGCAGCTTGCGCGTTATAGAAGACCTCGCACTGTTCTTCGTCGAAGCGCAGCGCGCCGTGAATCGCCGCCGGTGCAATCGCTGCCGGGCGCCGATCCAGCGCCACCCGGCGCAGGATCGCCTCGATCCGCACATGCAGCTCGGCCATGCTGAACGGCTTGGGCAGGTAATCATCGGCGCCCAGACGAAAGCCGCTAATGCGATCGGCCTCGGCGCCCAGCGCCGACATCAGCAGCACTGGCGTCGAATGGCTCTGGCGCAATTGCGTCAGCACCTTCAGGCCATCGAGCCCCGGCAACAGAATGTCCATCAGCACCACGTCGAACGGCTGATGGCGAGCGATGTTCAGACCTTCCTGCCCGTTCTGGCACCAGGTCACCGCAAATCCACTCCGGCCCAGGTGTTCGTGAACATAGGCACCGAGCACCGGGTCGTCCTCGATGGCAAGAATGCGTGGCAGGTCGGTGGAAACAGGAGTCATGAGTATCTGCAAATAATTCTCAGTTGGCCGATTATTCAAGATTGTCCGCCATCGGGCAACCCAAGCTTGACCGGCCGGACAAACGCGCCTCGCCCTGACGGCCGAGGGCGAGATGATTTTTCCGAAGATTGCCTGCCTGCAAATCGCTACACTGCGCCAATGTCGCGTGCCGGACGCACGTGCGAGTCAACAGTTCAGCGGGATGCAGGAGATGGGTGTGCTCAAGAAACTGGGAATCAAAGGTCGCGTATTGTTGCTGACCCTGTTGCCCACCAGCCTGATGGCGTTGGTGCTCGGTGGCTATTTCACCTGGATGCAACAGTCCGATTTGCAGACCCAACTGATGCAGCGCGGTGAAATGATCGCCGAGCAACTGGCGCCACTGGTAGCGCCCGCCATGGGCCACGGCAACACCGATTTGCTCGAACGCATCGCCACCCAATCGCTGGAACAGCCTGACGTGCGCGCCGTCACCTTCCTCGCCCCCGACCGCACCCCGCTGGCGCACGCCGGTCCGACCATGCTCAATCAAGCCCCCAGTGGCGACAGTGCACAACTGCAACGGCGCAGCGGCAATGACGCCACCCGTTATCTGATGCCGGTGTTCGGCAAGCATCGCAACCTCGCCGGCGACGTGATCCCGCAAGAATCCGAGCGCCTGCTCGGCTGGGTCGAACTGGAGCTGTCGCACAACGGCATGCTGCTGCGCGGTTATCGCAGTCTGTTTGCCAGCCTGCTGCTGATCGCCGCGGGCCTCGCCGGCGCGGCCCTGCTCGCCTTGCGCATGGGCCGCACCATCAACCGCCCATTGAGCCAGATCAAACACGCCGTCGCGCAACTCAAGGACGGTCATCTGGAAACCCGTCTGCCACCGCTCGGCAGCCAGGAGCTGGACGAGTTGGCCTCGGGCATCAACCGCATGGCCGGGACCCTGCAGAACGCGCGCGAAGAATTGCAGCACAGCGTCGATCAGGCCACCGAAGACGTGCGGCAGAACCTGGAAACCATCGAGATCCAGAACATCGAACTGGACCTGGCGCGCAAAGAAGCGCTGGAGGCGAGCCGGATCAAATCCGAGTTCCTCGCCAACATGAGCCACGAAATCCGTACGCCGCTCAACGGCATTCTCGGCTTCACGCATCTGTTGCAGAAAAGCGAGCTGACCCCGCGCCAGCTCGACTATCTGGGCACCATTGAAAAGTCCGCCGACAGCTTGCTCGGGATCATCAACGAGATCCTCGACTTCTCGAAGATCGAGGCCGGCAAGCTGGTGCTCGACCATATCCCGTTCAACCTGCGCGACCTGTTGCAGGACACCCTGACGATTCTGGCGCCGGCGGCGCACGCCAAGCAGTTGGAGCTGGTGAGCCTGGTCTATCGCGACACGCCGCTGTCGCTGGTCGGTGACCCGCTGCGCCTGAAACAGATCCTCACCAACCTGGTCAGCAACGCGATCAAGTTCACCCGCGAAGGCACCATCGTCGCGCGCGCCATGCTTGAAGAAGAACATGAAGACAGCGTGCAACTGCGCATCAGCATTCAGGACACCGGCATCGGCCTGTCGAGTCAGGATGTGCGCGCGTTGTTCCAGGCGTTCAGTCAGGCCGACAACTCGCTGTCGCGCCAGCCCGGCGGCACCGGTCTGGGTCTGGTGATTTCCAAGCGCCTGATCGAACAGATGGGCGGCGAAATCGGCGTCGACAGCACCCCGGGCGAAGGCTCGGAGTTCTGGATCAGCCTGAGCCTGCCGAAAACCCGCGACGACACCGAAGATTTGCCGGCCCCACCGCTACTCGGACGCCGCGTGGCGGTGCTGGAAAATCACGAACTGGCGCGCCAGGCCTTGCAGCATCAACTGGAAGACTGTGGCCTCGATGTCACGCCATTCAATACCCTGGAGAGCCTGACCAACGGCGTCACCGGCGCGCACCAGACCGATCAGGCCATCGACCTTGCGGTGCTCGGCATCACCAGCAACGACATGCTCCCGGAGCGCCTGAACCAGCACATCTGGGATCTGGAACACCTCGGTTGCAAAGTGCTGGTGTTGTGCCCGACCACCGAACAGACGTTGTTCCATCTCTCGGTGCCCAACCCGCACAGTCAGCTGCCAGCCAAACCGGCCTGCACGCGCAAATTGCGTCGGGCGCTGGCGGATCTGGCCAACCCGCGCCAGCCGCGCAATGAACCAGGCGAACCGCTGTCGAGCCGTGCTCCGAAAGTCCTGTGCGTCGACGACAACCCAGCCAACCTGTTGCTGGTGCAGACCCTGCTCGAAGACATGGGCGCCAAGGTGCTGGCCGTGGAAAGCGGCTACGCAGCAGTCAAAGCGGTGCAGAGCGAATCCTTCGATCTGGTGCTGATGGACGTACAGATGCCGGGCATGGACGGACGCCAGACCACCGAAACCATCCGTCAGTGGGAAAGCGAACGGCATAGCACACCGCTGCCGATCGTCGCCCTGACCGCCCACGCCATGGCCAACGAAAAACGCGCCTTGCTGCAAAGCGGCATGGACGACTACCTGACCAAACCGATCAGCGAGCGGCAACTGGCGCAAGTGGTGCTGAAATGGACGGGGCTGGCCTTGCGCAATCAAGGCGCGGAGCGCGCCAGCGAGAGTGCGACGGGCAGCAACGAACTGCCCGTGATCGACCACGAAGAAGGCTTGCGCCTGGCCGCCGGCAAGGCCGATCTGGCGGCCGACATGCTGGCGATGCTGCTTGCCTCGCTGGAAGCCGACCGCGAAGCGATTCGCGCCGCCAGTGAAGCCCGCGATCAGAATGCACTGATCGAGCGCGTGCATCGCCTGCACGGCGCGACCCGGTATTGCGGCGTGCCGCAATTGCGCGCGGCCTGCCAGCGCAGTGAAACCCTGCTCAAACAGGGCGACCCGAAAGCACCGGCGGCGTTGGAGGAATTGGAGCGGGCAATCAATCGCCTCGCGACCCAGGCCAGAATCAGCGCCTGACCCATGGCAATACCGGTGTTGGCAACCGCCGATAAAGTGGTGGTGGTCAATATTGACTCGCCACCCCGTTCCAGGAGGAATACATGCGCACGCTCGTTTTCAGCAGCCAGACCTACGACCGCGACAGTTTCCTCGCCGTCGATTGCCCGGGCGGGATAGAACTGCACTTTCAGCAGGCCCGGCTCAGTCTCGACACCGCCGCCCTGGCCGAGCACCACGAGGTGGTCTGCGCCTTCATCAATGACGATCTCAGCGCGCCAGTGCTGGAGCGTCTGGCGGCCGGGGGCACGCGCCTGATCGCCCTGCGTTCGGCGGGCTACAACCATGTCGATCTGCTCGCGGCGAAACGCCTCGGGTTGGCCGTGGTGCGGGTGCCGGCCTATTCGCCACATGCGGTGGCCGAACATGCGGTGGCGCTGATTCTGGCGCTCAACCGGCGCCTGCACCGCGCCTACAACCGCACCCGCGAAGGCGATTTCACCCTGCACGGCCTGACCGGTTTCGATCTGGTGGGCAAAACGGTCGGCATCGTTGGCACCGGGCAGATCGGCGCGACGTTCGCGAAAATCATGCACGGTTTCGGTTGTCAGTTGCTGGCCTACGATCCGTATCCAAATCCGCAGGTTGTGGCTTTGGGCGCGCGGTATCTGAGCCTGCCGGAGCTGCTCGCGCAGTCGCGGATCATCAGCCTGCATTGCCCGCTCAATGTGCAAAGCAAACACTTGATCAACCGGGAGTCACTGGCCCATCTGCAACCGGGGGCAATGCTGATCAACACGGGGCGCGGCGGCCTGGTGGACACACCGGCGTTGATCGATGCACTGAAGGACGGCCAATTGGGCTATCTGGGACTGGATGTGTATGAGGAAGAAGCGCAGCTGTTTTTCGAAGACCGCAGCGACCTGCCGTTGCAGGACGACGTGCTGGCGCGGTTACTGACGTTTCCGAACGTGATCATCACCGCGCATCAGGCGTTCCTGACCCATGAAGCCTTGGGTGCGATTGCCGCGACCACCCTGCACAACATCGCGACCTGGGCCGCAGGCACGCCGCAGAACCAGGTCGAAGGCTGAGGATTGGCGGCTTATTTGGGCGACAGCGACGAGGCCAGAATCAGCAGCGCCAGCCAGCCAAACCCGAAAAAGCGCTGTTTCATCGAGTGGCCGTTGCGCAGCAGGAACCAGACAAAGACCATCGGCAACAGAAACACCATGATCTTCAACCAGCCTTCCACCGGACGCGAACCATCGGCGTTGGCCTGAGGCTGCGGCGCGGGCTCGGGCTGCCGACGGCGCCGGCCGACAGCGGCCGGTGTCACTTTCGGCGTCGGCTCCGGAGCTGGTGGCGGAACAAAGGCTTCGGGCACGGATTTGTTGCGCGGCAGGCTGCCGAATGAAATCGTCGCGGCGGCTTGCGCCGGTGTGTGCTCGTGCTGCTGCGCCATCGGAGCACCACAATGAATGCACGCCTTTGCTTCCGAGCTGATGCTGCGCTTGCATTCATAACATTCGATCAACGCCATGTTCCGTTCCCTCAGATTGAAGGGCGGCAGTTTGCCATGAGCGCCAGCCGATTTGAACCGGATCGAAGGTCGCACACGTACGCCATCCTGCAATCCAGCCCGTGCTAGCATGTCGCGCAGATTTGGAGGACCCATGGTCGAACACGATTTCCGCTACACCCTGATGAACCCGCAACACACCCTCACCGAATGCCGCGCCCTTGTACCGGGCCGCTATCAGGTCACCGGCAATGGTGGCTCGATTCGCAACGGTGACGTCCTGTTGGTCACGCTCAAAGGCAGCAAGGACTTGTCCATGCGCCTGACCGTCGACACCGTGCGCCACCTGATCAATCCGCCGGGCCAATGGACCGCGATGACCACCGGCCCGGTATTCGGCGAACTGGCGATCCACACCTGGCAGGTCAACTGCGACAGCTGCGCCAAAGAGCTGAACTTCGAGTTCGCCGTGGACGCCAAGCTGGGCAAGAGCGCCGAGAAGCCGGCCGCCACCGCGCGCATCGCCGAGCTGGGCTGGAAAGCCGTCGGCGACAAGCACTTGTGCCCGAAATGCCAGGAGCCTGCGTGATGAAACGCCTTGCCCTGCCGCTGCTGGTCGGTGCCGGTCTGGTGGGCTGCGCCGCAGAGCCAGTGCAGTTGCAACAGAACCGCAGCTACATTCTGGAATGGATCGGCGAGCGGCCCTTAATGGATTACAGCCACCTGACCGTGACCCTCGGCGACGATGGTCGTGCTTACGGCAATGGCGGCTGCAACCACTGGTTCGCGCCGTACACCCTCGACGGCGACAAACTGAGCTTCGGCCCGATCGGCAAGACCCGCAAACTCTGCGCCCCGGCGCTGATGGAGCAGGAACAACGCTTCCTGCAAGCGCTGCAAGGCGTTGAGCGCTGGGACATCTCGCCGATCGAGCAGATGCGCTTCTGGCCGGCCGAAGGCAAGCCGTTGCGTTGGTGGCTGGAAGAGGGTTAACCCCCTTCGACGCACACTGAAATTACTGTGGCGAGGGAGCTTGCTCTCGCTCGGCTGCGTAGCAGTCGCAAAACCGTTAACCGCGCGTTGCCGGAGACACGAGTCAGCAGGGTTTGGGGCCGCTTCGCGGCCCAGCGGGAGCAAGCTCCCTCGCCACAAAAGCCGATTCAGCTCACTTCGTCGCCTGCAACGCCTCCAGCTTCGCCATCACCCCCGCCGCCGTCTGCTCGCCCATCAACTGCTCACGCACCTTGCCCTTGTTGTCGATGATGTAGGTCACTGGCAAGGCCTCACTGCGCGGCAGGTCGAACAGGTCGGCCGGATCCTGCGCCAGCACGGTGAATTTGATGCCGAGTTTCTCGCTGGCGCTCTTCAGGTCTTCACCCTGGACGTTGTCGAAGTTGACCCCGAACACACCGACATTCTTGCTCTTGAGTTCGTCCGCCAAATGGTTGAGTTCCGGGATTTCAGTGCGGCACGGGCCACACCATTCGGCCCAGTAGTTGAGCACTACCCATTGTTTGTCCAGGCGCTCGGACGCCACTTTCTGACCATTCTGGTCAATGCCGTAGTCGTTGCCGCAGCCCCCCAGCATCAACGCCCCGATTATCGTCAATGCCGCTGCCAATCGCCGTGTCATGTCATGTTCCCTGGTCAAAAATTGAAGGCGCCTGCGACCCGTTGCCTCTGAAGGTTCTGGATTGCGCGCTGCACAGTTAGAATAGCCGCCACTTTACGCCAGAAGCGACCTGCCATGACCGATCTGACGCTTTATCACAATCCGCGCTGCTCGAAATCCCGCGGCGCGCTGGAACTTCTTGAGGCCCGCGGCCTGACCCCGAACGTGGTGCGTTACCTCGAAACCCCACTGAATGCGGTACAAATCAAGGCACTGCTCGGCAAGCTGGGAATCAGCGCGCGTCAGTTGCTGCGCACCGGAGAAGATGAATACAAAATGCTTCAGCTGGCTGACGAAAGCCTCAGCGAAGCGCAATTGATCGACGCCATCGTCCAGCACCCAAAACTGATGGAACGGCCAATTCTTGAAGTCGGCAACAAAGCCGTGATCGGTCGTCCGCCGGAAAATGTGCTGGAGCTGTTGCCGTGAGCGCGCCCTATATTCTGGTGCTGTATTACAGCCGCAACGGCGCGACCAATGAGATGGCGCGGCAGATTGCGCGCGGTGTCGAACAGGCGGGTCTCGAAGCGCGCTTGCGTACGGTGCCCGCCATTTCCACCGAGTGCGAAGCCGTGTCGCCGGACATCCCGGATGAAGGCGCGTTGTACGCCACGCTCGATGACCTGAAGAATTGCGCGGGTCTGGCCCTCGGCAGCCCGACACGTTTCGGCAACATGGCCGCACCGCTGAAGTACTTCCTCGATGGCACCAGCAACCTGTGGCTGACCGGCGCACTGGTCGGCAAACCGGCTGGCGTGTTCACCTCCACCGCCAGCCTGCACGGCGGCCAGGAAACCACCTTGTTGTCGATGATGCTGCCGCTGCTTCATCACGGCATGCTGATCACCGGCCTGCCGTACAGCGAGTCGGCGTTGCTGGAAACCCAAGGCGGCGGTACGCCGTATGGCGCCAGTCATCACGCCGGGGCCGATGGCAAAAAAGGTCTGGATCCGCACGAGATGGCGCTGTGTCGCGCACTCGGCGCACGCCTGGCGAAAACCGCGCAAAAACTGGAGGGCTGACATGGCCCGGAAGCCGAAAGTCCTGCCCAGCGTTGAATGGCTGGAGCCGCGTGTACGGGCGATGCGGGTTATCAGTCTGCTGTGCTTTTTCGGCCTGGCAGGATTGCTGGCGGCTTATTACCTGGTGTTCGCCGACCTGCACGGCGCTCGACCGTGGGTGATCCTGCTGGTCGAACTGATCCCGTGGCTGATCCTCGCGCCGGGAATGCTGATGGGCAACGCGCGTGCGCACTCGTGGATGTGCTTTGTGGTGAATCTGTATTTCATCAAGGGTGCACTGGCAGCGTATGACCCGAACCGGCAGCTGTTTGGCGTGCTGGAGATGGCCGCGAGCCTGGCACTGTTCTGCTCGGCGCTGCTGTATGTGCGGTGGCGGTATCAGTTGAATCGCAAGCTGGCTGGCGAGGGCGAAGTCTCTGTCGCCTGACAGATCGCTATCGCTGGCAAGCCAGCTCCCACCGTTTTTGTGTCGATCACAAAATTGTGTTTCAACAAGGATCCTGTGGGAGCTGGCTTGCCAGCGATTGAAGCAACTCGATGTCAATGATTGACAGTGTACGCGAGCATCATCGAAATCTGACTCATCGGCCGCCCGCCACTCTGCTCATGCCACTGATTGAACGCGTTCTGCACAATCGCCAGATCGCGCAGACTGGTCGGCGCCTTGTCGACGATCTTCTGCGCATTCAGCGCCGCGACCACGTCATAGCTCGGCACGAAGGTGTCCTTGCCGACCATGCGCAGGAAGCGTGGTGCCGACAGCCCACCTAACTGACTCCCGTGTTTTTTCAGGTAGGTCCACAAACCGACGATATCGGTCACCGGCCAGTCGGCGATCAGCGCGCCGAAACTGCCCTTCTCCTGCTCGACATCGAGAATGAACTGCGCATTGCGCGGCACGCTCTTGAGCTTGCCCAGGTGGCGGATGATCCGCGCGTCCTGCATCAGGCGTTCAAGATGTTCGGCGCTCATCAGCACGACTTTTTCCGGGTCGAACTTGAAGAACACCTCTTCGAAAGCCGGCCACTTGGCGTCCACCAGGCTGTGCTTGAGGCCGGCGCGAAAGACGCGCAGGGCCATGGTCGAGAGGTAGCGGTCGTCGCTGATCTTGCGCAATTGCGCGGGAGTCTTGGGAACGGGCAGATGGGCTTCCAGTTCAGCCGCCGAACCGAAGCGGTTCAGACAGAATTCGTGCAGCCACTTGTAATCGCGCATGCCCTCTCCTATTGAATGAAACGAAAAACCCCATGTGGGGGCAGGCCCTGTGGTGAGGGGATTTAGCGAAACGTCGCACCGCCCCGATGAGGAGCAAAGCTCCCCCAGAAAAGCTGGGGCTGCTGCGCAGCCCATCGGGGATAAATCCCCTCACCACAGGGCCGCTCCCACAGGGAAGGGGTTTACAGGTTGACGACGTTAACGAAGCGCGAAGCCGCCGTTTCGTCGATCTTCAGGCTGGTGAAGTCGAACAGGTTGCGGTCGGCCAGTTGCGACGGCACGACGTTCTGCAGACTGCGGAAGATGCTTTCAGTGCGGCCCGGAGTCTTGCGCTCCCAGTCCTGAAGCATTTCCTTGACCACCTGGCGCTGCAGGTTTTCCTGCGAACCGCAGAGGTTGCACGGGATGATCGGGAATTCCTTGAAGTCCGAGTAGGCCTGGATGTCTTTCTCGTTGCAGTAGGCCAGCGGACGGATCACCACGTTGCGCCCGTCGTCGGCGCGCAGCTTCGGCGGCATCGCCTTGAGGGTGCCGTTGAAGAACATGTTGAGGAAGAACGTCTCGACGATGTCATCGCGATGGTGACCGAGGGCCATCTTGGTCGCACCGATTTCATCGGCAAAGGTGTACAGCGTGCCGCGACGCAGGCGCGAGCACAGCGAGCAGGTGGTCTTGCCTTCGGGAATCAACTCCTTGACCACCGAGTAAGTGTCTTTCTCGACGATGTGGTACTCGACGCCCAGCTCTTTCAGGTAGGCCGGCAGCACGTGCTCGGGGAAGCCCGGCTGCTTCTGATCCATGTTCACCGCGACGATCTCGAACTTGATCGGTGCAACCTTCTGCAGGTGCAGCAGCACGTCGAGCATGGTGTAACTGTCCTTGCCCCCGGACAGGCAGACCATGACCTTGTCGCCGTCTTCGATCATGTTGAAATCGGCGACCGCTTCGCCGGCCAGGCGGCGCAGGCGCTTTTGCAGTTTGTTCTGGTTGACCGTAAGAGTGCCCATGACGCGAAATCCGTGAGGTGTGACGAAAGGCGGGCATTTTACGCAAAAACCCGGGGAGCGCGAAGGGCCGTGGGTCTGTCCCTTTCAACCGATCCCCTGTGGCGAGGGAGCTTACTCCCGCTGGGGTGCGAAGCGCCCCCAAACCTGCAGTCGCTATTTTCCTGACTCACCGAACTGCAAGGATTGGCGACTGCTGCGCAACCGAGCGGGAGCAAGCTCCCTCGCCACAGAGGTGACCCAGCCTCAAATGCGCAAGACCCTGCCGCGATTACGCCCAGTGTTTACAGCGCAATTTGCTCTAAGCCCCTAGTCCCTGTGCGGTTAAGTCCTTTCTATACTGCGACATAAGGTCGCACACATCTGAAGACCTGTATTTGCTCGGCCACCTTGGCCCGTAGGCGCTCCGCTGGGGGGCGATGGCAATAACAAGAGGAGTGACTGGCATGATCCATCACGTAGTGGGACTTTTTACCCACCCCGATCAGGAATGGAAGGAAAT
The DNA here is from genome assembly GCF_002156405.1 of Pseudomonas sp. SCPG-7. Lineage (NCBI taxonomy): Bacteria > Pseudomonadati > Pseudomonadota > Gammaproteobacteria > Pseudomonadales > Pseudomonadaceae > Pseudomonas > Pseudomonas sp. SCPG-7. The sequence continues at coordinate 73,200 of NZ_MVOO01000018.1, read as the reverse complement.
CCGTGGCGACCAAGAGGAAAGCATCAGCCACATGTACCTGACACACACGCTGATCCTGGCGGCGATTCCGGCCGTTTCGGCGTTTATCGGCACCACGCAGGTCGGCTGGGTGATCGGCAATCGCGCACCGGTGATGCTCACCGTCGAAAGTGCGATCTGGATGACCGTGATGTCGTACCTGGCAATGCTCGGCGGGGTCGCGGTGATGGGCGCCTTTGTGCACTGGATGGCCCGCACGTATGACGCCAATCCAAGTCTGGCGCGTTGCGTGGCGTTCGCAACCTACACCGCCACGCCGTTGTTCGTTGGCGGGCTGGCGGCGCTGTATCCGCATATGTGGCTGGGGATGATCGTCGGCACGGCGGCCATCTGCTACACGGTGTATCTGCTGTACGTCGGGCTACCAACGTTCATGAACATACCGTCAGACGAAGGCTTCCTGTTTTCCAGCTCAGTGCTGGCGGTGGGTCTGGTGGTGCTGGTGGCCATCATGGCGTTCACCGTGATTGTCTGGGGCCTCGGCGTGGGGCCGGTGTATACCAACTGACAGGCTTTATCCCCGAGAAAAACAAGATCTGCCAATACAGGCCGCCGCAAGGCGGCCTTCTCGTTTCGCGAATGACCATTCGGCAGGTCAACGATTCGCAAGTCCTGGAGGTTGCGGCATACTCGACGCCTCTGGAGATCCATCAAGCATGCCCGAGCAACTCAATACCCGCGTCGAAGACTGTTACCAACTCGCTGAAGCCTTTTTCAAACGTCATTTCCAACGCCCGGTCGTCAGCCTCAAGCTGCGCGGGCAAAAAGCCGGTGTCGCGCATCTGCACGAGAACCTGCTGCGCTTCAACCCGCAGCTGTACCGGGAAAACACCGAACACTTCCTCAAGCAGACCGTGGCCCATGAAGTCGCGCACCTGATCGCCCATCAACTGTTCGGCGACCGTATCCAGCCGCATGGCGAAGAATGGCAACTGATCATGCGCGGGGTTTATGAACTGCCACCGGATCGTTGCCACACCTACGCCGTGAAACGCCGCAGCGTGACCCGCTATATCTACAAATGCCCGTGCGCCGACAGTGATTTTCCGTTTTCGGCGCAGCGTCATAGCCTGGTGCGCCAGGGGCGGCGGTATTTGTGCCGGCGTTGTCGCAACACCTTGGTGTTCAGTGGTGAGATGCGGGTGGAATAGCCGGTTCGTTGCTGCATTGGAGGGCCTCATCGCTGGCAAGCCAGCTCCCACAGGTTTTGTGCCGAACACAGAGCCTGTGAACACCCCAAAGAAACTGTGGGAGCTGGCTTGCCAGCGATGAGGCCAGCACCAACGCTAGAGAATGACCTTGGCCGCACGCAATTGAGCAATCCGCTCAGCATCAAACCCCAACTCCCCCAGCACCTGCTCCGTGTGCTGTCCCAACTTCGCACCAACATGCCGCGGCGCCGGCAGCGCCTCGGAGAATTTCAACGGACAGCCGATCTGCGCCTGAGTCGTACCGTCGCCACGCGGCACCTGGGTCACCAGTTCCCGCGCCTGCAACTGCGGATGCTGCACCGCCTCGCTCAGGTTCAAGACCGGTTCGACACAGGCATCGACTCCGGCGAACAATTCGCACAGCTCGGCAAAGTCGTGCCTCTCGAACTCAACTTTCAGCGCATCCTTCAATAACCGTTGCTGTTCGGGTTTCGGCGACAAGCCCTGCGCCGCCAGCTCCGGCCGGCCCAACGCCGCGCACAGTTGCTGCATGAACCCCGGTTCCAGACTGCCCACCGACAGCCAGCGCCCGTCGCGCGAGCGGTAATAGTCATAGAAGCTGCCGCCATTGAGCATCTGGTCTTCCCAGTGCGGTTCCTCGCCACAGGCCAGATATCCGGCGCCAGCCATGGCGTTCAGGCTGAAGGTGCAATCGGTCATGCTCACGTCCAGATGCGTGCCCTGCCCGCTCTGCTGCCGGGCGATGACCGCCGCCAGCAGGCCGATCACCCCATGCAGTGAACCGCCCGCGATATCCGCCACCTGCATGCCCAACGGCAACGGCCCGCTGTCGGTGCGGCCGGTGTAGCTGGAGAGCCCGGCCAGCGCCAGATAATTGATGTCATGCCCGGCGCGATCCTTGTACGGGCCGGTCTGGCCGTAGCCGGTGATCGACACGTAAATCAGCTTCGGGTTGATCGCCTTCAACGCCTCGTAGCCCAGACCCAAACGTTCCATCACCCCGGGACGGAACTGTTCCAGAACGATGTCGTATTCGCCCAGCAACTGCCTGATCACCTCCAGCGCCTCCGGCTGCTTGAGATCCAGCGCCAGGCTGCGCTTGTTGCGGTTGAGGTAAGCGTGGCTGGCGGACACCCCTTGATCGTGCGGCGGCAACACCCGCAGCAGGTCCATGCGCGTGGGCGACTCGATGCGCAGCACTTCGGCGCCCATGTCGGCCAGCAACAGCGACGCGAATGGCCCCGGTAGCAGGGTCGAGAAATCGAGAATCTTCAGTGAGGCCAGCGGTGCGGACATGGGCGAATTCCTTGTGCGATGCACTCAGACTAGGCAGCGATGCCGCGCACGGCAATCACCGGATGTGTCAGCGGCAGTGACCGTAATGCTCAAATCGCAGGCAATAAAAAACCTGCCGAAGCAGGTTTTTCAGGACACCTGTGGCGAGGGAGCTTGCTCCCGCAGGGGCGCGAAGCGGCCCCGTTCTTCAAAGAGGGGCCTGCTGCGCAGTCCGGCGGGAGCAAGCTCCCTCGCCACAAGGTATTACCAAATTGCAGTTACTTGACGTTGCTCGGGGTAGCACCTTCAGCCACACCCAGGTCGTCTTCCGGACGGGTGTCAGCAATACCGCGACCACCCGAAGCCAGCTCGGCTTGCAGCACGTCGGTGTCCAGCTCTTTCACCCACTTGGCAACCACGATGGTCGCCACGGCGTTGCCGACCAGGTTGGTCAGGGCGCGGGCTTCGGACATGAAGCGGTCGATACCGAGAATCAGCGCCAGACCGGCCACCGGCAGGTGACCTACCGCCGACAGGGTGGCGGCCAGCACGATGAAGCCCGAACCGGTCACACCGGCGGCGCCTTTGGACGACAGCAGCAATACCACCAGCAGGGTGATCTGATGGGTGATGTCCATGTGCGTGTCGGTGGCCTGAGCAATGAACACGGCGGCCATGGTCAGGTAGATCGCGGTACCGTCGAGGTTGAACGAATAACCGGTCGGGATCACCAGACCCACGACGGATTTCTTCGCGCCCAGACGCTCCATCTTGATCAGCATCCGTGGCAGTACCGATTCCGACGAGGAAGTGCCCAGTACGATCAGCAGCTCTTCACGGATGTAACGGATCATCTTCAGCACGCTGAAGCCGTGCATACGGGCAATGGCACCCAGCACGATCAGGATGAACGCCAGGCAGGTGATGTAGAAGCAGGCCATCAGTTGACCCAACTGCACCAGCGAACCGACACCGTAGGCACCGATGGTGAACGCCATCGCACCGAAGGCACCGATTGGCGCGAGCTTCATGATCATGTTGATGATGTTGAACATCACGTGGGCGAAGCGATCGATGAAGTCGAGGATCGGACGGCCGTAGTCACCCAGGCGGTGCAGGGCGAAACCGAAGATCACCGAGAACATCAGCACTTGCAGGATGTCACCGGTAGCAAACGCGCCGACGATGGTGGTCGGGATCACGTTGAGCAGGAAGCCGACAACGCTCTGGTCTGCGCCTTGCTGCACATAAGTGGCGACTTTCGAGGCGTCCAGGGTGCTGACGTCAATGTGCATGCCGTTGCCCGGCTGCACGATGTTGACCACGATCAGACCGACCAGCAGGGCGATGGTCGAAACGATTTCGAAGTACAGGAGTGCGTAACCGCCGGTCTTGCCGACCGATTTCATGCTTTGCATGCCAGCAATGCCGCTGACCACGGTGCAGAAAATGATCGGGGCGATGATCATTTTGATCAGCTTGATGAACCCGTCGCCCAGCGGCTTAACCGCCACACCGAACTGCGGGTAGTAGTGACCAAGGGCAATACCGATGATGATCGCGACGATCACCTGGAAATACAGGGATTTGTACAGTGGCTGACGAGTCGTCATTGCAAGTGTCCTCAAGCGTCCCGCGGGCAACATCCATCTGTTGAGCGCAGAACCTGAATTGCGAACCCTCCTGCACTGGAGGGATTTGTTGTGTCGAGCAGCGTTTTTCCAGCGGAAAGACGCACACTTCTGTCGCTCTTATCGCAAACGCCGTGCCACTTTGGTGCGATTCGCTGCAAGCCTTTTGATATCAGGGTATGCAGGGTATTTTTTGTCACAGCCCGGTGACGCAGGTGTGGCGGATTTCCGCCAAGTCAGCGGATCTCGTCCTACAATTTGGCGGAAATCCGCCTTGTTGCCCTGCGCTTGCCCCGGCTACCATCCGGCGCCAGAGGAAGGATCAGCCGCTTATGCGCGAACGTACCATCGCCAGTCATTTCGCCCGTGCCGCCCTCGGTGGCGCACGCCGTTCGGGGTTCGACTATGCGCCGCTGCTGCAGCAACTGGGCATCAGCCCCGAGTTGCTCGATGAACCTCGGGCGCGCATCGCCCCGGAGCAATTCACCCAGTTGATCCAGAGTCTGTGGCTGGCGCTGGATGACGAATACCTGGGTTTCGGCAATGCGCCAAGCAAACCCGGCAGCTTCGCGATGATGTGCCACGCGCTGATCCACTGCCGCAATCTGGAGAAGGCACTGCAACGCGGTTTATTGTTTTATAGCCTATTCCCCGAGGCTCCGCGCCTGAGCCTGAGCCGCGAAGACGAATGGGTGCGCCTGAGCCTCGCTGACTCGCAGTTATGGGACCCGGATCACTTTCTCAGCGAGAGCCTGCTGGTGATCTGGCATCGCCTCGGCAGTTGGCTGATCGGCCAGCGGATTCGTCTGGAGCAGGCCACCTTCAGTTACCCGAAACCGGCGCACGGTGCCGAGTACGACCTGCTGTTCCCCTGCCCTTTGGTGTTTTGCGCCGAGCAAAGCAGCCTGCTATTTCACAGTCGCTACCTGCACATGCCGCTGTTGCAGGACGAGCGCACCTTGAAGCATTTCCTCGAACGCTCCCCCGCCGACCTGTTGTCGCGCCCGGACGACGGCGACAGCCTCAGCAGCCGCCTGCGCCGTTTGCTCAGCCGCGACAGCGCGCAGTGGCCGGACCTGGAGGCCGTGGCTGCGCAGTTGCACATCAGCCCGCAAACTCTGCGTCGGCATTTGCGTGAGGAAGGCAGCAGTTTTCAGGAATTGAAGGATCAGTTGCGCCGCGATATCGCGATTTATCATCTGGGACGGGCGGATCTGTCGTTGCAACAGATTGCCGAGCAGTTGGGGTTTTCCGAACCGTCGGCGTTTCACCGGGCGTTCAAGAAATGGACCGGGCTGACGCCGGGGGCGTATCGGGCGCAGGAGCAGTGATCTGTTCGCCGTCTGTGACGCCTTGACTGGCCTCATCGCTGGCAAGCCAGCTCCCATAGGTTTTGATGTCGTTCAAGGAATTTGTATACGACTCGGACACTGTGGGAGCTGGCTTGCCAGCGATAGCGCCCGAAAGACCAACACCTAAACCGCAGGAAACTGAATCCTGAACGCCGCCCCGCCCATCGGCGAATCTCCGAGCATCAGCTTGGCGTTGTAGCTTTCGATGATGTCCTTGACCACCGCCAGCCCGATGCCCTGCCCCGGATGCTGACGATCCAGTCGTTCGCCGCGCTCAAGGATTCGCGCGCGCTGATTCGGCGGCACGCCGGGGCCGTCGTCTTCGATGCACAACTCGATGCCGGCGAGACTCTCGCGCACGCTGATGCGCACTTCGCTCAGGCACAGGCGATAGGCGTTTTCCAGCAGGTTGCCCATCATCTCCAGCAACGCGCCCTGTTCGATCGGCACATAACATTGCTCAGGCAGGTCGAACGCCACTCGAACATGTTTGTCGCGGTAAACCTTGTCCAGCGTGTCGCACAGACTCTTGAGCACCGGTTGCAGCCGCACCTGATGGCGTACCAGACCGCTTTTGCGCAGGCTGGCCCGTTGCAGTTGATAGCTGATCTGCTGGCTCATGCGTTCGATCTGGGTTTGCAGCACCCAGGCCTGATCGCGATCTTCCGGGCGTTGGGCCATGTCTTCACTGACCCCTTGCAACACCGCCAACGGGGTTTTCAGGCTGTGCGCCAGGTCATCGAGAGAGTCGCGGTAACGGCTGCGTTGCTGGCGTTCACTGTGCAGCAAACGGTTGAGCGAGCCGGTCAGGCGCAGCAGTTCGCGCGGGTGCTGTTCGGTGAGGCTTTCGCGGGTGCCGCTTTCGATTTCGTCGAGTTCCTGACTCAGCCGACGCAGCGCCTTGAGGCCCCAGGTCAGGCCGATCCACAACAGCGCCAGCAGCACCAACAAGGCAGCGCCGAAGCCCAGATAGAGGTTCTCGCGCAGGCCTTCAAGGGTGTTTTCATATTCGCGCACCGGTTGCAGCGCAACGATACTGAAAGCCGCGCTCTTGCCGCCGAGCAGTTTGACTTCGACGTCGTAGACGAAGAACTCCTGGCCGTTGCTCTCGCGGATCCGCGCGAATTCGTTACCCATGCCGTCGTAACGCGGCTTGTAGTTGATCTGCTCTTCCTGCGTACCTTTCGAACGCCAGACCAGTTTGCCCTGGCGGTCGTAGATGTAGCCGAGCAAGCGGTTGTCAGTGAGGTTGAAACGTTCATCCGGCAACTGCGTCGGCATCACCAGTTGGCCGCTGTCGATGCGCGCCGCCGAGATCAGCGTGGTGACATCCGAGGCCAGGCGCTGCTCGATCGAGTCCTGCAGTGCCAGGCTGAACGCGCCCTGCATGGCCGGCAGCAAGCCGAGCATGAACAACACCGCCAACGTGGTGGCGGCGAGCATCAAGCGAACGCGAAGAGAACGAATCAAGTGCAGCGCTCATTGAACAGGTAGCCGAGACCACGCACGGTATCGATCGGCTTGAACCCGCCCGGGCCTTCGAGCTTGCGGCGCAAGCGGCCGACCAGCACTTCGATCACGTTCGGATCACGCTCGTCGTCGTCCGGATAGAGTTGTTCCATCAGGCGATCCTTGGGCACCACTTGCTGGTGGTGGCGCATCAGGTATTCGAGGATGCGGTATTCGTAGGCGGTCAGCGCCAGCGGCTCTTCATCCAGTGACGCCTGCTTGCGATTGAGATCAAGCAACAGCGGCCCGGCAACGATGGTCGACTGGGTGAAACCGCTGGAACGGCGCAGCAAGGCGTTGAGGCGCGCGTCGAGTTCTTCGAACTGAAACGGCTTGACCACGTAGTCGTCGGCACCGGCGGCGAGGCCTTCGACCTTGTCCTGCCAATTGCCACGGGCGGTGAGAATCAGGATCGGAAAGCTCTTGCCGCTCGAGCGCAACTGGCGAATCAGGTCCAGACCGCCCATGCCGGGCAGACCGAGGTCGATCACCGCCAGATCGAAGTTGAACTGTCCGGTCTGGTACAGCGCCTCTTCGGCATTGGCCACGGACTCGACCACGTGGCCACTCTCCGTCAGGCGGGTTTGCAGGTGATGACGCAACAGCGCTTCATCTTCGACGACCAACAGTTTCATAACGCTCTCCCGGGCAAATCAAAAACTCCAACAACGCACCTGTGGGAGCGGGCTTGCTCGCGAAGGCGATGTATCAGCCAACAGTGTCGTCGACTGATAGACCGCTTTCGCGAGCAAGCTCGCTCCCACAGGGTCTAGAGCGAACCGCGCTTTAGAAAGCGTAGTTCGCCGACAGGTAAGTCTGGGCGCTGCTGGTCAAGTCCAGCGAGCCTTGCTTGCTGCCACCGCTCTCTTTCATTTCGGTGCTGGCGTTGCTCATCAGGTAACGGTAACCGAGTTCCACCGAAACGTTCTGCGCCACTTGTTGCAGCACACCGAACTGACCACCAACGGCGTACCCGATGTCGCTGTCACGGCTGTAGCCTGGCGAATCCTGGGTCAGCTTGGTCAAACCGGCCGTGGCACCACCGAACAGCTTGGTGCTGCCGCCCACTGGATAGAACAGATCGTAGCTGCCCAGCAGATTTTCCTGGCGCAGTTTAATGCCATTGTGCGAACCGGACACGTTGTCGTAAGTGGCGTAGTAGCGACCTTGCGAGTTTTGCTGACCGAGGCGCACACCGTAAGCGTTGTTGCCGTCGATTGCGCCGCTGGCGTCCGGGTGGCCAAGGTTGTCGTTCAGCGCGTGGGACTTTTTGACCTTGTCACTGGTCTGGCCGAACGTCAGGCCGGCGAAGTTGCTGGTGTCATCGGCATGTGCCGCAAGGCTGGAGCCCAACAAGGTAAAAGCCAGCAGCAGTTTGTTCAGACGATTCATCGCGTTTCCTCTTTCACAGCGCTGTTTGGGTATGGCGCAAGGTTACTGACCTGCCCCTGTACCTGCCCTGAACACTCTCTGAACCTGCGCTGAATCAAATCGACTAGGCTGTCTTGACCACTTTCGATAAGGAGACCGACCATGCGCCTGTTTTTCGCCCTTGCCCTGCTCGCCGCCAGCAGCCTGGCCAACGCTGCGATCAAGACTCAGGAGATTCCTTACCAGAGCGCCGACGGCACCCGACTGATCGGCTATTACGCCTACGACGACGCAATCAAGGGCAAACGCCCGGGCGTGGTGGTGGTGCATGAATGGTGGGGCCTGAACGATTACGCCAAACGCCGCGCCCGCGATCTCGCCGAACTGGGCTACAGCGCCTTGGCAATCGACATGTATGGCGAGGGCAAGAACACCGAGCACCCGAAAGATGCGATGGCGTTCATGCAGGCCGCGACCCAGGATGCCGCCGCCTCCAGCAAACGTTTCGAGGCCGGGCTGAACCTGCTGAAAAAGCAGCCGCAGACCGACGTCAATAAAATCGCCGCCATCGGCTACTGCTTCGGCGGTGGCGTGGTGCTCAATGCGGCGCGTCAGGGCGAGCCGCTGGCGGGCGTGGTGAGTTTCCACGGTGCGCTGGCGACCACTACTCCGGCGACTCCCGGCAGTGTGAAGGCGAAAATTCTGGTCGAACACGGCGCGCTGGACAGCATGGTCACTGCCGACAACGTCACCGCGTTCAAATCCGAAATGGACAAGGCCGGCGCCGACTACAGATTCGTCAGCCTCGACGGCGCCAAGCACGGTTTCACCAATCCGGATGCCGATCGCTTGAGCCACGGCGATCACGGTGGCCCGGATATCGGCTACAACAAAGCGGCCGATGAAAAATCCTGGGCGGACATGAAGGCGTTCTTCCAGAAAATCTTCAGCTGACCCACTTCGCCCCCTGTAGGAGCTGCCGAAGGCTGCGATCTTTTGATCTTGCTTCTTAAGATCAAGAACAAAAGATCGCAGCCTTCGGCAGCTCCTACAGGGTCAGCGACGCCTGATACAGGTTTTGGCTCTACCCAGCATCCGCGCCAACCGGCAAAATGCCCGCCATGAATTCCAGCCCGCCCCTCCCCGCCTGCTGCACCCCGCTCGACGCCCATTGGCCGTTGCCCAACGTGTTGCCCGACACCGTCCTGCTCAGCACCCGTTTCGATCCGAAGCAACTGCTCGGCGATGACTTCCAGCGCAGTGCCATCGAGCCGCCGCCGAGCATTCAGCGCTCGGTGGCCAAACGGCAGGCCGAGTTTCTCGCCGGGCGGATTTGTGCCCGGGCTGCGCTGCAGCAACTGGAAGGCTCAAACGTGATTCCGGCGATTGGCGAAGACCGCGCACCGGTGTGGCCGGCGCACATCTGCGGCTCGATCACCCACAGCACCGGACACGCGGCGGCGATTGTCGCCAACAAGCGACACTGGCGCGGCTTGGGCATGGATCTGGAGAACCTGCTCGAGACCGAGCGTGCCGAACGCCTGGCCGGGGAGATCCTCACGCCAGCGGAGTTGCAGCGCATGGCCGCCGGCTCGCGAGAGCAACTGGGGTTGTGGGTGACCCTGACGTTTTCGGTGAAAGAGAGCCTGTTCAAGGCGCTGTACCCGATTGTGCAGAAGCGCTTTTATTTCGAGCACGCCGAGGTGCTGGAATGGACGGAGCAGGGTCAGGTTCGCTTGCGCTTGCTGACCGATCTTGCAGGTGAATGGCGTCATGGCACCGAGCTGGACGCGCAGTTCGGGGTGCAGGATGGGCAGTTGTTGAGTCTGGTCAGCATCCCTGCCTGAAGATTTTTCAGCGCCGCTGAGGGCCCCATCGCTGGCAAGCCAGCTCCCACAGGTTTCAGGGGTGTATCCAAAACGTGTGCTGCCCCCGGACAGTGTGGGAGCTGGCTTGCCAGCGATTGCGGCCGGCAAAACCAGCACAAAACTCAGCGGCGTTCCTGATTCCTCGGCCAGCTCAGACTGAAACAGGCCCCACCCAGACTCTTGCTCTTGTTGATCAGCGCCCGCCCGTCATGCCAGTGAATGATCCGCCGCACAATCGACAGACCCAGCCCATGCCCGCCCGACGCCCGTGTGCGGCTGTCATCCAGACGCAGGAACGGCGTGAAGATGCGCTCCCACGCCGACTCCGGCACACCCGGCCCATCATCCTCGACGTCCACCCGGCAGCGCAGTTGCCCAACCTGATAACTCACCGTGACGTTCGAGTGCGCATGGCGCATCGCGTTGCTCACCAGGTTCTGCAACGCGCGGTGCAAAAAGCGCGGCTCGGCCTCGACCCAGGCGCCGTCATTATCGGCAGCGGACAGGCATAATCCGCGCTGCACCGTGACCTCGGCACGCAACGGCGCCAGTTCTTCAATCACTTGATTGACCAGCGCATCGAGGTCGATGCGTTGAAAGGTCAGCGCGGGCGACCCCTGCTCCAGCCGCGCGTAGGTGAGCATTTCGTCCACCAGCTTATCGAGATCCTCGATGTCGTGATCCATGCCCTCGCGGTACTTTTCCAGCGCCTGCGGGGTGGTGGCCGAGCCGATCATCTCCAACCCGAATCGCAGACGCGCCACGGGTGTACGCAACTCATGGGACACCGCGCGCACCAGTTCGCGCTGGATCGCCAGCAACTGCTGCAAGTGCTCGGCCATGCCGTTGAACGCTGCCGCCAGCCGCCCCACCGAGTCAGCGCCACGGGCCGGCACGCGGGTTTCCAGACTGCCCTTGGCGATGCGCGTGGCTGCGGCCTCGAGACCGCGCAGACGTCGTTCGAGCTGGCGCACCAACAGATAAACGATCAGGCCGATCAGGCTCAGGCCGAGGGCCGCAATCAGCACCAGCCATTGCGGTGGATACGGATTCATCTGATACAGCGGACCGATTTCCAGCACCCACGGCGTGCCGACCATGCCGGCAAACACCCGGATCGAATCCCCGCCCTTGCCCAGCGCCATCACCGTATCGCCCTCGGACACACGGCGGCTCTGGTCTTCGTCCATGTCGGCCTCGTTGACCGTGACCAGGCGCAAATCAAAACCGAAACCTTTCTCCTCCTTTAACTGCGCCAGCCGCTTGGGCTGTTCGCCAACCGGCACCCGCACCAGTTCATCGGCCAGCAGGTAAATAGTCGCGCGGGCCAGTTGTTCGCTGATCTGCTGGACGTCGCCGGTCAGCAGCAACTGTTCCTTGTCGCTGACCAGTCGATAGACCCGCGCCGCATGCGGGCCGGTCTGCTCCACCAAGGCCTGACCGCGCTGCACCCGGGCGCGCTGAGAGAGGTCCAGATCGGTCTCGGAAAACGTCTTCAGCGCCAGCGGAATCCCCAGCAGACGCTCCCAGACCAACAATGCCCGGTGGCGCTCGGTTGCGTTCATCGGTTGCAGGTTGTCGGCCATCAGCGAGAACGTGCCGTGGGCCAGGCGCTCGCGGTATTGCTCGCTGCGCACCTGATTGAGCAGGTGCAATGCCAGCACCCCAAGCACCGCCACCAGAATCAGCGCCGCGCACATGCCGCCATAGATGCGCAGGAAGATCGAGTTCACAGCGCCAGATCCACACAGGCTTCCGGAACGAACAGATAGCCTTTGCTGCGGATGGTCTTGATCAGGCGCGGATGATCGGGGTCATCACCGATTTTCGGGCGGATGCGCGAGATGCGCACATCGATCGAACGGTCCTGGCCGTCATAGCCGATGCCACGCAGCGCAGTGAAAATTTCTTCGCGAGAGAGGATTCGTCCGGCATTCGACACCAGCAGCCAGAGCAGGTCGAATTCGGCGCTGGTCAGTTCGATGCCGCTGTCACTGAGCCAGGCTTCGCGCAAGGCGTTGTCCACCACCAGCGGGCCGAATTGCAGGCGGCGGCTTTTTTCCGTGACCGGCTCGGCGCTGTCACTGCGCCGCAGCAAAGCCTGAATCCGTGCCAGCAACAGCCGTGGGCGCACCGGTTTGCACACGTAATCGTCGGCACCGAGGTCGAGGCCCTGGATCTGGTCGGCATCGTCGGTGCGCGCGGTGAGCATCAGGATCGGCCCGTCGTAACGGTCGCGGACCTTGCGGCAAATGCTCAAGCCGTCTTCACCGGGCAGCATCAGGTCGAGGATCACCAGGTCCGGCTGCTCCTTGATGATCCGCGCCGCCGCCAGCGCACCGTTGCCTTCGATCTCCACGCGCAATCCATTGGCTTGCAGGTATTCGCGGGTGAGTTCGGCCAGTCGCTGGTCGTCCTCGACTATCAATACCTGCCAGGCTTCTTGCTCCACCGGTGACCTCTGCTTTCTATTGTTATTAATAAAGGAAGAACCGTACGACGCAGCACAATTCATGTGGGAGCGAGCCTGCTCGCGAAAGCGTTGGATCAGTCAACGTTGATGCTGAACCTGCCGACGCATTCGCGAGCAGGCTCGCTCCCACAGTTTTAGATCCTCCCGACCTTTTGTCATGTTTGAGGAGGATAAGAATGAGTAAACACCGCCCGATTGTATAAACAGCGTACAGCCAGAACACAAGTCGGCAAATGCGTTCGGACAAGGCGGTTTTTTGTGATAGGGTTCGCGCCCTTAAAAATCCGCTGAAGCGTTTTTCCCGAGAGAAAAACAGTGACAAACGGTCTGGCTCAGCAGGTTCGCGGCCTACACGGGAATTCCTGGTTTCTTACACAATTTACGCACAGGTTTATCCACAGCTAGTACGTTGCAAGCCCTCTCAAAACGCATTATCTTGTAGCACGGCGCGAGGAGAGACCCTACATATAGGGTTTTACGCTCAGACGACCAACCACATTTCGGACCTGAAACTCAAGCGCTTTATTGCCAGTTTCCGGTTGAACCAAGCAAGTTTTTCAAAGCCCAAACCGCACTTGCGGATGGCGCCGTTTTTCAGGTCGGAAACGACCGGAACGGTACGGGTGTTGCAGTCATTACTGTCATCCGGGAAGGAATCCGGCTCGAGCCCTGGCTCGCAGCCAAAAACTTCGGCAAGGATGCGGCGTCATTAGCCTTTTTCCTACTGATCCGAAGTTGTTATGCCCGACGCCCGTCGGTTGTAGTGCTTCGGACCAGAACGGTGAGCACCATGATGGTGCCCAAACAAACATAGAGAATGTGGAGATCACCCCCCATGCAAACCGACACAACTCGCGAGAACCCGCAGGGCACCTTGCCGCAGGCCGCCGATTCGAATTCGGATCTGGCCGCCACCGCGCCTGGTCAACTGCGCGTGATCAAGCGTAATGGCACTGTCGTTCCTTACACCGATGACAAGATCACCGTCGCTATCACCAAAGCGTTTCTCGCAGTTGAGGGCGGCACCGCTGCCGCTTCGTCGCGAATCCACGACACCGTTGCCCGCCTGACCGAACAAGTCACCGCGACCTTCAAGCGTCGCATGCCGTCGGGCGGCACCATCCACATCGAAGAAATCCAGGACCAGGTCGAACTGGCCCTGATGCGTGCCGGCGAGCAGAAAGTCGCTCGCGACTACGTGATCTACCGTGACGCCCGCTCGAAAGAACGCGCAGCTCATACCCCGGTCGAAGCCGCGGTCGACGCGCACCCGTCGATCCGCATCACCCGCGCCGACGGCAGCCTCGCGCCGCTGGACATGGGCCGCCTGAACACCATCGTCACCGAAGCCTGCGAAGGCCTGGCTGAAGTCGATGGCGATCTGATCCAGCGCGAAACCCTGAAAAACCTGTACGACGGCGTGGCCCTGAACGACGTCAACACCGCATTGGTGATGACCGCGCGTACCCTGGTTGAACGTGAGCCGAACTACTCGTTCGTCACCGCCCGTCTGCTGATGGACACCCTGCGTGCCGAAGGCCTGGGCTTCCTCGGCGTGGCCGAAAGCGCCACTCACCACGAAATGGCCGACCTGTACGCCAAGGCACTGCCGGCTTACATCGCCAAAGGTATCGAGTTCGAACTGCTGAACCCTGTGCTGGCCTCCTTCGACCTGGAAAAACTGGGCAAGGCGATCAACCACGAGCGCGATCAGCAATTCACCTACCTGGGCCTGCAGACCCTGTACGACCGTTACTTCATCCACAAGGATGGCGTGCGTTTCGAACTGCCGCAGATCTTCTTCATGCGCGTGGCCATGGGCCTGGCGATCGAAGAGAAGCAGAAAGAAGACCGCGCGATCGAGTTCTACAACCTGCTGTCGTCCTTTGACTACATGGCTTCGACCCCGACTCTGTTCAACGCCGGTACCTTGCGTCCACAGCTGTCGAGTTGCTACCTGACCACCGTTCCGGACGACCTGTCGGGCATCTACCACGCGATCCACGACAACGCCATGTTGTCCAAATTCGCTGGCGGCCTGGGCAACGACTGGACGCCGGTGCGTGCACTGGGTTCGTACATCAAGGGCACCAACGGCAAGTCGCAAGGCGTGGTTCCGTTCCTCAAAGTAGTGAACGACACCGCCGTAGCCGTTAACCAGGGTGGCAAGCGCAAAGGCGCTGTGTGTGCCTACCTGGAAACCTGGCACATGGACATCGAAGAGTTCATCGAACTGCGCAAGAACACCGGTGATGATCGTCGTCGTACCCACGACATGAACACCGCCAACTGGATCCCTGACCTGTTCATGAAGCGTGTCTTCGATGACGGCAAGTGGACCCTGTTCTCGCCTTCCGAAGTACCGGATCTGCACGACCTGACCGGTAAAGCCTTCGAAGAGCGCTACGAGTACTACGAAGCCCTGACCGAGTACCCGGGCAAGGTCAAGCTGTTCAAGACCATCCAGGCCAAAGACCTGTGGCGCAAAATGCTCTCCATGCTGTTTGAAACCGGCCACCCGTGGCTGACTTTCAAGGATCCGTGCAACCTGCGTAGCCCGCAGCAGCACGTCGGCGTGGTTCACAGCTCGAACCTGTGCACCGAGATCACCTTGAACACCAACAAGGACGAGATCGCCGTTTGCAACCTGGGCTCGATCAACCTGCCGAACCACATCGTCGACGGCAAGCTGGATACCGCCAAGCTGCAACGCACCGTGAACACCGCCGTGCGCATGCTCGACAACGTGATCGACATCAACTACTACTCGGTGCCGCAAGCGAAGAACTCCAACTTCCGCCACCGCCCGGTCGGTCTGGGCATCATGGGCTTCCAGGACGCGCTGTACCTGCAGCACATCCCTTATGGTTCCGACGCGGCCGTCGAGTTCGCCGACAAGTCGATGGAAGCGGTCAGCTACTACGCGATCCAGGCGTCCTGCGACCTGGCCGACGAGCGCGGCGCGTACGAGACGTTCAACGGTTCGCTGTGGTCCAAAGGCATCCTGCCGCTGGATTCGCAACAGATCCTGATCGAACAGCGCGGCCAGAAGTACATCGACGTTGACCTGAACGAAACCCTGGACTGGGCACCGGTTCGCGCCCGTGTACAGAAAGGCATTCGTAACTCCAACATCATGGCCATCGCACCGACCGCGACCATCGCCAACATCACGGGCGTCTCGCAGTCGATCGAACCGACCTACCAGAACCTGTATGTGAAATCGAACCTGTCGGGCGAATTCACCGTGATCAACCCGTACCTGGTTCGCGACCTCAAGGCTCGCGGTCTGTGGGACTCGGTCATGATCAACGACCTGAAGTACTACGACGGTTCGGTGCAGCAGATCGAGCGCATCCCGCAAGAACTCAAAGAGCTCTACGCGACCGCGTTCGAAGTGGACACCAAGTGGATCGTTGACGCCGCCAGCCGTCGTCAGAAGTGGATCGACCAGGCCCAGTCGCTGAACCTGTACATCGCCGGCGCCTCGGGCAAGAAGCTCGACGTGACCTACCGCATGGCCTGGTACCGTGGTCTGAAAACCACTTACTACCTCCGTGCCCTGGCCGCGACCAGCACCGAGAAGTCGACCATCAACACCGGCAAGCTGAACGCTGTTTCCAGCGGCGGCAACCACGGCGACGATTCGGTTCTGGCAGCTCCAGCCGGTCCGGCGCCAGTGCCAAAGGCTTGCGCAATCGACGAGCCGGATTGCGAAGCTTGCCAATAAGCTGAGCCGGATCAGGCGTCGCGAGACGCCTGATTTCTCCAGGCAAAAGAAACCCCCGACAGACTTTTGGTTTGTCGGGGGTTTTCTTTTGTCCGCCATTTACCTGTAGGAGCTGTCGAGTGCAACGAGGCTGCGATCTTTTGATCTTTAGTGCTCTGCCAAAGATCAAAAGATCGCAGCCTTCGGCAGCTCCAGAGGATGAGTACATCTGGCAGGCCGCCATCGCTGGCAAGCCAGCTCCCACAGGGACTGGATGCATTCGGATAGAGAGTGGTCGGCTGGCAGGCCGCCATCGCCAGCAGGCTGGCTTCCACAGAAGAGCAAAAGCCAAGCGCATGCTTTTCACCACTCAATGGCCGAGTGTCAGCTCGCCGAAAGCTTTTGATTTTGCCGTACCGGCCCCGTCGGCAGGCTGAGTGGAGGGATTTATCCGGGGGTGGGAGCGAAGCGACCGTTTGGCGAAGCCAAACACAGCGAGAGGAGGTGCAGCGAAGCAAACCGGAGGCGATGCCCCCGGATGAATCCCGCAGCGAAGGAACCCGAGCCTAAGCGAGGGCCGAACGTTGGGGCCAAGCGTTTTGGTTACTTTTGGGCGTCTGCAAAAGTGACTCGCCGTAAGGGCGAAACCCTAAGTAGCCGTTACCGCAGCAACGGATAAGCTCACAAAACAATAGCCCACAAAAAAGCCCCTCAAAAAGAGGGGCTCCCTTGCACAATCAGAAACCGCAATCAGGTCATCTGAATGATGGTCTGCATGATAGTGCTCTGGGTGGAGATAGTCTTGGCGTTCGCCTGATAGTTGCTCTGGCCCTTGATCAGATCCACCAGCTCGTTGGTCAGGTTAACGTTGGACTCTTCCAGCGAGTTGGACACCACCTCACCCAAGGTACCGGTTTTCGGCGCGTCGTAACCCGGGATACCCGAGGCGAACGTCTCTTTCCAACTTGTGCCGCCGACAGGCTGCAGGCCTTGCTCGTTGGTGAAGCTGGCCAGCGCAACCTGGCCGATGGCCTTGCTCTGGTTGTTGCTGAAGTTGGCGAACAGCGTACCGGTGCCGTCGATGGTCAGGTTGGTGATCTGGCCAGTGGCGTAACCATCCTGAGTCGGAATCGAACGAGCGGTATCTGCGTTGTACTGGGTGGTCTGCGCCATCGAAATGGTGATACCGGCCGGGTTCGCCGAAGCGCCGTTAGGCGTGAACGTCCCATTAACCACAGTACCCGGCACCCAGCCAGTGAGCTTCAGGTCACTGCTGATCACAGGACCTGGCAGAGTGCTGACCTGGGTCAGCTTGCCAGCGGAGTCAAACGTCATGGTAGAAGGTGTCGGCGCGGTGACCTTCGGATCGCTGCCGGTAGCGTCCGGGTTACGACCGTCTACCAGGGTGTAGACCTTCCAGGTGTTCTGGCCAGTCTTCACCACGTACTGATCCATGACGTGCGAGTTGCCCTGAGAATCATAGATCGGCGTACTGAACTGCTTGGTGTAAGTCTCAAGTTTTGACGGATCGAACTTGCCGGCCGCCACTGTGTCGTCGATCACCGGTGCCGACGAATTCAGGTTGATAGTCGAGGTCACCAGCGAGGTGGACTTCGGCGCCAGGTTGGAAGTATCGATTTTCAGGTCGGTCAGCACACCATTGATGATCTTGCCGTTGGCATCCACACCATAACCTTGCAGACGCGAGGTGTAGTCGGTGTTGGTGATGTAACCGGCATTGTCGACTTTGAACGTACCGGCACGGGTATAGGAAATCGAGCCGTTGTTGCTCATGGTGAAGAAGCCGGAACCGTTGATGCCCATGTCCAGCACGTTACCGGTGTTGTTGATGTCACCCTGGGTGAACTGCTGGGACACGTTGGCCAGACGCACGCCGTTGCCGATGACCTTGCTGCCGCTACCCAGGCGAGTGGCCGAGTAGACGTCTTCGAATTCTGCACGGGACGATTTGAAACCGGCGGTCGCGACGTTGGCGATGTTGTTGCCGGTCACGTCCAGTTGTTTGTTGGCTGCATAGAGACCGCTAAGGCCGATATTGAAAGACATATTCCACTCCTTTGTGCCGGTTGGTCGGCTCTATATACCAATGGTTTGTACTTTGGACAGGGCGACGGTGCCCTTGCCGGACAGGTTGAGCATCAGCTCGCCACCGGTCTGGCTGATGGTCACGCTGTTGACCGTGGCTGGCAGGTAGGTCGCCATATCGGTCGAGGTGCCATTGATCGAGGCGTTGGCCTTGACGGTATAGGTACCGGTCTTCACCAGGTTGCCGTCCTTGTCCTTGCCGTCCCAGGTGAAGCTCGCGCTGCCTGCGGCGCGACTGCCCAGATCGATGGTGCGGACCACCGCGCCGCTGCTGTCGGTAATGCTGACGGTGCCGCCGGCAATCGACGACGGAACGGTGACCGAACCGGTCATGCCTTTGCTCGGGTCGTCCAGTTGAACGGTGTTGGTCTGCACGATCACGTTGCGACCGACCAGCGACGACGCCTGCAGCGCCTGCGACGAGTTGTAATTGCCGGCCAGCGAGCTGACGGTGCTGTTGAGGGTGGTGATACCCTCAAGGCTGCTGAACTGCGCCAACTGCGCAACGAAGGCGCTGTTGTCCTGCGGATCGAGCGGGTTCTGGTTTTTCAGCTGGGTGACCAGCAATTGCAGGAACGCATCCTTGCCCAGGGCTTTGCCGCCGGTGGAGCTGTTGGTGGCCGAGGCAATGCCATCAGTGGTCGTACTGCTCGTTTTCTTCGAGGAGTTCGCCAGGATGTCATTCATGCTCAGGCTGCTGGTGGTATCGGAAACACTCATGGCCGTCGCCCCTTATTACTGACCGAGGGTCAGTACCTTCTGCATCATGGTTTTGGCGGTGTTCATCATTTCGGCGTTGGTCTGGAACGACCGGCTCGCGGAAATCATGTCAGCCATTTCTTCCACCACGTTGACGTTCGGGTAGTACACGTAGCCCTTGGCGTCAGCGGCCGGATGGTTCGGCTCGTATCGCGCTTCGAGGTTGCTCTGGTCTTCGACCACGCCAAGTACCTGCACGCCCTGCCCTGCGGCGTCCTGGCTCTGGAACAGCGAGTTGCTGCCGCTGTTCTGGCCGCCCTGGAACATGGTGGCGAACACCGGGTGACGGGCGCGGTAGGTCTGGTCGATGCTCGACGAAACGGTTTCGGCGTTGGCGATGTTCGACGCCACAGTGTTCAGACGCGTGGTTTGTGCGCTCATGCCGCTGCCGGCAATGTTGAAAACGCTGGACAGGGACATGGATTACTCTCCGCGCAGGGCCGATACCAGCCCTTTGAATTTGCTGTTGAGCAGGGTGAAGCTGGCCTGGAAGCCCACGGCGTTTTCCGCGTAATTGGACTGTTCCAGCTGAGCATCCACGGTGTTCTGGTCAATCGAAGGCTGCATCGGCGTGCGATACATCAGCGACTCGTCGCCATTGCCCAGGCCTTCAGCTTCGATGTGACGGCTGTTGGTCATGTTCAGGGCGATGGTGCCGTTGGCGTTTTTCTGGCTCTGTGCTTCGAGCACTTTGGAGAAGTCCAGATCCCGAGCCTTGTAGTTCGGGGTATCGGCGTTGGCGATGTTGTTGGCCAGCACTTCAGCGCGCTGGGCACGGAAACCCAATGCCTTTTCGTGAATGCCGAGCGCTTTATCGAAGCTGATGCTCATGTCGGGAACCTTCGGGTGAGCGGTTTTTCGTACCTGAGCTTTAGCAAGCGCCGTGCCAAACACAAAAACCCACGTAAACCGGGGCTTTGCGGGGAATCGGCAAAGCGGCAATGCCAGAAAAGCGGCAACCGGTTTCCGCTGCCTGCCGCTTTTCTGCCGCTTGCCTGCCTTCTAT
This sequence comes from Pseudomonas sp. SCPG-7, assembly GCF_002156405.1. Taxonomy (NCBI): domain Bacteria; kingdom Pseudomonadati; phylum Pseudomonadota; class Gammaproteobacteria; order Pseudomonadales; family Pseudomonadaceae; genus Pseudomonas; species Pseudomonas sp. SCPG-7. The sequence continues at coordinate 52,930 of NZ_MVOO01000018.1, read as the reverse complement.
CAGCCAACACTGAACCCTGTGGGAGCGGGCTTGCCCGCGATGACGGTATGTCTGGTTAATCTAAATCGACTGACACGACGCTATCGCGGGCAAGCCCGCTCCCACAGGGATTTGTGGTGTCAGGGAGAAATTCATCGGACATAAAAACGGGAGGCTTTGAGGGCCTCCCGTTTTTTTGTGTTGCCGGTGCAATCACTTCGCCTGGTAAATGATCCCCGGACTGCACTGAACCATCTGGTAATGATCCGGCAAACCGTTCAGCGCTTCGGACGCGCCAAGGAACAGGTACCCGCCCGGCTTCAGCGTGCTGTGAATACGCAACAGGATGTCTTTCTTCACCTCGGCGGAAAAGTAGATCAGCACGTTGCGGCAGAACACGATGTCGAACTTGCCCAGACTGGCGTAGCTGTCGAGCAGGTTGAACGAGCGGAATTCCACCCGGTTCTTGATCGGCGCCTTGATCACCCAGCGCCCCGGCCCTTTCGGGTCGAAGTAACGCTGCAGACGATCGGCGGACAAACCGCGACCGATGGCCAGGCTGTCGTACTCGCCGGTCTTGCAGTTGGTCAGCATGCTGCCGGACAGGTCGGTGGCAACGATCTGCACGCCCATCTTCAACTGACCGAGGTTGCTGCGCTCGAACTCGTCGATCGACATCGACAGCGAATACGGTTCCTGACCCGACGAGCATGCCGCCGACCAGATCCGCAGACGCTGGTTGGGGCTGGCCTTGATCGCCTCGGGCAGCACCTTGTTCTTCAAGACTTCAAACGGATAGGTGTCGCGAAACCACAAGGTTTCGTTGGTCGTCATGGCATCGACCACCTGCTCGCGCAAACCGCTGCGCGGCTGGGTCTGGATGCGCTGTACCAGCTCACCCAGGGACTTGATGCCTTGCTGCTCCATCAGTTTGTTGAGACGGCTCGAGACCAGGTACTGCTTGTTTTCACCGAGCAAAATGCCACAGGCTTTTTCCAGGAAGACCCGGAACTGTTCGAAATCCAAATTACCCGTAGACAATGATGCCGCCTCTTAAATCGTGTTGACCGCCAGGGGCAGAAGGCCCCTAGCTGATATCTGCTGCTTTGATCCGGTCGACCACCCGGGATGCCAGGTCATCAGGACGGAATTTGGCCAGGAAGTCATCGGCACCGACTTTCTTGACCATCGCCTGATTGAATACCCCCGACAACGAAGTATGCAGGATGATATGAAGCTTTTGCATGCGTGGATCGCTGCGGATTTCCGCCGTCAGGGTGTACCCGTCCATCTCCGGCATCTCAATGTCGGAAATCATCATCAGGAACTCTTCTTCCGGCTTCTTGCCCTCATCGACCAGCTTGCGCAGGTAGTCCAGCGCCTGCTTGCCATCGTTCAGCGCCACCACTTCGACCCCGACCGTCTGCAGGCAGCGCGTGACTTGCTTGCGCGCCACCGACGAGTCATCGACCGTCAGCACCCGCAGCGACAACGCCTTGCTCTGGGTCTCGACATCGACCACGCCGACCGAAATAGCTTCCGGCGTCGGCGCGACTTCCGCCAGCACCTTCTCGACATCGATGATTTCGACTAACTGATTGTCGACTCGAGTCACAGCGGTCAGGTAATGATCGCGCCCCGTGCCCTTGGGCGGCGGATGGATCTCTTCCCAGTTCATGTTGACGATGCGCTCCACCGAGCGAACCAGGAAACCCTGGGTCTTGGTGTTGTACTCCGTGATGATCACGAACGGACTGTTCTTGTCTTTCAACGCCCCGGAACCGGTCGCCATTGCCAGATCAAGGATCGGAATGGTCGCCCCCCGGATATTCGCCACCCCGCACACGACAGGACTGGACTTGGGCATCAACGTCAGCGACGGGCATTGCAGCACTTCCCGCACCTTGAACACGTTGATTCCGTAGAGCTGTTGACCGTCGAGACGGAACAACAACAGCTCCAGGCGATTCTGCCCTACCAGTTGCGTGCGCTGGTTCACCGAATCCATTACACCAGCCATGCCCAGACTCCTACACCAACGCCAAGTGTTGTTGCGACGCACATTCATTGCTAAACGGCACGGCGCTTGCTTTTTAACTCGTATGAACGCTCAAACGACATTTTTCCGACGCCTGACCTCCCGCACCCGCAAAGCGCTGTGCGCGACGTCTGCCGTCTGCTTGTTTTTCGCTGGCAGCCCTGCCGGTGCTGATACGGTTACCTTGCCTGACATGCTTATCGGCGTCACTCAGGGCTTTCTTGAGTTCACCGTAGAAGACTATCTGGCTACCAGTCAAACGGAAGGCCGCTACGAGATCGAGGTCAACCAGCTCGACCCGCGTATGCGCATGCCTATGTGCGACAAGGAATTGACAGCGTCGCTGGAGAGTCCTGCACGTCCGCTGGGCCGGGTTACGGTCAAGGTCCGGTGCGAGGGAAGCTCGCCGTGGACGGTGTTCGTGCCCGCTCAAGTCCGCCTGTTTCGCGAGATTGTCACCACCACCCGACCGCTGAAACGCGCCGGCATTATCGAGCCGCAAGACGTGACCTTGCGTGAACGCGACATCAGCCAGATCAATCAGGGTTTTCTGACGTCGGTGGATGAAGCCATCGGGCAGAAATTAACCCGACCAACGGTAGCCGATCAGGTGATTACTCTGGTGCATCTGGAACAGGCAGAAGTGGTGCGCAAGGGCGATCAGGTGGTCATCATCGCCCGCAGCGGCACACTCGCCGTGCGCATGCCCGGTGAAGCCCTGGCCAACGGCGGTTTGAAAGAACAGATCCGAGTGAAAAACCTCAATTCCAACCGGGTAATCAAGGCGCAGGTCATCGCGCCGGGCCAAGTGGAAGTCGCCATGTAAAACGCTCGAGCAGAAAACTGGCGCCAGCCCCGACGCTTCCCTAAACTGTGCCGCAGCAGGACACGCTTCGGCACATGCAGCTCATTGCAAAGTGAGCCTAAAGTTTTCCAGGGAATGGCCGAGAACATGGCAAGCGTCCAAATTCCCAGAGGTTTTTAACATGGTCATCGATTTCAGCCGTTTGAACAGCTCCTCGTCACTTACGGGCAGTACGCGTACCAGCAACGCCAAGGAAACCGCCGAAACCGGCACCTCCGCGCCGCTGAATACCCAGGCCGAAACGGCCGGTACCGCAAAAAGCGGGGAATCGGTACACCTCAGCAATGAGGCTCAACAGTTGCAGAAGGTCACTGACAAGCTGCGCGATCAGCCTGCCGTCGACAAAGCCCGCGTGGCCGAGTTGAAAGCAGCGATTGCCGATGGCAGCTACAAGGTCGACAGCAACCGTGTAGCCAGCAAACTGCTCAACTTCGAAGCCCAGCGCTAGGCTTTTGCCGGCGCCAGGCTTTTGGACGCTTAGAACCCAAGGCCAGCCATGCACGACACTAATTTATTGCAACTGATCACCGACGACTTTGCTCCAGCTCAACAATTGCTGGAGTTGCTGCAAACCGAGTCCCTCGCCTTGCACGGTCGCGACATGCCTCTGCTCGAAGATATTCTGGCGCGCAAACAGGCATTGATCATTCTGCTTGAACAGCATGGCCGCAAGCGCAGCGAAATCCTTGCCAGCCTCAACCTGCCGCTCGACCGCCAGGGCCTGGAGCAATTGGCCAGCCAGTCGAGCATTGGCGACCAGTTGCTGTCCCAAAGCGATGTGCTGACCGACCTGATTGCCCAGTGCCAGGCGGCCAACGTCAAGAACGGCCAATCGATCCAGATCCAGCAGGCCGCTACGGCCAATCAGCTGAAAATCCTCACCGGGGGCGAACCGCCAGCGCTGTATGACGCCTCGGGCACTTTCGCCAAACCCACCAAGCCGCGTACGCTCAGCCAGGCGTGAGCCATTCGATGTGCCTGCACTATCAACCCGCGAAACATGCTGGCAAAATGCTGGCTAGTCGTAGTCAAATTTTGTCTGGAGATTGAGAAAACGTGCCAAACGCCCTAAGCGCGGATGATACTCCGCAGCCACCAAAGGTGCTGACCACGCCCCTGGAAATCTCCAGCAACCTGCGCCAGCTGCAAGAAAGCCACGATCCGCTGATCATCACCTTCCATGAGCGCAGCCAGCGCTTCCAGAGCTACCTGATCAAGGTTGACCGGGAAACCGCGACGATTGCCCTGGACGAAATGATCCCGCGCGATGGCGAACGTTTTCTGCAGGCGGGCGAACCGTTCAAGGTCGAAGGCTTCCACGAAGGCGTGCGCATCGCCTGGGAATGCACCGGCACGCTGAACATCGAAGAATCCGACGGTGACCGCTTCTACACCGGTCAACTGCCAACCGAAGTGGTCTACCACCAGCGCCGTAATGCCTTTCGTGCCGCGTTGAAGCTGACCGATCTGGTCAGCGTCGAACTTGGCGGCGAAAAACTCAAGGCGCCGATCAACGGCAAACTGCTGGATATTTCCGCCACCGGGTGCAAGCTGCGCTTTGAAGGCGACATCACCGACCGCCTGCAACTGGGTCAGGTCTATGACCGCATGATCGCCACCCCACTGTTCGGCAATCAACCGATCTCGGTCGAGCTGCGCTACCTGCACTTCGAAGAAAAGCTCAACATCACCTTCGCCGGCTTGCGCTTCCACAACATCAGTGGCCAAGCGGCGCGCAACGTCGAGCGCTTCGTTTATCAACTGCAGCGTGAAGCACGCCGGTTCGATAAAGACGATCTGTGATTCGCACAGGCAAATAAAAAAGGGCAGTCCCTGGCGGGACTGCCCTTTTTTATGCCAAAAATCTTTCTGCCAGCAGCGGAAACCTGTGGCGAGGGAGCTTGCTCCCGCTGGGGCGCGAAGCACCCCCACCCCTTATCTGACAAGCGGGGCCTGCTGCGCAGTCCAGCGGGAGCAAGCTCCCTCGCCACCGTTACAGTGTCTGTTTCTGAATAGCCTCACCCTCATCCGACTCAGGGTCTGGCCCCACTGATGTCCGGTGTCGGTTTATCGCCCTCATCAGCCGGATCAGGTTCGGCCACTGCTTCAGGCTGCACTTCGGGCTCTGGCTCCGGCGTAACCGTGGTCTGCATCTGCTCCTGCACCACCTGCTCATCCACCCGCGGATCGAGCGCGGCCACCAGCGGCGAGCTGGACATGCTGTCGGGCATCGCCACGTGATGCAGCGGTGCGTCGTCGACCTGATGCAGATTGGTCACCGCTTTCGGCCGAATGCGCCACACCAGCACCAACGCAAAGAAGCTAAAGAACGCGTACAAACTCTGACTGCCGAACAGCTTCATCAGCACGCCCGCCAGCAGCGGACCGATACTCGCGCCGACCCCGTAGGTCACCAGCAGCATCGCCGTCAGCGACACCCGGCGATCGCCCTCGACATGGTCGTTGGAGAACGCCACCGCCAGCGGATACAGGCAGAACTGCACCAACGAACAAAGGAAGCCGACCACGAACAGCACCTCAAGCGGCACCTGCGGCAAGATCGCCAACGGCAACGCCGCCACCGCGAGGAATCCGGCAAAACAACGAATCAGCAGCGCTCGGTCATAACGGTCGGATAACCAGCCCAACGGCCACTGCACCAGCAGTCCGGCAAAAATGCAGCTACCCATGAACAGACCGACCTGCTCGGTCGACAGCCCCTGCTGCGACGCATACAGCGGCGCCAGACCGTAGAACGAGCCGATGATCAGGCCTGCGCCGAGCACCGTGCTCAACGACTGCGGCACGCGCTTGATAAAGAAGCGCGGCTCCATCGGTGCCGGATGCAGCGGCGCCGGGTGAATCCGTCGGGTCAGCGCCACCGGCACCAGGCACAGGGCAAAACACAGCGCGACCAGCATCAGCAGCTCCAACCCCAGGCCCGGGTGCATGACCAGAATCAACTGACCGAGCACCAGCCCCAAGTAAGAAGCGATCATGTAACCGCTGAACACCAGCCCGCGCTGATTGGCGTCGGCCTGCTCGTTGAGCCAGCTCTCGATCACCATGTACTGACACATCATGCCCAGACCGACGATGGTCCGCAGCACCAGCCACGCCGGCAGCCAGTCCACCAGGCCATGCCCGAGCACCGCCGCGCCGACGATCCCGGCACACGCCGAATACGCTCGAATGTGTCCGACACGGGCGATCAAGCGGTGACCGATCTTGCCGCCCAGCACCAGGCCGAAATAGTTGGCCGCCATCAGCGCACCCACCCACAGCCCATCGACATGGTCAGCAGCCAGGCGCAATGCCAGGTAAGTAGAAAGAAGGCCCGAGCCGATCAACATCATCAGCGAGGCGAAATACAGCGCTCGAAAGGATTTCCAGATTTGGCGCATCGGCGTTCCGAGCGGCTCCTTGCAGTGAGTATCGGGCTATCCAAACGATAGCCCGATGGCGACAGTTCGTCAGGCCTGGGCTGCTAGAACACGCCGTTCCCAGGGAGTGATTTCATCAAAGAAGCTGGTCAACTCCATGGTCTTCGAAGCGATGTAGCCTTCGATGAACTCCTGTCCGAACAGTTCCCTGGCCAATTGGCTACGTTTCAGACGCTCGAGCGCGGCATGCAAGGTACACGGCAGCGAAAGATTGTCCGGCACTTCGAATTCGCCCTGAATCGCCGCGCTCGGCTCCAGCTCATGTTCGATCCCGTGCAAGCCGGCGGCCAGACTTGCGGCAATCGCCAGATACGGGTTGGCATCGGCGCCAGGCAACCGGTTTTCCACGCGTCGAGCCACTGGCGAACTGGCCGGAATGCGCAACCCTGCGGCGCGGTTGTCATGGGACCAGCAGGCATTGTTGGGCGATGCATACGGGTGACACAGACGCTGATAGGAGTTCACGTTCGGCGCAAACAGCGCGGTGAAATCGGCCATGGCCGCCTGCTGTCCGCCGATGAAGTGGCGGAACATCGCCGTCGGCTGGCCATTTTCGTCGCTGAACACATTCTTGCCGGTCGCGATCTCGACGACGCTCTGGTGAATGTGCATCGAACTGCCCGGTGTGTGCGCCAGCGGCTTGGCCATGCACACCACGTTCAGACCATGCTTGAGCGCGACTTCCTTGAGCAGGTGTTTGAACAGGAAGGTCTGGTCGGCCAGCAACAGCGGATCACCGTGCAGCAGATTGATCTCGAACTGGCTGACGCCCATTTCATGCATGAAGGTATCGCGCGGCAGACCGAGGGCCGCCATGCATTTATAGACTTCGCTGAAGAACGGCCGCAGACCGTTATTGGAACTGACGCTGAACGCCGACTGCCCATCCTCGCGGCGCCCGTCGAGGCCGACTGGCGGACGGAACGGCTGGGTCGGATCGGTGTTCGGCGCGAAGACAAAGAATTCCAGCTCGGTCGCCACCACCGGCGCCAAGCCACGTGCGGCGTAACGGGCGATGACTTTCTTCAGTTGACCACGGGTCGACAGGTTTGAGCTTTCGCCGCTCAGTTCGTCAGCATCGCAGATGGCCAGGGCGCGTGGCTCGTCGCTCCATGGCAAGGGATGAATCATGCTCGGCTCGGCGACCAGCGCCAGATCGCCGTCATCGCTGCCGTAAAAGCGAGCCGGCGGATAACCGCCCATGATGCATTGCAGCAGCACCCCCCGCGCCATCTGCAAACGCCGCCCTTCGAGGAAACCCTCGGCGGTCATCACCTTGCCGCGCGGCACGCCGTTCAAATCCGGCGTGACACATTCAATCTCATCAATGCCGGTCAGTCGCTGCGCGAGTGAACGCTGGCCATCGGTTGTCATGACGCAATCCTTGTTATTGTGCGAGCCGCGAACGGCGACCCGTACAAAATAGGCTCCGGCTGTTCGGAATATCAAGCAGCGTCAAACAAAAACCCGAGTCACGGCAGGTAAAGGCTGAACACCCCGCCCCCCAATGGCCCGCCATTACGAATTTCGGTGTGCCCGACCACGCCGTTGCGCTGATGCAACGCAGCAATGCGGTTGGCGAAATACAGGCCCAGACCCGTGCTGCCGCTGCTGTGATTGATGCCCTGCACGTAATCCGCCTGACGCTCGAGCATCCCGGCCGGGTAACCGTCACCGTCATCATTGATGCTCAACACCAACTGCCCGGCTTCGTCGCTGACAGTGATCAGCAGCGACTCGCGGGCATAACGAATGGCGTTGTTGATGCAGTTGCCCAACACCGACGCAACCAACTCACGATCGAAGAAACCCAGCGGGCTCAGCGGATCGACTTCATAGGTGGCGATAATCCCGCGACTGGCGAACACCTCTTGGTGCGATGCCAGTTGCGCCTCGATGAAATCATCCAGCTCGTGATACGCCGGTTGCAGCGGCAACTGGTTGACGCCGAGCTTGTACAGCCCAAGCAACTGCACCAGCATGCCGTTGAGGTGGGCAAACTCGAAGTCGATCACGCCCTGCTCCGCCCCTCCACGCTGCCCCTCGGGCAAACGCGCCAACCACTGGCTATGGGCCTGCGTCAGCATCGCCAGCGAGTTCTTCATGTCGTGAACGGTGGAGGCGATCACCGTGGAAAAATCCAGCGCCTGCTCGTCTTGGTTCATTCGCCAAACGCCTTGCTTTTCAGCTTCTGATAACGCGCATAACGCGCGTCGGTGTCGGGCATCAGGCCGACCATTTTCAGGCAGGCCCGACATTCTTCCAGTTCCGCCGACGGCACACTGGTGTCGGTGCCGTGCAGCAGAGACTGGGCCATGTTCAGCGCGATACTGATGTTCTTCGGTTGCATCTTCAGCGCCTTGCGGAACACCTCGCGGGCTTCCACCAGGTTGCCGGTCTTGTACACGCGCACACCCTGCCGGTTGAGGTCGGCAGCAGCGTTGCTCGAACTGAGGATAGTCGGGTCGTCGGTGAGCTTGGCGATGTCTTTCATCACCGCCGGATCGTCACCGTAGATCTCCGCACAGCTCTTGAGCATCGAAGTGCCCGCCTCGGCCTGACCAAGCATCTGCAATTGCTTGGCGACCAGCAGCGCCGCTTCAGGGCTCATGAACTGCTCCATGCCGTCGAGGCGCATCAGCGCTTGTTCGGTGAGCTTGTCGGCGGTTTCGGCATCGTTGAGCAACAGACTGGTGGCCTTCATCAGGCGCGCACGGATCTGCAGGCCCGGGTCCGACGGGTTCTCTTTGGCGACGGCGCTGAGCGTGGTGTTAATCTCCAGCCGCGTGCGCGTATCGAGACCGCGTTCACTGCCCTTGCTGATCAAGGCATGGGCCAGGCCAAGATTGCTTTCCGGGTCCTTGAAGCGCGACTGCGCCCCCTGCGCCACCGCCTGCCGATAGGCCCGGGACGCGGTGTCGAAATCTTCGTTGGCCATCGCCAGCTTGCCGAGCAACGCTTGCCGGCGCACCGCCAGCGGCGACAAGCGAATCGCCTCTTCCAGCACCCGCTGCGCGCCTTTGGTATCGCCCTCGGCGACCAGCACATCGGCCATGCCGTCGTACAGCGCCGGCATCATCGGGAACACTTTCAGCGCTTTTTCGTAAACACCTTTGGCCTGCGCCACTTGCCCACGCTTGAACAGCAACTTGCCCAGCCCGGCAAACGCCCACGGCAACGGCCGGTCAGCGATGATGCTGTCATAGAGGCGTTCGAGCGCTTCGTTCTGGTTCATGTCGCGCAGCGCATCGGCGCGATAACGCAGGCACAGCGGCGAATAACGGATGTCCTGCTTGCACAGCGCAATGCAGGCATTGAGCACCTCAACCGGCTTGCCGCGATCAAGGGCTTGCAGAATCGGTTTGAGCAACGTTTTGCGCTGCTCCAGACGCTCCAGGCGCTGGGCCAGACCGGAGCGGTTGAACGGCTTGGTCAGGTAAGCATCCGGCTCGTGCTCCAGGGCGCTGAGCACCATGGCCTGACTGGTCTCGGCCGTGACCATGACAAACACCGCTTCATGGCTGATGAGCTTTTCCGACATCAGGTCTTCCAGCACCTGCTGCCCGTTCTTCTTGCCGTCGCCGAGATGGAAATCCTGCAGGATGAAATCATAGGACTTCTGCGCACACATCTTCAGCGCCTGCTCGCCGGTATCAGCGGTGTCCACATCCTTGACCCCCAGCTCGCGCAGCATAGAACGTACGGAACTGCGGAAATCCGAGAAATCATCGACGATCAGAAAACTCTTTTGGTGATACGACAGCATCGAGGATTTCCAGGCAATTGAAGTAGGTGAACCGGGGGCGTTTTCACAGGCGCACTGATGATAGCTGGAGGCCAAATGCTATCAAGCGATTTCGCGCGAGTCTGAGGTCGCCGAAGGAGTTATCGGCAAGGAGTGGGGTTCTCTGAAGTGGAGGGGTTCAAGATTCCTTGTGCAGCGATTACCCTGCGCGCCGGGTCATCTTTTCACTACAGGGTTTATCTCGTGTACATCAAAGGACGTTGCATCGTGTCCGCCTGTGCGCTGCTGTTTTTCCAGCAGGCAATGGCGGGCGGAATGGATTGTGCGAACGCAGCGAGTGCCGTGGAGAAGGCTGTTTGTGCGGATAAAGGGTTGTATGCGCTGGATGCGCAGATGGGTGCGGCTTATCGGGAGTTGATGAAGATCTCCGGTGATCAGCAATCTGAACTCAAGCGCACACAACGGTTGTGGCTCAAGACACGTAATCAGTGCGAAGCGGATATTGCTTGCCTTGAACAAAGTTATCGTGATCGGCTGAAGTTATTACAGGCGCAGCAGATGGATGCCATTGCGCACAGAACGACCGGCATCGACAAACAGGTTCTGGAAGATCTGCAATGCAGCATTCAGGCGGCCAGCGAGGGCGGCAATCGCGAGGTGGCGGTTGAACGAGTGCTGGCTTCACTGGCTTTCAACTCTGAAGAGACATCGTTTTCAGGCGACTCCGACAAAGAAAACCCCAGCGAGCTAACGCACTTTCCATCTTCGATTCCCAAAGGCGTTACACCGGATGAATGGAAGGCATTGACCGCCACCGAAATCGACGCGGCAGCAGAAACCGGTCAAACCTCCTACTCGTTGCTGGACATGGACGGCGACGGGCAACGAGACATGATCGTCCAGACTTACGCCGGTGGCACCGGCATGTTTACCTACGTGGAAACATGGCGCCGAGACGGTGACCATTTTGTCAAAAGGTCTCCTGAGCCTGAAAGCGCGCTGTTCTATACCAATGATCGCGGAGCCAACCAATCGGCGTACTGGATCAAGGCTCGGGGTAATATTTACCTCGCCTACCGCAACGGTGCCTACGGCGTTGATCACATCTACTTGCTCAATCCGCTGAAGATCAACCGTGAAGTTCCCACCGTGACGGTGCGATATAGCTACTACTTGAACGTGCCCACCACCCAACACAAGGATGACGGCGCCAGCACCTTTGAGTTGGAACCTGATCTGCGGCTTACGCTCAATCAGGCAATCACCAAGGCGAACGAAGCACGCCCCCACAAACCGGACACTCAGCGCACGCCTCTTTGCCCGATTCCTGCAACAGGTGCAGGCGAGCGCGATTACTACAGCTACGGCCCGGTTCATTACACGGTGGAAGATGTTTTCGACCTGCCGGTGATTATCGGTAACGAATGCTACATCGGAAAACTGGTTGACTGGTTTGGCAGCTACGACGAAAAACATGGCTTGTTTGCACAACTGGCACTGCGAAAACCGGACGTTGATGCAGATGGGCGCAGTTACGAGGTCAACGGGCGCCGGCATGTGATCGAAGTCAGCACCTCAATTGGCAAGGCCGACGGCGGAGCACTGAACTGAGCCACTTATTACGAGCATGAAAAAGCCCCGCCAGATCATCCTGTGCGGGGCTTTTTTCGAACCGTTGCAAGGCTCTGAATAATGGTGTCCCAGGGCAGGTTCGAACTGCCAACCTTCCCCTTAGGAGGGGGATGCTCTATCCAATTGAGCTACTGAGACACTGAGTTGTCGCGGCCGGACACGGCGCGACGGACGGCGTGCATGTTAACGGCCAGCCCTTGATTTGTCATGTCGTCCATGGGTTTTTTAAGTGTAGGCAGGCGCCTTGCAATGCTGCGGGAACATTTACCGTGCAATTTGCATTGCCGCAAAAAGCCCTCATTGCAGATTGCAACCCGACACTTGGTAAAAACCCTTGCAAATGCTTGTTTTTAAAGGACTTCACAGCGGTTAGACTGTTGGCACGCCGGGTGCTTTGTCTGTTCGTATAACAGAACAAACGGAGTCCGCCCCATGAACAGCACTCTCTTGCTTGCAAACGCAATCGCACTGGCGGTTTTGGTTGGCTTTCATTTTGTTCCAGAGCGTGCTGAACCGGTGGCTCAGCGTATGCCGCATTACTTACAGGTGCAGAGAGCGCCGCAGTTGGCGGTGCTGAGCGATCAGGGCGACTTCGCGGCGCAGGCAGTCAATGAGCCTGAGCAAGCACTGCCGACGCGCGACACCGAACGTCTGGTTTTTTGAAATATCTTCAGGAGTACAGCATGTCCAAATCAGCCGCAGGATTTCTGATCCTCGCCTTATTGACTGGCGTTGTGCATTTTTCGCTGTTCGAGGAAACCGAAGTCACCCTGCCGCTGATTGGCTGCGGCGTGTTTGCAGTGTTGTTTGTGCTGGCCCTGGTGGCCGGGCGCAAGATCAAGTTTGATCCGGTACTGCGTTAAGCCGGATCAAGTCCAGCAGTTGCTTGACGGCGGCTGCCAAGTCGCCCGAATTGTCGATCAGATGCACGGGCAAGTCAGTGGCCCTTCTATCCTTGAACTGCGCATTGCGCGCCAGCCTCGCATCAATCTGCTCAGGTGTTTCCCGGCCGCGCCTGAGCAGGCGTTCACGCAAAACCTCATCTTTGACCGTCAGCAGCACCGGCAGCAATGTCGGATAGCGCTCATGCGCCTGACGCAAATTGGCCCGTGAGCCATTTACCAGCACGGATCGCCCTGCACGCAACCGTTCATCCATTTCTGCCGGAATCCCATAAGCCAGCCCATTGGCGTGCCAGGAAAGCGAGAAATCCCCGACCTGCTGACGTCGTTCGAATTCTTCGGGCGTTACGCCGATGGCATCCTCTCCCACCGATTCCGCTGATCGGGTAATCACCCTGCGGATGATTTCGCAGTTCAACTGGCGCAATGGCTCACGCGCGGCCTCGATCAGGCTGTCCTTGCCTGAACCGGAAGGTCCCATCAGATAAATAAGCCTGCCATCCATCCTGAAAACGCCCTCCAATGGGGGTTTGCCCTAGTAAATCGGCAAATTGCCACTATCCTGTACAAGTAGGGATCAAGGATTGAAAGCCGCATAGCATGCACGTTCTGACGTCTTCGGACATCAATAGATGTGCAACAGGAAGCGGCCAGTGATGCGGGCCAAGGCAAAGTTTTCAAACCAGTCCGCATTTCTGATAATTGGTGCTGGCATTACGCCTTTACCCAGCTCAATATTTGTCACAGAATTGACGCCAATGATCTGGCAATTTTGAGGCATGATGCGGGCCTCTTAACAATTCAGGTTGAACCATTTGGCGCGGATGCTTGTCCTATCACACATCCTGCGGCCAATCCCGAGAACCGCTCCCCTGAACTAACCGGTTAAATATATGCGCCCATTGAAACAGGCAATTTATTCCAGCCGTACGGCTGACAAGTTTGTCGTACGTCTGCCAGACGGAATGCGTGAACGCATTGCCGAGGTGGCTCGCAATCATCATCGCAGCATGAACTCCGAAATCATTGCGCGCCTTGAGCAGAGTCTTATTCAGGAAGGCGCACTGGGCGAAGAACTGAGCATGCGCCTGGACAGTCCGGAGCTGTCGCTGCACGAGCGTGAGCTGCTGCAACGCTTCCGTCAGCTGTCGCACCGTCAACAGAACGCTCTGGTGTCGCTGATTGCTCACGACGCCGAGATGGCCGCAGACGCGTCCTGAGTAACACCGAACATCTCAAGCCAGCTTAAGTGCTGGCTTTTTTTTGCCTGAAATCTACCCCCTCGCCACAGATCAATACACAAGCACAGATAACTATACAGGCACAAAAAAGCCCGCCATTTCGGCGGGCTTTTGCATGGTGGCGAATCAGAGCAGAAAGATCGTCGCCAACCCCAGGAAGATGAAGAAGCCACCGCTGTCCGTCATGGCCGTGATCATCACGCTGGCGCCCATCGCCGGGTCGCGGCCCATCTTGGCCAGTGTCATTGGGATCAACACCCCCATCAGCGCCGCGAGCAGCAGGTTGAGGGTCATCGCCGCCGTCATCACCACGCCCAGCGACCAACTGCCATAAAGCAGGTAGGCGACCACACCGATCACCCCGCCCCAGACCAGACCGTTGATCAACGCGACCGCCAGCTCCTTGCGCATCAGGCGCGAGGTGTTGCCGGTGCTGACCTGGTCCAGCGCCATGGCGCGCACGATCATGGTAATCGTCTGGTTACCGGAGTTACCCCCGATACCCGCCACGATCGGCATCAGCGCCGCCAGCGCCACCAGCTTCTCGATCGAGCCTTCGAACAGACCGATCACCCGCGACGCGACAAAGGCAGTGATCAGGTTGATTGCCAGCCACGCCCAACGGTTGCGCAGGGATTTCCAGACGGAGGCGAAGATGTCTTCCTCTTCGCGCAGACCCGCCATGTTGAGGACTTCGCTTTCGCTCTCCTCACGAATCAGGTCGACCATTTCGTCGATGGTCAGACGGCCGATCAGTTTGCCGTTCTTGTCGACCACCGGGGCCGAGATCAAGTCGTAACGCTCGAACGCCTGAGCAGCGTCATAGGCGTCCTCGTCCGGATGAAAACTCACCGGATCGCTGGCCATGACTTCAGCAACCTGTTTCTCGGGGTCGTTGACCAGCAGACGCTTGATCGGCAGTACGCCCTTGAGCACGCCGTCGTAATCGACCACGAACAATTTGTCGGTGTGGCCCGGCAGTTCCTTGAGACGACGCAGGTAACGCAAAACCACTTCGAGGCTGACGTCCTCACGAATGGTCACCATCTCGAAGTCCATCAGCGCACCGACCTGCTCCTCGTCATAGGACAAGGCCGAACGCACGCGCTCGCGTTGCTGCTGGTCGAGCGTTTCCATCAGCTCATGGACGACGTCTCGCGGCAGCTCGGAGGCCAGGTCAGCAAGTTCGTCGGCGTCCATGTCCTTGGCCGCAGCCAGGAGCTCGTGATCGTCCATGTCGGCGATCAGCGTTTCACGAACGGAATCGGATACTTCGAGAAGAATGTCGCCGTCGCGATCAGCCTTGACCAGCTGCCAGAGCGTCAGACGGTCGTCCAGCGGCAGGGCTTCAAGGATGTAGGCAACGTCGGCGGAGTGCAGATCATCGAGTTTGCGTTGCAGTTCGACGAGGTTCTGCCGGTGAACCAGGTTCTCGACCCGGTCGTGATGCGCGCCTTCCTGGCGATGAGTCAGGTCTTCGACGACCTTTTGGCGCTGCAGCAGCTCAACCACCTGAGCCAGGCGATCCTGCAGGCTTTCCTGTGTTTTCTTTACTTCGATTTCGGACATAGGCGAACTCCACTCCCAGCAGCGGGGCACGCCGGAAGGATCAATCAGTCAATTCATGATTGGTGAAACGGGCTACTGAGTAACTACTGGGTAAGTCCATGGAGGTTTTCCATAAGCCCCGGCGGGGCTGACGGGCGCAATGATACACCGCCTGACGGTTTTAAACGTTAAAAAATCGCGGTCGAAACAAGTGCTTGCGCGACAAAGTTGAGCGCTGTCCTGACCCGTGCAGATGCGACGACTCATCTTGAAAAGAAAACACACCGGCGTTGAAAAATGTAGCGACTACCCTTGAGCGTAGACCGTCACGGAGGACGTCGAATGCTATCCAGAACATCCCGTTTTGTAGTCGCCAGCCTGCTCTGCCTGCCACCCGCCGGGGCCGCTACCACCCTTCACCGATGCGAAGCGCCCGACGGCGGCATCACCTTCACCAGCCTGAGTTGTGCCAACGATGAGCAGCTCTCGGTGCAGCAGGTTCACCCTTACATGCCCGGCTCCGTCGTGCCGATCATGCCGGAACACAATCACGAAGAAATATCCGGTATGACAATCAAGGGACGTGAACCAGGCATCGTTGGCCGCCTGGAGGACAAATGCGGCAACCTGATCAATGCCAGGCAGCGCCGCGAAGCGATCATCAATCGTCGCGTTATCGCCGGAATGAGCCAGCGGGATGTCGAGAGCGCTCTCGGCAAACCGGACAAGGTGAATATTCGAACGTCGACAACGAGCTATCGCTATGACCTGAAACGAGGCCGTAGTGCTCAAGTCGATTTTGATGAGAGGGGATGCGTGAAAGGAAAAACCAAATCGCAGACAACAAAAAGCCCGCGTTAAACGCGGGCTTCTTGAATATGGTGCACTCGACAGGATTCGAACCTGTGACCGCTCGGTTCGTAGCCGAGTACTCTATCCAGCTGAGCTACGAGTGCATTTTGTGTTTTTAAACCAGACCACAACTGGCTGAAGCCAAGTTACCTGCATCACTGCAACTAACTCTTAAATGGTGCACTCGACAGGATTCGAACCGGTGACCGCTCGGTTCGTAGCCGCGTACTCTATCCAGCTGAGCTACGAGTGCATTTGTGTTTTTTGACCAGACCACAACTGGCTGAAGCCGAGTTTTTTATATCGCTATAAACAACTCTTAAATGGTGCACTCGACAGGATTCGAACCTGTGACCGCTCGGTTCGTAGCCGAGTACTCTATCCAGCTGAGCTACGAGTGCATTTGTTGCGCCGCATTATAGCCCGTCTAATCTCTATTCCAACCACTTTTTCTAATAAATTCAACAACTTACAGAAAAAGCCAGATTACAACGTACTAAGCAAATAATGGCGGAGAACGGGGGATTCGAACCCCCGACACCCTTTTGAGGTGTACTCCCTTAGCAGGGGAGCGCCTTCGGCCACTCGGCCAGCTCTCCGCAACACGGGGCGTATATTAACCACCTTCTTCCCCGTTTGCAAACATAAAAATCGATAAAAATTAATGGCTTGGTTCTTCGTCCTTCTCTTTCTTTATACGCAGGTAAATTTCCTCACGGTGCACGGCAACCTCTTTCGGGGCGTTGACGCCGATGCGCACTTGATTTCCTTTGACGCCGAGCACGGTCACGGTGATTTCGCCATCACCGATAATCAGGCTTTCTGCGCACCGACGAGTCAGAATCAGCATACCTTTCTCCTCACGCATTTCATTTCAGGGACAACAGTCTGCAAAAAAAAGGCACCCGACCTACAACCGGAGCGATCGTAGCCCTACATGCCTGAGTATTGACCAGCGCGAGCAAAAGAACAGTTCAGGGGGCTCGCGCCATTCAAAAAATAAAGGGCGCGGTCAGACCGCGCCCTTCAGGTGACCGGATTACTCGCCCTGACGGGCCGGAGCGTCCAGTTCGAAAGCCGTGTGCAGGGCGCGCACAGCCAGTTCCAGGTACTTCTCTTCGATCACCACGGAAACCTTGATTTCCGACGTCGAGATCATCTGGATGTTGATGCTTTCCTTGGCCAGGGATTCGAACATGCGGCTGGCCACGCCTGCGTGGGAACGCATGCCGACGCCGACGATCGAGACCTTGGCAATCTTGGTATCGCCTACGACTTCACGGGCACCGATCTCGCGAGCGGTGTTTTCCAGCACGGTCTGTGCGGCCTGGTAGTCGTTGCGGTGCACGGTGAAGGTGAAGTCGGTGGTGTTATCGTGCGCGACGTTCTGCACGATCATGTCGACTTCGATGTTCGCGGCACTGATCGGGCCGAGAATCTTGAACGCCACGCCCGGGGTGTCTGGCACGCCACGGATGGTCAGCTTGGCTTCATCGCGGTTGAAAGCGATGCCGGAAATGATCGGCTGTTCCATGGTTTCCTCTTCATCAATAGTAATGAGGGTGCCCGGACCCTCCTTGAAGCTGTGCAGTACGCGCAGCGGAACGTTGTACTTGCCGGCGAACTCCACCGCACGGATCTGCAGCACCTTGGAACCGAGGCTGGCCATTTCCAGCATCTCTTCGAAGGTGATCTTGTCCAGACGCTGAGCGACCGGCACCACGCGCGGGTCAGTGGTGTAGACACCATCGACGTCGGTGTAGATCTGGCACTCGTCAGCCTTCAATGCAGCCGCCAGTGCCACGCCCGTGGTGTCGGAACCGCCACGACCGAGGGTGGTGATGTTGCCGTGCTCGTCGACGCCTTGGAAACCGGCGACAACCACCACGCGACCTGCTTTCAGATCACCGCGAATCTTCTGGTCATCAATCTGCAAGATACGCGCTTTATTGTGCGCACTGTCTGTCAGGATCCGCACCTGATTACCGGTGTACGACACCGCCGGCACACCGCGCTTGATCAGCGCCATGGCCAACAGGGCAATCGTCACCTGCTCACCGGTGGAAACGATCACGTCCAGCTCACGTGGAACCGGTTGCACGTCGCCACTGATTTGCTTGGCCAGATCGATCAGACGGTTGGTTTCGCCGCTCATTGCAGACAGCACAACCACCAGGTCATCGCCGGCATCGCGGAATTTCTTAACCTTGTCGGCGACCTGCTCGATTCTCTCGACAGTGCCGACCGAGGTGCCTCCAAATTTCTGTACGATCAAAGCCATTTCAAAGCCGCCTCTGCCCATGAAGGGCGCCCAATAATCACTCGAACAGCCGCCGGGCCTGCCACTAGACTGCGGGCCCGACGGGCCGTCTTATAAACCCTGCTCGACGAATGGAACGGTCAGCGCCAGGGCGCCATCCAGTGCGCCGGCGTCGACACCGCCGCCCTGCGCCATGTCCGGACGACCACCGCCCTTCCCGCCCACTGCCGCAGCAGCCTGTTTCATCAAATCACCGGCTTTGAGTTGGCCAGTCAGGTCCTTGGTTACGCCTGCAACCAGTACGACCTTTTCCTCATGGACACTGCCGAGCAGGATCACTGCGCGGCCGAGTTTGTTTTTCAGCTGATCGACCAGCGCCAGCAGCGCCTTGCCGTCCTGACCATCCAGACGTGCAGCCAGAACCTTCACGCCTTTGACGTCGACTGCCGAGTTCGACAGATCGTCGCCGGCGGCGCTGGCGGCCTTGGCCTGCAACTGCTCGAGTTGCTTTTCCAACGCGCGATTGCGCTCCAGCACAGCCGACAGCTTGTCGATCAGATTGTCGCGGCTGCCCTTGACCAGGTTGGCCGCTTCCTTGAGTTGTTCTTCAGCAGCGTTCAAGTAGGCCAGTGCTGCAGCACCGGTGACTGCCTCGATACGACGCACGCCCGATGCCACACCGCCTTCGCTGATGATTTTCAGCAGGCCGATGTCGCCGGTACGGTTGGCGTGGATACCGCCACACAGCTCGACGGAAAAATCGCCGCCCATGCTCAGCACGCGCACGTTGTCGCCGTACTTCTCGCCGAACAGCGCCATCGCGCCTTTCTGCTTGGCGGTTTCGATGTCGGTTTCTTCGGTTTCAACCGCGGAGTTCTTGCGGATCTCGGCGTTGACGATGTCTTCCAGCGCTTTGATCTGCTCAGGCTTGATCGCTTCAAAGTGGCTGAAGTCGAAGCGCAGACGCTGGCTATCCACCAACGAACCCTTTTGCTGAACGTGCTCGCCCAACACCTGACGCAGCGCAGCGTGCAGCAAGTGAGTCGCGGAGTGGTTCAGCGAGGTCGCGTGACGCACTTCGGCATCGACGTGGGTTTCCACTGGCGCGCCGATGGTCAGGCTGCCGGAATCCAGCACGCCGTGGTGCAGGAACGCGCCGCCGGTCTTGGTGGTGTCACGGACGTCGAAACGTGCGTTACCGGCCTGCAGGAAACCGCAGTCGCCGATCTGGCCGCCGGATTCAGCGTAAAACGGCGTCTGGTTCAGCACGATCACCGCCTCTTCGCCTTCACTCAAGACGTCGACCGACTGGCCATCTTTATAGATAGCGACGATTTTTGCCGAGCCGCTGGTGTCGGTGTAGCCGGTGAACTCGGTAGCCACATCAACCTTGACCAGGGTGTTGTAATCCAGACCGAACGAGCTGGCCGAACGCGCACGCACACGCTGGGCTTCCATTTCACGCTCGAAGCCGACTTCGTCGACGGTCAGGCCACGCTCGCGAGCGATGTCAGCCGTCAGGTCCATCGGGAAACCGTAGGTGTCGTAGAGTTTGAACACTACGTCGCCCGGCACCACGGTGCCTTTGAGTTCCAGCAGATCCTGTTCGAGGATCTTCAGGCCGTGCTCCAGGGTCTTGGAAAACTGCTCTTCTTCAGCCTTGAGTACGCGCTCGATGTTGCTCTGCTGCTTCTGCAGTTCCGGGAAGGCTTCGCCCATCTCGGCGACCAGCGCCGCGACGATCTTGTAGAAGAAGCTGCCAGTGGCGCCCAACTTGTTGCCGTGACGGCAGGCGCGACGGATGATCCGGCGCAGCACGTAACCGCGACCTTCGTTGGACGGCAGTACACCGTCAGCGATCAGGAAGCCGCACGAACGGATGTGGTCGGACACCACTTTGAGCGACGACTGATCGCCGTTTTCGCAGCCGATGGCTTCAGCCGAGGCTTTGAGCAGGTTCTTGAACAGGTCGATGTCGTAGTTGGAATTGACGTGCTGCATCACCGCACTGATCCGCTCCAGGCCCATGCCGGTGTCGACCGACGGCGCTGGCAACGGATGCAACACGCCATCGGCGGTGCGGTTGAACTGCATGAACACGTTGTTCCAGATCTCGATGTAACGGTCGCCGTCTTCTTCCGGCGAACCCGGTGGGCCGCCCCAGATGTGGTCGCCGTGATCGTAGAAAATCTCGGTGCAGGGGCCGCACGGGCCGGTATCGCCCATGGTCCAGAAGTTGTCGGAGGCGTAAGGCGCGCCTTTGTTGTCGCCGATGCGGATCATGCGCTCGACCGGCACACCGATTTCTTTGGTCCAGATGTCATACGCTTCGTCGTCGGAGGCGTAGACGGTGACCCAGAGTTTTTCCTTCGGCAGTTTCAGAACGCCAGTCAGGAAGGTCCAGGCAAAGGTAATCGCGTCGTGCTTGAAATAGTCACCGAAGCTGAAGTTACCGAGCATTTCGAAGAAGGTGTGGTGACGAGCGGTATAACCGACGTTTTCCAGGTCGCTGTTCTTGCCACCGGCACGCACGCACTTCTGGCTGCTGGTTGCGCGGGTGTACGCGCGCTTTTCCTGACCCAGGAAGCAGTCCTTGAACTGGTTCATCCCCGCGTTGGTGAACAGCAGGGTTGGGTCGTTGCCCGGAATCAAAGAGCTGGAGGCTACACGGGTGTGGCCTTGCTCTTCGAAGAAGCGAAGGAAGGCTTCACGGATTTCTGCGCTTTTCATTAGGTTCTTCCACGGAGGCTGCGGCCAAAGGCCTGTACGAAACGTCAACAGACGAAACGACGGCAAAGGGCCGCATTATATCGGCCCTTCGCGCGGGGTACAGCGTGTTTATACGATAGTAACGGTCAATTGGACGGCTAACGCTGTCACTTGCGCGAAAACTCGACGAATGTCGCGATCACTTGCTCGATTTGCGAGCGATTGACGTCCATGTGCGTGACCATGCGCAAGCGCGCAGCGGCGCTCAACTTGATCCCGCGCTCGGCGGCAAACGCTTTGAGCGCTTCGGCACGGTCGCCCATTTGCACGTAGACCATGTTGGTCTGCACCGGCTCGACGCTGAACCCGGCCTCGCGCAGGCCTTCGGCCAGATAGTGCGCGTTGGCATGGTCATCCGCCAGACGCTCGACGTGGTGATCCAGCGCGTACAGCCCCGCCGCCGCGAGCAAACCGGCCTGACGCATGCCGCCGCCGACCATTTTGCGCAGGCGGCGGGCCTTGCCGATCAACTCGGCTGAACCGCACAGCACCGAACCCACCGGCGCGCCAAGGCCTTTGGACAGGCACACCGACACCGAATCAAAGTACTGAGTGATTTCCCGTGCATCGACGCCCAGCTTGACCGCGGCGTTGTAAAGGCGCGCGCCGTCGAGGTGCAGTTGCAAGCTTTTATCCTGAGTGAAGCGCCGGGCGCGGGCCAGATACTCCAGCGGCAGCACTTTGCCTTGCATGGTGTTTTCCAGCGCCAGCAAACGGGTCCGGGCGAAATGGAAGTCGTCCGGCTTGATCGCTGCCGCGACCTGATCCAGATCCAGCGAACCGTCGGCCTGCACTTCCAGCGGCTGCGGCTGGATCGAGCCGAGCACCGCCGCGCCACCGCCTTCGTACTTATAGGTGTGCGCCTGCTGGCCGACGATGTATTCGTCGCCACGTTCGCAGTGCGCCATCAGGCCCAGCAGGTTGCTCATGGTGCCGGTCGGCACGAACAGCGCAGCGGCGAACCCCAGGCGCTTCGCCAGTTCCGCCTCCAGACGATTGACCGTCGGATCTTCGCCGTACACATCGTCACCGGTGGCCGCCGCCGTCATCGCGTCGAGCATGGCAGGAGTCGGTTGGGTAACGGTGTCGCTGCGAAGATCGATAATGCTCATGAACCTGGCCTCAGAGTCAGCAGGGGAAATCCCTTTTCGAAAGTGAATTACTGCGGTCATGGCGCCGATTAATCAACCCTTGAATGAGAAAAGGTCAGATTACGTCTTGAGAACACACCATCCATGTGGGAGCGAGCCTGCTCGCGAAAGCAGTGTGTCAGTCAGCAGATGTGTCACTGACAGACCGCTTTCGCGAGCAGGCCCGCTCCCACATGGTTCTGTGCAAGGCCGGAAAATATGTGATAAAAACGCTGCGCCGCCCGAGAACGGGCGGCAAAAACGTTCTCAGGGCGGGGTGCAATTCCCCACCGGCGGTAATTGCGCGCAACGCGCATAGCCCGCGAGCGCTTGGCGACGGACACGGCAAAGGCTGTGATCGGCGGCAAGGTCAGCAGACCCGGTGTGATTCCGGGGCCGACGGTCATAGTCCGGATGAAGAGAGAACGGGATTGACGCCAAAGGGCCGCCCGCGCGCTTGTGTGCTCGTGCGTACCCTTGAATCCCTTTCGATTCATAACGCCCTGTTTTTCACACAAACAGGAGTCAGAACATGCAACCCACCGCTATCGACAGCAAAAGCAAACACCCCCACGGCGAACGCGTTGCGTTCATCCAGGCCTGCTGGCACAAGGAAATCGTCGACCAGAGCCGTAAGGGCTTCGTCGCCGAAATGCTGGTTCAGGGTTATCAGGAATCGGACATCGATTTCTTTGAAGTCGGCGGCGCCTTTGAAATGCCTCTGCACGCCAAGTTGCTGGCCAAGACCGGCCGTTATGCCGGCATCGTCGCGGCTGCTCTGGTCGTGGACGGCGGCATCTACCGTCACGAGTTCGTTGCCCAGTCAGTGGTCAGCGGCCTGATGCAGGTGCAGCTGGAAACCGAAGTGCCGGTGTTCTCGGTATCGCTGACCCCGCATCACTTCCATGCCGGTGAAGAGCACCAGAAATTCTTCTTCGAGCACTTCGTGCACAAGGGTCAGGAAGCGGCGCGGACTTGCGCGGATACGCTGCAGAAGGTTCGCGCACTGCGTCGCAGTGAGCCGCGTGCAGTAGCGGTCTGATAGACCATGAGTGAGGCTTTTGGTCTCACTCATTCCCCTGTGGGAGCGAGCTTGCTCGCGAAAGCGGACTGACAGCCAACTCAAATGTTGAATGCCAGATTGCATTCGCGAGCAAGCTCGCTCCCACAGGGTTATATATCAGACCGAAAATTGCGTCAGGCGAGATGTTCGTCGGTGGCCGGCACGATCAGGATGCCGGCGCGCAAGCCGTTCTTGACCTTGGGATTCGGGAAGATGATTCGTGCGCCCTCTTCCTCGATGATCCAGCGGGTATTGGCCAGATCTTCGGCCAGCAGATAACCCACATCCAATTCAGAAAAGTTCTCGATATCCGCCGGCAGGTTCAGGCGGAACGCATCGCTGTGCTTGATAATTTCCCGGGCGACGCTGAACAGCTGCAAACCCTCCAGTCCCTCTGCTGCCAGATCCGGCTCATTGCCATCGATGATCTGCTTCAGACGAGTTTCCAGACGTGAGACATCCACCCCTTGGTTCTGCCCGAACGGCCGTGCCTTGCCCAGCTCAAGAGTGAAAGCCTCGGCGCCGAGCTTGTCGTAGGTGTAGGAGCTGAACACGATCGACGGCTTGTTCTGCAGCAGCACCGCTTCCATCCCGGCGGCGCGCAGACGCGCCAGTTCGCGGCGCGAATGCTGACGTCCATCTTTCCACGGGTACAGGGCGAACTGCTCGATCTTCGAACCACGAATCGCGGTGTGCAGGTCGTAGTGCAGACGCTGACGGTCCGGCAGGCTGAAGAAACTCGCCGCCAGGCGTTCCAGCTCGCAGGCGCGGATGGCTTCGGAACCGCTGGTTTGTTCATGCCGGCCGTTGAACAGCCGATTGACGTCCTGCTCGACGAAGCGCTCGCCCTTGCGAATCGCTTCCGGGTTGCCGAACAGGAACAGAATGCGCGCGCGCGGCTTCAGATCGCCGCGAGCGATGTCATGCAGCAGCCGGTCGAGCAATTCGATCGGCGCTGTTTCATTGCCATGGATGCCTGCCGACAGCAGCAGGTCCAGGCCATTGTCGCGCGCTTCGGGTGGCCGGACTTCCAGCGCACCCTCGCTCAACCAGCGCATGCGCACGCCTTCGACAGTCAGTTGAGTCTTCTCCGCCGGTTCGCGGCCGGCGAGGGTCAGTTCAAGCAGTTTGCCGAGGGCGAGCATAGAGCGGTTTCCTTAGTGATCGTGGTTGCAATCCGGGCCGTGCACATGGTCTTCGTCGCCGACGTCAGCCGGTTCCATCTCCAGTTGCAGACTGACCAGATTAGTTGCCAATGGGCGCAGCAGCAGGTTGGCGTACTCTTCGTCACCTTCCTCGACGTCCACGCCGATCAGCAGCTGGCCACGGCCGTCCTGCTGGATCCACAGCTCTTTGCCTTGCCACATGACCGCGACGCGGGTGCACGAGGTTTGCAGTTGCGTGCCGTCGGTGTCTTCAAGGATCAGCTGCAGGGAATCGCTCATGTTTTTACTCTCTTGGGGAGACAAGCCGCGCGTCGCGTTCAGGCGACGCGCCGGCCATCAATTGATCTGGAATGGATAAACCGAGCCCAGTTTAAGGATTTGCGTCAGTTCATCCAGTGCCGTCCGGCATTCAAGCAGCAATTGCGGGTCCGCCAGATCGGTTTCGCTCAGGCGGTCGCGGTAGTGCTTTTCAACCCATGCGGTCAACGAACCGTACAACGGTGCGGTCATGATAACCCCTGGGTTGACTGCTGCCAGCTCGGTTTCGTTGAGCGCGACGCGCAGTCGCAGGCACGCCGGGCCACCGCCGTTCTGCATGCTTTGCTTGAGGTCGAAGACTTTGACTTCGCGGATTAGCCCGCCGGAGCTGGTCAGACCTTGCAGGTAGTTCCACACACGCTCGTTGCCACGGCACTCTTCCGGCACGATCAGCAGCATCGAGCCATCCGGACGCGACAACAGCTGGCTGTTGAACAGATAGGAGCGCACCGCATCGTCCACGGTGACCGCCGAACGCGGCACGCAGATCGACTGGAACTGGCCGCCGACCTTGGCCAGTTTGCCCTGCAACTCGGCCAGCATCTGTTCGGTGTCGAGGAACGCGTCCTCGTGATAGAACAGCACCTCGCCGTTACCCACCGCGATCACGTCGTTGTGGAATACGCCCTGGTCGATCACCGCCGGGTTCTGCTGCGCGTAGACCACGCCCTCGTCACGCAGACCGTGCAGACGCGCCACCGCTTGCGACGCTTCCAGCGTCTGGCGCGCCGGGTACTTTTGCGGCGCCGGGTAGCGAGTGTCGAACGCACTGCGACCGAACACGAAGAACTCGACACCGGCCTCGCCGTACTCACGGCAGAAGCGCGTGTGGTTGGCCGCGCCTTCGTCACCGAATTGCGCCACCGCCGGCAACGCGGCGTGGTGCGCGAAGTGCTGCTGATCGGCGAACATCGCACCGAGCACGCGGCTGGTGGTCGGGTGTTCGATACTGCGGTGGTATTTGCAGTTGAGGTTGGCGGCGGTGAAGTGCACGCGACCGTCAGCAGTATCGGCACTCGGGCTGACGGTGGCGGCGTTGGCCACCCACATGCTCGACGCCGAGCAACTGGCAACCAGCAACGGCATGGCTTCTTTCGCGGCGCGTTCGATCACTTGCGCGTCGGTGCCGCTGAAACCCAGACGGCGCAACGCGGCCACGTCCGGACGCTCCTGCGGCGCCAGCACGCCTTGCTGAAAGCCCATTTCCATCAGCGCTTTCATTTTCGCCAGGCCTTGCAGCGCCGCTTCCTTCGGGTTCGAGGACTGCTGGCTGTTGCTCTGGGACGCAACGTTGCCGTAGGACAGACCACCGTAGTTATGGGTCGGCCCCACTAGACCGTCAAAATTGACTTCATAGGATTTCATCAGCGAGGCTCCACGAGAATCTGTTGTTATAGGCTTCAGTAACTATTCTTTGAGACCGCGGCGCGGCCATCGCTGGCAAGCCAGCTCCCACAGGGATCTCATCGCACTTGTGGGAGCTGGCTTGCCAGCGATAGGCATCACACCATTTTCACGCCAGGCGTCAGGGCCGCCGGCAACGTCAGGCTCGGGGTTTCCAGCGAGGCCACCGGGTACGCGCAATAATCCGCCGCGTAATAGGCACTGGCGCGATGGTTGCCCGAAGCGCCGACACCACCGAACGGCGCGCTGCTCGCCGCACCGGTCAGTTGTTTGTTCCAGTTGACGATACCGGCGCGGCTTTCCAGCCAGAACTGCTGATAACGATCTTCGGAATCCGACAGCAAGCCAGCCGCCAGGCCATAAGCGGTGTCGTTGGCCTCAGCGATCGCCGCAGCGAAATCGGCGTAGCGGATCACTTGCAGCAACGGGCCGAACAATTCTTCGTCCGGACGCTCGGCCACGGCGGTCACATCAAGAATGCCCGGGGTCAGCAAGGCCGATTGCGCTTGCGGCTGCGTCATCGCTAGCAGCGATACCGCGCCATTGGCCAACAGATGTTGCTGGGCATCCATCAGCGCTTTCGCCGCGCCAAGGGAAATCACCGAGCCCATGAACGGCGCCGGCTGTTGATCGAACGCACCGACTTCGAGGGTCGCGCTGACGTCCACCAGACGCTTGAGCAGGCTGTCGCCCCACGCGCCTTGCGGCACCAGTAGACGACGCGCGCACGTGCAGCGCTGACCGGCGGAGATGAAAGCCGACTGAATGATCGTGTAAACGGCTGCGTCCAGATCAGCGACCTGATCGACCACCAGCGGATTGTTGCCGCCCATTTCCAGCGCGAGGATCTTGTCCGGACGCCCGGCAAACTGCTGGTGCAGGTGATTGCCGGTACGGCTCGAGCCGGTGAAGAACAGACCGTCGATGCCCGGGTTCGCCGCCAGGGCGATACCGGTTTCGCGAGCGCCTTGCAGCAGGTTCAACACGCCGGCCGGCAAACCGGCTTCGATCCAGCACTTGACCGTCAGCTCGGCGACTTTCGGCGTCAGCTCGCTTGGCTTGAACAGCACGCTGTTACCGGCCAGCAGCGCCGGCACGATGTGGCCGTTCGGCAAGTGGCCCGGGAAGTTGTAAGGGCCGAACACCGCTACCACACCGTGTGGCTTGTGGCGCAACACGGCGGTGGCGTCGCCCAGCGGGCCGCTCTTCTCGCCGGTACGTTCGCGGTAGCTCTGCACCGAGATCGCAATCTTGTTGACCATGCTGGTGACTTCGGTCGCGGCTTCCCACAGGGGCTTGCCGGTTTCCTCACCGATGGTGCGGGCCAGTTCGTCGCTGTGGTTTTTCAGGGCGGCGGCAAAGGCTTCGAGGACGCTGATGCGCTCGTCCAGCGAACGCCGCGCCCAACCCGGAAAGGCCTGACGCGCCGCCTGCACGGCGGAC
Source organism: Pseudomonas sp. SCPG-7 (assembly GCF_002156405.1). NCBI lineage: Bacteria > Pseudomonadati > Pseudomonadota > Gammaproteobacteria > Pseudomonadales > Pseudomonadaceae > Pseudomonas > Pseudomonas sp. SCPG-7. The sequence goes on along the minus strand of NZ_MVOO01000018.1, from coordinate 25,132 downwards.
TCGACCTGAGCGGCGGTGGCGCCCTCCCCCGACCACAGCACTTGCTGGGTCACCGGGTTCAGCGACTGGAAGGCTTCGCCCTGACCGGCCAGCCATTCACCTGCGATGTATAGCGAATTCATTATTTCGACTCCCGAGCAGCAGACAACGCCACGGCGCGCACTTGATCGCCGGCGTTGAGTTGAAGACGTTTGGCGGTCAGCGGATCGACCACCAGCGTGCCGGCAGCCAGACGGGCCGGGGCAGCCGTAATGCGGCAGTCTTCGCGCTTGCGGTTATGGATGATGAACGGCGTGGCGTCTTCGCCCGGCGTACCGATCGCCAGCACCAGCGCTTCGCTGTCGCGGACAGCGCGGATCTTGCTGGTTTCGCACTCGATGGCCGGGCCGGCGTCGAAGATGTCGACGTAGCCCTGATAGCTGAAACCTTCGCTCTTGAGCATCGCCAGCGCCGGCTCGGTGTCCGGGTGCACCTGACCGATGACGTTGCGCGCATCCGGCGACAGGAAGCAGGTGTACAGCGGGAATTTCGGCATCAGTTCGGCGATGAACGCCTTGTTGCCGACGCCGGTCAGGTAATCGGCCTGGCTGAATTCCATCTTGAAAAAGTGCCGACCGAGGCTTTCCCAAAACGGCGAACGACCGGCCTCATCGGAAACACCACGCATCTCGGCGATGATCTTGTTGCCGAACAGTTCCGGAAACTCGGCGATGAACAGCATGCGTGCCTTGGACAGCATGCGGCCGTTCAGGCCGGTGCGGTAATCGGCGTGCAGGAACAGCGAGCACAGCTCGGAGTTGCCAGTCAGGTCGTTGGCGAGGAACAGCGTCGGAATCTCGCGATAGATGTTCAGCTCTTGCGAGGCGCTGACGGTCAGGCCGACGCGGAAGTTGTACCACGGCTCACGCAGACCGACCGCGCCGGCGATGGCGGAAATCCCCACCACGCGACCGTTGTCATCTTCGAGCACGAACAGGTAGTCCGCATCGCCACGGCCGGCTTCGCCGCGAAAAGTCTTCTCGGCCCAGCCGACCCGGTGGGTCAGGCGCTCTTCGTTGGCCGGCAAAGTGGTCAGGCCGGTGCCGGTGCTGCGGGCCAGGTCGATCAGCGCGGATAAATCGCTGCTGCGTACGGGACGAACAATCATGCTATCTCCTCAAACGGGCCGCCTTCGCCACCCGTGAAACTCGCTAAGGCGTTAAACCGCCACCAGGCGCACGCTGGCACCTTCACCGACGCCCAGGGCTTCGGCTGCTTCCAGATCCAGGGTCACCGGTTTGCCCGGCGCGTAATCGAGTTCCAGCAGCACCGCGCGGTAATCCTGCAACTGCGCGTTGGCCACCAGATACTGGCGCCCGGCACCTTTGACCGGCTCGCCGATCTTCACCGGCACCACACGGCTCTGGGCGATCGAACGGATCCCCGAAACACGCGCATGCAGGGTCGGGCCACCGTCGAAAATGTCGATGTAGTGATCGGTCTCGAAGCCTTCGCGCATCAGGATGTCGAAGGTGATCTGCGCACGCGGGTGCACCTGGCCCATCGCTTCCTGAGCGGAATCCGGCAGCAGCGGCACGTAGATCGGGTAATGCGGCATCAGCTCGGCGAGGAACGTGCGGCTCTTCAGGCCACACAGGCGCTCGGCTTCGGCGTAGTTGAGGTCGAAGAAGTTGCGACCGATTGCATCCCAGAATGGCGAGTCGCCGTTCTCGTCGCTGTAGCCGACAATCTCGGTCACCACCGAATCGGCGAAACGCTCCGGGTGGCTGGCAACGAACAGCAGGCGACCACGGGAGTTGAGCTCGGCCCACGGCGACCCCACCAGCTCACGCTGCACGTAGAAACTGGTCAGCAAGCTGTTGCCGGTCAGGTCGTGGCATTGCGAAAGCACGTGGATCTTGTTGTGGATTTTCAGCTCGCGAGAAGCATGGACGAAGGTCTCGTTGCGGAAGCTGTAGAACGGCTCGGAGTAACCGGCCGAGGCAACGATGGCCGAGCAGCCGACCAGTTTGCCGGTGGCGGTGTCTTCGAGGACGAAGAAGTAGCTCTCTTCACCGTTGAAGCTCACTTCGGCAGCGAACGAGGCTTCGCTTGCAGCGATCTTGTCGCTCAGGCGTTCCACGTCATCCGGCAAGGAAGTGACACCAATCGGACTGTCCGCAGCCAGACGCTGTACCTCGCCCAGATCAGCCATTTGCGCAGGGCGCATCACCAGCATGGTGTCACTCCTTTCTCTTATAAAAATTTACTGAAAAAAACACCGGAGACTGTGGGAGCGAGCCTGCTCGCGAAAGCGGTCTATCTGTCAGCAAAAATGTTGACTGACACGCCGCCTTCGCGAGCAGGCTCGCTCCCACAATGGAACTCGCCCGGTATCAAAATTGGGTTCGACGCCAGAATCCTCAGGCGTCGAAAGGTCTATCAGGCTTGCGTCAGTGCGGCGGCGGCGCGTTCGAAGCGGTCGAGACCGGCGTCGATATCGGCGTCTTCCACCACCAGGCTCGGTGCGAAACGAATCACGTCCGGGCCGGCCTGAAGAATCATCAGGCCTTCTTTTTCAGCGGCGTTGAAGATGTCCTTGGCTTTGCCTTTCCAGGCATCGCTCAGCACGCAACCGATCAACAGACCGAGGCCACGCACCTGAGTGAACAGGCCGTACTTCTCGCCGATCTGCTGCAGGCGAGTCTTGAATTTGTCGTGCTTGGCGTTGACGCCGTTCAGCACCTCAGGGGTGTTGATCACGTCGATCACCGCTTCGGCTACCGAACACGCCAGCGGGTTGCCGCCGTAAGTGGTGCCGTGGGTGCCGACCACCAGATGCTTGGCCAGCGCTTCGGTGGTCAGCATTGCCGCGATCGGGAAACCACCGCCCAGGCTCTTGGCGCTGGTCAGGATGTCCGGGGTCACGCCGTAGTGCTGGTAAGCGAACAGATGGCCGGTACGGCCCATGCCGGTCTGCACTTCGTCGAACACCAGCAGCGCGTGGTGCGCGTCGCACAGTTCACGGGCACCTTGCAGGTAAGCCAGTTCGGCCGGCAGTACACCGCCTTCGCCCTGGATCGGTTCGAGCACGACCGCACAAGTCTTGTCGGACACCGCCGCTTTCAGCGCGGCCAGATCGTTGTAAGGAACGTGAGTGATGCCGGTGATTTTCGGACCGAAACCGTCGGAGTACTTCGACTGGCCACCGACGTTGACGGTGAACAGGGTACGGCCGTGGAAGCTGTTGAGCGCGGCGATGATCTCGTACTTCTCGCTGCCGAAACGGTCGAACGCCACGCGACGGGCCAGCTTGAACGCGGCCTCGTTGGCTTCGGCGCCCGAGTTGCAGAAGAACACGCGCTCGGCGAACGTGGCGTCGATCAGCTTGTGCGCCAGGCGCAGGGCCGGCTCGTTGGTGAACACGTTGGACACGTGCCACAGCTTGTTCGCCTGTTCGGTCAGCGCACCGACCAGCGCCGGATGCGCATGGCCCAATACGTTAACGGCAATCCCGCCGGCGAAGTCGATCAGCTCGCGGCCGCTCTGGTCCCAGACGCGGGAACCGGCACCACGCACCGGAATAAAAGCGGCGGGCGCGTAGTTGGGAACCATTACCTGGTCGAAATCGGCGCGTTCTACCGCAGCGTGCTCAACGGACATCGGAGTCTCCTGAAGAGGAACACCCGCCTGAAACTGGCGAGCGATGGGGGGATTGTAAGGACAGTTTTCAGCCCGGCCTTGTCGCCAAGCGACAACTTCTTATAGCGCAAACCCCGGATTTTCCCGGGTTTACGGCAATGCGACATATAGCGTCGCAAAGGCGCAGTTTAACTGGCCGCAGCCGTTTGCGGCAGCTTGCTGATTTGTACCCGAGAACGAATTGGCGAGTGCGGTATATATGTACCGCACATCACCCTGAAGAGCAGTTTTTACCGGGCGGACTTTTCCAGCGCAGGCAACCGCCCACGCGCCGAAAAAAACGGGCAACCCGATACACCCACGAAGGCGAGATGAAAGAGGCCAGGGTCGACGCTGCAAAACACTCGGCTCGCCCCTGAACAGGACGCGGATCAACCGCGCTCTGGCGGCACCGACGACAGTTCGAAAGGACTGCTGCTGCGTCGCTGATTGCGATCTTCCCGTGGCGTCGCGCCGAAGAAGTTGCGGTAGGCGCTGGAGAAATGCGGCCCGGAGGAGAAACCGCAGGACAGGCCGATCTGGATGATCGACTTGCTTGTCTGCATCAGCATCTGCCGGGCCTTGTTCAGGCGCAATTCCAGGTAGTACTGGCTCGGCACGCGGTTGAGGTATTGCTTGAAGATCCGCTCCAGCTGTCGACGGGACACGCACACATGCTGGGCGATTTCGTCGGTGGTCAGCGGCTCTTCGATGTTGGCTTCCATCAGCAACACCGCTTGGGTGAGCTTCGGATGGCTGGAACCGAGGCGGTTCTGCAGTGGAATGCGCTGGCGTTCACCGCCCTCGCGGATGCGCTCGACCACCAGTTCTTCGGACACCGCACCGGCCAGTTCTGCCCCATGATCACGGGCCAGCACCGCCAGCAACAGGTCGAGTACCGACATGCCGCCACACGCGGTCAGGCGATCACGATCCCAGTCGAACAGGTGACTGGTGGCGATGACTTTCGGGAAGCGCTCGGCGAAATCGTCCTGCCAGCGCCAGTGCACAGCCGCGCGATAACCGTCGAGCAGACCGAGCTGCGCCAACGGATAGACACCGGCCGACAGACCACCGATCACGCAACCGGCCCGCACCAGTTGCTTGAGTGCGCTGCTGAGGGCCGGGGCCAGAGTGGTAGGCGGCTCGTCGGCGAGCAAAAAGAGTTTCTGGAAGTTTTCCAGCTTGCCGGTCCAGGCCTCGCCCGGCAGTTGCCAGGCACCGTCGGCTGCAACGTCTGTCACGGCTTCGGCCTGGAGGAACGACAATTCGTAGACCACCTCCGGATGCACCCGCTGGGCAACACGCAAGGCCTCCTCCGCCAGCGCCAGCGTCAGAGCTTTAGTGCTGGGCCAAATCAGGAAACCAATTCGATGGGCAGTCATGGGCGGGCAATCCGAAACGAAGAACGGTGATGAAGGCATGGGCCAATGCTAGCCCGTAAATGAACGCAAATCTCGAAACCTGCAAAGCTCCCACTGTAGGAGCTGTCGAGTGAAACGAGGCTGCGATCTTTTGATTTTCAAAAGCAAGGGCAAAAGATCGCAGCCTTCGGCAGCTCCTACAGGGGATTGGAGCCAGCCTTCAGGCTGCGAAGCATGCACTATTCCGGTGCATATCGGCAGCTCTGATTACTTCAAGCTGCCCGAGAGGAACTGCTGCAAACGCTCGGATTGCGGATTGACCAGCACTTCGCGCGGGTTGCCGCTCTCTTCCACGACACCTTTGTGCAGGAACACCAACTGGTTCGACACTTCACGGGCGAAGCCCATTTCGTGCGTAACCACGACCATGGTGCGACCTTCCTGAGCCAGCGCTTGCATCACCTTCAGAACGTCGCCCACCAGTTCCGGATCGAGCGCCGACGTCGGTTCGTCGAACAGCATCACTTCCGGCTCCATCGCCAGCGCACGGGCAATTGCCACACGCTGCTGCTCGCCACCGGACATGTGCCCCGGGAACGCGTCTTTGCGATGGGCCACGCCAACCTTGTTCAGATAGTGCTCGGCTTTCTCGCGGGCTTCGGCCTTGGACACGCCCAGCACGTGGACCGGCGCTTCCATGATGTTTTCCAGCGCGGTCATGTGCGACCACAGGTTGAAGTGCTGGAACACCATCGACAGGCGCGAACGCATGCGCTGCAGCTGTTTCGGATCAGCGGCTTTCAGCGCGCCGTCCTTGTTGGCCACCAGTTTCAGCTCTTCGTTGTTGAGCAGAATCTTGCCCGCGTGCGGCTGCTCAAGCAGGTTGATGCAGCGCAGGAAAGTACTTTTGCCGGAGCCACTGGAGCCGATGATGCTGATCACATCGCCGGCTGCCGCCTTCAGGGACACGCCCTTGAGCACTTCGTGACTGCCATAGCGTTTATGCAGGTCTTGGACTTCAAGTTTGTACATGCGGTCGGTTCTCACAAAAACAGTCAGTCAGTCGTTGAGCAAGCGCCCGTGACGCAGCGCTTCGCGCCCCGCCACCTTGGCCAGCCAGAAACCGGGTTGGGCATAGCGCAGCCGTTCAATGGCAAACAGCACCCCGGAGGTACCAGCACACACCGTGCTGACCCGATCGGACACAGGATCGATCACTTCGAAAATCTCATCCCCGGCTTCAACCCACTCGCCGGGTTTACGCAGAAAACTCACCACACCGGGGTGCGGCGCCAACAGTAATTCAGTGCCTTCGAACGGCATGCCTTCGCACGGTTCATTGGCCGGCTTTGGCCACTCGCCAGTGATCAGGCCTTGCTCGGCGAGGAACGCCAGAATGCCTTCGGCCCAGGCCAGTGCATCGGCGCGGTCGGTGTTGGCCTGACCGCCCAGCTCGACAGTCGTCGCCAGGCACGCCAGCGGAATCTGCGCGTCCGGGAACTGCCGCGACAGGCGCAGCCACGGCAACGAGCACGCTTCATCGAAGGAGCTGCCACCAGAGTCTTCCGCCAGCAAACCGACCTTCACATTCAGGTGCGCGGCCAGCGAACGCCACTGCGGCCAGTGCTGCGGCAGCGCATACATGTGCAGCGCGGCTTCGGCATCGCAGTGAAGGTCCAGCACCACATCGGCGGTGCAGGCATGGCTGAGCAACACGCGCTGCATGCCTTGCAACTGGCTGCCCGCCTCGGGCAATGCCGCCAGATGCTCAGCCATGGCCTGACGGATCAGGCGAATGTTGGCGTGCGGATCGTCACCGAGACGCTCGGCCAGCGCCGCTGCAACCGGCGCGCTCAGCTCGACGAAATCGCGGTTGAAATTCTTGCCGCTGCCCGCCTCGAAACGTCCCTGATGATTGCCTTGCAGCAATTGGCCAAGGCCCAGCGGGTTGGCGACCGGCACCAGCTCGATCACGCCGTTGAGCAGACCTTGGGCTTCGAGCTCGCCCAAGCGCTTTTTCAGCTCCCAGGCGGTGCGCATGCCCGGCAGTTCATCAGCGTGCAGGCTCGCTTGAATGTAAGCCTTGCGCTCGCCCTGGCCAAAACGGAAGACCGAGATCTTGCGCTCGCTGCCCAGATGGCTCCACGGCAATACGTGATCAATGCGTTCCATATCAGTGCTTCCGCGGGGCCAGGTAGCTCAGCCAGCGACGCTCGGCCAGCTTGAACAGCTTCACCAGAATGAAGGTCAGGCACAGATAGAACAGGCCAGCGGTGATGTACGCCTCGAACGGCAGGTAGTACTGCGCGTTGACGGTACGGGCCGCGCCGGTGATGTCGATCAGGGTCACGATGGACGCCAGACTGGTGGTCTGCAGCATCATGATCACTTCGTTGCTGTATTGCGGCAGCGCCCGACGCAGGGCCGATGGCAACAGGATGCGCTTGTACATCTTGAAGCGCGACATGCCCATGGCCTTGGCGGCTTCGATCTCGCCGTTCGGCGTGGCCTTGAGGCTGCCGGCGATGATTTCGGCGGTGTAGGCGCTGGTGTTGATCGCGAAGGCCAGGCACGCACAGAACGTCGCGCTGGACAGCCACGGCCACATGAAGCTTTCACGGACTTCTTCGAACTGCGCCAGACCGTAGTAGATCAGGAACAGTTGCACCAGCATCGGCGTGCCGCGGATCACGTAGGTGTAGAGCCACGCGGCGCCGTTGACGATCGGGTTCTTGGAGACGCGCATCAGGCCCAGCGGCAGTGCCGCCAGCAGACCGAACAACAGCGACAGCGCGAGCAATTTGAGGGTGGTCAGCAGGCCGCCGAGGTACAGCGGCATGGCCTCCCAAATGACGTTGTAGTCGAAGATCATAGATCAGCCGCCCTTACGCCTACCGAGTAGCGCTTCTCAAGGTGACGCAGCGCCAGCAACGAGACGCTGGTGATCACCAGGTACATCGCCGCCACTGCGAGGAAGAAGGTGAAAGGCTCGCGGGTGGCGTCTGCCGCCTGCTTGGCCTTGAACATCATGTCTTGCAGACCGACTACCGAAATCAGCGCGGTGGCCTTGGTCAGCACCAGCCAGTTGTTGGTGAAGCCGGGAATCGCCAGGCGAATCATCTGCGGCACCATCACCCGGAAGAACACCTGAAAACTGCTCATGCCGTACGCCATGCCCGCTTCGGCCTGGCCCTTGGGGATCGCCATGAACGCACCACGGAAGGTTTCCGACAGGTAGGCGCCGAAGATGAAACCGAGGGTGCCGATACCGGCGGCCAGCGGGTTCAGGTCGATGTAGTCGTCATAGCCAAGCATCGGCGCGACGCGGTTGAGCAAGTCCTGACCGCCGTAGAAAATCAGCAGGATCAGCACCAGGTCGGGAATCCCGCGGATCACCGTGGAATACAGATCGCCCAGCCACGCCAGCCAGCGAATCGGCGACAGGCGCAACGCGACCCCGATCAGCCCGAGAACGATGGCCAGGGCCATGGACGACAAGGCGAGCTGAAGCGTCAGCCATGCGCCATCGAGGATGACAGCCCCGTAGCCTTTCAACATGATTCAGGTCCTCGAAAGTTGGGATGAAAAAATGGCGCAAACCGCAGAGATCCTGTTGCTTGCGCCATTTCTGACTTGTCGCAGAGACGTGTTACTTGCCGTAGATATCGAAGGCGAAGTACTTGTCCTGGATAGCTTTGTATTTACCGTTTTCACGGATGGCCGCGATGGCCGCGTTGATCTTGTCTTTCAGCGCGTCACCCTTGCGCACAGCAATGCCTACGCCGTCGCCGAAGTATTTGACGTCGGTGAACTGCGGGCCAACGAAGGCGAAGCCTTTGCCGGAATCAGTATTCAGGAAGCCGTCCTGCAGCAGGGTGGCGTCCGCCACGGTACCGTCGAGACGACCGGCGGCCACGTCGAGGTAGATTTCGTTCTGCGAGCCGTATGGCTTGATCTCGGCACCCAGCGGGGCCAGGACTTCACGGGCGAAACGCTCGTGGATCGAACCACGTTGCACACCGATGTTCTTGCCTTTGAGCTCGGACAGGTTGTCGCTGACAACGGTGCCTTGCTTCATGACCAGACGGGCCGGGGTGTTGTAGTACTTGTTGGTGAAGTCCACGGACTTCTTGCGGTCTTCGGTGATCGACATGGACGACAGGATCGCGTCGATCTTGCGCACTTTCAGTGCCGGGATCAGACCGTCGAACTCTTGCTCGACCCACTGGCACTTGACCTTCATTTCTTCACACAGGGCATTGCCGATGTCGTAGTCGAAACCAACGATGCTGCCATCCGGCGCTTTGGAAGCGAACGGAGGGTAAGCCGCTTCGATACCGATCTTCAGAGGTTTTTCATCAGCGAAGGAATTCAGCGACAGCACGGACAGTGCCAGGGCGCCAAGCAGCACAAGTTTCTTCATCTTGGGACTCCATCGGTAAAGGGCAAAAACGGCAGAGTGAGCGACAGCCCAATATGCGAATGGGTGAATCGGGAAAGCGGTGCAGCATCGGTGGGAATTTCCCGGTGAAACCACCAGGGGTTTCAACGTCAGCCACGATGAGCGAGTGATCGGCATTCTAACGACAGGCCCGAAGCCGATATTTCTTCAATGCGACAACTAATTACAGATGCACAGAGAAACCCGCTTGAGCGCATTGACAGCCTTGCAAATTCATGCAAGAGCGAAAGACAGTGAACCGATCTATGCTGCAAATTGCGGGCCTATTATTCGCAAACCCTTCTAATCCGGCAAGCGCAGCGTTGGGTCTTATTTTTCACCGGGGATTTTGAGGCTCTAAAACGGGGCGATGCGTTTCCCCTCGCCCCGCTGCGGGGCGGGCGGTTACACATTTGGTTACTCAGGTAGGCATGGGTAACAGCGGGAAGGGGCTTACGCAGGAAATCGATAATTATTGGTTGGGTGGTTTGTGTTTCTGACAGGGGAATACTGCGGCGTCTGACAGATGGCTATCGCTGGCAAGCCAGCTCCCACAGGGATTTCGATTAAGATTGAAATCCCGTTCACACCTCGGAAACCTGTGGGAGCTGGCTTGCCAGCGATGAGGCCGGCACAGCCAGCACAAACCCACCTGACACAAAAAAGCCCCGCCCGGCATCACCGGACAGGGCTTTTCAATGCATCAGAGAGGCTTAAGCCACATTCATCGTCTTGTGCGTATCAATCAAATGCTGCACCACACCCGGATCCGCCAGGGTCGAGATATCCCCCAACCCTTCGTATTCCGCCGTGGCGATCTTGCGCAGAATCCGCCGCATGATCTTGCCCGAACGCGTCTTCGGCAGCCCCGGCGCCCACTGGATCACGTCCGGCGAGGCAATCGGGCCGATCTCTTTGCGCACCCAGTTCTTCAGTTCCAGGCGCAGTTGCTCGCTCGGCTCTTCGCCATTCTTCAGGGTGACGTAGACATAAATGCCCTGCCCCTTGATGTCGTGCGGCACACCGACCACCGCCGCTTCGGCGACTTTCGGGTGGGCGACCATTGCGCTTTCGATCTCGGCGGTACCCATGCGGTGACCGGAAACGTTGAGCACGTCATCCACGCGCCCGGTGATCCAGTAGTAACCATCGGCGTCACGCCGCGCACCGTCACCGGTGAAGTACATGCCGCGGAAGGTCTTGAAATAGGTGTCGACGAAGCGGTCATGGTCGCCATACAAGGTGCGCGCCTGACCCGGCCACGAATCGAGAATCACCAGATTGCCCTCGGCCTCGCCCTCGATGATGTTGCCGAGATTGTCGACCAGCGCCGGCACCACGCCGAAGAACGGACGTGCCGCCGAACCCGGCTTCAGTGCATGCGCACCGGGCAGCGGGCTCATCATGTTGCCGCCGGTTTCGGTCTGCCACCAGGTATCAACGATCGGGCAACGCGACTTGCCGACGTTCTTGTAGTACCAGTCCCAGGCTTCCGGGTTGATCGGCTCGCCGACCGAACCGAGCAGACGCAGGCTGCTGCCATCCGCGCCCTCAACAGCAGCGGCACCCGAAGCCATCATTGCGCGGATCGCGGTCGGCGCGGTGTAGAGGATGTTGACCTTGTGCTTGTCGACGATCTTCGCCACCCGGGTGATGTCCGGGTAGTTCGGCACGCCTTCGAAGAGCACGGTGGTCGCGCCATTGGCCAGCGGGCCGTAGACGATGTAACTGTGACCGGTGACCCAGCCGACGTCGGCGGTGCACCAGTAGATTTCACCTGGACGGTAGTCGAACACACGCTCGTGGGTCATCGCCGCGTACAGCAAATAACCGCCGGTGGTGTGCTGCACGCCCTTTGGCTTGCCGGTCGAACCCGAGGTGTAGAGGATGAACAGCGCTTCTTCAGCGCCCATCTCTTTCGGCGCGCAGACGGTGCCCGCCACTTTCATCAGGTCTTCGTACCAGATGTCGCGATGCTGGTTCCACTTGATGTCGCCACCGGTGCGCTTGCACACGATGACTTTCTGGATGCTGCTGGTTTCCGGGTTGGTCAGCGCGTCGTCGACGTTGGCCTTCAGCGAGATCTTCTTGCCGGCACGAATGCCTTCGTCAGCGGTGATCACCACTTTCGATTTGCAGTCGATGATCCGCCCCGCCAGGGCTTCCGGCGAGAAGCCACCGAACACCACCGAGTGAATCGCACCGATCCGGGTACAGGCCAGCATGGCGACCACGGCTTCGGGGATCATCGGCATATAGATAGTCACCACGTCGCCGCGGTGTACGTCCTGACCACGCAGGGCGTTGGCCAGCTTGCACACTTGCTCGTGCAATTCGCGGTAGGTGATGTTGCGGCTTTCGGAAGGATCGTCGCCTTCCCAGATGATTGCGACTTGATCGCCGCGCTCGGCCAAATGACGGTCGAGACAGTTGTAGGATACGTTCAGGGTACCGTCGGCGAACCATTTGATGTCGACATGGTGATCGTCGAAGGAAGTCTGCTTCACCGTGGTGAAAGGCTTGATCCAGTCGAGGCGCTTGGCTTGCTCGCGCCAGAAACCGTCAGGGTTGACGACCGACTGCTGGTACATGGCTTTGTAGGTCGCCTCGTCAGTCAGCGTATTGGCCAGAACCTCGGGACGAACGGGATACAGAGAAGCCGCACTCATCTTTCTTACCTCGGTGGAATAGTTGTTTTTGTATGACCCCGTTGTAGCCGGGCCGGGCCCATAGAACCATTCGACGATGGTAGTAACAAGCCCCTACAAAACATCCAGTTACCCCTGACGCATGCCCTGCGCTGCTTGTTCCAATACTCCACAACCCCTGTGGGAGCTGGCTTGCCAGCGATTCAGGTGACTCGGATATTCAGGCAAAACGGATCACCGGCAAACCTGGCCCCAGGCAATTTCGACCGATTGTTACCAAAACCACCAAAAGTGTTTATCAAAACCCCACCTGTTTACCCCCACCCCACCTGCCTAAAATCCACTCCGCCGACAAGGCAAACGCGATTAACAACGTTACAGCCCCCACGAAGGCCGTTAATCCAGCTCTCAAGTAATAACTGCAAATGATGAAGTTCCACACGCAACCCTAAAAAGGTTGCGTGACCCCACTCGACCTCAAAAAGGTAAATCTGAAATGAAAGCTTTATTGGTTCTGGCCCTCAGCAGTCTGTGCGCAACCGCCATGGCAGACGAGGTCCCGACTGATGTCGCACAGCAACAACCGGCTATCGAGGAATACACTTACTCGACCCACCTGGACATCGCCAACGTAGTGTCCATGAGCGAAGTTCCAAACGTCTGCGAAGTTGTTCCGATGAAAATGGAGTACGACGACTCCAAGGGTCAGCGTCACATCCTGCGCTACAGCGTGATGGGTAACGGCTGCACCAATTGATGATCGAGACTGCACCGAATCGGATCGCTCAGCGCCTCATTTGAGGGTCGATTCCAGCCCGGCTTCGGTCGGGCTCAGTTGTGTCTGGAGTCGTCAAAAATGCTTGCAAAACACTAGATGTAGTGAAAACACGGTTTTTTTGTTCGTTTTTTGAGCAAATCCACAATCGCGAGATTTTTACGAAAAAAAATCTATCCCCGGCAAAGCCCTGTAAACCCGCACTCTCATCGAAAAACCAGCCTCCTCGACCGCGCCATGCGCGGATTCGCCTCAGCACAGCCGTGTTTTTTTCCCTATAATGCCGCCCTAATCGGGTCAGCAATATTCCCTTACAGGGAGCAAAAGCCATTCTGAAGCCCCGCAGCAGCCTAAACGCTGATCTGCGCCCGTCAGAGGCTCTCGGAAACCCGTACAAAATTCTGTTTTATTGCCTGCCTTGGCTGCCGCAAAAAACGATTCCTTAAGATCCAACGCGGTCTGTACGACCGTGTGAAAAACCAACCAATCAGGTTTCACACGGGGCGCCAGGCCCTCACGCAGGAGACGACACGTCATGCTGAGCTGGGACGAATTCGACAAAGAAGACAGTGAAGTAGCAGCAGTGAAAGGCGCCAACGCCGGCCACGCTACTGAAGCCAACATGGACCGCCTCGACAGCGCCGGCGGTGCCGCAGCGCTGGAAGCCCGCGCCGTGACCGCCGACGACTCGGCCGCCGTGGCCCGCGCCAAGGCTGCACTGGATTCCCTCGACGTCGCCGAAGGCCTCGCCGAACTCGAAGGCGCCTCCGCCCGTGTCGCCGTTGACGAAAAGCGCATGATCAACTGCCGCGCCGACCTCAACCAACTCGTACCTTTCAAGTACGACTGGGCCTGGCAGAAGTACCTGGACGGCTGCGCAAACCACTGGATGCCGCAAGAAGTCAACATGACCGCCGACATCGCCCTCTGGAAAAACCCGGAAGGCCTGACCGACGACGAGCGCCGCATCGTGATGCGCAACCTCGGCTTCTTCTCCACCGCCGACTCCCTGGTTGCCAACAACCTGGTCCTGGCCGTGTACCGCCTGATCACCAACCCGGAATGCCGCCAGTACATCCTGCGCCAGGCCTTCGAAGAGGCGATCCACACCCACGCCTACCAGTACTGCATCGAATCGCTGGCCATGGATGAAGGCGAGATCTTCAACATGTACCACGAGATCCCGTCGGTCGCCAAAAAAGCAGCCTGGGGCCTGAAATACACCCGTTCGATCTCCGATCCGAAGTTCGAAACCGGCACCCCGGACACCGACAAAGAACTGCTGCGCAACCTGATCGCCTACTACTGCGTTCTGGAAGGCATCTTCTTCTACTGCGGCTTCACCCAGATCCTCTCCATGGGCCGCCGCAACAAAATGACCGGCGTCGCCGAGCAGTTCCAATACATCCTGCGCGACGAATCCATGCACCTGAACTTCGGCATCGACGTGATCAACCAGATCAAAATCGAAAACCCACACCTGTGGGATGCCGAGATGAAGGAAGAAGCGACCCAAATGATCCTGCAGGGTACGCAACTGGAAATCGAATACGCCCGCGACACCATGCCTCGCGGCGTACTGGGCATGAACGCGGCGATGATGGAGGACTACCTCAAGTTCATCGCTAACCGTCGTTTGTCGCAGATTGGTTTGAAAGAAGAGTACCCAGGGACGACTAACCCGTTCCCTTGGATGAGCGAGATCATGGACTTGAAGAAAGAGAAGAATTTCTTTGAGACGAGAGTGATCGAATACCAGACTGGTGGTGCGTTGAGCTGGGACTAATGGTCTCGCTTGGCACGATTTTGACGATTGCTGCCTGAGTCGAAAAGTCGAGAAATCAAAAGCCCCGATTTGATCGGGGCTTTTTTATGGACGATTGGTAATCGTTTTTTACGCCTACGTCACAGCGCTCAATCTCCTACAGCACTTACAGCTGCGTCCCATTGAAGCCCGCTACAAGCACTACTAAGCTCTATCAAAGGTGCCTAAGAAACGCCCAACGTAGAAAGCTCGGTCAGTGACACAGACGTGTAATTCGTCGGTGACAACTGCTCTGCTCGTTGGGATTTCTTAAGTCCGCTCTACGTTGGGGTCAGGCCCTCCCAAAATCTAACGTAGAGGTCTAGATATGTCTGATCCGCTCCCGGTAATGGTGTTCTCTCGCCACAACCTTTCTCTCCATGCCCTTCTATTAGAAAACCAGCCTTGGTTCTCCGCTCGCGATGTCGGCCGCTTGATGGGTTTCCATCTGAATGATCGGGTGGTCAACAAGCTGGATAACGATCAGCGTCGCGTCTTGTGGATTGAGTACTTTCGAGAGCCAGAACAGCAGCTGATGCTTAGTGAATCCGGGGTGTATGCGCTGTTGGTCTATCACTACGTTCCGGGAAATCGTTTGTTGCGTGAGTGGCTGACCAACGAGGTAGTGCCGACGTTGCGCGATGCTGGGGATTCAGGAGATTCGAATCGGCCAATGTTGAGCTTGTTGGATTGGCCGGAGATGTCTTTGAGTTTGCTGCATTGGCAGGATGAGGGCTGGATTCGGCTTCGGGATATGCCTTACCTGTTAAATGATCAGCCGCGACGACGAACGGTCGAAGCTAATCCTTGGTGGCGGCGGGTCGTAAATACGTTGCAGTTATCTGCACATTCACTTAGGTCAAATCATCGAAAACCCAGCGACCGTTGAGAAGCCCTTTCAATTGCTCAACACTCAGTAATTGCTGAGGCTTTCTATGAACAATTGCGTGGCAATTTGCACAGAGAGGAACAAGGTCAGTCACTGGATCGACAACCTGTTCCTCTTCAAATTCGGAAATGGGCTTCACGTGATGCACATGAATGAAGCCCTTCGCGTGCTCCCCATAGGCTTTCTCAAAGTCAAAATCACATGCTTTGCATAGAAGACCATGAATAGCGATAGCCTGACGTCTAAGCTTGGGACAACGCTCGTATCTCACACCGTAATAAGTGGATTTTTTACCTTCAGTACCAACGATTACGGTTTCAAAATCCTCTGTACCGTCAACCTGGCTGAAGTCATCTGCCTGCGATTGCGTCAGCACAGCATTGGATGAGATCCGGTCGAACACAGTTTGATCAATGGACCGAACACCGTTACGCCAGTAATTGTTCTTTAGATTTGAGGGAATTTGCTCAAGGTACTCCCCCTCGAGCTTTATTGGGATTGCCGACTCAAACTGACGAAAATCCTCAATGGAGGCAAACAGGTCTCCTCGCTTACTGTTCTTGTCTGCATACACCCTCCCTATCCGAGCCAAACCAAAATAATGAGGTGCAGAACTCAAACGTAATGCTGCAAAAGCCTTATTTTTCAGTTTCCCCTTGTAGTAGAGAACTTCTGTTCCCTGGACAAGGATTTCCTTGTACCGCTTCGGGAAGTGGTAGAGAACCCCAGTTTGATCGGCCCATTTTGACAAATCATTCTCGGCAATTACGGCTGGCATCAACTCATCCTCTTATCAGAGGCTAGAGATTACCAAATCTAGAGAAAAGTCCTACACGACTTACAGAAAGCTCTCACAACTGACTCAAGCCAAGTTTTCAGCCTTTCGGTGAGACATGTGTTCCACCTCTCGCTCTTAAATTGCTTTGACGGAGCCTAGAAAATGACCGCATCACTGCACCAAAAAAAGAATTAGTAGGTGCACCACCACGCGCCTCCCGCTATTAATACCCCTCCCCCACTCAAGGATCCGAGCCCTGCCATGAAATTCGATCTCGCCTACTGCCTCAGTCTCGACGACAAGTTGTCGATCTATGACGTTCGCGATCTCAATTTCGATGAGACGGTGGCGTTCGATTCTGCGAAGGAACACTTCCAGTGCCCCAACGATGCCTGTCGTTCGGCGTTTGATGCCTCCAACGAGTTGGGCACGTTCAACGCCAAGAATGTGAATTACGTGCGCACGCCGCACTTCAAGAACTTGCCCGGTACGCAGCATGTAGCAGGTTGTCCGTATGTGAGTTTGAAGGCGTCGGCATCCGGGGTTGAGGCGGTGGATGGAGAAACGGGTGACGGGCGGGAGGAGCATTTTCCGTCGGAGTTGTTGCTGACGCGACGTGAGTATGTGCGCAAGCCTGCTGCGCCTGCGGGGGCGCCGGATGTGTTGCGCGATGATCCGGTGCGGGTGGCGCAGGTGAGTTCCAAGGAGTCGCCGGGGCGTGAGACGGCGCCGGACAAGACCAGTGTGTTTGCGCATCCGGTGGAGTGTTTTGTGTCGAACTTCGCCGACAAGGAGTTGCTCAAGCGCATGCCGTTGAAGATCGGCGAGCACACGGCGCCTTATGGCTCGTTCTTCAAGAAGATCGAGTATCTGACGGACAACAAGGGGCTGATTTACTGGGGCAAGATCAAAGAGATCAAGGATTACACCCAGAGTTTTCGCATCGATTTCGAGCAGAAGATCTGGTTCAAGCAGGCGGATGAGGCGAAGAAGAAGCCGTATTCGGTGAACGTTTACTTGAGCAAGAAGTTGATCGACAACTACCGCAAGCGCAAGGCGTTTCTGGAAGAGATCAAGCATGCGATCGACAGCGACAAGGAGTTGTTCTGTTTCTTCTATGGCGTGACGCCGGAGTTGAAGCAGGTGCCTAGCAAGAAGAACCCCGAACAGACGTTCGGGGTGTTCAGTGCCAACATCGAGAACCTGGATCACTTTATTGTGCGGGAGGCGCCGGGGTTGGTGTGATGGTTAGCCTTTGGGCAATTGCAGTTTGGCTGCGCCACGGTGCTGGTTGACCAGCGAGTACGGCAGCACTGACCAATCAGGGTTGTCGCAGTTACGTTGGTAACGGGCGAAGTAAGCGCCCAGGTAAATACCCTTCGGTGTGAGGTGCCAGTTGGAATAACCCCAGACGCTTTCATCGGTGTAATCGCAGTTGCCATCGTCTTCGGCGGGCTTCTTCATCTCTTCGGGATAGAGCGTGGTGAACTGTTTGACCAGCCACGGCGCCATGACTTTCATCTGATCGTATTCGGTGACCGCGCTATTCGGTTCACCAATCCACAGCACATCTTTGAGTTTCAACAATTCGCCGGTGTGGACGTCGAGGTTGATTGGCGAACTGCCGAAATCCGGGTGGGCGCCGCCGCAGCTGTAACCGGTGGAGATGTCCAGGCTGACCACGTCGGGCGAGAGAAACTCGGGGGCAGCCCCTTGATCGAACTCGGCATATTCCCCGCCATCCATCATGCAGCGGTGATAGTCGATGACTTCAGTCCAGAGCCGTCCGAGCAGGTGGTTATTAATCCGCTGCTGCTCTTCTTTCGTATAGCCGGACTCGACACTGAACAACGAAACCTTCGACTCAGGCTCCGTCCACCATTGCAGGTCGTAGCCCATGAAGTTTTCTTTCTTCTCCGGTTTGAGTTTGAGCCCCTGTAAGCGCAAATACTCGTAGGGATCGCTCTTCGGCAAAGTGGCAATAAAGGGCAGCGTAGTTGCGCTCGGCGCAGGAAGTTTGGCTTCGGTCAGTTGCACCGGCAGCTTCTTGCCCTTGGGGTTTTGCCATTCGCCCTGCCAGCCATTGGCGATGGATTTCAACTTCAGGGTGGGCAGCGGTTTGTCGTCGTCATAGCGGTTGTTGCCTTCAACCAGGTTCAACGTGCTGTCCTGCAGCGAGCCACTGAGCTCTAGGTCGCGGTGATACTTCTCGTAGAAGTAGCGGCCGGTGACTTCGTCCTGCTGCGTGGTGTTGAGCTCCACCACAATCGGCATCTTGCCCAGCGTACCGGTGAACACGCGCCGGCCATCTTCGGCATGGGCGGTGGAAATCAGTGTGAACAGCGCCGCAGCGTATGGCGCCAGGCGCAGCAGTCCCTTGAGCATGGATCGATCCCTGAATGAATGAGGCTGCGGAGTATGCAGAGGATGCGCGCAGGAATCGAGGCTCTACTTGAGCAGCATGCCCAGCATCACGACGATTAACAGACCGATATACACCCAAGCATGCACCCGATCCGGTATCCGCCCGATCCACGGCGTGGCCATTCGAATCCCGACCAACGACCCCAGCGTCAGCACTGCAAACGCCAGCAAATCTACATACCCGACAAACCACGCGCCCAGATCCGTCGCACTGAATCTGGCCAGTGCCATGTAGGTCAGCGTTCCGGCCACTGCCACCGGCACGCTCAACGGGTTCGCCATGGACGTGGCCTGGGACATGCTCAGCCCGCAGCGGCGCAATAGCGGCACGGTCATGACGCTTCCTCCTACACCGAGGAACGTGGCGATGGCGCCGATGCCTACACCGCCGCCGGATGTTTCTGTACTGCGGAGTCGGCGTGGGATGACGCCTTCGCTGCGGGTGAGGAAGCCGCGCCTGAGCAGGCAGTCGATGATGGTCACGCCGAGGTAGGCGATGAAGGCGTACCGAATGACCTCGCCGCTGACCCACACCGCGGCGATCGCACCAATGATCGCGCCCAGGGCGATGAAGCCGCCGAGCGGCCACAGGTAATGACGGATCAGGTTGCCGGCGCGGCGGTGTTTGTCGGTGGCGATCAGGGCGTTGACGATCATCACGCAGGTCGAGGTGGCGACGGCGATGTGCATCGCCGATTGGCCGATGGGGTCGTCGGCACCGTGGCTGGCGGAGAGCATGCGGTAGAGCAGCGGCACGACGACGAAGCCGCCGCCGAAACCGAAGAGCACGGCGGTGATGCCGGTCAGGCAGCCGAAGAGAGTCAGCAGGAGGTAGAACATGGCGCGTCTTCCGGTGGTGGCGAGCGGTCGACGATAAAGCGACGCGACTTGGCCTGCTTCAGCAACTCAGCCAATAATGTTTGCGTTTACGCCAACTACCGGGAAACGCTCGATGCGCAATGTTTCGATCAATCTGCTGGATCACACACCGCGCCCGGTGGTGGCGATCGGAACGGATTATTCCCACGGCCATCTGTTGCCGTTTCATACGCATCGACGGGCGCAATTGTTGTACGGCGCGACCGGGGTGATGCAGGTTCGTACTCATGACGGCAATTGGGTGGTGCCGCCACAACGGGCAGTGTGGATTCCGCCGGAAGTGGCACATGAGGTGCTGATGCTGGGCGTGAGCACGCGCAGTCTGTACATCGAGCCAGGGGCGGTGGATTTGGGGCAGCGCTGCCAGGTGATCAGCGTTTCGCCGTTGATGCGGCACTTGTTGATGGAGGCGGTGGAAGTGCCGCTGGCCTATGACCTCGAAGGACGCGATGGCGTACTGATCGACTTGCTGCTGCATGAACTGGCGCGCAGTGCGCCCCTGCCCTTGCACATTCCGCTGCCGACTGACGGAAAGCTCCTGGCTTTGTGTCAGAACTTTCTGCATCAGCCGAACGCCCATCAGTCACCGCAACACTGGGCCGGGCAGTTGCACATAAGCTTGCGCACCTTCAACAGACTGTTTCGGCAGCAGACCGGGTTGAGCTTCAGCCAATGGCGGCAACAGGCCTGCGTGGTGCTGGCGCTGGCGCGGCTGGCGGTCGGTGAAGCGGTGACGCGGATCGCCCTGGATTTCGGTTATGAGAGCCCGGCGGCGTTCTCGACGATGTTCCGGCGCATCCTCGGCCAGGCACCGTCCGTCTGGTTGGAGGCGGCGAACTAGGGCAAATCAAAAAATGCGTTTGATCCCGGTCGAAAACAACTGTACAAAAACCCAGTACATTTTCAATCAGCACTCTTGAGCCCGGAGCACACCATGGCCTCTCTTGCGATGAACCACATCCTCGAACGCATTGCCCTTTTCCAGTTCACCCCGACGCACTGCGTCCAGGCCCGAGCGATGCTGGGCTGGAGCGTGGAACAACTGTCGCGCGAGGCGCAGGTTGCGGTGGATGATATCCAGCGGTTTGAAGCGCAGCAGGACGTGGCGGACGCGGCGCGGCTGGCGTTGGCTTACCGGTTTGAAGCGCAGGGGTTGGTGTTTTTTCCGGGGTTTGCGCCGGGGCGCAGTGCGAGTATGGGTGCGCCATCGGATGCAGTGGGGCGTGGGGATTATGCGATGGCTGAATGAACAGGCAAGTTGATATTTATCCCTAAATAGGTATATTTTCGCATGAGTGCAAGGAAGCCGCTCTTGTGGGTCTGCAGTAGTAAGAAAGATCTCAAGCAGATGCCCACAGACGTACAGGATGTATTTGGTTACGCATTGGATTTGGCCCAGAGTGGCTTGAAGCATCCGGATGCAAAACCCCTGAAAGGGTTCGGAGGCGCGGGAGTGCTGGAGCTGATCGAAGACTTCGACACCAACACCTACCGGGCCATTTATACGGTTCGTTTCGGCAGTGCCATTTATGTATTGCACTGCTTTCAGAAGAAGTCGAATACCGGAATCAAAACCGCCCAGTCCGACATTGATCTGATCCGAAACCGACTTCGAGCCGCTCAGGATCACGCGAAAGGATCAGAAAATGATAGAAATTGAAGAAGGTAGCGGGAACGTCTACCGAGACCTCGAATTACCCAATGCCAGTGAAATGCAGGTTAAGTCGCAGCTCGCGGCGAAGATCGGCGAGATCATCAAGGCACGCCATCTCACTCAAATTCAGGCATCTGAAATTCTTGGATTATCTCAGCCCAAGCTATCCGACATGCTGCGGGGGAAATTTCGCGGCATCAGTGAAGCCAAGATGATGGAGTGCCTCTCGCATCTTGGACGAGACGTTCAGATCGTAGTGAAATCGGCCCCCCGGTCACGGAAAGAGGGCCGAATTGAAGTGGTATTTGCTTAACCTGAAACTGATCAGGCGTTCTGCACCACCCCTTCACTCTCCCCTTCAACCGCCAACCACCACGCACTCCCGCGCTGCGGCTGCATCAGGTTGAACGCCTCGCCCATTTGCGGCGTGGTGATCGCCACACTGCGCTCCCAGGCCAGTGACAGGATCCGATCAAACGGTTCGTGCCAGGCGTGCATGGCCAGGTCGAAGGTGCCGTTGTGGATCGGGAATAGCCAGCGGCCCTTGAGATCGATGTGCGCCTGCAGGGTTTCTTCGGGTTGCATGTGCACGTGCGGCCATTCGACGTTGTAGGCGCCGGTTTCCATCAGGGTCAGGTCGAATGGGCCGTACTGTTCGCCGATGCGTTTGAAGCCGTCGAAGTAGCCGCTGTCTCCGCTGAAGAAGATGCGGGTGTCGCCATTGATCATCACCCACGAGGCCCACAGCGTGCTGTTGCTGTCGAACAGGCCGCGGCCGGAGAAGTGCTGCGAGGGCGTGGCGACAAAGCGGATGCCGGCGATTTCGGTGCCCTGCCACCAGTCGTACTGGCGGACTTTGCTGGCATCGATGCCCCATTTGACCAAAGTATCGCCGACGCCCAGCGGGGTCAGGAAGTAGTTGGTTTTGGCCGCCAGTTTCAGCACTGCCTGGTAATCGAGGTGGTCGTAGTGGTTGTGCGAGAGGATCACCGCTTCGATCGGCGGCAACTGGTCGATACTGATCGGCGGCTGGTGAAAGCGTTTCGGGCCGGCCCACTGCACGGGCGAAGCGCGCTCGGCGAAGACCGGGTCGGTGATCCAGAATTTGCCGCGCATTTTCAGCAGCAGGGTCGAGTGGCCGAGGCGATAGACGCTGTGGTCAGGCGCGGCCAGCAGGTCTTCAGTTGTCAGCGACTGCACCGGGATCGCAGCGGCGGGACGGGTATTGCGCGGCTTGTTGAAAATCATGTTCCACATGATCCGCAGCATTTTGCGCCCACCTTCACGTTGCACCGGCGCATGGTTACGGAATAGCCCTTGATCCTGGCGAGAGGCTTCAGGCGTGGAAATTTGATCCGCAGAAATATCTGAATTGGCCATGACTGAGAGACTCCAGAAAAACCGCGCAATTCACGGTTTTTCACGGTGGGACGATAAATGGCCAAGGCACGCACGCATCAGCCGAACTGTCTGGTTT
The DNA here is from genome assembly GCF_002156405.1 of Pseudomonas sp. SCPG-7. Classification (NCBI taxonomy): domain Bacteria; kingdom Pseudomonadati; phylum Pseudomonadota; class Gammaproteobacteria; order Pseudomonadales; family Pseudomonadaceae; genus Pseudomonas; species Pseudomonas sp. SCPG-7. The sequence continues at coordinate 2,339 of NZ_MVOO01000018.1, read as the reverse complement.
TTAGGTTGCGCGGATTAACGCAACATTACACTCGACGGTGTAGTTTCTAGGTTGCATCAAACCGGATGACAAGTAAACTGCCAAGTGTAATTCCCCCTCTTTCTCTGCCGAAGCGTACTTATGACAGCTGCACAGCGCCTTACCGACCGCAAACGCGAAGCCATCATTCAGGCGGCGATTGCCGAATTCCGGGCCACCGGGTTCGAGATCACCAGCATGGACAAGATCGCGGCTACCGCTGGGGTGTCGAAGCGCACGGTGTACAACCATTTCCCCAGCAAGGAAGAGCTGTTCGCCGAAATTCTCAACCAACTCTGGGCACGGATTACCGAAGAGCAGATGGTGAGCTACCGCGCCGATCAGCCGCTGCGCGAGCAACTGCTGCCCATGTTGCTGGCCAAACTGCAGATGATGGCCGATGACAATTTTCTCGGACTGGCGCGGGTGGCGATCGCTGCCACCATTCATTCACCGGAGCGCGCGCAGGACATGGTGGCGCGCATGGGCGAGCGCGAAGAAGGCCTGACGGTGTGGATTCGCGCTGCGCTGGCCGATGGTCGGTTGAAAACCGTGGATGCCGATTTCGCCGCGCAACAGGTGCAGGGACTGTTGAAGTCATTCGGTTTCTGGCCGCAGATTTCCATGGGTTTGCCGCCGCTGGATGCAGACACGCAAAAAGCCGTGGCCGAGTCGGCATTGGAGATGTTTCTGGCACGTTATCAGCTCTGAACCGGCCTCTTCGTCACCCGCCCGGAGTCACCGACTCGAACTTTGAAAAAACCGGAAACGTACCGACGCGCAATTTCTTGTACAACTTAATTCGGTTTGTATAAGATCGAGCCGTCAGCCTGGATGCTGGCACTTTGCAGTCAATGACAAATGCTGACCCGGCATTTGCTCTGCCAGCGCGGAAACAGGGACACAAACCTCGTCTTTCCCTACTTCCAGGTACTGCCCCCTATGTTTTTCAAACGCCACCAAGCCGAACTCAACGATCTTCAACACACCCTCACCGAACAAAACGGCCTGCTTGAAGCGATCAATCGCTCCATGGCGGTGATCGAGTTCGACCTTGACGGTGTGGTGTTAAAGGCCAATGACAACTTCCTCAAAACCATGGGTTACCGCGCCGAACAGGTGATCGGCCAGCCGCATCGCTTGTTCTGCACTCCGGAGTTTGGCCGCAGCGCGCAATACACCGAACTGTGGTCGCGCCTGAAAAACGGCCAGTTCCAGTCCGGCACCTTCGAGCGGATCAACAGCCAAGGCCAGCCGGTCTGGCTGGAAGCCAATTACAACCCGATCAAGGATGCGTCGGGACGTGTGGTCAAAGTGGTCAAGTTCGCTATGAACGTGACGACCAAGGTGCAGCAGGAAAGCGAGGCCAACGCCAAACTGCAGGCAATCGACCGGGCGATGGCAGTGATTGAATTCGACCTCGACGGCGGCATTCTCACGGCCAATCAGAATTTTCTGACACGCATGGGTTACACCCTCGCTGAACTCAAGGGTAAACATCACCGTTTGTTCTGCCGCGCGGAGCTGGTCAACAGCAGTGCCTACGAGGACTTCTGGCGACGCTTGAATCAGGGTGAACTGTTCCAGGGCCAGTTCGAACGCGTCGACAAGCGCGGCCAGAGTATTTGGCTGGAGGCCAACTACAATCCGGTGTACGACGCCGCCGGGCGTTTGTGCAAAGTGGTGAAATTCGCCACGGACGTCACCGCCCGCGTCGAGCAGCACGAGCACGATGCCCGTAGCGCCAGCGCCGCTTACCACATCTCCGTGGAAACCCGGAAAGTCGCCGAGCAAGGCACTCAGGTGATCCAGCAGGCGGCCAGTGAAATGCGCGAGATTGCTGACGACATCGCGCAGTCATCAACGCTGATCGCGCAACTTGGCGAGCGCTCGGAGCAGATCACCGCGATCGTCAATACGATCCGCGCGATTGCCGACCAGACCAACCTGCTGGCGCTCAACGCGGCAATTGAAGCGGCGCGCGCCGGGGATCAGGGCCGCGGTTTTGCCGTGGTGGCGGACGAAGTGCGGCAACTGGCGGCGCGCACCAGCGGCTCGACGGCGGAGATTTCCAGCATGATCGGCCTGATCCAGAGCGAGACACGGCAGGCGATCAAGAGCATGGAAGGCACCCGCGGGCGGGCGGCACAAGGCGTTGAACTGGCGGATCAGGCCGGCAGTGTGATTTTGCAGATCCGCGATGGCGCCAGTGAAGCGGTGCAGGCGGTGAGCATGTTTGCCAATGAGCGGGCGCCGGGCTGAGAGACCGCGTCGCGGCTTTCGCGAGCAGGCTCGCTTGTATGTTTAGACTTGAAGGGGTG
>NZ_MVOO01000017.1:0-109087 GCF_002156405.1 Pseudomonas sp. SCPG-7 | reverse complement strand
CTCCTCCCTTCAAGTCCCAGCATACAAGCTGGCTTGCCAGCGATGAGGCCGTCACTGTCTAAGCAAGGCTCTCGCGCACCATATCGAGAAATGTCGCCACCACCCGCCGCGAACTCTGCTCGCGCAAGCACACCAGGGTCTCGGTCAAACGCCGGGTGCAGTCGGTAATCGGCAACGCACACACCCGCGAATCCGCGCCGAACTCCGCCGCCGAAACAACCCCCACACCAATTCCCACCACCACCGCCTCGCGCGCCGCTTCCCGGCCTTCGACCTGAATCGCCGGACGGATGCGAAACCCGGCGCCGGCCATTTCTTCTTCCAGCGTCTGCCGGGTCACCGAGCCGTGTTCGCGCAGCACCAGCGGCGTGTCATCCAGATCCGCCAGGCAGATCGACTCACGCTCGGCCCACGGATGATGGCGCGAAACGAACGCCACCATCGGGTCATTGCGCAGCGGCACGCACAGCAAACGTTCATCGCTGACATCACGCCCGAGCAGCGCCAGATCGGCCTGATAGTTGAACAGGCGAAACAGCGATTCATCGGTGTTGCCGGTCTCGATCTTCACGCTGATCCCCGGGTAGCGCTCGCAGAACCGCGCAATCAGCGGCAGCACGTGTACCGGGGCATCCACCGCCAGAATCAGGCTGCCGGTCTGCAGCGCCTGGGATTCCTGTAGCAGTTCCTGGGCTTCAGCCTCAATCACAAACAGCCGCTGGGTGATCGCCAGCAGGCGCTCGCCCAGATCGGTCAGGCGCACCGAACGCTTGTTGCGATGAAACAGCAACACACCGAAGCGCTCCTCCAGTTTGCGCACTTGGTCGGAAATCGCCGGTTGCGTGAGAAAAAGCCGTTCGGCCGCTTTGGTGAAACTTCCGTGTACAGCCACGGCGTGAAAGGCTTTGAGCTGGGCGTGGGACACCGACATGTAGCCTCCATCAACAAGCTGAGCTTATGTGTGAAATACGATAAATCGATTTTATTTATTAAACAGTAATTGCTTTGATCCGCTCACGCCATCGCTGACTGCCCGTTCAGGCAGCAACGCTGGCGATGAGCCTGTGCGTGCAATAACAGGACTCATCTGACCGCTATCGCCATAGGGACGGGGCGCTGGCGCAGTGCTCAACAATAAAAAACACAGGCGTTTACTTAACGATTCTGCCGGCACACTCACACCCTGAGGTCAGAACCACAATGAACAAGCACATCGGCACCCTTGCGCGTTGGCGCATGCAGATTTTCGCTATCACCTGGCTCGCGTACGCCGCTTTCTATTTCACCCGCAAAGCGTTTTCGGTGGCCAAACTGGGCATCGCCGAAGACCCGACCTTCATGCTCGACAAGATGGCCATGGCCAACCTCGATGCGATCTATCTGGCGGCCTACGCCATCGGCCAATTCACCTGGGGCATGCTTGCCGACCGCTTCGGCCCAAGGGTCGTGGTGCTCGGCGGGCTGTTGATTTCCGCCGCAGCGGCGTTAGTGATGGGCAGTTTTGCCACGCTACCGATCTTCGCCACTTGCATGCTGATTCAGGGCCTGGCGCAGTCCACCGGCTGGTCGGGATTGTGCAAGAACCTCGGCAGTTTCTTCCCGGCGCAGCAGCGCGGGCGGGTGCTCGGATTGTGGAGCTCCTGCTATGCGTTCGGCGGTCTGGTAGCCTCGCCGTTCGCCGGCTGGTGGGCGTATACGCTGATCGGCACCTGGCACGCAGCGTTCATATCCAGCGCCGCGGTGGTCGCGGCGGTGGCGCTGTTGTTCTTCATTTTTCAGCGCAACAAACCGGAAGACGTCGGCCTGCCGGCCGTGGAGCCGGAGCCGGAACTGAGCGCTGAAGAAACCGAAGCCAACAGCAAGCTCAGCGTCTGGGAGCCGTTGAAGGAAATCCTGCGCAACCGCACGGTGCTGGTGCTGGGTCTGGCGTATTTCATGTTGAAACCGGCGCGTTACGCGATTCTGTTGTGGGGCCCGGTGATCGTCTTCGAGCAGATGCCGAGTGTCGGCAAGGTCGGCGCGGCAATCATTCCCACCTCGTTTGAACTGGCTGGTCTGCTCGGGCCGATCATGATCGGCCTGGCCTCGGACAAGCTGTTCGGCGCCCGGCGCATGCCGGCCTGCGTCCTCAGCCTGCTGGCGCTGACCGTGACCCTGGCGCTGTTCATGGGCGCGTTGCACACCGGCAGCGTGATGCTGGTGGTGGCGCTGCTGTTTGTCATGGGCCTGACCCTGTACGGACCGGATTCGATGATCAGCGGCGCCGCGGCCATCGACTTCGGCAAGGCCAAGGCCGGCGCCACGGCGGCCGGTTTCGTCAACGGTTGCGGTTCGGTTGGCGCGGTGCTCGGCGGATTGCTGCCGGGTTACTTCGATTCGGTGACGGTGTTCATTGTCTTCGCCGGCTGCGCCTTGTTTTCGGCGCTGGTGCTGATCCCGCACTGGAACAGCCGCCCGGTCGGGGTGATGGAACCGCGCGCGGCCATTCCCAATTGCCCGCTGACCATCAAACCCCTGCGTAACTGAAAACCCTTGCCTCGCGGCCTGCTGCGGTGCTCGCGGCAGGCTGTGTCGTGGCCATCTGACTGGAGAATCCCATGCGACCTTTTTGGCTCGAGCAAGCCTTGCAGGCCGACCCATCCCCGACGTGCCCGCCGCTGCAAGGTGAAGTGCGCACCGACGTGTGCATCGTCGGCGGTGGCTACACCGGGTTGTGGACGGCGATCATGCTCAAGCAGCAGAACCCTGAGCTCGACGTGCTGATGATCGAAGCCGACATCTGCGGCGCCGGTGCCAGTGGGCGTAACGGTGGTTGTGCGCTGTCGTGGTCGGCCAAGTATTTCACCCTCGAGCGCCTGTTCGGTGTCGAGGAGGCGGTGCGCCTGGTCAAGGAATCCGAGCGCAGCATCCACGCCATCGGCGAGTTCTGCGAACAGTACGGCGTCGATGCCGATTATCGCCTCGACGGCACGCTGTACACCGCCACCAACAAGGCGCAGGTCGGTTCGACCGACGCGGTGATCGCGGCGCTGGAGCGTAACGGCATCAACTCGTTCACCCAGCGCCCGGTGGCCGATGTGCAGCGCATGGCCGGTTCCAGCAAGCATCTGGAAGGCTGGTTCTCGCCAGCGGCGGCCAGTGTGCAGCCGGGCAAACTGGTGCGCGGGCTGCGTCGGGTGGCGTTGCAACTGGGCGTGAAGATCTACGAGAACACCGCGATGACCGGTCTGGAAGAGGGCCGTCCGGCGCGTATTCACACCGCTGGGGGCTGCGTGATAGCCGACCGCGTGGTGCTGGCGATGAATGCGTGGATGGCCCGGGCGTTTCCACAGTTCGAACGTAGCGTGGCGATTGTCTCCAGCGACATGCTGATCACCGAGCCGCGCCCGGATCTGCTGCAGGAAATCGGTTTGACCAGCGGCGTCACGGTGCTCGATTCGCGGATTTTCGTGCACTACTACCACAACACCCCGGATGGCCGGATCATGCTTGGCAAGGGTGGCAACACGTTTGCGTTTGGCGGGCGGATGCTGCCGGTGTTCGATCAGCCATCGCCCTATGCGGATTTGCTCAGGCGCAGCCTTGGGGCGTTTTTTCCGGCGTTTGCCGAGGTCAAGGTGGATGCGACCTGGAACGGGCCGTCGGATCGTTCGGTGACCGGGTTGCCGTTTTTTGGGCAGATGAGTGCCAGTGGCAATGTGTTTTATGGTTTTGGTTATTCCGGCAGTGGCGTCGGGCCGTGTCACATGGGCGGGCAGATTCTTGCCTCGCTGGTGCAGGGGCTCGATAACCCGTGGACCCGTTCGCCCTTGGTGAACGGGCCGTTGGGGTATTTTCCGCCGGAGCCGTTTCGGTATCTGGGGTCGTTGATGGTGCGTAATGCGATTCGGCGCAAGGAGCGGGCTGAGGATCATGGGCGGCGGCCGCGGCATCTGGATGTGCGGTTGGCGAAGTTTGCGGCGGCGGCGGGGAAGGCTGACAAGGGGTGATTGGGGGCTGGCGAGCGCTGCGTTCTTTTGGGTTACCGAGTACATATCCGTTTCTGCGGTAACGGCTTCTTATGGTTTCGCTCTTACAGCGACTCACTTTTCCAGACGCCGAAAAGTAAGCAAAAGGCTTGGCCCCGGCGTGCGGCCCTCGCTTAGGCTCGGGTTCCTTCGTTACGGGATTCATCCGGGGGGCAGCGCCTACGGTTTGCTTCGCTGCACCTCCTCTCGCTGTGTTTGGCTGCGCCAAACGGTCGCTGCGCTCCCACCCCCGGATAAACCCCTCCACTCAGCCTGCCGATGGGGCCGGCACGGCAAGATCAAGAGCTGCAGCCGGGCTAACGCTCATCCTGTTGAGTGGTGAAAAGCATGCGGTCTGCCTGGGCTGCTTTGCTTTTCTGTGGGAGCCAGCCTGCCAGCGAAGGCGGCCTATGAGCCGACCAATTTCCAACAGACCGCACCCAATCCACCTGTGGGAGCTGGCTTGCCAGCGAAGGCGGCCTGACAGCCGACCAATCTCCAACAGACCGCACCCATTCCCACTGTGGGAGCTGGCTTGCCAGCGAAGGCGGCCTGACAGCCGACCAATTTCCAACAGACCGCACCCATTCCCACTGTGGGAGCTGGCTTGCCAGCGAAGGCGGCCTGACAGCCGACCAATTTCCAACTGAACACACCCGATCCACCTGTGGGAGCTGGCTTGCCAGCGATGGCGGCCTGACAGCCGACCAGTCTCCAGCTGCCAACACCCATTCCCACTGTGGGAGCGAGCTTGCTCGCGAAGACGGCCTGACAGCCGACCAGTCTCCCACTGCCCACACCCAATCCACCTGTGGGAGCTGGCTTGCCAGCGATGGCGGCCTGACGGCCAACCACTTTCCGGCAGCTGTTCTCAATTCCAATGTCTGCGATGCTTACGGATCGGCCCCGTGGAGCAGCCAGTCGAGCAACAGGCTGTCGTCGCGCGGTGGTGGCGTGTCGTTCGGTGGCGCCGGGCGTGGATGGGCGAGGCAGAGGATCGGTCGATCCGGGTCGCTGTCGAGGAAGCTCACCCACACCTCACTGCCGGCGCGGGGCAGTTGGTGGATGGCGAGCCGGCCGGCGCCGGTCAGCGCGATCGGCAACCACAGGCACGCAGGCTCAGGTGTCTGCGTCGGCCAGAGGCTGACGCCGATGCGCCCGCGATCATCCAGTGGCGCTGGCTGGCCAGGCGATCCCAGCACTCGTGCCAGGTGATAGCCACCGATGTTCGGGCGCGGCTGCGCCAGGGGCGGGCGAAAGTCGCTCGACCAGGGCAGGGCGCTGAAGTCGTTTCGGTAATCATGCACTTCGGTTGTCGGATCAAGGATCGAAGGGTGCCGGCCTTGATGGTGCAGTTCGGTGATCAGCCATTGCTCGTTGAACGCATTGATCGGGTGTTCGCTGATCTGCAGCAGATGCCCGCTGCGCAACGCGCTGCAATCGCCGGATCCGCGAATCGTGCGCGACTGGCAGCGCTGGCGCTGCAGATGACGCCGGCTGCGTTGTTCGGTGTGACGCTGGTCGCTCGACAGCTTGAGCGGTGTGGGCGCAGGCACGGGGTGGTTGGCCGCGTCTGCGCTGATGACTGCCTGGCCCCGATTGCGAATGCCGGGCGCGGCCATGACTGGTGTCGCGTCATGGCGCTGTAACAGCGTGCTGATGCGCGGTGAGGGCGTGTCGTCGGTCACGGCAAACGGCACTGCCAGCGGTTCCTGCGGCAGGCTCAGGTTGTCGTCGGCAAATACCACCACATGCCCGTCCGGGCGATGTTCGAAGTGATAGTGAATGCCTTCCTCCTCACACAGACGGTGAAGGAAGGCCAGGTCGCTTTCCTCGTATTGCAGGCAAAATTCCCGTGGTGGGTAAGGGCCGACGCTCATTTCGATCCGGTAACTGTCGGCTGGCAGCTCATGCTCTTCGAGCAGTTGGGCAAGGATCGCCGGCACGCTCGCTTGCACGAAGACCCGACGCTGTGGCGACTGCGCCAGACGTTGCAGGTGCGGCACCAGCGTCAATCGGTAGCCAATGCGGTGGCTGGCGCGATGCTCACAACTGACACTGTGGATCAGGCCGTGAATGCCGTGAGCGTCGCCCAGGCGCAGGAACGCCGGTTGTCGCAGCAGGCTGCCCGGCGCCAAGGCCGGGGCCAGGGCGATCACTTCAATCTCGAAAAAAAACGGCTGATTGAGTGCTTCCTTGCCACTGAAACACAGGACCGGCAGGCACAGTGGGCCGTCGGTCAGGGTCAGGGTGAACGGGCTTTGCTGGTCATTGAGCATTCATACGGGCTCTGTGGGGCAATACGGACGGCAGAGGGTACGAAAACGCGAGCATTAATGGTCGTGGCTGGTGGGCTTTTCAGAATCGCCCTACAAGTCGCGGTGAAGATGTCGATTCAACAATGAATTTTTTTGGTCGATTGCCGACTTTAGGCCGTATAAACTTGGCGCCACGCGTCGGCCAATAGATGTCTCGGCGCCACAGATCAAGAGAGTGAGTAATGGGCGCACAGTGGAAGGTTAAACACAAAGAAGCGGCAGCCAACGCCAAGGGCAAGATCTTCGGCAAACTGGTGAAAGAAATCACCATCGCTGCCCGCAACGGTGCCGATACCGCCACCAACGCACACCTGCGTCTGGTGGTCGAACAGGCCAAGAAAGCCTCGATGCCCAAGGAAACCCTGGACCGCGCCATCAAGAAAGGCGCTGGCTTGCTGGGCGAAACCGTGCAATACCACCGTGTGACGTATGAAGGTTTCGCGCCGCACCAGGTTCCGTTGATCGTCGAGTGTGTGACCGACAACATCAACCGCACCGTCGCGGAAATCCGCGTGGCGTTCCGCAAGGGCCAACTGGGTGCATCCGGTTCGGTGGCCTGGGACTTCAACCACGTCGGCATGATCGAAGCCTCGCCGGACACCCCGGACGCCGACCCGGAAATGGCCGCGATCGAGGCCGGTGCCCAGGACTTCGAGCCGGGTGAAGAGGGCGCGACCCTGTTCCTGACCGATCCGACCGACCTTGATGCCGTCCAGAAAGCCCTGCCTGAGCAAGGTTTCACGGTGTTGTCGGCGAAACTCGGCTATCAGCCGAAGAACCCGGTCAGCGGCCTGAGTGCCGAGCAGATGGCTGAAGTTGAAGCGTTCCTGGAAGGCCTCGACAACCACGATGACGTGCAGGACATGTTTGTCGGCCTGGCGGGCTGATTTGTTACAGAGATAAGCTGTGGCGAGGGAGCTTGCTCCCGCTCGGCTGCGCAGCAGTCGTTGTTTTTGGGACGGCTTTGCCGTCCAGCGGGAGCAAGCTCCCTCGCCACAGGAATTGTGTCAGTCACAGCTTTTCCAGCACCTCAATCACTTCGCCAAACCCCGGCCGCGCCAGCACATCCGGCTGACAGCAACGCTGTTCCAGCGCTTGCAGCACTTCGCGCCGCTCGGCACTCAGCCCTGAGTCGATGCGCGCCAGCAATTCCCCCAGCAGAACCCCGAACGCCCGTACTTCGATGCGTTGCAGCGCCCGGGTTTCCAGATTGTCAGTGGTGGCATGGAACGATGCCGCGCCAAAATCCCCCAGCAAGCAATCGCCCTGATCGTTCAACAGAATGTTGTGGCCGTAGAGGTCGCCGTGGGTGATGCCCTGTTGATGCAAGTGTTCGGCCGCCGATGCGATCCCTTGGGCAATGTTCAGTGCCACCTCGGCACTGAAGCGGCAGTCCTCGGCATACACATCCCGCGAGCAACTCGCCAGGCTCGGCAATGCCGCGAGATTGCGAAAGCTCGGGTCGATCAGTTGCATCACCAACCCGTGTTGCCCGTCAGGATGACCGTGAATACGGCCTTCCACGCGGATCAGGTTCGGGTGCAGGCCGGCGGTGATGCAGGCGTTCATCTCATGCAGCGGCGAACCGTCGCTGGTCATCTCGCCTTTGTACAGCTTCACCGCGACCGGCACCGACGAGTCTGCGCTACGTTGCCACTGTGCCCGGGAAATCACCCCGGAAGCGCCTTCGCCCAAACGCTGTTGCAGACGCAGTGTCGACCAGTCGATCAGCGGCGTGGCCTCCAGCGCGGCGGCGTCGGCTTCGGTTTCCAGCGGATTGCCGGCATATGCCAGCCAGGTCAGGCTCGGCAGGGTCAGCAGCCACTGCGGCAGTTCACGCAACTGGTTGGCCGCGATGCGGATCAGCTCCAAACGGTGGCACTGGCTCATCGACGCCGGCAGCGCTTGCAGGCGATTGCCGGCCAGCAGCAGTTTTTGCAGGTACGGGCGCTCGCCCAGCTCGCTGGGCAGGGTGTCGATGCAGTTGTCGGTCAGGATCAACCAGCGCAGCAGCGGCGGCAATGCAGCGCCCGGCACGTGGCGGATGCGGTTGGCCTTGAAGCCGATCATCGTCAGCGCTGCACACTGGCCGACGCACTCCGGCACCTCGGTGAAGTGGTTGTCCGAGCAGAACAGAATGCGCATGCGGGTCAGCCGATGCAGGTCGTCCGGCAGGCTGCTCAAGGCATTGCCGCTGAGGTTGAGCACCTCCAACGTATCGGCCAGATCGAAAATTTCCCGGGGGAACTCGGTCAGGCCGCAGGACAGGTCCAGCCGGGTAATGCCCGACAACTCGCCGGCGCGCAATTGAGCAAGGGTGTGCATGTGCAGGTTCACTATCAAATGAAGAAGCGCCGGGCGCTCGGAATGGGCGACATGATAACGGCAAAGCCGGGATTTGCACTGAAGAACACTCTGATCCTCTGTGGGAGCGAGCTTGCTCGCGAAGGCGTCCTGTCAGTCAGTGATTTGTCACTGACACTCCGCTTTCGCGAGCAAGCTCGCTCCCACAGTGGTAATCGGTGATGATCAATGGGATCAGTGGATTTCCTGCAGCTGCCCCAGACGGCTGCGGGTGCGGGCCAGATCGATGGCGTTGCCGCTCAGGGTCTCGCGCAGCGGCAAGCGGCTGAGCAGGGTCAGGTGTTTGTCCTGGTCGTAGAGCACGTCGATCAGGTTGATGAAGCGCTGTTGCGCGGCGATCGAGCGTTCGTCCAGTTCCGGCAGGTCGTCGATGATCCACTGGTCGAAACGCCGGCACAGTTCCAGGTAATCCATCACCGCCGTCGGTTGCTCGCACAAATCGTTGAAGCTGAAAGCCACCCGGCGATCCTCGCACAGGCGCGCCTGAATGTGGCGGCTGCCCACCGGCAGAGCCATGGCTGGCGCACCCTCGGGCGGCAGATTCAGCGCCTGGCGCTGGGTCGCTGCGGCCGGCCACACATAATGACCTTGAGTGAAGACCTGGTGCGCATGATTGCTCGCCTGACTGCGGTAATCGTGGGGGCCGCCGACCTCCATCACGTGCATGCGTGCGTTGATCAAGTCGATCACCGGTTTGAAACGCGCGTGATAGAGCGGGTTAGGCAGCAAGCCCTCCGGCGGATAATTGGAGGTCACCAGCAACACAATGCCGCGCTGAAACAAGGCCTTGAACAGCCGGGTAATGAGCATGGCATCGCCGATGTCATGCACATGAAATTCGTCGAAACACAGCACCCGGCAGTCGTGTAACAGTTCATCGAGGGTGACGCCGAGGGCATCGTTCTGTTCGCGATGCTCGAACATGCCCTGATGCAATCGGGCGAAGAATTCATGGAAATGCACGCGCTGTTTCTGCGCGGTGGGCAGGGCCTGAAAAAAGCCTTCGAGCAGCCAGCTCTTGCCGCGTCCGACCGCACCATGCAGGTACAGACTCGGCGGCGTTTGCGGCCTGGCACCGAACAACAGGCTGGCCTGTTGTGCCATGCAATCGATCACCCGCTGCTGGCTGTGGCTGAGGGTGTAACCCTGGCTGTGAGCCTTGAGCCGGAAGTATTCGTGGATCGAGCGGGCAGTGGCGTCATGCCCGGCACTGGCTGGCCGGCCCTTGGCGAACCAGCGGCGCAGCGCCGACCAGCGTTGGGTCAGTGGCGATCGTTTGGGCGCTCGAGAGGGCACAGTGCAGTCACTCCGTAGTCATCAGGCCGGCGCCCGGGAGCGCGGCGCCGTAGTGTAACCAGAGGCGGCGTCAGGCTTCCATCGCGGCTCGTCGACTGTGGGCGATCACTGAACAGATTTGTGCGGGACGTACAGCTATTTTCAGCGATGTAATTCGCCGTGTTGCCAAACTTTCGAAACATATCCCGGCAGATCCATGGATCCAATCGACTGGCGGATTCGTCGTCCGTTGCTACCCTGAAACACAGTAACGTCATCCAGGATGTTCCCTCACAAGGAATGGGACAGTGATTGTACGTGTGGTGATGGGCCTGCTCGGGGTGCTTGGGGCCTCGGTGCATGCGGCGGATCTTCAGGTCGAAGTTCGCGTTGACGTGCAGCGTGGTTGCCAGTTGATCGGCCAGCAGCGCGAGGCAGGTATTGAACAGCTGGGCGTGCTGGATTTCGGCAGTGCTGCGCGTCTCGATGATCCGGCCGGGCCACTGGGTGCGGCGCTGACCAATCAGCGTCTGCCGCGCCTGGAGTGCAACCCCGACACGCCGTATCAACTGCGGGTCGACGGTGGCCTGCATGGCGGAGTTGGTGAGGTTCGCTACATGGCGGGGGCGGCGGGGAGCCAGCCGATTCCATATCGGCTGTATCAGGACGCGGCGCGCCGGGTGCCGCTGGTGGTGAACGTGCCAGTCAGCGGCCGGGTGCCGGACACCGGCACGGTGGAGTTGCCGCTTTACGCGCGGATCGAGCGTCTGGCGCAGGTGCCGCAGGTCAGCCGCTATTCGGATCTGGTGAAAGTCACCGTGACCTGGTGAGTGCAGGATTTCAGGCAATTCGCTGGAGGCGGGTCGCGCAGGGAAGGGGCGTTCAATGCTGAACGCAAGGTACGCAGGCATCCTGAAGGAGTAGGACGGACGCAATGACAGGCAAGCACTGGATGGTCATCGCCACGGGTACGCTGCTGTTGCTCGCTGACGACGCACAGGCGGCGATCAGCGGGCAGATCAATGCGCGGCTGATCCTGATCGCCGGGTGCGAAGTCACCAACAGCGCCACCCCGGCGATCCCGGTGAGCAATCTGGGCACCCTTGATTTCGGTCAGCAGGGGCCGACCTGGACTTCGCCCATCAAGGCCAGTCTCGACGGCGATAGCAGCGGCAAGCTGAATGTGGCCTGCAATCCCTCGGTCACCGGTTTCACGGTCACCATCGACGGCGGCACCCACGGCGACGGTACCACCCGCCGCCTGAGCAACGGACGCCAGACCCTGCCTTATCAACTGTTCCTGGATGCCTCCGGCAGCCAACGCTACAGCATCGGCCAACAACACAATTTCGCTGTCACCAGCGGTGCGCAGATACCGATTCCGGTCTTTGGCACGGTGGTGGCGAATACCCGCGCGGTACCGGCAGGTGTCTATACCGACACGCTGACGGTGACGCTCGACTGGTAACCCGTAGAGGACGGACACCATGCGCACGTTTGCATCAAGGATAGGTTTGTCGTTGCTCGGCCTGACGCTGGTTTCCAGTGCCCACGCCGCCACCACGGTCACCGGCCAGATCACCGCCAGCCTGACCCTGATCAGCAGTTGTCAGGTCAATGGCGCCGGCGGCTCCACCGGGCTGAACTTCGGTGCGCTGAACTTCGGCACTGCCAACAGCCTGTTTACCACCGCCAGCGGGCAAGTGTTGGGCGGTGGTGGCGGGGCGCTGTCGATTCTCTGCTCGAGCGGCACCACGCCGGTGGTCAAGGTGCGCGCCGGCGCCCACGACGGTCAATCGCCGGGCGGTGCACGTGCGTTGTACGACGGTGTCGCCAACTACGTGCCGTACGATTTCTATACCGATGCCGGGCATTCGCAGCTGCTGCCGATTGACGGCACGATCAACCTGGCGACCAGCACCGGCGTGGCACAGACGGTGAACATCTACGGTCAGGCGGTGGGCAAGGCCGGTTTGCCGGCGGGCACGTACACCGACACCGTCGCTGTCGAACTGACGTTCTGATGCCATGCGCCGCCAAGGCTGTGCCGCGCTGCTCCTGCTCTGTGCGGGCAGTGTGCCGCTGCCGCTGGGGGCCGCCACCAGTCAGAGCTTTCAGGTCAGCGCCACCATCACCCCGGGGTGCCTGGTGGTGGGCGGTGTCTCTAATTACGGGGGGCTGAATTTCGGTACCAGTTCGGCTCTGGGTACCGGCACGGTGCAAGTGGCGCTGACCGGTGGCGTGCAGTTGCAATGCACACCGGGCGTGACGCTGAACATGAGCGTCGATGGCGGCCAGTACAACAGCAGTGGTCGGCATATGCAGCTCAACAGCGGCAGTGCGCGGGTGGCGTACGCGCTGTTTCGCGATGCGGCTTACAGCCAGAGCCTGGGCATCAGTCAGAGCGTGGCGGTGGCTTACAGCGATGCGAACAACATCAGCCTGCCGATTTATGGGCAGGTGCAGTTGCCGGGCAATCAGCCTGGGGGGACGTACAGCGACGTGTTGCAGGTGCAACTGTCGTGGTGAGGCGACGTTTGAATGGCCGACAAGGAGCAGGTTCATGGGGGCAGTGACTTCACGGCATTCGGTTGCGCAGCGCGTGATGCTGGCGCTGATGATGCTTGGGGCTGGCAATGCGCAGGCCGCCAGTTCGGTGCTGATCTGGCCGATCGATCCGGTGCTGGAGGCCGATCAACAGGCCAGTGCGTTGTGGCTGGAGAACCGCGGCACGGAAACCGCCAACCTGCAGATCCGAGTGTTCGGCTGGAGCCAGAGCGGCTTTGAAGAGCAATACCAGAACCAGCGCGACGTGATCGGCAGCCCGCCGGTGGCGAAGATCGAACCGGGCCAGAAACAACTGGTGCGCCTGACCCGAACCAAGGATGTGCCGCCGGGACAGGAACTGGCTTACCGGATCATCATCGACGAAATCCCTGGCGCTCAGCCACCGGCTGCCGAGGGCGGCAAAACGGCGGCGGCGATTCGCTTCCAGATGCGTTATTCGGTGCCGTTGTTTGCCTACGGCGCGGGGCTGTGGAGCAAGGAGGACAGCACGCGGCCGCGCGATCCCAAAGGCGTGGGGCTGCCGCAATTGAGCTGGCGCACGGTGGCGGTGGATGGCCGACCGTATGTCGAAGTGCGCAATCAGGGCGCGGTGCATGCGCGGCTGACCGACGTGGCGATCAAACAAGGCGGGCAAAGCAAGCCGTTGGCCGAGGGCCTGTTGGGTTACGTGCTGCCGGGGGCGGTGATGCGCTGGCCGGCACCGGGCCCCTTGGCGAGCGAGTCGGCGCTGCAGGTGCGGGTCAATGGCGGGGCGCAGGTGCAGAGCATTGCGCCGGAGCGCTGAAAAAGGAGCCATGCCGAGTGGACTTTAGTGGCGAGGGAGCTTGCTCCCGCGGGGTTGCGAAGCAGCCCCAAGCCGTGTCAGGTAGTCCGCTCAAACAGTTCTGACGACGGCTGCGCCGCCGAGCGGGAGCAAGCTCCCTCGCCACAATGATTACATCGTGTCGTCAAAATTCCAGAGAAAGATAACTGGCTTTGGCAAGAGTGGTATCAGGAGGATCGAGTCCATTGACGGACGTAAAGCGTGTATGAGCTCAGGATGGGCTCGTCGTATTCAGCGTCCGTTGTGGCTGATGACTGGCGCGTGGTGCCTGATGGTCGTGCAACCCACCGGGGCCGGCGAATTGCCGCCGCCTCCCAGCGGCATGGAGGCCGTCAGTGATGCACAGTTGTTTCTGGAGTTGGTGGTCAATCAGATGAACACCGGGCGGGTGGTGGCGGTACAGCAGCGTGGCGGGCATCTGTTTCTGCCGGCCAGCGCATTACGCGAAACCGGGATGAAACTGCCTGACGGTAGTGCTGACGAAGTCGATCTTGACGGCCTGCCGGGACTGCACAGCGAGTACGACAGTGTCGGTCAGCGCCTGCTACTGGATGTTCCGCCGCAGTGGCTGCCGGACCAGTTCATCGGCAATCGCGAGAACTATCCGCGCACTCCGGCGCTGAGCAGCTTCGGTGCGCTGTTCAATTATGACCTGTACCTCAACGACACCGACGACGCCGGCACCTATCTGGCGGCCTGGAACGAGCTGCGGCTGTTCGATAGCTGGGGCACGTTGTCCAACACCGGGCAGTACCGGCGCACCTTGTCTGGGGATTCGGTCAGTACGCTGGACAACGGTTACCTGCGCTACGACACCACCTGGCGTTACTCCGATGACGAGCGAATGCTCACCTACGAGGGCGGGGACGTGATCAGCGGCGCCTTGCCGTGGAGCAATTCGGTGCGTCTGGGCGGTGTGCAGTTCTCACGGGATTTTGCCGTGCGTCCGGATCTGGTGACCTATCCGTTGCCGCAGTTTGCCGGTGAGGCCGCGGTGCCGTCGTCGGTGGATCTGTTCATCAACGGCTACAAGTCGAGCAGCACCGACCTGCAACCGGGGCCGTATACCCTGACCAATATTCCCTTCATCAACGGCGCCGGGGAGGCGGTGGTGGTGACCACCGATGCGCTGGGGCGGCAGGTATCGACCACGGTGCCGTTCTATGTCACCAGCAGTCTGCTGCAAAAAGGCCTGAGTGATTTTTCGGTGGCGGCCGGTACGTTGCGCCGCGATTACGGATTGAAGGACTTCAGCTATGGCCCAGGCGTGACTTCCGGCAGCCTGCGCTACGGTGTCAGCGACAGCTTCACCGTGGAAAGCCACGCCGAAGCGGCTGACTCGCTGACCCTCGGCGGCATCGGCGGCAACCTGCGTCTGGGCAATTTCGGCGTGCTCAACAGCGCCATCAGTCAGAGCCGTTTCGAAGGCGAGGGG
Organism: Pseudomonas sp. SCPG-7; assembly: GCF_002156405.1. NCBI lineage: Bacteria > Pseudomonadati > Pseudomonadota > Gammaproteobacteria > Pseudomonadales > Pseudomonadaceae > Pseudomonas > Pseudomonas sp. SCPG-7. Next base: position 94,297 of record NZ_MVOO01000017.1, on the reverse strand, counting down.
GGCAACCAGTTCAGCCTCGGTTATCAGTACAGCAGCCAGCGCTACAGTTTTTCCTGGCAACGCTTGCAACGCCGCGACCAATACGCCGACCTGAGTGTGATCGACACGCCTTACATCAGCCTCAGCCGGCGCAGCGAGCAGGCGACCCTGAGTGTCAACCTCGACCGTTGGGGCAGCCTCGGTGCCGGCTATTTCGACGTGCGCGCGGCGGACGATTCGCGCACGCGCCTGCTCAACCTGAGCTGGAGCAAGCCGTTGTGGCGCAACAGCAGTTTCTACCTTTCGGCCAACCGCGAGATCGGTGACAGCCACTGGGCAGTGCAGGCGCAACTGGTGATCCCGTTCGATCTGCGCGGCAGTCTGGCGATCAGCAGCGAGCGCAGCAAGACCGGGCAGAGTCAGCAGCGGGTCAATTACAGTCGTTCGGTGCCGACCGAGGGCGGGGTCGGTTTCAATCTGGGCTACGCCGAGGGTGATGGCCCCGATTATCGTCAGGCCGACCTGACCTGGCGTCTGCAATCGGTGCAATTGCAGGCCGGGGTCTACGGCACTTCAGACGCCGAAACCCGTTGGGCTGATGCCAGTGGCTCGCTGGTGTGGATGGATCGCCAGGTATTCGCGGCCAATCGTATCGACGATGCATTTGTGGTGGTCAGTACCGATGGCTTTGCCGACATTCCAGTGCGTTACGAAAACCAACAGGTCGGTCAAACCGACAAAAACGGCCATCTGCTGGTGCCTTGGAGCAGCGCCTATTACCGTGGCAAATATGAAATCGATCCGCTGAACCTGCCGGCCAACGTGCGCAGCCCCAACGTCGAGCAGCGCATCGCCGTGCGCCGGGGCAGCGGTTATTTGCTGGAGTTTCCACTGAGTCGGGTGATCGCTGCGAGTATCGTGCTGGTGGACGCGCAGCAACGTGAACTGCCGTTGGGCGCGGGCGTGTTGCACGAGCAAAGCGGGGCGCGCACGGTGGTTGGCTGGGATGGCCTGGTCTACCTGGAAAACCTGCAGGCACAGAACTCGTTGTTGGTGACGCTGGCGGACGGCAAGACCTGCAAGTCGCAGTTCAATGTGGATATGCAACAAAGCCAGGTGCCGCTGATCGGCCCGTTGGTGTGTCAATGAGCGCGGCGCGGATTTGCCTGTGTCTGGCGCTGCTGCTGCCTGGGGCGGCACAGGCCTTGTGTTCGGTGGTCAGTACCACTGCGGCGGCGTTCGGTTCGATCAGTTCGATTGCCGTGCGCACCACGACGCAGCCCAGTTCCACGCTCAACGCCGGGTTGAGTTGTACGGGTTCGCTGCTGACCCTGCTGACCAGCAATGATCACTTTTACGCCACCATCACCTCGACCCAGAGCGGCTTGCTCGGGCCGACCGGCGATGTCATCGGCTACACGATCTACGCCAACAACAGCACCAGCTACCCGGTGACCCGTGGCACCGCCTTCGACTTCGCCCGCAATGGCATCATCGACGCTTTGGGGCTGCTCAACGGCACCACCCCGAAAACCGTGCCGCTGTACCTGAGCACGACCATTGGCAGCAACGTTGCCGCCGGGGTCTACACAGAAACCCTGAGTATTTTCTGGAACTGGAATTACTGCTCCGGGATCGGTGCCGGCAGTATTTGCCTGGGGCGCGACATCAACAGCGGTACGGCGACGTTGACAGTGAACCTGACCGTGTCCAACGACTGCACGATTACCGCGCCAAACATTGCCTTTGGCAGCGCGCCGGTGATCAGCGCCTTTATGCCGGTGACCGGGCAGACGATCAATCTGGCCTGCACCAAGGGCAGCGCCTACACCGTCGGTTTGAGCGATGGGCAGAACCCGGTCAGTGTCGGCGGTCGGCGGCGGATGATTTCCGGGAGCAATTATCTGGCCTACGACATCTTCAAAAGCGCCGGGACTACTCGTTGGGGCAGTGTCGGCAGTGCGCGCCGGTCGAGCACTGACGCCGAGGTCAATCCAGGAAATGGTCTGGGCACCGGGAGCCAGATCTTCAATTACAACGCGAAAATCTACATCGACCAGACCACGCCGCCGGCGGGGACTTACCTGGACAATGTGGTGCTGGACGTGGGTTTCTGACCCAACACAGTCCCCTGTAGGAGCTGCGGCACGCTGCGATCTTTTGATTTTTAACATCAAGGTCAAAAGATCGCAGCGTGCCGCAGCTCCTACAGTGGGGCTTTCAGAATTGCATTGATTGCTTCAACTGCTGCGCCGCCGGCGAGTCTGTTGGGCTGACCATCGCATAGTTGTACCCGCCGCCGGACCAGTAATCGGCCTGCAGATCGCCGTCGCTGCGGCTGCCGCGTGGCAGAAAGGTGTTTTTCGGCCCCGGTGGCCGCACGTAGAAACTGACCTTGTGACCGCTGCGATCCTCATACATCACCATCGCCGCCGGTCCTTCGTCGGTGCTGAGCAGACGGCCGCTGACCGGTTCGAAGCCGGCGGATTTCAGATCCGGCAAGCGACTGGCCTGAGTGAAATACCGGTCGAGCCAATGCTGCATGTCGCCGTCACTGTCGACTTTATAGTCCGCCGGCAATATTCCCTGCTGTGCAATCAGTCGATAGGCCTGCAAGGCATCGGTCATTGGCAGCACAGAGGCGCGCGCGAAGGTCATTTCCCGCGCCTGCCAGCCACTGAAACCACCGAGGCCGACCGCGATCAGCAACACTGCCGCGCTGGCCAGATGACGCCGTGATTGACGTTTGAGACGCTGGCGAATCTGCGCCGGATCCAACTGCGGATTCGCCGATTGCTGCAACGCACCGCCCAGCGCAGCGCGCAATTGTTGGGCGTCCTGCTGCCAGGCGCGAACCTGTGCGGCGGTGTCCGGATGATTGGCCAGCCAGGCGTCGAGGACGCGCCGATCGGCCTCGCTGAGTTGGTGGTCGACGTACGCGTGCAGGTCGCGTTCGCTGGGGGGCATGCTGATCATTTGAGTATCCGCAAGGAAGGGCTGCTGATTTCGCCGTCGCTGAGCTGGCGCAAGGCCTGACGAGCGCGGGACAGACGCGACATCACCGTGCCGCTGGGGACGTTAAGGATTTGCGCGACTTCCTTGTAGCTCAAGCCTTCCACCGAAACCATCAACAGCAGGGCTCGCTGTTCAGCAGGCAGGCGATCGAAGGCTTGCAGGGTCGATTGGGCGATCACCGTGCGCTCGGTCGAGGGCTCGGCGTCATCGCCACCGGTGAAGAATTCGAGCATCCGCGCATAACGACGGGAGCGCCGATGGGCGTCGAGAAACTGCCGATAGAGAATTGCGAACAGCCATGCACGCACGTCACCCTCGGCGCGTTTGCTGCTCCAGCCGGACAAGGCCCGTTCAAGGCTGGCCTGCACCAGATCGTCGGCGCTGCTGCTGTTGCGGGTCAGTGACACGGCAAAGCGGCGCAATCTGGGAATGATTTCTCTCAACTGTTCGTCGATTTCGCTCATTAGTTTCTGCCAGTCACTACGCTGTGGACTAGAGAGACGTCCGCCGTTCGAGGTTATTCCACGTTCGGAAAAATAAATACCGGGCCATGGAATAAATCCCGCTGGGGTGCGTCTTGCTGATTCTTCCTACTTGTGGCCGATGGCCCTGGAGTTATTCATGGTTGATCGCACTTCACCGCCGGGCAGGCCGTCGCGCCCACCCTTGAGTGCCGCGAGCACAGTGTTGCGTCTGACGGCGATTGCCGTGGTGGTTGCCGCTGTCGCCGGGGCGTTTGCCTACGTCCACGGTAACCTTGACCCACAACGTCTGACGCCCAAGGCGCTGGTCGATGTGCTGGAGAAAAACAACGGCGTGCATCCCGGTTTCCGTCGCAACCACGCCAAAGGCGTATGCGTGATCGGGCATTTCGAGAGCAGCGGCGAGGCGCGGGCGTTTTCTGTCGCGCAGGTGTTCAACGAGGCGCGGACTCCGGTGGTCGGGCGCTTCGCATTGCCGGCGGGCAATCCCTACGCCCCGGACAGCAGCGTGCCGATCCGCAGTCTGGCATTGCGTTTCAGCCAGGCCAACGGTCAGCAATGGCGCACCGGGATGAACAGCATGCCGGTGTTCCCGGTCGGCACGCCTGAGGCGTTCTATCAATTGCAGCAGGCGCAGTCGCCGGATCCGGTCACGGGCAAACCGGACCCCTCGAAGGTGCCGGCATTCTTCGCCGCGCACCCTGAAGCCGTGCCGTTCCTGACGTGGGTGAAGACCGCCAAACCCTCGGCCAGCTATGCCACCGAAACCTACAACAGCGTGAATGCGTTCTATCTGGTCAGCGCCAGTGGGCAGAAGCAGGCGGTGCGCTGGAGCGTCACGCCACTGGCGCGCGATGCCGCCGGAGCAACAGCGCCGGAGGGCGCGGATTTTCTGGAAAAGGATTTGGTGCAGCGACTGGCCGAAGGGCCGTTGCACTGGCAGTTGAACATCACCTTGGCCAACCCCGGTGACCCGGTAAACGATGCAAGCAAAACCTGGCCCGACGGCCGCAAGGTGATCAACGCCGGCACGCTGGTACTGGAGAAGACCCAGCCGCAGCTCAGCGGTGAATGCCGTGACATCAATTACGATCCGCTGGTGCTGCCCGCCGGTATCGAAGGCTCCGACGACCCGTTGCTCGCTGCGCGTTCCGCCGGTTACGCCGATTCCTACCTGCGGCGTACCAGTGAAGTCAGCCAATTGCCCGCCGCGAAACAGGAGGCTCGCCCATGAGCACGCAACCGACTCATTTCGCGCTGTTGGCGCGGCTCCTGCACTGGCTGATGGCGGTCATGATCATTGCCATGTTGTTCATTGGCGCCGGCATGGTCACTTCGGTTTCACAGCGGCATGAATGGCTGATTCACCTGCATAAACCGCTGGGGATTGCGATTCTGCTGCTGGTGGTCGTGCGCCTGTTGGTACGTTTTTCCACCCGACAGCCACCGCTGCCGGCGGATCTGCCGGGTTGGCAAGTGATGGCGGCCAAGGCGTCGCATGTGTTGTTGTACGCCTTGATGCTGGTGCTACCGGTGCTCGGTTGGGCGATGATCAGTGCTTCGGGGGAGCCGGTGATGCTCAGTAGTACCTTGCAGTTGCCGTCGATCCTGCCGGCCGATGCGCAGGTGTTTGCCATGTTGCGCAAGGCGCATGGTTATCTGGCGTACCTGTTGTTTCTGACCGTGCTGTTACACCTGGCGGCGGCGCTGTTCCACGGTTGGGTGCGCCGCGACGAAGTGCTCGACAGCATGTTGCGCGGTCGCCAGCGCAATTAACCGGCCTGTGTGGCGCACCGCTGCGGTGCGCCACTTTTCAGGGTCAGCCACCAATAGCCCAGCGCCAGCGCATTGATAACGGCGCCAAGCAGGCACACGCCGCTCCAGCCGGCCCACGCGTATGTCGCCGTGGAAAGGATTGAACCCACGGCGCTGCCAATCGAGTAGAACAGCATGTAGCCAGCCGTGAGGCGGCTTTGCGCTTCGGGGCGCACGCTGTAGATCATGCTCTGGCTGGTGACGTGTACGGCCTGCAGGCCCAGATCGAGAGTGATCACCCCCAGCAACAGCGCCCACAACGAGGATTGGGTGAGGGCAATCGGCAGCCACGAGGCGAGCATCAGCAGCAGCGACACACCACTGACCCATTGGCCCAGACCGCGATCGGCGAGATGCCCGGCGCGCGCGGCGGCGAGTGCACCGGCGGCGCCGGCCAGTCCGAACAGGCCGATTTCGCTGTGGGACAACGACAGCGGCGGGGCGGCCAGCGGCAGTACCATCGGCGTCCACAGGACCATGGCGCTGGCGAAGGTCAGCAACGCGAGAATTGCCCGTTGGCGCAGCACCGGCTCTTGCCGGAACAGGCTGAACACCGAAGCGATAAGCGCGCCGTAACGGCTCGCGGGCTGCGCGACTTCATCCTTGGGCAATACGCGCAACAGCAGCAGCGCCATGAGCAGCGTCAGACCCGCAGACAGCAGATAGATCGCGCGCCAACCCGCCAGATCAGCAATGGCCCCGGCAATCGTGCGAGCAAGCAGAATACCGACGACGATGCCGCTGGTGACCACGCCGACCACGCGACCGCGTTGCGCCGGGATGGCCAATGTCGCGGCGTAGGCCACCAGCACTTGCGTCACCACCGCGAGCAAACCGGTCAACGACATGCCGAGCAGCAGCCACAGACTGTTGGGAGCCAGCGCAATCATCAGCAGGGCGACTGCCGAGAGCAGGGTCTGGGTGACGATCAGTCGGCGTCGGTTGAGCAGATCGCCGAGGGGCACCAGCAATACCAGACCGATGCCGTAACCGATCTGCGTCAAGGTCATGACGATACCGATGCTTGCCGGTGACATGGCGAATGCGTCGGCCATGGCGTCCAGTAGCGGCTGCGCGTAATACACGTTGCCCACGGCCAGACCGCAGGCAATGGCGAACAGCAGCACCACGCTGCTTTTGAGCGGTTGAGGTTGCATGCCCTGATTCCTTTTTGGGTTTCAAATTAAAACCAGAATCAAAGTAAGCATTCTGGTTTTAATTTGCAACCTTGTCGGTCATGGCATTTGATCGCGCAAAAAAAAGATCGCAGACAATGCTGCGATCTTCGGGTGGAGCGGGGGAGGAATCAGCGCAGGGTGTCGACCATGTCGGCGATGGTGGTCAGCACGTCTTTGCCCAACTGTTTCGAGCGTTTGCCCGACCAGCCCGTTTCTTTGTTCGGATGATCGTCGTGATCCTTGAACGGCATTTCCAGGGTCAGCGACAGGCAGTCGTATGTCTGACCGACCGCGTTGCAGGCCAGCGTCATGTTGGCCTGGCCCGGTTCGTCGCGGGTGTAGCCGAACTGGGTCTGGAAGTCCTTGGTGGTGTGCTTGAGGTGCGTGCGGAAATGCTCTTCGAGCTTCTCGATGCGCGGCGTGTAACCCGGATTGCCTTCACAACCGGCGGTGAACACGTGGGGGATTTCCTCGTCACCGTGTACGTCCAGGAACAGATCGACGCCATACTTTTCCATCTGCTGTTGTACGAAAAGTACCTCAGGGCTGACGTCCTGACTGGCGCTCTGCCAGGCGCGGTTCAAATCCTGGCCCATGGCGTTGGTGCGCAGGTGACCGTGGAAGGCGCCGTCCGGGTTCATGTTCGGCACCAGATACAAATCGGCGCTGGCCAGCAGTCTGTTCAGCACCGGATCGTCGTGGCGTTCCAGGCGCTCGATCACGCCTTCCATGAACCATTCGGCCATGTGCTCGCCCGGGTGCTGTTGCGCGATGATCCAGATTTTGCGCTGGCTCTCGGCACCGCTGCCCTTGCGCAGTAACTGAATGTCACGCCCTTCGACGCTCTTGCCGGTGGCCAGCAGTTCGGTGCCGGCCTTGGTCAGCGCCTGCTCGATCAACCAGTCATGACGACCGCGGCTGTAGGGTTCGAAGTAGGCGAACCAGGCGTGGGTTTGCTCGGCTTCAAGGCAAAAGCGCAGGCTGTCACCTTCGAAACTGGTGGGAATGCGGAACCAGTTGACGTGGTCGTAGGAAGCGACAGCCTGATAGCCGGTCCAGGCCTTGTTGTAGGAGGATTGGCTGGCGTTGACCAGGCGAAACCAGTGCTCTTGATGAACATGCAGGCCGCTGGCTTTGAAGTGGAACCACTGAAAATGCGCGCTGCGGGTATCCGGGCGGATGGCCAGAACCGGGTTGAGCGGATTGGAGATGTCGATGACTTGGATGTTGCCGCTGTCGAAGTTGGCGCTGATGTCGAACGAAGATTTGGCCACGGTCATAATCGATTCCTGAATATGATTTTTATGGCGGCTACTTTACACGCAAGGCTGAGGTGAAACCGAGGGAAATTGCGGCTTGCGGTAGGGGGGCGTCTTCCGTGACGCGCAAGCAGCTTAGAGACTGTGCGATTGATTCTCAAGTGCTAATTGTCATTGGTTTGCCCCAATCTGGCCGGGCCAAGCTTGCCAAGCGATATTCTTTTGATATTATCCGCGCCATCGAATTTGCAGTACCCACAGACTTCATTAGCCTGAAGCCATAAGCCCGAAAAACGGGCAAAAAAAGACCCGGCAAAAAGCCGGGTCAAAAACCGTGATTAGCCTGATGAGGAGATAGTCCAGAAGACCGACCTGAGGTCTCTGGTCCATCGACTGATCTCGCGACCAGTTGCTTGCAATAATAATCATTATCATTTGCAAGTCAAACGTTTTTATCTGCGCGATTGGAAAATTCTTTCCTGTCCGCTCACTTCCCGTGTTCGTCAGAGCTGCTCGCCATCAATCGAATGGTCGACCATCGCTCGCGCCATATCCACCATATGCACCACCGAAAAGGCCAGGTCACGGCTTGCGCCCTGCAGGTTTTCGGCTGCCTTGAAGGCGGTGGCCGCTGCGCAACGCAACAGATCCGACGCATGCACCAGCGCCTCCTCGCCGCTGAGATGGCGTTTCACATCAAAAAAACGCTCATCGACCTCGGGTTCTGACACAGCTGGTTTCAAGTAATAGTCCAGCGCTCGCTGCGCTGCCGCGTTGCCTTGAGGGGAGGTAAACGTGGTGTCCATTTGCAGATCGGGCAAGTCTTTGCTGCTGATATTCATGGTGAAGGGTCACTCCTTGTTCGATTGGAAGTCCGTGCTTTCAGGATAGTACGATGCGTAGTTGTGACCAGAATTTAAATACTACAATATGTGTTTTGCCGGCCGAAGGCGGGGCAAGTAAGGTGCCGCACATGGATAAATGGATTGAGTTGGTCAAGGCCAAGATGAGTGAACTCAAAATCACTCAAACAGAGCTCGGAGAGCGCGTCGGCATGTCCCAGGGCGGCATCGGCCATTGGCTGAACAAACGTCGCGAACCGGGCATCACCCAAATGAACCGCGTGTTGCAGGCGCTGGGCATGGACTTCCTCGAAGTGGTGCTGGTGATCCGTGAACCGCAGGAAGCGGCGGATGACGAAATGCCATTGGCACAGAAGTACAACCCGTACTTCCGCTACCCGGTCAGTGACTGGTCCACCTCGTGCGAAATCCGCGAGAGTGCAGCCACAACCTATGCTCCGACGCAGGACAAGCAGCGCTTCGAACTGACGGATTATCACGCCCGTGGTGCGGCGTTCTGGCTGACGGTGGCGGGGGATTCCATGACCGCACCGACCGGCCAGAGCATTGCCGAGGGCATGCTGATTCTGGTTGACCCTGAGGTGGAAGCGCTGCCAGGCAAACTGGTGATCGCCCAGTGGCAAGGCTGCGATGAAGCGATCTTTCGCAAGCTGGACGAAGAGGGCGGCCAGCGTTATCTGGTACCGCTCAATCCGACCTGGCCCAAAGCCTTGTTCACCGATGAGTGTCGAATCATTGGCGTGGTGGTTCAGGCTACGGCGCGTTTCTAGTCAGATCGATCCTCGTTTTGCGTAGGATCGATCTCCCATTTACACGGCTTCCAGTTCAACCAAAGCGCTGCCTTCGCCGACCATTTCACCTTCCTGGCAATACAGCGCTTTGACCACTCCCGCATGCGGCGCGCGGATGCTGTGCTCCATCTTCATCGCTTCCAGCACCACCAGTTGCGCACCGGCTTCGACCGACTGCCCGGCCTCCACCAACACCCGCACGATGCTGCCGTTCATTGGCGCGGTCAGACCGCCCTGATGGCTGTGGCTGGCGTCGACGGCGCTGATCGGGTCATACGCCTGAATGCGCCGCAACTCGCCGTCCCATTGCAGGTACAGCGAATCGTCCTGACGGATTGCCCGCAGGACACGGCGTACGCCGTCGTGCTCGACCACCAGTGCTTCACCGGACAGTGTGGCGTTGCCTGAGCTATTCAGCGTCAGCGCCCGATCCTGGCCATCGCAGCTCAAATGCAAAGTGACTTCTGCCGGCAGACCGGCGCGCAAACCACTGTTCAAGGCCCACGGCGACCCCGGATCATCCGCCCGAACAGTGCCCGGCAAACTCTGCGCGAAAGCCTGCGCTGCCGTATTCCAGAACCCATCACTCAGTTCACCCGGAGCCGGAAGCAGCGTTTCCTGATAACGCGGAATAAACCCGGTATCCAACTCCGCAGCGGCAAATGCCGGATGCGCGATGATCCGCCGCAGGAAGTTGATGTTGGTCTTCAAACCGCCGATCGCGAACTCATCAAGCATGCTCAACAGCCGCAGCCGCGCCTGCTCGCGATCCTCGCCCCAGGCGATCAGCTTGCCGAGCATCGGGTCGTAGAACGGCGAAATTTCATCGCCTTGCTCAACACCGCTATCCACCCGACGCCCTGGTCCCGCAGCCGATTCACGATACAAATCCAGGCGGCCGGTGGCGGGCAGGAAATCATTCGACGGGTCTTCGGCATACAGGCGCACTTCAATCGCATGGCCATTGAGCGGCACCTGATCCTGGGTGATCGGCAACGCTTCGCCGCGCGCCACACGAATCTGCCACGCCACCAGATCGAGTCCGGTGATCGCTTCGGTGACCGGGTGTTCGACCTGCAAGCGCGTGTTCATCTCCATGAAGAAGAATTCGCCGCGCGCATCCAGCAGGAACTCCACGGTCCCCGCGCCGACGTAACCAATCGCCTGCGCCGAACGCACCGCCGCTTCGCCCATGGCGCGACGCAGCTCCGGGGTCAGGCCCGGGGCCGGGGCTTCTTCGACGACTTTCTGGTGCCGGCGCTGAATCGAACAATCACGCTCGTTGAGGTACAGGCAGTTGCCATGCTGATCGGCGAACACCTGAATTTCCACATGGCGTGGTTTGAGCAGGTATTTCTCCACCAGCATCCGCGAATCGCCGAATGACGACTGCGCCTCACGCTGCGCCGAGGCCAGGGCTTCGGCCAATTGGCTGACGTCCTCGACCACTTTCATGCCTTTGCCACCGCCACCGGCCGTGGCCTTGAGCAGCACCGGATAGCCAATACGTGCGCAGGCATCGCGGAAGGTATCGATATCCTGCGCCTCGCCGTGATAGCCCGGCACCAGCGGCACGCCGGCGGTTTCCATCAACGCCTTGGCCGCCGATTTGCTGCCCATCGCGTCGATGGCCGAGGCGGGTGGACCGAGGAAAATCAGCCCGGCTTGTTCAATGGCGCGGGCGAAGCCGGCATTCTCCGACAGAAAGCCATAACCCGGATGAATCGCCTGCGCGCCGCTGGCCTTGGCCGCCGCGATCAGTTTGTCGATTTGCAAATAGCTGTCAGCGGCTTTGCTGCCACCGAGATCAACGCGGACATCCGCTTCCCGGCTGTGCCGCGCTTCGCGGTCGATGGCGCTGTGCACGGCGACGGTGGTCAGGCCCAGCGCCTTGGCGGTACGCATGACCCGGCAAGCGATTTCGCCACGGTTGGCCACCAGCAGGGTGGTGAGAACAGGTGCGCTCATCAACGCGGCTCCTTGGGGGTGGTTGCAGCTTGCCAGCTTGGCGGGCGTTTTTGCAGAAAGGCGCGCAAGCCTTCCTGGCCTTCAGGGCTGACGCGGATCCGGGCGATGGCGTTTTCGGTGTAGCGGCGCAGCGCCGGGGTCAGTGCGCCGTTGCCGACTTCGCGCAGCAGATCCTTGCTGGCGCGCATTGCGGCGGGACTGTTGAGCAGCAGATTGTCGATCCATTGTTCGACGGCTTGATCAAGCTCGGCGGCCGGGTAGCTCTCGGACAACAAACCGATTTCCCGCGCACGCTGCCCGCCGAAACGTTCAGCCGTCAGGGCGTAGCGACGCGCAGCCCGTTCGCCGATGGCCTGCACCACGAACGGACTGATCACCGCAGGTGCCAGGCCGATGCGCACTTCCGACAGACAGAACTGCGCGTCATCGCTGCCAATCGCCATGTCGCAGCAACTGATCAGACCCAGCGCACCGCCGAACGCCGCCCCTTGCACCACGGCCAGGGTCGGGACTTTCAGCTTGGCGAGGTTGTACATCAGCTCCGCCAGTTCCCGGGCGTCGTCGAGGTTGGTGTGGTAATCGAGCTCGGCCGATTGCTGCATCCACGCCAGATCGGCGCCGGCGCTGAAGTGCCTGCCACGTCCGCGCACCAGCAGGAAACGCAGGCTGGCATCGCTAGCCACCTTGTCCAGCGCCAGAATCAGTTCGCGGATCATTTCGGCGTTGAACGCGTTGTTCTTTTCTTCGCGGCTCAGCCACAGGGTCGCGAAACCCCGTGGATCGCTCTGCAGTTCGAGGGTGTTGAAGTCGCTCATATTCTTCCGTCTCCACGGTTCTTGTGGGAGCGAGCCTGCTCGCGAAAGCGGTGTATCAGTCGAAGTATCCGGAGCTGACAGACCGTCTTCGCGAGCAGGCTCGCTCCCACAAAAAAGCATCACATCCGGAACACGCCGAAGCGGCTCGGTTCGATAGGCGCGTTCAACGACGCGGACAAGGCCAGAGCCAGCACGTCACGAGTCTGCGCCGGGTCGATGACGCCGTCGTCCCACAGTCGTGCGCTGGAATAGTAAGGGTGACCCTGCTCTTCGTACTGATCGAGAATCGGTTGTTTGATCTCGGCTTCCTGTTCCGTACTGAAGGCCTGGCCGCTGCGTTCGGCCTGCTCGCGTTTGACCTGCACCAGCACGCCCGCAGCCTGCTCGGCGCCCATCACGCCGATGCGCGCATTCGGCCACATCCACAGGAAGCGCGGATCGTAAGCGCGCCCGCACATGCCGTAGTTACCGGCGCCGAAGCTGCCGCCGATGATCACGGTGAATTTCGGCACCTTGGCGCAGGCCACCGCCGTCACCAGTTTCGCGCCGTGCTTGGCGATGCCGCCGGCCTCGTATTTCTGCCCGACCATGAAGCCGGTGATGTTCTGCAGGAACAGCAGCGGAATGCCGCGCTGGCAGGCCAGTTCGATGAAGTGCGCGCCTTTTTGCGCGGCTTCGGCAAAGAGAATGCCGTTGTTGGCGAGGATCGCGATCGGGTAGCCGTGCAGGTGCGCAAAACCGCAGACCAGCGTGGTGCCGAACAGCGCCTTGAATTCATCGAACACCGAGCCGTCGACCAGTCGCGCAATCACTTCGCGCACGTCGAACGGCTGCTTGGCGTCGGCGGAAACCACACCGTACAACTCATCGCTGGCGTACAGCGGCGCAATCGGCGTGCGCTGCTGCACTTCACCGAGCTTGCGCCAGTTGAGGTTGGCGACGCTGCGGCGAGCGAGGGCGAGGGCGTGTTCGTCGCTTTCGGCGTAATGGTCGGCGACCCCGGAAATCTTGCAGTGCACATCGGCACCGCCGAGGTCTTCAGCGCTGACCACTTCTCCGGTCGCGGCTTTCACCAGCGGCGGGCCGGCGAGGAAGATGGTTGCCTGGTTGCGCACCATGATCGCTTCGTCCGCCATCGCCGGCACATAGGCGCCGCCAGCGGTGCACGAGCCCATGACCACGGCGATCTGCGGAATGCCCATCGCGCTCATGTTGGCCTGGTTGAAGAAGATCCGGCCGAAGTGCTCGCGATCCGGGAACACCTCGTCCTGACGTGGCAGGTTGGCGCCGCCCGAGTCCACCAGATAGATGCACGGCAAGCGGTTCTGCTGGGCGATGGTCTGCGCGCGCAGGTGTTTCTTCACGGTCAGCGGGTAGTACGAACCACCTTTCACGGTCGCGTCGTTGGCGACGATCATGCACTCGACGCCTTCGACCCGGCCGATTCCGGCGATCACGCCGGCGGCGGGAACGTCTTCGCCATACACCGCGTGCGCGGCGAGCTGGCTGATTTCCAGAAACGGCGAGCCCGGGTCCAGCAGGCGATTGATCCGCTCACGCGGCAGCAATTTACCGCGCGAGGTGTGCCGTTCCTGGGCTTTCGCGCCGCCACCCTGCGCCACTTGGGCGAGCAGGGTATGCAGGGCGTCGACCTGTTCGAGCATCGCCGCGCTGTTGGCGGCGAACTCCGCTGAACGGGGATTGAGCTGGGTATGCAGGATAGCCATGGACAGCTCCGTTTTAGCGGGTTTCGTTGAACAGTTCGCGGCCGATCAGCATGCGCCGGATCTCACTGGTGCCAGCGCCGATTTCGTAGAGCTTGGCATCACGCAGCAGGCGGCCGGCCGGGAATTCGTTGATGTAGCCGTTGCCGCCGAGAATCTGGATCGCGTCGAGGGCCATTTGCGTCGCGCGTTCGGCGGTGTAGAGGATCACGCCGGCGGCGTCCTTGCGCGTGGTTTCGCCGCGCTCGCAGGCCTGGGCCACTGCATACAGGTAGGCGCGGCTGGCGTTGAGCTGGGTGTACATGTCGGCGACTTTGCCCTGGATCAGCTGGAATTCGCCGATGCTCTGACCGAACTGCTTGCGGTCGTGGATGTACGGCACGATCAGGTCCATGCACGACTGCATGATCCCGGTCGGTCCACCGGACAGCACGACGCGCTCGTAATCGAGACCACTCATCAGCACTTTCACGCCACTGTTGAGCACGCCGAGGATGTTTTCTTCCGGCACTTCGACGTCATCGAAAAACAGCTCGCAAGTGTTGGAGCCGCGCATGCCGAGCTTGTCGAACTTGTTGCTGCGGCTGAAGCCTTTCCAGTCGCGTTCGACGATGAATGCAGTGATACCGTGCGGCCCTTTTTCCAGGTCGGTCTTGGCATAGATCACGTAGGTGTTGGCGTCGGGGCCGTTGGTGATCCAGGTCTTGCTGCCGTTGAGGACGAAACGGTCGCCGCGCTTGTCGGCGCGCAATTTCATCGAAACCACGTCGGAACCGGCGTTCGGCTCGCTCATGGCGAGGGCGCCGACATGTTCGCCGCTGATCAGCTTGGGCAGGTATTTGCTTTTTTGTTCGTGGTTGCCGTTGCGGTTGATCTGGTTGACGCAAAGGTTGGAATGCGCGCCGTAGGACAGCGCCACGGAAGCCGAGCCGCGGCTGATTTCTTCCATCGCCACCACGTGCGCCAGGTAACCCAGACCCGCACCGGCGTACTCTTCCGGCACGGTGATACCCAGCAGGCCCATGTCACCGAACTTGCGCCACATATCGGCCGGAAACAGGTTGTCGTGGTCGATCTGCGCGGCGCGTGGGGCGATCTGATCGGCGACGAAGGACTGAACCTGATCGCGCAGCATGTCGATGGTTTCACCGAGGGAGAAGTTCAGGGATGGGTAGCTCATGGGTCACCTTTTGGCTTTTTTGTAGGGTGGGGAGGGCAGTCGAACGGCTCTCACCTTTACGTTAACGTAAGCCTGCGATGGTTGGCTGTCAATCACCCTTTACGTTAACGTCAACTTGAGCGAGAGTAAGGGCACCTCAGGATTGAAAGTGGACTGTCCCATGTGGGAGCGAGCTTGCTCGCGAAGGCGTCAGGCCAGTCGACAGGGATGTCGAATCAGATGGCCTCTTCGCGAGCAAGCTCGCTCCCACAGGGGGGACAATCCGGTAAACCCACTAATAAAGACAATAGGGGTCGTCATGGATCAACCCAGTGCAAACCCGCAGCGCAGCTATACCCGAGGCTCACAGGACAAAGCCTTGCTGACGATGACCATCGGGCAGAAGTTCGACGAGACCGTCGCGCAGTACCCGGACGGCGAGGCGCTGGTGGTGCGTCATCAGCAGCTGCGTTACACCTGGCGGCAACTGGCCGACGCGGTAGACGTTCATGCCAGAGCGCTGCTGGCGTTGGGTTTGCAGGCCGGTGACCGACTTGGCATCTGGGCGCCGAATGGCGCGCAATGGTGCATTACACAGTTCGCCACCGCGAAGATCGGCGTGATCCTGGTCAACATCAACCCGGCCTACCGCAGCTCCGAACTGGAATACGTGCTCAAGCAGTCCGGTTGCCAATGGCTGGTCTGCGCCGGTGCCTTCAAATCTTCGAACTATCACGGCATGTTGCAAGGCTTGCTGCCGGAACTGGCCCAGCAATCCATCGGCGAACTGCACAGCGAGCGCCTGCCGGAGCTGCGCGGGTTGATAAGCCTCGATCCGCAGCCACCTTCGGGTTTTCTCCCGTGGTCGCAACTGGCAGATCTGGCCGCCATTGTCTCTGCCGAACAATTGCGTGAACGCAGCGACAGCCTGCACTTCGACCAACCCGTCAACATCCAGTACACCTCCGGCACCACCGGATTCCCCAAGGGCGCGACCCTCAGTCACTACAACATCCTCAACAACGGTTACATGGTCGGCGAGAGCATCGGTCTGACCCCGGACGATCGCCTGGTGATCCCGGTGCCGCTGTATCACTGCTTCGGCATGGTCATGGGCAACCTCGGCTGCATCACTCACGCCAGTACGATGATTTACCCCAATGACGCGTTCGATCCGCTACTGACCCTGCAAACCGTCGCCGAAGAAAAGGCCACCGGGCTGTACGGCGTGCCGACCATGTTCATCGCCATGCTTGATCAGCCACAGCGCGCCGAGTTCGATCTATCGATCCTGCGCACCGGGATCATGGCCGGCGCCACTTGCCCGATCGAGGTGATGCGCCGGGTCATCAGTGAAATGCACATGAGCGAGGTGCAGATCGCCTACGGCATGACCGAAACCAGCCCTGTCTCCCTGCAAACCGGGCCATCGGACGAGCTGGAACTGCGCGTGACCACCGTCGGCCGCACCCAGCCGCAACTCGAAAGCAAAATCATCGACGAGGCCGGTAACCTGGTTCCGCGCGGCACCATCGGCGAACTCTGCACCCGTGGTTACAGCGTGATGCTCGGTTATTGGAGCAACCCGCAAGCCACCGCCGAAGCCATCGATGAGGCGGGCTGGATGCATACCGGCGACCTGGCGAGCATGAACGATGAGGGTTACGTGAATATCGCAGGGCGTAACAAGGACATGATCATTCGCGGGGGCGAGAACATTTACCCGCGCGAACTGGAAGAGTTCTTCTTCACCCACCCGGCGGTGGCGGATGTGCAGGTGATCGGCATTCCGTGCTCGCGTTACGGTGAGGAGATTGTCGCCTGGATCAAGTTCCACCCCGGCCACAATGCCACCGAACAAGAGCTGCAAGCGTGGTGCAAGGAGCGCATTGCGCACTTCAAGACGCCGCGGCATTTCAAGTTCGTCGAAGAGTTTCCGATGACGGTGACGGGCAAGATCCAGAAATTCCGGATGCGCGAGATCAGTATCGAGGAGTTAAAAACAATCGAACGGTAGCTACCACCCCTGTGGGAGCTGGCTTGCCAGCGATTGCGGTAGATCATTCAACATTGATGCTGGCTGACCTGACGCTATCGCTGGCAAGCCAGCTCCCACAGGGATGTTAGGGAATTCGGGAATTGCGGAAAGCACAAAGGGGAGCCGAAGCTCCCCTTTAATTTTGTCGTCGCGTGCTCTTTTTTATTATTGAGGGGCGGTCTGTTGTTGTTTTTGGCAACCGTGGCCCTTTACCGCTGTTTTTGGCGACCCCCATCCGGGGTCAAGAGCAAACGTATTTTTTTGAGCGCTGATCTGCTTTCTCGTTAAACGATCCAACCGATTCGGGAGCTACCTGAAGGTAGTTTTATTGTTCTCTGCCCGGTTGCGGGTCATTCCGAGGAACACCCTGAAAAGCACACCTTCTCCAAAAAAATCTGTTAGCTGCGTCTCTGCCGTGTTGTTTTTGTTATGTCAGAGTCGGTACGTCTTATTTTTATTGGTTTGCTGCTTTTTATTCTTGTTATGCCATAGAGATAGCAGAAGCCGTGCCAACTTTTTAAAACCCTTTTAAATCAATGGTTTGTGATTTTTGAAGGATTTTTCCTTCAGGCAAAACCAGACAATTTGTTTCCGTGTTACTCGACTACGCCCACGTTTCAGACACCGCGGTAACACCTTCGCCCTCACTGGGCGTTACGGGCCTTGGCCACACGCGAACCGCTCGGGCGACCGAGCACCGCACTGATCTGCTGACCCGCGGCGATCAAGGCGTCGAGGTCGATACCGGTCTTGATACCCAGGCCGTTGAGCAGGTACACCACGTCTTCGGTGGCGACGTTACCGCTCGCGCCTTTGGCGTACGGACAGCCGCCGAGACCGGCGATGGAGCTGTCGAACACCGCAATGCCTTCCAGCAGACTGGCATAGATGTTGGCCATCGCCTGGCCGTAGGTGTCGTGGAAGTGCCCGGCGAGTTTGTCCCGTGGGACTTGCGCCGAGACCACTTCGAACAGCCGACGGGTTGCGCCGGCAGTGCCGGTGCCAATGGTGTCGCCGAGGGACACTTCGTAGCAGCCCATCGCGTACAGTTCCCGCGCAACCATCGCCACTTGTTCCGGCGCGACCTCGCCTTCATAAGGGCAACCCAGCACGCAGGAGACGTAACCGCGCACGGTAACGCCGTGCTGTTTCGCGGCTTCCATGATCGGTGCGAAGCGCGCCAGGCTTTCGCTGATCGAGCAATTGATGTTGCGCTGCGAGAATGCCTCGGACGCCGCAGCGAACACCGCGACTTCTTTCACACCGGCAGCCAATGCGTCTTCAAAGCCGCGCAGGTTCGGCGCCAGTGCGCCGTAGGTCACGCCGGGTTTGCGCTGGATCTGCGCGAACACCTCGGCAGAACCGGCCATCTGTGGCACCCACTTGGGCGAAACGAAACTGCCGACTTCTATATAGCCGATGCCGGCGGCGCTCAACGCGTCGACCAGTTGCACCTTGTCGGCCACGCTGATCGGTTGGGCTTCGTTCTGCAGGCCGTCACGCGGGCCGACTTCGATCAGGCGTACTTGGGAGGGGAGGGACATGGGATTGACCTGTAGTTATCTAAAGACTGCGGATGCCCCCTTGTGGGAGCGAGCTTGCTCGCGAAAGCGGTGGATCAGTCGACGAAAGATTTGAGTCGGACCGTATTCGCGAGCGAGCTCGCTCCCACAGGGGGATAGGTTTTTCCGTTAAATAGCCTGCTGACCCTTGAGCGTCTGTTCCAACGCCTGCACGCAGCGTTCTTCCGCGGTGTCGAGCTCCAGCTTCATCTGTTCGATGTCGAGCAATTGCTGTTCAAGCTGTTCGCGGCGTTCGCTGATTTTCGCCAGCATGCTGTTGAGCTGTTTGGTGTTACCGCTGGACGGGTCGTAAAGTTCGATCAACTCGCGGCATTCGGCGAGCGAGAAACCAATGCGCTTGCCGCGCAGGATCAGCTTCAGGCTGACCTTGTCGCGGGGTGAATAGATGCGTTCCTGGCCACGGCGCTCAGGGCTGAGCAGGCCTTGCTCTTCATAAAAGCGGATCGCCCGGGTGGTGATGTCCAGCTCGCGGGCGAGGTCGGAAATGCTGTAGGTCTGGCTGCTCATGAAAGCGCTCGAAAAAAGGTCTTGGCGCTAAGCTAATGGCGAGTTGACGTTTACGTCAAGGTTCAAAAATGTGTGGCGCCAGTGCTGGCCTCTTCGCGAGCAGGCTCGCTCCCACAGGATCAGTGGCGTGCACAAGTCCATGTGGGAGCGAGCCTGCTCGCGAAGAACGATAACGCGGTAGCCAGCCTTACACCTTATCGAGCTTCTTCTCCTGCGCCGCCACCTGCTGGCACAACTCGATGATCTGCTCGCGCATCCAACGGTTGGCCGGATCCTGGTCGGTGCTCTCATGCCAGTAAAGGTGAGTCTCCACCGGCGGCACGTCGTTGACTGGAAGGTTGAACGCATGCAAGTCGTTGCGCCGGGCAAAACGCTCGGGCACGGTCATGACCATATCGGTCTGCTGCATGACCTGCGACGCCATCAAGTAATGCTGCGAGCGCAGGGCGATCTTGCGCTGAATGCCCATTTTCCCCAGGGACAGATCGACATAGCCCAGACCGCTGCGGCGGCTGGAGATGTGGATATGTGTCAGCGACAGGTAATCGTCGAGGCTGAGTTTTTCCTTGCCCGCCAGCGGATGACCCTTGCGCATCGCACAGACGTAACGGTCTTCCATCAGCTTGACGTGACGCACTTGCGGATCGGTATTGAGTGGCGCATCCACGGCGAAATCCAGACGTCCGGCCGCCAGTTCCTTGGTGGTTTCACGGCGTTTGGACAGGAAACTCTCGATGATCACCGTCGGCGCCAGACGCCGCAAACGCTGGAACAGCGGCGGCAGAATCACCGCCTCCGTCAGGTCGGTCATGCTGATGCGGTAAGTCTTCACCGCCTGCGCCGGGTTGAAAATCCGGCTCTCCTGCACCGACACCCGCAGCAGCGACAGCGCGTTGCGCACCGGGCCGATGATGTTCTGCGCCATCGGCGTCGGCACCATGCCCTGGGCGGTGCGCACGAACAGTGGATCGTTGAAGGTCTCGCGCAACCGCGCCAGCGCGTTGGACACCGCCGGCTGGGTGATGCCGACAATCTGCCCGGCGCGCGTCAGGTTGGCTTCGGTGTAGATCGCGTCGAAGACGATGAAAAGGTTGAGGTCGACCTTACTCAGATTCATAACGCGGCTTCTCTTGTTCTAGGGGCTGACGATCAGCGGATCATATATCGGTGATGAATGTTTATACACGCCGAGAATAGGCTAGGTAAATTATCAGCGCTGTTCTAGCATCGATTGCATGATCTGAACAACCTCTGCCCATAGAAGGTAATTGCTCATGGATTTCGCTTATTCGCCCAAGGTGCAAGAACTGCGTGAGCGCGTGACCGCGTTCATGGACACTTACGTTTACCCGGCCGAAGCCGTGTTCGAACGCCAGGTTGCCGAGGGCGATCGCTGGCAGCCGACCGCGATCATGGAAGAACTCAAAGCCAAGGCCAAGGCTGAAGGTCTGTGGAACCTGTTCCTGCCGGAGTCGGAACTCGGCGCCGGCCTGACCAACCTCGAATACGCACCGCTGGCCGAGATCATGGGCCGTTCGCTGCTCGGGCCAGAGCCGTTCAACTGCTCGGCGCCGGACACCGGCAACATGGAAGTGCTGGTGCGCTACGCCAACGAAGAACAGAAACAGCGCTGGCTCGAACCGCTGCTGCGCGGCGAGATCCGCTCGGCGTTCGCCATGACCGAACCGGACGTGGCCTCGTCTGACGCGACCAACATGGCCGCCCGTGCCGTGCGTGATGGCGACGAGTGGGTGATCAACGGCAAGAAGTGGTGGACCTCCGGCGCCTGCGATCCGCGTTGCAAGATCCTGATCTTCATGGGCCTGAGCAACCCCGACGCACCGCGCCATGCCCAGCACTCGATGATCCTCGTACCGGTCGACACCCCCGGGGTGAAAATCGTCCGCCCGCTGCCGGTATTCGGCTACGACGATGCACCGCACGGCCACGCCGAAGTGCTGTTCGACAACGTGCGCGTGCCGTACGAAAACGTCCTGCTCGGTGAGGGAAGAGGCTTCGAAATCGCTCAAGGTCGCCTCGGCCCAGGGCGGATTCACCACTGCATGCGTTCGATCGGCATGGCCGAGCGCGCACTGGAATTGATGTGCAAACGTTCGGTGAGTCGCACTGCATTCGGCAAACCGCTGGCGCGTCTGGGCGGTAACGTCGACAAGATCGCCGATTCGCGGATGGAAATCGACATGGCGCGCCTGCTGACCCTGAAAGCGGCGTACATGATGGACACCGTGGGCAACAAAGTGGCGAAGAGCGAGATCGCACAGATCAAGGTTGTCGCGCCGAACGTCGCGCTGCGGGTGATCGACCGGGCGATCCAGATCCATGGCGGGGCCGGGGTGTCGAACGATTTCCCGCTGGCCTACATGTATGCCATGCAACGCACCCTGCGCCTGGCCGACGGCCCGGACGAAGTGCACCGCGCGGCGATTGGCAAGTTCGAGATCGGCAAGTATGTGCCGAAGGAAATGCTGCGCAGCGAGCGCTGATCCAGTACCGCGTCATCGTTCATCGCTGGCAAGCCAGCTCCCACAGGTTTGTTTGGTGTTCACAAACTTTGTGTTCACTGGAAA
This sequence comes from Pseudomonas sp. SCPG-7, assembly GCF_002156405.1. Lineage (NCBI taxonomy): Bacteria > Pseudomonadati > Pseudomonadota > Gammaproteobacteria > Pseudomonadales > Pseudomonadaceae > Pseudomonas > Pseudomonas sp. SCPG-7. The sequence goes on along the minus strand of NZ_MVOO01000017.1, from coordinate 72,533 downwards.
TCTCTGTGGGAGCTGGCTTGCCAGCGATGACGTAAGCAGGTTCAACACATCAACATCAGATTCAGTACACCCAAACCTCAACCCGCCGATTCTTGATCCTGCCTTCATCCGCACTGTTCGCCGCCACCGGCATCAACGCGCCAAACCCGCGCACCTCGCGCATCACCACGCCGTTTCTCACCAGTTCGCGACGCACCGCCATCGCCCGCAGTTTCGACAGCAGGTCGGCGCGGGCCGGATCGTCTTTCTCGTCACCAAACCCCACCAGCGTCACCGCGCGCTCGGTCTTGGCGTGGCGCTTTATATAGTCGAGCACTCGCGCCAGATCCTGCTGCGCCTTGTTGTCGAGGCTGGCGCTGCCTTCCTCGAAACGGAAGTTCACCGTCAGACGCTGGGCATGGCGGCTGAGGGATTGATAACCCTCGGGCATCAGCGCATTCGGGGTGACGGTCATCGCGTGCACGGTCTGGCTGATGAAACCGGTGGCCGCGACAATCTTCTGGCCCTGTGGGCTTTGCGCAAACGCCACCAGCGCCGATGCCCACGGATTCTGGTTGCTGGGCGGCAAATAAAAGAACAGGCGCCGCGACAGCGGATAGTCCTCGGTGGCAATCAGGCTGTTGAGCGGCAACATCGATTGCGATGCGCCGTCAGCGATGGCCACGGCTTTGGCCTGGCGCACATACGGCAGGCCGATGAAACCGATGCCTTGCGGATCGTTGCTCACCGCATCGGACAATTGCTCGCTGGATTCGAAGCGTTTCGCACTGGAGCTAAGGTGTTTCCCACGACGACCCAGCACCAGTTCCTTGAACGTGTCGTAGGTGCCGGACTGATCATCCCGCGCATATAAATGAATCGATCCGCCGTGCCCGCCGAGGTCTTCCCAGGTTTTCACCTCACCGGCGAAGATCCGCGCCAGTTGCTCGGTGTCCAGTTGCTGCAGGGGGTTGCCGGGGTGAAGGATGATCGCCAGGCCGTCGATGGCGATCACTTGCTCGGCCTCAGCGCTTTTCAGGTCGCCGAGCGTTTGCAGGTCGAGCAGTTCGCTGTCCTTGATCGGGCGTGAGGAGGCGGCGAGGTCGGCGCTGGCGGTTTTCAGTGCGGTGAACCCGGTGCTGGAACCGTGGGCGGCGACTTCAATCACCACCCGTTGGCCTTGCGCAGTCTGAGCCACGATGTGTTGTTCGTTGGCGTTGTCGGGGTTTTCGCGGTGAATCTTCAGCAGACCCTGCTCTTGCAGAAAACCTTCGACCAGCGCCGGGCCGAGATCGGCGCCGATGGTGTTGGAACCCTGAATGCGCAATGCCGGGCCGTTTTCGGGGACGGGCAGGGTGGCGGCACTGACCGTCAGCCATGCACTCGACAGAAAAGCGAACAGAACACGCAGGGTCATGCCGGCACCGAATCAGGCCAAGGGGATTGCCGGGGAGATTAAGTCAGGTGCATGACCAAAACATGACACCGATGAAACTGTGGGAGCGAGCTTGCTCGCGAATGCGGTTCATCAGAAACACATCGGGTGACTGACACTCCGCATTCGCGAGCAAGCTCGCTCCCACAGGGGATTTCAGGCGATTCGAAGGTCAGGCCAGTTCCAGCCAGATCGGCGCATGATCCGACGGCTTTTCCATTCCGCGCAGTTCATAGTCCACGCCCGCATCCTTGACCCGTGGCAGCAAGCCATGGGAGGCGAGGATCACATCGATGCGCAGGCCACGTTTCGGCTCATCCTCAAACCCGCGGCTGCGGTAGTCGAACCAGCTGAACATGTCGGTCACGTCCGGGTTGAGGTGGCGGAAGCTGTCAGTCAGGCCCCAGTTTTTCAGGCGGGCCATCCATTCACGTTCTTCCGGCAGGAAGCTGCATTTGCCGGTTTTTAACCAGCGCTTCATGTTGTCCGGGCCAATGCCGATGTCGCTGTCTTCCGGGGAAATGTTCACATCGCCCATCACCACCAGCGGCTGTTCGTTGTGGAACTGGCTTTCCAGCAGGGTTTGCAGGTCGCTGTAGAAGCGCTGCTTGGCCGGGAACTTGGTTGGATGGTCGCGGCTTTCGCCCTGCGGGAAGTAGCCGTTCATGATGGTCACCGGTACGCCATTGGCGTCGGCGAAGGTGCCCCAGATAAAGCGGCGCTGGGCGTCTTCTTCATCGCTGGCGAAGCCTTTGTGAATCGCGATTGGCTCACTGCGCGAAAGCAGGGCAACGCCGTAATGGCCTTTCTGACCGTGGAAATAAACGTGATAACCCAGCGCACGCACTTCTTCCAACGGAAATTGGTCGTCGTGGACCTTGGTTTCCTGCAGGCCGATCACGTCCGGCTGATGCTTTTCGATCAGCGCTGCCAGCTGATGCGGACGGGCGCGCAGTCCGTTGATGTTGAAGGAAACGATCTTCATGGTCGGCAGTCCTGGCAAAAGGGCGATGCTAGCTGACATGTGGGATGGGGGCCAGTGTGGGGTAAGCAGATTCCCTGTGTTCTGTCAGATGTGTGCTGTCAGTAGGGGCCCCATCGCTGGCAAGCCAGCTCCCACAGGTTCAATGGTGTTCACATATTTTGTGTGCGACGCAGGCACTGTGGGAGCTGGCTTGCCAGCGATGAGGCCCGCCCGGTCGATGAAGATCCGGAGTTGGTCTATACCTGTGGGGAACTGCGCCACCTGCAAGAGGTTCGTACCAACAAGAGCGCAGTCATTTGCGCTGCGCCCCGGGGGAGAATCACCGTCATGCCTGAAACCCAGACTGCCATCGCCGACATCCACATGCTCGACCGCGGTTACTCGCGCGAAGCCCGATCGTTGCTGTATCAGGCGTACCGCCACGAGCCGACCTTCGGTTACTTGTTCGAGGCCGAGCGGCCGGGCTACGAGCAGCGCGTACGGGCCACGGTGCGTGAGCTGGTCAAGCAGCATTTCCTGCAGGACCTGCCAGCCATCGGTCTGCTGGTCAACGACCGCCTGATCGGGATTGCCCTGATTGCGCCGCCGCAACGGCGTCTGGGAATCACCGAGAGCTGGGCGTGGCGCCTGCGCATGGTGCTCAGCACCGGCTTCCGTTGCACCCGGCGTTATCTGGCCTATCACGATGCGGTGGCGGCGTGCGTGCCCAGCGATTCGGTGCACATGTTGCCGCTGCTGGGAATCCACCCGCAGTTTCAGGGCAAACACTTTGGCGAGCAGCTGTTGACGGCCGTGCACAACTGGTGCGCGGTGGACGAAACCTCGCAAGGCGTCGTACTCGATACCGGGAACCCGCGTTACCTGGAATTCTACAAACGTCAGGGTTATGAGGAGATTGGCGAAGTGGCCGTCGGCCCGGTGCGTGAACACGTGTTTTTCCACGCCAATCCGCAGGTGTTACAAACTGCAACAGCATAGCAATCGAACTTCTTCGGAAATTTCCTGTTCTATCACGCTCCCAAGCCCGTGATAGCATCCGCGCCTATGAAGTTTCCAGGAAGATTTACCAGTGGCGTGCTCCTGCTGTTAACCAGCTGCGCGGCGCTGGCGCAAAGTGAATTGGACGTGCGGATCAAACCGTCCAACGACGAACTCAAGGCCAATATAGAAGGCTATATCGGCAGCCTCGGCGATCGTGACGAACAAGCCTTGCTGCGCTTCAGTCGCGGGGCCGAGGAGCAGGCGCGCAAAGCCGCGCAAGCCTTGGGTTATTACCAGCCGCAGATCGACAGCGATGTGAAGGGCGGTGATAAACCGCGCCTGGTGCTGAACATCGATCCCGGCGAGCCTATTCGTCTGCGCAACGTCACCATCCGCGTCGACGGCCCTGCCGCCTCCCTCAAATCCTTTCGTGTGCCGAGCAGTGACACGCTCAAGTCCGGCGCCGTGCTCAACCATGGGCGTTATGAAGACGCCAAACGCCTGATCCAGAACCAAGCCTCGCGCTTCGGCTTTTTCAGTGGCCATTTCACCAGCCAGAAACTGTTGGTCGACCCGCGTGCCGGGGTGGCCGACGTTGAATTGATCTACGACAGCGGCCCGCGTTATGCGCTGGGCAGCGTCAGTTTCGAGGGCGACACGCCGTTCGACGAAGACCTGCTGCAACGCATGGTGCCGTTCAAGGCCGGCGACCCGTATGACTCCGAGTTGATCGCCGAACTCAACCGCGACCTGCAATCGAGCGGCTATTTCGAAGGCGTGCGCGTCGATGCCGCACCGACGGCGGCGAAAAACGACGTGATCCCGGTCGACGTCAAACTCGACACACGCAAGCCGCGCACCATGGGCCTGGGCCTCGGTTATTCCACCGACGTCGGCCCTCGGATCAAGGCCAACTGGACGCGCCACTGGGTCAACCCGCAGGGCGACAGCTACGGTTGGGAGGCCGAACTGTCGGCGCCACGGCAAAACGTCGGGCTGTTCTACGACATCCCGCTCGACCCGCCGTTGACCGATAAATTGCGCTGGGCCGGTGGTTATCAATACGAAGACATCGACGGCTCCGACACCCTGAGCAAGCTGCTGACCTTCGGCCCGGAATGGCACAGCAAGTTGCCCAGCGGCTGGCAGCGGGTGATCTCGCTGAAATGGCAGCGCGAGGAATATCAGCTCGGCGACGACTCCGGCCTGAGCACCTTGTTGATGCCTGGCATCAGCTATTCGTACCTCAAAAGTGACAACCGCATCGACCCGCACAACGGCTATCGCCTGACCTTTGAAAGCAAAGTGGCGAAGGAAGGCCTCGGCTCCGACAACAACCTGCTTTATGGCACGGCGTTGATCAAAGGCCTGACCACAGTGTTCGACAACCACCGCTTCCTCGGCCGGGTGCAGGTCGGTGGCAGCGCCACCAACGGTTACAACTCGGTACCGCCGTCGCTGCGTTTCTTCGCCGGTGGCGATCAGAGCGTGCGCGGTTACGACTACCAGAGCCTGTCCCCGGAAAACGCCAAGGGCGACCGCATCGGCGGGCGTTACATGGTCGCCGGCAGCGTCGAGTATCAATATTCGATTGCCGAGAAGTGGCGAGTCGCGACCTTCGTCGACCAGGGTAACTCCTTCAACAAACTCGAACTGCCGAACCTCAAGACCGGGGTCGGTATCGGTGTGCGCTGGGTCTCGCCGGTGGGGCCGATCCGCCTCGACCTGGCTCACGCGCTGGACGACGACGGCGGCATCCGGCTGCACTTTTCCATGGGGCCTGAGCTGTGAAGCGTGGTTTGAAAATAGCGGCACTGGCGTTGTTGACGCTGGTGCTGTTGGTTGTATTGAGCATCGCAGCCGTACTCGGGACGCAGGCCGGCAGCCGTTGGGCGCTGAGCCTGGTGCCGGGTTTGAGCGTGGAGAATTTCCAGGGGCGTCTCGGTGGCCAATGGAGCGCCGATCATCTGCTGTGGCAGCAGGACAGCAGTCGCGTCGAGCTGAACAAGCCGATTTTCGCCTGGTCGCCGCTGTGCCTGACGCGCATGACCCTGTGCATCGAACAGCTCAAGGCCGATCAGGTGATTCTGCAATTTCCGCCGAGTGAGGAAACCACCGACAGCGGCCCGATCAAACTGCCGGATCTGCAACTGCCGGTGGCCATCGAACTCGGCGACGTACAAGTCGGCAGCCTGCTGTTCAACGGCAGCGAGCAGCTCAAGGGCCTGCAACTGGCGGCGCACTGGACCGTCCAGGGCATGCAGATCGACAGCGTGAAATTGCAGCGCGACGATCTGAGCCTGAACCTTTCCGGTCTATTGCAGCCGACTGGCGACTGGCCGCTGAACATTGCCGGCGACCTGACCCTGCCGTCACCGGGCACCGGCCCCTGGACGCTGGCGCTGAAGGTTGACGGCGATCTGCTGAAAACCCTCAACCTGCACGCCGACAGCCACGGTTACCTCGACGGCCAGTTGAGCGGCGAACTGCAACCGCTGGCGGAAAACCTGCCGGCCAAGGTGCGCATCACCTCCGAGGCATTCAAACCCAGCGCCGATCTGCCGGACACCCTGCAACTCAATCAACTGGTCTTGACCGGCGAAGGCGATCTGAAAAACGGTTACCAGTTAAACGGCAACGCCACGCTGCCCGCCGACAAAGGCCCGGTGGCGTTGCTGCTTACAGGCAAAGTCGACGCCAATGGCGCGCAGATTGCCGGCCTCGACCTGACGGCCAACGACAAACAAAGCCTCAAACTCACCGGCAGTGTTGACTGGAGCAAAGGCCTCAGCGCCCAAGCCAACATCAACTGGCAGGACTTTCCGTGGCATCGGCTCTATAACGAAATCGATGAACCCCAAGTCGCCTTGCGCACCTTCACTGGCGAAGTCTCCTACACCGACGGTCAGTACATCGGTAACTTCGCCGCCGCACTGGACGGTCCGGCGGGCGCATTCAGCCTCAGCAGTCCGTTCAGCGGCAGTCTGAAACAGATCGCCTTGCCGCAATTGAAGATGGAAGCCGGGCAGGGCAAGGCTGAAGGGCATGTGAATGTGCAGTTCGCCGATGGCATCGCCTGGGACACGGCGCTGGATCTGTCAGCGCTGAACCCGGCGTACTGGGTTGCGGAGTTGCCGGGCACGTTGGCCGGGCCATTGCGCAGCAAAGGCGAAATGAAGAACGAACGCCTGAGCCTCACCGCCGACCTCGACCTCAAAGGCAAATTGCGCGGGCAACCGGCGATCCTCCAGGCCAAGGCGGACGGCGCCGGCGAGCAGTGGAACCTCAACGCCCTGCAAATCCGCCTCGGCGATAACAGCATCAGCGGCAAGGGCAGCCTGCAACAGAAACTGACCGGGCAGATCGACATCAAGCTGACGCGCCTGGCCCAGCTCTGGCCGCAGCTGCGCGGGCAGGTCACGGGGCTGGTCAATGTCGCCGGTACGCTGAACGCACCGCAAGGCAAGCTCGGCCTGCAAGGTTCGCAACTGGCGTTTCAGGACAATCGTCTGCAAAGCCTCAATCTCGATGCCACGCTCGACAGTGCGCAACGGGCAAAGATCGACCTCAAGGGCAGCGGCATTCAGGCCGGTGACACCAACCTCGGTGTGCTGACCGCCAGCGCCCAAGGCGACATCAAGCAGCAGAAACTCAACCTCGACCTGCTCGGGCCGAAGCTGAAACTGGCCCTCGGTCTGGACGGCAATCTGGACCAGGGTAACTGGCGCGGTCGTTTGGCCAGCGGCGATATTCAGGCCGGCGGCCAGGACTGGAAACTGCAGAACCCGGCCAGACTCGAACGCCTCGCTGACGGCAAGATCAACTTCGGCGCGCATTGCTGGATGTCCGGCAATGCCAGTCTGTGCGGCGAAGATCAGCGCCTGCTGCCGGAGCCGAAACTGCGTTACCACCTCAAGCAGTTCCCGATCGAAAGCCTCGCGCAGTGGTTGCCGAAAGACTTTGCCTGGCAAGGCAGGCTCAACGCCGATCTGCAATTGGATCTGCCGGCCAGCGGCCCCAATGGCGTGGTCAGCATCGACGCCAGCGGCGGCACCTTGCGCATGAAAGAAAAGGATCAGTGGCTGGACTTCCCGTACCAGACCCTGAAGCTCACCAGCAAACTCACCCCCAAGCGGGTGGACACCGAACTCAACTTCGTCGGCGGCAAACTCGGCGAGTTGATGGTGCAGGCGCAGCTCAATCCGCTGCCGAAAAACAAACCGTTGAGCGGCTCTTTCCGTCTCAGCGGGCTGGACCTTTCGGTGGCGCGGCCGTTTGTACCGATGGTCGAGAAACTCACCGGGCGCCTGAACGGCAGCGGCACGATTTCCGGCGGGCTGCTGGCGCCGCTGGTCAACGGCACGGTCAAACTCAGTGACGGTGAAGTGTCCGGCCCCGAGCTGCCGATGGAGCTCAAGGACCTGCAACTGCAAGCGGTGATTGCCGGGGAATCGGTACGGCTGGACGGCGGCTGGAAAAGCGGCCAGACCGGCCAGGGCAGCCTCAACGGCAATGTCGCCTGGGGGCAGGCGCTGATGGTCGATGTCGCGCTCAAAGGCACGCAACTGCCGGTGACCGTCGAGCCTTACGCCAAACTGGAAGTGGCGCCAGACCTGAAGATATCCATGGCCGGCGATGAGCTGAAGATTGCCGGCAAGGTCCAGGTGCCTCGAGGCGAAATCACTGTGCGCGAACTGCCGCCATCGACGGTGAAAGTGTCCGACGACACGATCATCGTCGGGGCACAGACCGAAGAGGGCAAACCACCGCTGGCCATGAAGATGGACATCGACGTGGTGGTCGGCGAAGACAAACTGAGCTTCGCCGGGTTCGGCCTGACCGCCAACCTGCAAGGTCACGTGCACATCGGCGACAACATGGACACCCGTGGCGAGCTGTGGCTCAACGACGGTCGTTACCGCGCCTACGGCCAGCGCCTGAACGTGCGCCGTGCGCGACTGTTGTTTGCCGGCCCGATCGATCAGCCGTACCTGGACATCGAGGCGATTCGCCAGACCGACGACGTGATCGCCGGTATTCGCCTGAGCGGCAGTGCCGAGCAACCGACCACGCAGATCTTCTCCGAACCGGCCATGAGCCAGGAACAGGCGTTGTCGTATCTGGTGCTCGGGCGTCCGCTGAGCACCAACGGCGAAGACAACAACATGCTCGCGCAAGCGGCGTTGGGCCTGGGCTTGATGGGCAGCTCCGGGGTCACCAGCAGTCTGGCCAAGGACCTGGGGATTCAGGACTTCCAGCTCGATACCCAGGGCAGCGGCAACACCACCAGCGTGGTCGCCAGCGGCAACATCTCCGAGAAACTCAGTTTGCGTTACGGCGTTGGCGTGTTCGAACCGGCCAACACCATTGCGCTGCGTTACAAGCTGAGCAAGAAGGTTTATGTCGAAGCGGCCAGCGGTGTCGCCAGTTCGCTGGATATCTTCTACAAGCGCGATTTCTAGAGCGCACCTGTTTATTTGAACCGAGGCGCGGCCTTCGCGAGCAGGCTCGCTCCCACAGGGGATTTCCATCAGACGCAAAATTTGCGTCGCCCGGAGATCCTGTGGGAGCGAGCCTGCTCGCGAAGGCGTCCGCCTGTGCAACACAAAAACCCAGTCCGTTGGTCAACTAATTACAAAGCAACCTAACTATTGCGTTGACATTCGCTGCCTAGGCAGTAACATCTCGACATACATTCACTGCCTAGGCAGTTATTAGGTGAGCACATGAAGCATTTCACCCCGGACGAATTCAAACATTGCCATCTCGGCCTGTTGCTGGGCCGCGCCGCGTTGCTCAAGGACCGGATCATCGACACCCACATGGAACCCCACGGCATCACCGCCGCGCAGTTCAAGGTGTTGATCATCATGGCCCAGTACGGCGTCGACACGCCGGCCGAGCTGTGCCGGCACCTGTCGCTGGACAGCGGTTCGATGACGCGCATGCTCGATCGTCTGGAGCAGAAAGGTTTCCTGGTTCGCCAACGCAGCGAAGGCGATCGCCGTCAGGTGCAGCTCAAGCTCACCGAGCAGGGCCAGCAACTGGCCGATCGCCTGCCCTACATCGGCGCCGATGCGATGAATGAACTGGCCGGCGCCATCTCTCGTGAAGAGCTGAAAACCCTGGAATACATCCTCAAGAAAATCCTGCTGGCAGCCGGTGACCCGATCACGATCCAGCGCTTAGGTGAACATAATGAGCGGTAAAACCTTGCGCAGCAGCCTGACCCTGCTGCTGTCGGCGATGATCCTCGCCGGTTGCGCCAACTACAGCGGCCTCGACACTCAAGGCCAAAACCTCGATGCGAAAAGCCTCAACGCCAGCCAGTCCCTCAACGGCGTGACTCTGTCGCCGGCGGCATGGCCGCAGAGCGACTGGTGGACCAGCCTTGGCGATCCACAACTCGACGGGCTGATCCGCGAAGCGCTGCACGACAGCCCGGACATGCAGATCGCTGCCGCCCGCGCCCATCAGGCCAGCGCCGCCGCGTATGCCGCCGATGCCGAACGTTATCCGACCCTCGACGCCAGCGCCGGTATCAGCCGTTCGCGGCTGGCCAAGGATCAGGACCCGCGCGGGCAGGGCGATGCCTACGCCACCGTGCGTAACGTCAGCGCCGGTTTCAATTACAACTTCGACCTGTGGGGCGGCCAGCGTGATGCCTGGGAAGCTGCACTCGGTCAGGCTCGCGCTGCCGAAGTCGACCGTCAGGCCGCGCAATTGACCCTCGCCGCCGACGTGGCCCGCGCCTACAGCGATCTGGGGCAGGCGCACATCGTTTATGACCTGGCCAACGAAGACCTCAAACGCACCAAACAGATGCTCGATCTGAGCCAGCGCCGCTTGAGTGCCGGGATCGACAGCCAGTACCAGTTCCAGCAAACCCAAAGCCTTGAGGCCAGTTCCGAAGCCAGCCTGATCGACGCTGAAAAACGTCTGAACAGCGCGAAAATCGCCTTGGCCGTACTGCTTGGCAAAGGCCCGGATCGCGGCAACGAAATTGCTCGACCGAAAGTCCTGCAAGCCAGCGCCGTGGCGGTGCCGTCGGTGCTGCCGGCAGAGCTGCTCGGTCGGCGTCCGGATCTGGTCGCTGCGCGCTGGCGCGTAGAGGCGGCGAGCAAAGACATCGACTCGGCGAAAACCCGCTTCTATCCCAACTTGAACCTCACGGCTTCGGCCGGTGCCGAATCCTTGTTGGGTGACGCGATGTTCGGGTCGGCCAGTCGCTTCTTCAGCATCGCCCCGACCATTTCGGTGCCGATCTTCGACGGCGGGCGCCTGCGCGCCAACCTCGATGCGCGCGACGCCGATTACGATCTGGCGGTGGCGCAGTACAACAAAAGCCTGGTGAAAGCCCTCGGTGATGTCAGCGACACGATCAACCAGTTGCGTGACATCGGCCGGCAGATCGGCGCGCAGCAACACGCCACCGAGATTGCTCAGGATTCTTACAACACCGTCGTCCAGCGTTACGGTTCCGGCATCGGCAACTACCTGGACGTGCTCAGCATCGAGCAGCAATTGCTACAGGCCCAGCGTCAGCTGGCCAACCTCAATGCCGAGCAGATCGACCTGTCGATTCAACTGATGCAAGCGCTGGGCGGCGGCTTTCAGGGTGAAACCCTGACCGCAGCCAACGCCACCCCAGCCACGTCGCACAACTAATTCAGGTATTTGTCATGGCCACTGCCGAAAACACCCAAACTCAAGCCAACACTCCCGACACTGGCAATCCACGCAAGCGCAAATTCATGCTGCTGGTGCTGGCCGTCTTGGCCCTGCTCGCCGGGGCTGGCGTGTGGGCGTATCACGAATTCATCGGGCGCTTCAACGAAAGCACTGACGACGCCTACGTCAACGGCAACGTGGTCGAGATCACCCCGCTGGTCACCGGCACCGTGGTCAGCATTGGCGCTGACGATGGTGATCTGGTTCACGAAGGTCAGGTGCTGATCAACTTTGACCCGAACGACGCCGAAGTCGGCCTGCAAAGTGCCCAGGCGAAACTGGCGCGCACCGTGCGTCAGGTGCGCGGCCTGTACAGCAACGTTGACGGCATGAAAGCCCAGGTCAACGCGCAACAGGCTGAAGTGCAGAAGGCTCAGGACAACTACAACCGGCGGAAAAACCTCGCTGCTGGCGGGGCGATTTCCCAGGAAGAACTGTCCCACGCCCGCGACGATCTGACCTCGGCGCAAAACGCCCTGGCCAACGCCAAACAACAACTGAAAACCACCAGCGCGCTGGTCGATGACACCGTGGTTTCGTCGCATCCGGACGTGATGTCCGCCGCAGCGGATCTGCGTCAGGCGTACCTGACCAACGCCCGCAGCACCCTGATCGCGCCGGTTACCGGTTACGTCGCCAAGCGCACTGTGCAGCTCGGTCAGCGCGTACAGCCAGGCACCGCGCTGATGGCGGTGATTCCGCTGGATCAACTGTGGATCGACGCCAACTTCAAGGAAACCCAGCTGCGTGACATGCGCATTGGCCAACCGGTGGACATCGAGTCCGACATCTACGGCAGCAGCGTGAAGTACAGCGGCACCGTCGACAGCCTCGGCGCCGGTACCGGCAGCGCGTTCGCTCTGTTGCCAGCGCAGAACGCCACCGGTAACTGGATCAAAATCGTGCAGCGTGTGCCGGTGCGGATTCACATCAACGCCGAAGAACTGGCCAAGCATCCGTTGCGGGTCGGTCTGTCGACCAACGTTGAAGTGAACCTGCACGACCAGAGCGGCCCGGTGCTGGCCCAGCAACCGCCGCAAAAGGCCTCGTTCAGCACCAACGTCTACGACCGCCAGCTGGCTGAGGCCGACGCGATGATTGCGCAACTGATCCACGACAACAGCGCTGCGGTGAGCAAGACCGCGCAACGCTAAGGTCACATCCTTCAGGTGCGGGCTTTTGTGGCGAGGGAGCAAGCTCCCTCGCCACAACAGGCACGCTCCATAGCGTCAACCCGGTTTCATAGGATTCACAATGAGCAATAACGCCTCTTTCACGCCGCCCAGCCTGTTGCTCAGCACCATCGGCCTGTCGCTGGCGACGTTCATGCAAGTGCTCGACACCACCATTGCCAACGTGGCCCTGCCGACCATCTCCGGCAACCTTGGGGTGAGTTCGGAGCAGGGCACCTGGGTGATCACCTCGTTCGCCGTGAGCAACGCCATCGCGCTGCCGCTGACCGGTTGGCTCAGTCGGCGTTTCGGCGAGGTGAAGCTGTTTCTCTGGGCCACGATTCTGTTCGTGCTGGCCTCGTTTCTCTGCGGCATCTCCACCTCGATGCCGGAACTGATCGGTTTCCGCGTGCTGCAGGGCCTGGTCGCCGGGCCGCTGTATCCGATGACGCAAACCCTGTTGATTGCGGTCTATCCCCCCGCGAGGCGCGGGATGGCCCTGGCGTTGCTGGCGATGGTCACGGTGGTCGCGCCAATTGCAGGTCCGATTCTCGGTGGCTGGATCACTGACAGCTACAGCTGGCCGTGGATCTTCTTCATCAACGTACCGATCGGCATCTTTGCGGTGATGGTGGTGCGCTCGCAACTGGCCAAGCGTCCGGTGGAGACCAGTCGGCAGCCGATGGACTACGTCGGTCTGATCACGCTGATCATCGGCGTCGGCGCGTTGCAGGTGATCCTCGACAAGGGCAATGACCTGGACTGGTTCGAATCGAACTTCATCATCATCGGTGCGGCGATTTCGGTGATCGCCCTGGCGGTGTTCGTCATCTGGGAAATGACCGACCAGAACCCGGTGGTCAACCTGCGCCTGTTCGCCCATCGCAACTTCCGCATCGGCACGCTGGTGCTGGTCCTTGGATACGCCGGTTTCTTCGGCATCAACCTGATCCTGCCGCAGTGGCTGCAAACCCAGATGGGTTACACCGCGACCTGGGCCGGTCTGGCGGTGGCGCCGATCGGGATTCTGCCGGTGCTGTTGTCGCCATTTGTCGGCAAGTACGCGAACAAGTTCGACCTGCGCCTGCTGGCCGGTCTGGCGTTCCTCGCGATTGGCCTGAGCTGCTTCATGCGCGCCGAGTTCACCAACGAGGTGGACTTCCAGCACATCGCCCTGGTGCAGCTGTTCATGGGTATCGGCGTTGCGCTGTTTTTCATGCCGACCCTGAGCATCCTGATGTCCGACCTGCCACCGAGCCAGATCGCCGACGGCGCAGGCCTGGCGACCTTCCTGCGCACCTTGGGCGGCAGCTTTGCGGCATCGTTGACCACCTGGATCTGGATCCGCCGCGCCGATCAGCATCATGCGTACATGAGCGAAAGCATCAGCACCTTCGAACCGGCGACCCGCGAGACCTTGAACCATTTAGGCGGCGCGAGCCAATCGGCTTATGCGCAGATGGATCAGATCCTCACCAGTCAGGCGTACATGCTCTCCACCGTGGATTACTTCACGTTGTTGGGCTGGGGCTTTATGGGGCTGATTCTGATTGTGTGGCTGGCGAAGCCGCCGTTTGCGGCGAAGGCCGGGCCGGCTGCTTCAGGACACTAAGGTCAAAAGCCCCTCACCCTAACCCTCTCCCGGAGGGAGAGGGGACTGACTGAGGGTTTCTTTCGAGGTCCGCCGACCTGAGCCACCGAGTTGAACTCAGGTTTTGAATAGCATGAAGATCGGCTCCCTTTCCCCCTCGCCCCCTGGGGGAGAGGGCTGGGGTGAGGGGGTAGCGATCTTCAGCCGTGCGGCAAAGCCAGTGGCGGAGCAAAGTCGAACGGCGCGAGGGCAAACCCGTTCTCATCCACCTGCAGCGCCCAACCCTGACGATCCCAATCCCCCAGCACAATCCGCTTCGCCGCCTGCTCGCCGAGCTGCAGCTTGTGGATCGCCGGACGATGGGTGTGGCCGTGAATCAGGGTTTTCACCCCGTATTGCTGCATGATCCGCGGAATTTCCTCCGGCGTGACATCGACAATGTCGTTGGCCTTCATCCGCGTCTGCGCGCGGCTTTCGCTGCGCAGCTTGCGCGCCAGTTTGTGGCGGGTGCTCAGTGGCAGGTGGCGCAGGATGAACAGGGTGATCGGGTTGCGCAGGTAGCGCCGCAGCTTCATGTAGGCTTCGTCGCGGGTGCACAGGCTGTCGCCGTGCATCAGCAGCACCGGCTCGCCGTAAAACTGCACGACACTCGGGTCCTTCAACAGCGTACAGCCGGCTGCTTTGCAGAAGGCCTTGCCGAGCAGGAAGTCGCGATTGCCGTGCATCAGAAAAATCGCCGTGCCGCTGTCGCTCAATTGGCGCAGGGCCTGGCAGATGGAACGCTGGAAGGGCGTCATGGCGTCGTCGCCAATCCACGCCTCGAAGAAGTCGCCGAGGATGTACAACGCACTCGCCGAGCGGGCGCGTCCGGCGAGCAAATCCAGAAACGCCCGGGTAATGTCCGGGCGCTCCTCTTCCAGATGCAAATCTGAAATCAGCAATATCACGCTTCGATGATCTCGGCTTTCTCGATGATCACGTCGTCTTTCGGCACGTCCTGGTGACCGGCCTTGGAAGTGGTGGCAACGCCTTCGATCTTGTCGACGACGTCGGTACCGGCAACCACTTTACCGAACACGGCATAACCCCAGCCCTGAGCGGTCTTGGCGGTGTGGTTGAGGAAGCTGTTGTTGGTGGCGTTGATGAAGAACTGCGCCGAGGCCGAATGCGGGTCCATGGTGCGGGCCATGGCAACGGTGTACTTCTCGTTCTTCAGACCGTTGTCGGCTTCGTTCTGAATGCTTGGGCTCTTGTCTTTCTTTTCCTGCATGCCAGGCTCGAAACCGCCGCCCTGGATCATGAAGCCCTTGATCACGCGGTGGAACACCACGTTCTCGTAGTGACCTTTCTTGACGTATTCGATGAAGTTGGCAGCGGTGATTGGCGCTTTTTCCGCGTCCAGTTCGATGACGATGTCGCCGTAGTTGGTGGTCAGTTTGACTTGAGTCATGATCGCTACTCTTTATAAGGAATTCGTGGTTCTGGGACATTCAGCCCCACAACCGGTTCAGCCTGCATCGGCCAAGTTGCGCAGTTTAGCGTGACAGGCGCGAATTTCGAGGCTGTTTTTCCAAAACCCGTCGATTAAATGCACGCCTTTATAGGCCGCGCTCTGTCAGCCCCTTGACAGCATCGGCTATGATAGCGGCTTTGTTTTGTCTGGCCCCCTTTGCGGCCGCGCACATGTAAGTCAAGGATCCTATGAGCAAGCCCACTGTCGACCCTACCTCGAATGCCAAGTCCGGCCCTGCCGTGCCGGTCAATTTCCTGCGGCCGATCATCCAGGCAGACCTGGACTCGGGCAAGCACACCCAGATCGTCACCCGTTTTCCGCCTGAGCCCAACGGCTACCTGCACATCGGCCACGCCAAGTCGATCTGCGTGAACTTCGGCCTGGCCCAGGAGTTCGGCGGCGTCACGCACCTGCGTTTCGACGACACCAACCCGGCCAAGGAAGACCAGGAATACATCGACGCGATCGAATCCGACGTCAAGTGGCTGGGCTTCGAGTGGTCCGGCGAAGTGCGCTACGCCTCGCAGTATTTCGACCAGTTGCACGACTGGGCGGTGGAGCTGATCAAGGCCGGCAAGGCCTACGTCGACGACCTGACCCCGGAGCAGGCCAAGGAATACCGTGGCAGCCTGACCGAGCCGGGCAAGAACAGCCCGTTCCGCGACCGTTCGGTGGAAGAGAACCTCGACTGGTTTGCGCGCATGCGCGCCGGTGAGTTCCCGGACGGTGCCCGCGTGCTGCGCGCGAAGATCGACATGGCCTCGCCGAACATGAACCTGCGCGATCCGATCATGTACCGCATCCGCCACGCCCATCACCATCAGACCGGTGACAAGTGGTGCATCTACCCGAACTATGACTTCACCCACGGTCAGTCGGACGCCATCGAAGGCATCACCCACTCGATCTGCACCCTGGAATTCGAAAGCCATCGTCCGCTGTACGAGTGGTTCCTGGAAAACCTGCCGGTGCCGGCCAACCCGCGCCAGTACGAATTCAGCCGTCTGAACCTGAACTACACCATCACCAGCAAGCGCAAGCTCAAGCAACTGGTCGATGAAAAGCACGTCAATGGCTGGGACGACCCGCGCATGTCGACGCTGTCGGGCTTCCGTCGCCGTGGCTACACGCCGGCGTCGATCCGCAACTTCTGCGACATGATCGGCACCAACCGTTCCGACGGCGTGGTCGACTTCGGCATGCTCGAGTTCAGCATCCGTCAGGACCTGGACGCGAATGCCCCGCGCGCCATGTGCGTGCTGCGCCCGCTGAAAGTCGTGATCACCAACTACCCGGAAGGTCAGGTCGAGAACCTCGAACTGCCGCGTCATCCGCAGAAAGAAGAACTCGGCGTGCGCCAGCTGCCGTTCGCCCGTGAAATCTACATCGACCGCGATGATTTCATGGAAGAACCGCCAAAGGGCTACAAGCGCCTGGAGCCGAACGGCGAAGTGCGTCTGCGCGGCAGCTACGTGATCCGTGCCGACGAAGCGATCAAGGACGCCGACGGCAACATCGTCGAACTGCGTTGCTCGTACGACCCGGACACCCTCGGCAAGAACCCTGAAGGCCGCAAGGTCAAGGGCGTGATCCACTGGGTGCCGGCGGCTGCCAGCATCGAGTGCGAAGTGCGTCTGTACGATCGCCTGTTCCGTTCCCCGAACCCGGAGAAGGCCGAAGACAGCGCGAGTTTCCTCGACAACATCAACCCTGACTCACTGCAAGTGCTGACCGGTTGTCGTGCTGAGCCATCGCTTGGCAACGCACAGCCGGAGGACCGTTTCCAGTTCGAGCGCGAAGGCTACTTCGTTGCTGACATCAAGGACTCGAAACCAGGTCAACCGGTATTCAACCGTACCGTGACCCTGCGTGATTCGTGGGGCCAGTGATTCGCGTCAAGGAAATATAAAGTGCTGACGATCTACAACACGCTCACCAAGAGCAAAGAAGTCTTCAAGCCGCTGGATGGCAACAAGGTGCGCATGTACGTGTGCGGCATGACCGTGTACGACTACTGCCACCTTGGCCACGGCCGCAGCATGGTCGCGTTCGACCTGGTGACCCGCTGGTTGCGGTTCAGCGGTTACGACCTGACCTACGTGCGCAACATCACCGACATCGACGACAAGATCATCAATCGTGCGCGCGAGAACGGTGAGTCGTTCGAAGCGCTGACCGAGCGCATGATCGCCGCGATGCACGAAGACGAAGCGCGCCTGAACATCAAGAAGCCGGACATGGAGCCGCGCGCCACGGATCACATTCCGGGCATGCACGCGATGATCCAGACCCTGATCGACAAGGGCTTCGCTTATGCTCCGGGCAATGGCGACGTGTACTACCGCGTCGCCAAGTTCATGGGCTACGGCAAGCTGTCGCGCAAGAAAATCGAAGACCTGCGCATCGGCGCGCGCATCGAAGTCGACGAGTCGAAAGAAGACCCGCTGGACTTCGTCCTGTGGAAGGCCGCCAAGCCGGGCGAGCCGAGCTGGGAATCGCCGTGGGGCGCCGGGCGTCCGGGCTGGCACATCGAGTGCTCGGTGATGTCCACCTGCTGCCTGGGTGAAACGTTCGACATTCATGGCGGCGGCAGTGACCTGGAGTTCCCGCACCATGAAAACGAAATCGCCCAGAGCGAAGCGGCCACCGGTAAGACCTACGCCAACGCGTGGATGCATTGCGGCATGATCCGTATCAATGGCGAGAAGATGTCCAAGTCCTTGAACAACTTCTTCACCATTCGTGACGTGCTCGACAAGTACCACCCGGAAGTCGTGCGTTACCTGCTGGTGTCGAGCCACTACCGCAGCGCGATCAACTACTCGGAAGACAACCTCAAGGACGCCAAGGGCGCACTCGAGCGTTTCTACCACGCGTTGAAAGGACTGCCGAGCGTCGCTCCGGCCGGCGGCGAAGCCTTTGTCGAGCGTTTCACCACGGTGATGAACGATGACTTCGGTACGCCGGAAGCCTGCGCGGTGCTGTTCGAGATGGTGCGTGAGATCAACCGTCTGCGCGAGAACGATCTCGACGCAGCGGCCGGTCTGGCGGCACGTCTGAAAGAACTGGCGAGCGTGCTGGGTGTGTTGCAGCTGGAAGCCGATGATTTCCTGCAAGCGGGCGCCGAAGGGCGTGTCGATGCGGCTGAAGTCGACGCGCTGATTGCTGCACGTCTGGCGGCACGCGCCGGCAAGGACTGGGCCGAATCCGACCGCATCCGCGACCAGCTCACCGCCATGGGCGTGGTGCTGGAAGACGGCAAGGGCGGCACGACCTGGCGTCTGGCTGACTGATTGCCTGATCCGCGTTAAAACAAAACCCGCCTTGTGCGGGTTTTGTTTTTTGGGCTTTGGGTCTTGTGTTGACGCCATCGCTGGCAAGCCAGCTCCCACAAGTTGTTTGTTGTTCACGAGTGTTGCGTATAACCCGAAACCCTGTGGGAGCTGGCTTGCCAGCGATGGGGTCCGCCCAGGCAACCAGTCATTCGGCCTGCCGCAAACGCTTGTAGAGCGTATTTCGGCTCACCCCAAGCCTGCGCGCCAGATGCGAAATATTGCCCCCGGCGGCTTTCAACTCCCGGTTCAACGCCTCCACATCATTCAGATCCAGCCCCAGCGGCTGCACGCTCTCCACCGGCTCCATCTCCAGATCGACAAAAAAGTCATCCGGCAGATGCTCCGGCCGTACCGGTTGTTCCTCGGCCATGGCCAGCGCCACCTGCATCACGCTGCTGACCTGGCGCAGATTGCCTGGCCATGGATGACGACTGAACAACTCCAGCACTTCGCGGCTGAGCCCGGCCCATTGTGTCGGTTCACGATGCTGCTCCCACAGGCGTTTGAACAGCGCCTCCTTGTCACTGCGCTCTCTGAGCGGCGGCAGTTCCAGCGTCAAACCGCCAATTCGGTAGTACAAGTCCTCGCGAAACCGGCCCAATTGCACTTGCTCGCGTAAAGAGCGGTTGGTCGCCGAGATGATCCGCAAGTCCACCGCGAACAATTCGCTGCTACCCACCGGCTGCACGCAACGCTCCTGCAACACCCGCAACAACCGCGCCTGAGTCGGCAAAGGCATGTCGCCGATTTCGTCGAGGAAGAGGGTGCCTTTGTCAGCCTTGCGGATCAGGCCGATGCTGCCTTTCTGGTTGGCGCCGGTGAATGCGCCTTTTTCGTAGCCGAACAGTTCCGACTCCACCAGTTCGGCGGGGATCGCCGCGCAGTTGACGGCGATGAATGCCTGTTTGCTGCGCGAACTGGCTTGGTGCAGCGCTTTGACAAAGACTTCCTTGCCGACCCCGGTTTCGCCGTGGATCAGCAGCGGAATGTCTTTCTCCAGCAGGCGTTCGGCCTGGCGCACGGCTTTTTCTACGCGGCTGTCACCAAAATGCAGAGAGTTGAGGCTGATCACGCCCGGTGCTTTGATCGGCGCCGTTTTCGCTTCGGCAAATACCCGAGGCTGAATCGGCGCCTGTTGCGGTCGCTTCAACAGGCACTGGAAACGGTTGCGCCCCGAGGTCTGCAAGGCAAACGGCAAGCCGTCCGGCTGATTCATCAGTTCCAGCAGCGACACGTTGAACAGGCTCTCGACACTGACCCGCGACAGGCGCACGCCGAGCAGATTGTCCGCCCGGCGATTAGCCGACAGCACCTGCCCGCTCTCATCGAAAATCAACAAACCGGCCCACTGACTGTCGAGGTTGTTCAACCCGGTGTTGAAGGTCAGTTGAAAGTGCTGACCGTGGAACAGGTTGAGGATCAGCCGGTTCTCCACGGTCTGGCTCATCATCTTGACCATGCCCAAGGTGTGCGAGGGCGGCAGGTAGCTGTCGCTGGACACGTCAAGCACGGCGATGACCTTGCGCTCGGCATCGAAAATCGGCGCGGCAGAACCGGTCATGAAGCGGTTGGCTTTCAGAAAGTGTTCATCGTGCTCGATGTGCACCGCTTGCTCGCAGGCCAGCGCGGTGCCGATGGCATTGGTGCCGCTGCAGCGTTCCATCCAGCTCGCCCCGGCGCTAAACCCTCGGGCCAGGTTCGGCTCGATAAAGCGCTGGGTGCCCCACGATGTCAGCACCTGGCCGTGGTGGTCAGCGAGCATGATCAGGCAATTGGAGTTGCTCAGGATGTTCTCATAGTACGGCAGGACTTCCTGATGCGTGGTTTGCACCAGTGAGTGGTGACGGTCGAGCAATTGCGCAATGCCGGCGGCAGGCAGTTGGTCGAAGGCCGGGGCACTTTGATGGTCGAGGCCGAAGGCGCGGCAACGCTGCCAGGAGGTCTGGACGATCGCGTTGTGGGATAGCGGCGGGGCGGGTGCGGCCATGGTGGTGGGCCTCTGATGCAGCGGTTTTTATTGTTGTTATGAACCCAAATCCTGAGCAAAACACAGATCAACTGTGGGAGCGAGCTTGCTCGCGAAAGCGTCGTATCAGTCACCGAATCGGTTGAATGACACACCGCATTCGCGAGCAAGCTCGCTCCCACAGGATCTCCGGTGTTCACCGAAATGAGTTCATAGAGTGTTGTTCACTATTGTTCATTGTCAATCGCCCGACTGTTCAAATGTGTTCAGCAATGAACGCCCGTTCCCCACGTTTTCGACACTTTTCACGACAAATCAACTACTTGCCATTTCTGGCACGAATGTCGCTCTGCTGCACAGGTCGCTTGACTCCAATAATAAAAAAGGCCGAGCCATGTCACTCACCCTGGAGCACGTCAGCCGCACCGTCGAGGGCCAGACCTGGATCGACGATGCCTGCCTGACCTTCGAACCCGGATCCTTCAACGTTCTGCTCGGCCGCACGCTGTCCGGCAAGACCAGCCTGATGCGTTTGATGGCCGGCCTGGACAAGCCCGACAGCGGCCGCGTCCTGATGAACGGCGTCGACGTCACTCAGCGCCCGGTGCGCCTGCGCAACGTGTCGATGGTCTATCAGCAGTTCATCAATTACCCGACCATGACCGTGTTCGAGAACATCGCCTCGCCGCTGCGTCAGGCCGGTGTCGCCAAGGACATCATCCACAGCAAGGTGCAGGAAACCGCACGGATGCTGCGCATCGAGAAGTTCCTGCAGCGCCATCCGCTGGAGCTGTCCGGCGGCCAGCAGCAGCGCACGGCGATGGCCCGGGCGCTGGTCAAGGACGCCGAGCTGATCCTGTTCGACGAGCCACTGGTCAACCTCGACTACAAGCTGCGCGAAGAACTGCGCCAAGAGATGCGCGAGCTGTTCAAGGCCCGCCACACCATCGCGATCTACGCCACCACCGAGCCCAACGAAGCGTTGGCGCTGGGCGGCACCACGACGATTCTGCACGAGGGCCGGGTGATCCAGAGCGGCCCGTCGACCTCGGTTTACCACCAGCCGCAAACCGTGCTGGCAGCGGAGTTGTTCTCCGAACCGCCGATCAACCTGATGCCCGGGCGCATTGCCGGCAACGAAGTCAGCTTTGCCAACTTCGTGCACTTCCCGTTGAACGTCGATCTACGGCCGGTGGGCGAGGGCGAATTCCGCTTCGGCGTGCGCCCCAGCCACATTTCGCTGGTGCCGAGCAACGATGACGATCTGGAACTGGCGGTCACCGTCGAGGTGGCGGAAATCAGCGGTTCGGAGACCTTCCTGCACGTGCGCAACGAACATTTCCTGCTGGTACTGCACCTGCCCGGCGTTCACGAATACGACGTCGATGCGCCGATCCGCATCTACATCCCGACCCACAAACTGTTCGTGTTCGATGCGCAGGGCCGTCTGGTGCAGGCACCGGGCCGGCGTGTCGCGAGGGTTGCCTGATGGCCGAAATTCGTTTGCAGCACCTGGCCCACAGCTACAGCAAGCAGCCGAGCGGGCCTGACGATTACGCGATCCGCGAAATGGACCATATTTGGGAGCAGGGCGGCGCCTATGCCTTGCTCGGCCCTTCGGGTTGCGGCAAGTCGACGTTGCTCAACATCATTTCCGGCCTGCTCAGCCCCTCGCAGGGGCATGTGCTGTTCGATGGCAAAGCGGTCAATGACCTGACCCCGGAGAAGCGCAACATCGCCCAAGTGTTCCAGTTTCCGGTGGTCTACGACACCATGACCGTGTTCGATAACCTGGCCTTTCCCCTGAGAAATCAGGGCATGGCCGAGGCGAAAGTGCACAGCAAAGTGCAGGAAATCGCCGAAGTCCTCGACCTGCAAAACCTGCTGAGCAAGAAGGCCCGCAACCTCACCGCTGACGAAAAGCAAAAAGTCTCCATGGGCCGTGGCCTGGTGCGTGACGACGTCTCGGCAATCCTCTTCGACGAACCGCTGACGGTGATCGACCCGCACCTGAAGTGGAAGCTGCGACGCAAGCTCAAGCAGATCCACGAGCAGTTCAACATCACCATGGTCTACGTCACCCACGATCAACTGGAGGCCTCGACCTTCGCCGACAAGATCGCGGTGATGTACGGCGGCCAGATCGTGCAGTTCGGCACCCCGCGGGAATTGTTCGAGCGGCCGAGCCACACCTTTGTCGGCTACTTCATCGGCAGCCCGGGGATGAACCTGATCGAGGTGCAGCCGCAGCCGGGCGGGGTCGGTTTCGCTTCGACGCACTTGCCACTGTCCGACGCCTTGCAACGGCATATCGAACACGGTCAGTGGAAAAATCTGAAGGTCGGCATCCGCCCCGAGTTCATCCATGTCTGGGATGAACCGTTTGACGAAGCGATGCAGGCGCGGGTGGTCCACGTCGAAGACCTGGGCACCTACAAGATCCTCACCCTCGACCTTGACGGCGCGCCGTTGAAGGTGCGTCTGGCCGAAGACAAACCGGTGCCGCAAGGCACCGCGTACATCAGCTTTCCGGCGCAGTGGCTGATGGTCTACGCCGACGAATTTCTTCTTGAAGACACCGACTCTACCGAGGTGCAGCCATGAACAAGGTGCAGAACAACAAGGCCTGGTGGCTGGTGTTGCCGGTGTTCCTGCTGGTGGCGTTCAGTGCGGTGATCCCGATGATGACCGTGGTCAACTATTCGGTGCAGGACATCTTCGATCAGTCCAGCCGCTACTTCGTCGGCGCCGACTGGTACAAACAGGTGCTGCTCGATCCGCGTCTGCATGACTCGTTGCTGCGCCAGTTCATCTACTCGGCCTGCGTGCTGTTGATTGAAATTCCGCTGGGCATCGCCGTCGCCCTGACCATGCCGACCAAGGGTCGCTGGTCGTCAGTGGTGCTGATCATCCTGGCGATTCCGCTGCTGATCCCGTGGAACGTGGTCGGCACCATCTGGCAGATCTTCGGCCGCGCCGACATCGGTCTGCTCGGGTCGAGCCTGAATGCGCTGGGCATCAGCTACAACTACGCGGCCAACACCATGGACGCCTGGGTCACGGTGCTGGTGATGGACGTCTGGCACTGGACTTCACTGGTGGCGCTGCTGTGTTTCTCCGGGTTGCGGGCGATTCCCGACGTGTATTACCAAGCGGCGCGCATCGACCGCGCCTCGGCCTGGGCGGTGTTCCGCCATATTCAGTTGCCCAAGTTGAAGAGCGTGCTGCTGATCGCGGTGATGCTGCGCTTCATGGACAGTTTCATGATTTACACCGAGCCGTTCGTGCTCACCGGCGGCGGGCCGGGTAATGCCACGACCTTCCTCAGTCAGACCTTGACGCAGATGGCGGTCGGCCAATTCGATCTGGGCCCGGCAGCGGCGTTTTCGCTGGTGTATTTCCTGATCATCCTGCTGGTCTCGTGGCTGTTCTACACCGCCATGACCCATTCCGACGCCAATCGCTGAGGGCCCGGCCATGCACAAAAGAAAGCTGATTCCGTTGCTGGTGTACATCCTGTTCCTGCTGGTGCCGATCTACTGGCTGCTGAACATGTCGTTCAAGAGCAACACCGAAATCCTCGGCGGGTTGACCCTGTTTCCGCAGGATTTCACCTGGCACAACTACAAGGTGATTTTCACCGACCCGAGCTGGTACACCGGTTATCTCAATTCGCTGTATTACGTCAGCCTCAACACGGTGATCTCGCTGAGTGTGGCGTTGCCGGCGGCGTACGCGTTTTCGCGCTATCGCTTCCTCGGCGACAAGCACTTGTTCTTCTGGTTGCTGACCAACCGCATGGCGCCGCCAGCGGTGTTTTTGCTGCCGTTCTTTCAGTTGTATTCGTCGATCGGGCTGTTCGACACGCACATCGCCGTGGCCTTGGCGCATTGCCTGTTCAATGTGCCGCTGGCGGTGTGGATTTTGGAGGGCTTCATGTCCGGCGTGCCGAAAGAAATCGACGAAACCGCCTACATCGACGGCTACAGTTTTCCCAAGTTCTTCGTGAAGATTTTCATCCCGTTGATCGGTTCCGGCATCGGTGTCACGGCGTTCTTCTGCTTCATGTTCTCTTGGGTCGAACTGCTGCTGGCGCGCACGCTGACCTCGGTGAATGCCAAGCCGATTGCTGCGGTGATGACGCGCACGGTTTCCGCTTCGGGCATCGACTGGGGCGTGCTGGCGGCGGCGGGGGTGTTGACCATCCTGCCGGGCATGCTGGTGATCTGGTTTGTTCGCAACCACGTGGCCAAGGGCTTTGCTCTGGGTCGGGTCTGAGGAACGCATGATGGAATGGATGAGCTGGACCACCCCCACGGCGGGGTTCTTTATTGCCATCGGCCTGTTGCTGGTGGGCATGACCACCTGGGAACTGCGCTCGCCGAGCATCCTGCGCCGCGGTTTTCTGCCGATTGCCACCACCCGTGGCGATCGCTTGTTCATCGGTCTTCTCGGCAGCGCCTACCTGCATCTGCTGGTAATCGGCGTCACCGACTGGAGCATCTGGGTGGCGTCCGCGCTGTCTCTGGTGTGGCTGTTGGTTGTGATGCGCTGGGGCTAGTCGAGTCGCTCGGCAATCGTGCTCCATAACTCAAACTGGAGGTCTCTATGTTCGATAAAAACAATAAGCTGCGACATAGCATTTCATTGGCAGCCATGCTGGCACTCAGCGGTTTGAGCGCTTCGGCCTGGGCCGATGCCTACGAAGACGCTGCGAAAAAATGGATTGGCAGCGAGTTCAAGCCGTCGACCCTGACGGCCGATCAGCAGCTCGAAGAATTGAAGTGGTTCATCAAGGCCGCCGAGCCGTTTCGCGGCATGGAAATCAAAGTGGTTTCCGAGACCCTGACCACCCACGAGTACGAGTCCAAGGTGCTGGCCAAGGCGTTCAGCGAAATCACCGGGATCAAGCTCACCCACGACCTGCTGCAAGAAGGCGACGTGGTGGAAAAAATGCAGACGGTGATGCAGTCGGACAAGAACATATACGACGGCTGGGTCAACGACTCGGATTTGATCGGTACGCACTTTCGCTACGGCAAGACCGAGTCGATCACTGACCTGATGGCCAACGAAGGCAAGAACTTCACTTCGCCGACCCTCGACATCAAGGATTTCATCGGCATCTCGTTCACCACCGCGCCGGACGGCAAGGTTTATCAACTGCCCGACCAGCAGTTCGCCAACCTGTACTGGTTCCGCGCCGACTGGTTCGAACGCGCCGACCTGAAAGCCAAGTTCAAGGAAAAGTACGGCTACGAACTCGGCGTGCCGGTGAACTGGTCGGCCTATGAAGACATCGCCAAATTCTTCAGCGAAGACGTCAAGGAAATCGACGGCAAACGCGTCTACGGCCACATGGATTACGGCAAGAAAGACCCGTCGCTGGGCTGGCGTTTCACCGATGCCTGGTTCTCCATGGCCGGTGGCGGCGACAAGGGCTTGCCCAACGGTTTGCCGGTGGACGAGTGGGGGATTCGCGTCGAGGACTGCCATCCGGTCGGTTCCAGCGTGACCCGTGGCGGCGACACCAACGGCCCGGCGGCAGTGTTCGCCACGCAGAAATACGTCGACTGGCTCAAGGCCTACGCGCCACCGGAAGCGGCGGGCATGACCTTCTCCGAGTCCGGCCCGGTGCCGTCCCAAGGCAACATCGCCCAGCAGATCTTCTGGTACACCGCGTTCACCGCCGACATGACCAAACCGGGCCTGCCGGTGGTCAACGCCGACGGCACGCCGAAATGGCGGATGGCGCCGTCGCCGCGCGGGCCGTATTGGGAAGAGGGCATGAAGCTCGGCTATCAGGACGTGGGTTCGTGGACGTTCATGAAATCCACGCCGGAGAAACAGAAGCTGGCGGCGTGGCTCTACGCGCAATTCGTCACCTCGAAAACCGTGTCGCTGAAGAAAACCATTGTCGGCCTGACGCCGATTCGCGAGTCGGACATCAACTCGCAGGCGATGACCGATCTGGCGCCGAAGCTCGGTGGCCTGGTCGAGTTCTACCGCAGCCCGGCCCGCGTGCAATGGACCCCGACCGGGACCAACGTGCCTGACTATCCGCGTCTGGCGCAATTGTGGTGGAGCCACATCGCCGAAGCGGCCAGCGGCGAGAAGACTCCGCAGCAGGCGCTGGATGGCCTGGCCAAGGATCAGGACGCGATCATGACGCGTCTGGAACGCTCCAAGGCGCAAGCCACGTGCGCCCCGAAAATGAACCCGGAACGCGACGCGCAATACTGGTTCGACCAACCGGGCGCACCGAAACCGAAACTGGCCAACGAAAAGCCGAAGGGCGAGACCGTGAGCTACAACGAACTGCTGAAATCGTGGGCGGATGCGCGCAAGTGATGGTTGATGTGTGAAAGCAAACGGCACCGTAAGGTG
The DNA here is from genome assembly GCF_002156405.1 of Pseudomonas sp. SCPG-7. NCBI lineage: Bacteria > Pseudomonadati > Pseudomonadota > Gammaproteobacteria > Pseudomonadales > Pseudomonadaceae > Pseudomonas > Pseudomonas sp. SCPG-7. The sequence continues at coordinate 45,458 of NZ_MVOO01000017.1, read as the reverse complement.
CCGTTTTTTTTGCTGCCTGATCTACCGCTTTCGCGGGCAAGCCACGCTCCCACAGGTTTCTGTGTTGCTCACACAATCTGGGCACACCACAAACTCTTGTGGGAGCTGGCTTGCCAGCGATAGCGGTGTGTCAAATAACAAGGATGTGAATGACCTGCCGCCATCGCTTGCAGGCAAGTTCTCAAAGGTTTTCGTGGTGTCCACAAAACTTAAAAACACCCCGATCCCTGTAGGAGCTGCCGCAGGCTGCGATCTTTTGCTCCTGATCTTCAAAGGCCAAGGCAAAAGATCGCAGCCTGCGGCAGCTCCTGCAGGACATCGGTCAATGCCAGCTTCATGCTTGAGTTTCTTCAAAGGTATCAAGCGTGGCGTCAGGCCCGGGTACACCGCGATTCACTGTGGGAGCTGGCTTGCCAGCGATAGCGGTGTGTCAAAAAAATAAGGATGTGACTGACCCGCCGCCATCGCTGGCAAGCCAGCTCCCACAAATTTGCGTGTCGTCCAAAAAACTCAAAAACACCCCGATCCCTGTAGGAGCTGCCGCAGGCTGCGATCTTTTGATTCTGATCTTCAAAGGCCAAAGCAAAAGATCGCAGCCTGCGGCAGCTCCTGCAGGACATCGGTCAATGCCAGCTTCATGCTTGGTATCAAGCATGGCGTCAGGCCCGGGTACACCGCAAANCAAAAAACTCAAAAACACCCCGATCCCTGTAGGAGCTGCCGCAGGCTGCGATCTTTTGATTCTGATCTTCAAAGGCCAAAGCAAAAGATCGCAGCCTGCGGCAGCTCCTGCAGGACATCGGTCAATGCCAGCTTCATGCTTGGTATCAAGCATGCCGTCAGGCCCGGGTACACCGCAAATCACTGTGGGAGCTTGCCTGCAAGCGATGGGGCCTTGGGTGCCGCCGCAGGAAAACCGAGGCGGAATACGGTCATGACGCCGGGCAAGCTCTTCACCTGCGCCACCCCCTGATGCAGGCTCATGATCGAGCGCACGATTGCCAGTCCCAGCCCGGTGCTGCCCTGCGAGCGCGAGCGGGCGCTGTCGACGCGGTAGAAGCGGTCGAACAAGTGCGGCAGATGCTGTGCTTCGATGCCGACGCCGGGATTGCTGACCAGCAGTGACGTCTGCGTCGCGCCTTGCTCGATCAGCAAGGTGATGGTTTTACCGTGCGGGCAATGACGCAGCGCATTGGACAGCAGGTTGGAAATCGCCCGCTGAATCATCAGCCGATCGCCCAACACCGAGGCGCTGCCGACAACATTCAAATGAATCTGCTTGTCCTGCGCCGCCAGTGAAAACATCTCCGCGACCTTCGCCGCTTCCGCCTCCAGCGCCACCGATTCAAACGGCGCCAGCGCCGACGGATGACTGACCTGCGCCAGAAACAGCATGTCCGAGACAATCCGCGCCACGCGCTCCAGCTCCTCGATGCTGGACACCAGCACATCCTTGTACTCCTCGGTCGTGCGCTCGCGGGACAAGGTCACCTGGGCCTTGCCCATCAGGTTGTTGATCGGCGTGCGCAACTCATGGGCAAGATCATCGGAAAACTGCGACAACTGCTGCACTCCGGCATCGAGGCGGTGCAGCATGAAGTTGATGCCCTGCGCCAGTTCGCTCAGCTCCTGCGGCATGTTGACCACCGACAGCCGATGATCCAGATCCTGAGTCGAAACCATCGCCGCCACTTTGCGAAACTCGCGCAGCGGCGCCAGTCCGCGCTGCACCGCGCCCCAGGCTGTGAGGCCGATGAACATCAGCAGCAACGGCAACGCGATCAGCGTCGAGCGCAGATAGGCACTGAGCAGCGCTTGATCATGCGCGTTGTCCATCGACAGCAGCACCGGCACGCTGCTGCCGTCCTTGAGGCGAATCAGCTTCGATGCGGTGAGGAACCGCGCGCCTTCGGCATCGCTGCTGTCGCTGTAGGTCAGTTGATCGGTGGTCCCGCGAACCGCTCTGAGTTCCACCCGTGGGTCGGTGAGTCCCGAGCCGGATTTGAGCAGCGGCGAACGCAGGTTCGAATGGTCATAAATCGTCAGCGTCAGGTTGTCATGGCCCATGACCTGATCGAGCAGAATGTGCGGTTTGCCGCTGACTTCATTGGCGTCGACGTACAGCGACAGGCTGTGCTCCACCTGCGCCATCTTCTTTTGCAGGCTGTCGCGCGACAGCGCATTCAGCTCATGGGTCAGGGCGAAATAGGCGAGGATCGCCAGGAACACCACCAACAGCGCGCCGAGAATACTCACCGTCAAACCGAGGCGCATCGACAGGCTGGCGGGCTTCATTCCCGCGCCTCCAGCACGTAGCCGACACCGCGCAGGGTGTGGATCAGTTTGTTGTCGAACGGGTCATCGATTTTCGCCCGCAAACGGCGGATCGAGACTTCGACCACGTTGGTGTCGCAGTCGAAATTCATGTCCCACACCAGCGAGATGATTTGCGTACGGGTCAGCACCTCGCCGGACTGGCGCATCAGCAAGTGCAGCAGGGCAAATTCCTTGGTGGTCAGGTCGATGCGCTGCTCGCCACGAAACGCCCGATGGCGGCCTGGATCGAGTTCCAGATCGGCGACTTTCAACACCTGTGGCACTGGGATGTTTTCACTGCGGCGCATCAAGGTGCGCACCCGCGCCAGCAGTTCGGGAAACTCGAACGGCTTGACCAGATAGTCGTCGGCGCCCAGGTCCAGACCGCGAATCTTGTCCGCCAGCCGCCCGCGCGCGGTGAGCATCATCACCCGTGTGGAGTGGGTGCGGCGCAGTTGTTCCAGCACGCCCCAGCCGTCGAGTTCCGGCAGGTTCACGTCGAGAATGACCAGGTCATAGGCCTGCTGTTGTGCCAGATGCAAGCCATCGGCACCGGTGGCGGCGTGGTCAACGATATAACCACTTTCGGTCAAACCCTGATGCAAGTATTCGGCAGCTTTAAGCTCGTCCTCGACGACAAGGATTCGCATGATCTTTCACCACTTTTATTTAAGGGATATTTAATTAAGGTGGCCGGGAAAGTTATCGTTTTTGTAAGGGATCCGGACGCAGTTCAATCACTGAATGACAAGCACGGTAAAGGCTGTAGTGGCTACAGGGTCAATCTCGGAGGCCTTTAAAACGGCCATCCGCGACAGCCTGTCGCAGCCTGGAAGCGCCAGCAGACATGTATTGCATTCAGGCAAGTGCTGTACGGCAGATAACTACCGAGTATTTGTTTCCATGTATTGCAGCAAAGCCTTTTGCACTTCGCATCCTAGAACAAAACAACTTTGCTGAACCGTGGATAACGGATTTGTAATGTTCCAGTCACCTTGTCGATAAGTTCAAAACCCTAACGTGGCGGCATCGAAAAATCCTGAATTAAAGGAAGCCCTCCATTGCCCGGTTTAATTGAACTGACGGCGCGATCACGCCTGAACAAAACCGCCAGCGGCCTCTTGTTGCTGGCGTGCAGCAGCCTGACCAGCGCATCAACCCTGACGCTGGATCAGGCGCTGCGAAGTGCCTTCGCCGGCAACCCCGATCTCGCCGCCGCGCAGTGGGAGATCGGCATTGCCGAGGGCGATCGCCAACAGGCTGGCCTGATTCCAAACCCCGAAGTGTCGTGGGAAGCCGAAGACACCCGGCGCGACTCGCGCACCACCACGCTGATGCTCAGTCAGCCGATTGAGCTGGGCGGTAAACGCGCAGCGCGGATCGATGTTGCCAGCCGCGCGCAGGACGCTGCCAGCATCGAGCTGGAGCGCAAGCGCAATGCCTTGCGCGCCGATGTGATTCAGGCGTTCAACAGTGCGCAAACCGCGCAGCAACGCTTGCAGCTGTCGCGTCAGTCACTGCAACTGGCCGAGCACGGTTTGCGCGTGGCCCAAGGGCGGATCGAGGCCGGTAAATCGTCGCCGGTCGAAGGCACCCGGGCACAGGTGCAGCTCTCGGAAGTGCGCCTGGAGGTGAGCCGCGCCGAGCGCGATCAGGCCAACGCGTATCAACAGTTGGCGCAGGTCATGGGCGCGCCGTTGCCGACTTCGACCAACGTGCAAGCCGCCACGCAAAACCTCGCCACGCTGCCGCCGCCCGGCCGCTTGCTCGAGCGTCTGAACCAGACCGCCGAGCTGCGTCTGGCGAAACTGCAGATCGATCAACGCGAAGCCTCGTTGGGCCTGGAAAAGTCCCAGCGTATTCCTGATCTGACCGTGAGCATCGGCAGCCAGTACAGCGAAACCGAGCGCGAGCGGATCAACGTGGTCGGGCTGTCGATGCCGATTCCGCTGTTCAACCGCAATCAGGGCAACGTGCTCGCCGCCGCACGCCGTAGCGATCAGGCGCGGGACCTGCGCAACGCCACCGAGCTGCGTTTGCGCACCGAAGTCCAGACCAGCCTTGAGCAATGGCAGACCGCCAACGGCGAAGTCAACGCGTTCAATCAGACCATCCTGCCCGCCGCACAAAGCGCAGTGGACAGCGCCACGCGCGGTTTCGAAATGGGCAAGTTCGGTTTCCTCGACGTGCTCGACGCGCAGCGCACCCTGATTGCCGCGCGTGGCCAATACATCCAGGCCGTCAGCGAGGCGACCGACGCCCGCGTGCGTCTCGAACGGATCTTCGGCGACCTCAGCGTCAGCCCTTGAATTTCACTTTTCAGACAACTGCGCGATGGCACGGCGCAGAGGAGTTTCCATGGATAAAAAACTGATGGTGGTCGCGGTCGCGACCTTGGCGTTGGGCATTGGCCTCGGTTCGATGTGGCCGGCCAATTCAAATATCGACGCGCATGCCGATGAGGCCTCCGAACACGCCGATCACGCCGAGGAGGGCGCTGCCGCCGAAGGCGAACATGCCGAAGAAGGCCACATCGAATTGAGCGCCGAGCAGATCGCCGCCGCAGGCATTCAACTGGCCGAGGCGCGGGCGCAAAGCATCAGTCTCGGCCTGTCGTTTCCCGGCGAAGTGCGCTTCGACGAGGACCGCACGGCACACGTCGTGCCGCGCGTGCCGGGGGTGGTCGAGTCGGTGGCGGTCAACCTCGGGCAAGCGGTGAAGAAGGGCCAGTTGCTGGCGGTGATCGCCAGTCAGCAGATATCCGATCAGCGCAGTGAACAGGCTGCCGCGCAACGTCGCTTGGCGTTGGCGCGCACCACCTACGAACGCGAAAAGAAGTTGTGGCAGGACAAGATCTCCGCCGAGCAGGATTTCCTCCAGGCCAGGCAGGGGCTGGAAGAAGCGGAAATCGCCATGAACAACGCCCGACAGAAAATCAGCGTGCTCAGCGGCAGCGTGGTCGCTACCGGCGGCAATCGCTACGAACTGCGCGCGCCATTCGACGGCGTGGTGGTGGAAAAACACCTGACGCCGGGCGAGGTGGTTGATGAAACCACCGCCGCGTTCACCCTTTCGGACTTGTCCCGCGTGTGGGTGACCTTCGGCGTCTCGCCCAAGGATCTGACCAGGGTGCAGGTGGGTAAACCGGTGACTGTCAGCGCGCCTGAGTTAAAGGCCGAAGTGACCGGCAGCGTGGCGTACGTCGGCAGTCTGCTCGGCGAACAAACCCGCACCGCGACCGTGCGCGTGACGCTGGAAAACCCGCAGGGCTCATGGCGCCCGGGGCTGTTCGTCACCGCGCGGGTCGCCACCGAGAGCCGCCAGGCCAAAGTCGCCGTGCCGGAAACCGCGATCCAGACCGTCGAGGACAAACCCACGGTGTTCGTGCGTACCGACGACGGCTTCAAGGCGCAGGCGGTGGAACTGGGCAGCCGCGCCGCTGGCCACGTGGAAGTCACCCAAGGGCTGGAACCGGGCGTGCAAGTCGCCAGTGCCGGCAGCTTCGTTCTCAAGTCGGAGCTGGGCAAAGCCTCGGCCGAGCACAGTCATTAATTCTGGAAGGTCCCCATGTTCGAACGCCTGATCCAGTTTGCCATCGAGCAGCGCATCATCGTGCTGCTCGCCGTTCTGCTCATGGCCGGCCTCGGCATCGCCAGTTATCAGAAACTGCCGATTGACGCCGTGCCCGACATCACCAATGTCCAGGTGCAGATCAACACCGGCGCCGCCGGGTTCTCGCCGCTGGAAACCGAGCAGCGCATCACTTTCCCGATTGAAACCGCGATGGCCGGTTTGCCGGCACTGGAGCAGACCCGTTCGCTGTCGCGCTCCGGGCTGTCGCAGGTCACGGTGATCTTCAAGGACGGCACCGAGCTGTTCTTCGCCCGCCAACTGGTCAACGAGCGCCTGCAGATCGCCAGGGAGCAATTGCCCGAAGGCGCGGAAGCGCTGATGGGCCCGATTTCCACTGGCCTCGGCGAGATTTTTCTGTGGACGGTGGAGGCGAAGGAAGGCGCGTTGAAGGACGACGGCACAGCGTACACGCCGACCGATCTGCGGGTGATTCAGGACTGGATCATCAAACCGCAATTGCGCAATGTGCCGGGTGTTGCCGAGATCAACACCATCGGTGGTTTTGCCAAGGAATACCAGATCGCGCCGGATCCGAAACGCCTCGCCGCGTACAAGCTCACCCTCACCGATCTGATCACCGCGCTGGAGCGCAACAACGCCAACGTCGGCGCCGGGTACATCGAGCGCAGCGGCGAGCAGTTGCTGATCCGCGCACCAGGGCAAGTGGCGAGCACCGAGGACATCGCCAACATCGTCATGGCCAACGTCGATGGCACGCCGATCCGGGTCAAGAATGTCGCCACCGTAGAAATCGGCCGTGAATTGCGCAGCGGTGCGGCCACCGAAAACGGTCGTGAAGTGGTGCTCGGCACGGTGTTCATGTTGATCGGCGAGAACAGCCGCACCGTCTCGCAAGCGGTGGCCAGCAAGCTCGAACAGATCAATAAATCCCTGCCGCAAGGCGTGATTGCGGTGCCGGTGTACGACCGCACGCACCTGGTCGACAAAGCCATCGCCACGGTGAAAAAGAACCTGATTGAAGGCGCGATTCTGGTGATCGCGATTCTGTTCCTGTTCCTCGGCAACATTCGCGCTGCGCTGATTACCGCGATGGTGATTCCGCTGTCGATGCTGTTCACCTTCACCGGCATGTTCAGCAACAAGGTCAGCGCCAACCTGATGAGCCTCGGCGCGCTGGACTTCGGCATCATCGTCGATGGCGCGGTGGTGATCGTCGAAAACACCCTGCGCCGCCTGGCTCACGCGCAGCAGCATCACGGCCGTTTGTTGACCCGCGCCGAGCGTTTCAAGGAGGTCTTCGCCGCGGCGAAGGAGGCGCGACGACCGCTGATTTTCGGCCAGTTGATCATCATGGTGGTGTACCTGCCGATCTTCGCCCTGAGTGGCGTCGAAGGGAAAATGTTCCACCCGATGGCGCTCACCGTGGTCATCGCTTTGCTCGGTGCCATGCTGCTGTCGGTGACCTTCGTCCCGGCGGCGATTGCGCTGTTTGTCACCGGCAAGGTCAAGGAAGAAGAGGGCGCGGTCATGCGCGGCGCACGTCGGGTGTATGCGCCGGCGCTGGCCTGGGTCATGGCCCATCGCACGGTGGCCGTGGGCGCGGCGTTGGCGGTGATCGTGCTCAGCGGCGTGCTCACCAGCCGCATGGGCAGCGAGTTTGTGCCGAGCCTCAGTGAGGGTGATTTCGCTCTGCAAGCACTGCGCGTGCCGGGTACCAGCCTGACGCAATCGGTGGACATGCAGCAGCGCCTGGAAACCTTGATCCTGGCCAAAGTGCCGGAGGTTGAACGGGTGTTCGCCCGCACCGGCACGGCGGAAATCGCTTCCGACCCGATGCCGCCGAACATCTCTGACAGCTACGTGATGCTCAAACCGAAGGAGCAATGGCCAGACCCGAACAAGTCCCGCGACACCCTGATGGCCGAGTTGCAACAAGCCGCCGCGACGTTGCCGGGCAGCAACTATGAACTGTCGCAGCCGATCCAGTTGCGCTTCAACGAACTGATTTCCGGCGTGCGCAGCGATGTCGCGGTCAAGGTGTTCGGCGATGACATGGACGTGCTCAACGCCACGGCAGCGAAGATCGCGGCGGCGATGCAGAAGGTCAATGGCGCGTCTGAAGTGAAGGTCGAGCAGACCACCGGGTTGCCGGTGCTGACCATCAACATCGACCGCGACAAGGCAGCGCGTTACGGGCTCAACGTCGGCGATGTGCAGGACACCATCGCCGTGGCCGTCGGCGGGCGACAGGCTGGCACCTTGTATGAGGGCGATCGGCGCTTCGACATGGTGGTGCGGTTGTCCGATGCCATGCGCAAGGACATCGAGGGTTTGTCGGCGCTGCTGATTCCGGTGCCGGCGCTGAGCGGTGCGGCGAACCAGATTGGTTTTATCGCGCTGAAAGACGTCGCCAGCCTCGACCTGGTGCTCGGGCCGAATCAGGTCAGCCGCGAAAACGGCAAGCGTCTGGTGATCGTCAGCGCCAACGTGCGCGGGCGCGATATCGGCTCGTTCGTCAGCGAAGCGGGTGCGGTGATCGAGCGCGAGGTGCAGGTGCCGGCTGGTTACTGGACCCGTTGGGGCGGGCAGTTCGAGCAACTGCAATCGGCAGCCAAGCGCTTGCAGATTGTGGTGCCGGTGGCGTTGCTGCTGGTGTTCGGGCTGTTGTTCATGATGTTCAACAATCTAAAGGACGGCTTGCTGGTGTTTACCGGGATTCCGTTTGCGCTGACCGGCGGGGTGATGGCGCTGTGGCTGCGGGATATTCCGTTGTCGATTTCGGCAGGCGTCGGGTTTATTGCGCTGTCCGGAGTGGCAGTGCTCAACGGGTTGGTGATGATCGCGTTCATTCGCAATTTGCGCGAGGAAGGGCGGTCGCTGGCCGAGGCGATCAATGTCGGTGCGCTCACGCGGTTGCGGCCGGTATTGATGACGGCGCTGGTGGCGTCGTTGGGTTTCATTCCGATGGCGCTGGCAACCGGCACCGGCGCTGAAGTGCAGCGGCCGCTGGCGACGGTGGTGATTGGCGGGATTCTGTCCTCGACCATTCTCACGCTGCTGATCTTGCCCGCGCTGTACCAGATCGCCCATCGCCGGGATGAGGACATCACACCTATCCAATAGAACAACCCCAAACCCTGTGGCGAGGGAGCTTGCTCCCGCTGGACTGCGCAGCAGGCCTTGCTTTTTCAGAATAAGAGCGAGGGCCGCTCCGCGCCCCAGCGGGAGCAAGCTCCCTCGCCACAGTTATTTCTCAGTCCTGAAATTGGTGTGTGGTTGCCGCATTTTCGACATTACGAATCTGTAATTCCCCCGCCACCGTCACGAAAGGTACGCCTTGTTACCTTGATCCCGTCAGTTACTTAAACGAGGAATCAAAAATGAAAATCGTACAAATGGGTGCTTTTGTGGTGGCGTTGGCGATGTCTTCCCTGGTCATGGCTGAAGGTGGCGGCGACCGCACGTTCGATCGGATGATGACCAACAATGATCGTTCCGTGGAGCTGTTCGTGGCCAAGGAAAAAGCCGCCGGCAACCCGGTGGTGGTCAATGAAAAAGCCGTCGACAACAGCAAGAGCCTGTAAGCGACAGCACTTGATCAAGCCGGTCATCGCGCATCGATGCTGGGCTTTTTTATGCCTGGATGGGAAGGAAATGGATATGAAAATACGCAAGTTGATCGCGTTCGCCAGTGTCATGGCGATGTCTTCTCTGGTCATGGCCGAAGGCGGCGGTGACCGCACTTTCGAGCGTGCCTTCAGCGCCAACGCCAAAGCCATGGAGCAATATGCCGCCGAGCAGGGCAAAGCGCCGCCGGTGGTCAAGGAATACGAATACGGCATGAAGCTGGACGTGGTGAAAATCGTCAGCGTGGTGAAGCCGCAGCCGGCTTGCTCGGTAGTACCCACAGCCATGACCTACGAAGACTCGCAAGGGCAACTCAACACCCTCAAGTACAGCGTGGCCGGCGTGTGCCGCAACAGTGGTGGCTAACCAACACCTAATCCCTGTAGGAGCTGCCGCAGGCTGCGATCTGTTGATCTTGGTCTTCAAAGTCAAAAGATCGCAGCCTTCGGCAGCTCCTGCACGGGGCACATTTTCAGTATCACGATCTGTATTTAGATTCGGAATGTTTAAAGGTTGTGTGGGAAAAAAGCAGAACCTTCCCACAATGTTTTCAGGTTGTCCCTCGGACGTCCGCTCTCTAGCCTGTGTGGGTCGCTGTCAAATCAGCGATCGGGATTGGAACCCCTCGGCTTAACTGAAGCAAATCGCACCGTTCATGACGTATGCTTGTGCACTTTCATGTGTGCACTCCGTTATGGCGGCTGTGCGCGGGAGACTTCGAGTCTGTCGGGTTTTGCTTAGTTGCCCGGGTTCCAACCTGCGTATAGCTGCCACCCTTTCGCGTGGAACCGAAAGGGTCAGCTCCACCGTCAAGCTGAGTAAAACATTATGAAAAAGCCAACACCGAATCCGCCCGAAACAGACACGCCTGCAGACCCCGATCCAACATCCCCCTACGCCGCCATCGAATCCCTGCTGGCCAATGCTTGCGAATCCCTGGCCTCGGCCACGGTAATGCTCGGTGATTTCGCCGCGTTGCTGGAGGGGACGCATCGCAAGACGCTGCTCGGCATCGCGCAGGTGGTCATGCTTGGCGAATTGGCGGTGAACAAAGCGCTGGATAACGTGGAAGTCGCGACGTAGGCGAAGGTCCTTTGACGAGGATCCTTTTCTCGCCAGACCTGAATAAAATGACCGTGTATCTGAAAGCTATACGCGTATATGCATTAGCTACACGGTCGGTATAGAATCGACTCCGAAGTCGCTCTCATGGCTTCGCACCTCAAACGTTAGATCTCACGTTAAGAGCATGGCCTAAACCTCTCCGGGCCACTCAAGGAGTCAGAAAATGAAAAATAAACAAAAGCTGATGTGCTAACGCCATAAGGAGGCTCCAGCTCCAACATCACCTACCCAGATGGGAAACAGAACAATGTCCACAACTGAAAGCGTTGAAAAATCCAAACCCGTTCCAATCAACATGAGAGCGGACGAAAAGAAACGTAATCTGATCGATTTGGCAGCCGCCATGTCTGGTCGTGATCGCACAAGTTTTATCCTGGAAGCTGCCTGCCAAAAAGCTGAAGAGGTGATTCTGGATAAACGACTGTTCCTTCTCGACGACAGCGCATTTGACGCATTCGAACAGGCTATTGAAGCCAATCCGGCTCGAGGTAACGAATGCCTGCACCAACTGCTCGCTCGTCCAAAACGTTGGAGTTGACCGCGCCCGAGAAGCTCAACGACCAACACGAACTCGATGCCTTCGATTCTGGTGAGGTGACCATTGACCAATACCTGCAGAGGAAGGCGCGAAAAGCCCAATCCACCAAACAGGCTGTTGTGTACGTCAGCTGCCTCAAAGGCACGTCGAATGTGATGGCCTACTACACGCTTTCCAGCGGATCAGTCGCCCGCGCCAGCGTCATGCCGAAAAGCCGTCAGCGCAACTCGCCCAGTGTCCATCCGGTAACTCTATTGGGGCGTATGGGCGTCACACGGGAGGCTCAGGGCCAGGGCTTCGCGATCGATTTACTGCAAGATGCGATTGAAAGAGCTCTCAACGCGTCTCAGTCGATCGGATCCAGCGCAATAATTGTTCATCCCTTGAATGATCGGCTGTCGAGCTTTTATATCAAGTACGCGGGATTCATTCCGTGCCCCGACATTTCCCCTATAACCCTGATGCTGCCTTTACGCTAAAGCTTGGCTGAATCAGCTACTCGCTAGGTTATTTCGATAGCGGGTTGATTATGTCGCGACCGCAGAGCAAAAAAAGGCGCCCCGAAGGGCGCCAAAAAATTCACCTCTGACCAAAGGAGCAAGGAGCTTCTAAAGGTGAATGGTATTGCTCGGGAAACTCAGAGAATCGCCAGCGGGTATTCGACGATCACGCGCACTTCGTCCAGGTCCGACTCGAATGCCGTGGCGCGAGTGGTGGCCTGGCGCAGACGCAGCGACAGGTCTTTCATCGAACCGCTCTGCACCACGTATTTGACCTCCACATCACGCTCCCAGCGTTTCTGGTCGGTCAGCGGATTGCCGTCGGCATCGCGGCGCATGTACACGGCGTTGGCGTTGGAATAGTCGGCGTCGGTGCCGCGTGCGTAACGGGTCATGAACGACAAACCGGGTACGCCGTAAGCGGTCATGTCGAGGTCGTAGCGCACCATCCACGAACGTTCTTTCGGCGAGTTGAAGTCGCTGTACTGGATCGAGTTGTCGAGAAAGATCGAGTCAGACTGGCGCAGGTAATCGAAGTCGTCGTTGCCGTTGTTGCGCTGGTGGGAGAGGGCGACGGAGTGCGCACCGAGTTTCACCCCGACGCGGCCGCTCCAGATGTTGTTGTCGAACTGGCCGAGCAGTTGTTTGCCTTCGTCGACTGCTTTGTAATAGTTCAGCCCCCCGAACAGCGACAGGTCGTCCGCCAGCGGATAGGTCCATGCGGTGCCAGCGTAATACTGGTTCCAGGCGTCCTTGAGGCGGCTGGAGTACAGGCTGAAACTGAGGTTCTTGTTCAGCACATAATCGCCGCCGCCGTAAGCGATCCACGGCGAGTTGACCGGACCGGCGTAAAACGTGGCGAAGTTCTCGCGCATGTCGCTGGACACCGGTTGGCTCATCGCATGCAGACGGCCGCCCTGGATCGACAGACCTTCGATGCTGGTGTTGGTCGCCGTCACCCCGCGAAAGCTTTCCGGCAGCAGGCGCGAATCACCTGCGGCTACCACCGGGTTGGCCGGGAACACATCACCGACCTTGACCACGGTATCGAAGGCCCGCACTTTGGCGGCGCCACCGACCTTGGTGTACTCATCCCGTGCCTGGCCGTCACGGTTGACCGGCAGCACATCGAACGAACTGCGGCCGCCGTTGCGGCCGTCACCGGTGTCGAGTTTCAAGCCGAGCATGGCAAATGCATCGACACCGACCCCGACGGTGCCTTGGGTGAAACCGGATTCGAACTTGCTGATCACCGCATGCGCCCAGGCTTCGGAATAACCGTTGCCGGTGGGGCTGGACTGGCCGTTGCGATGATCACGATTGAAGTAGAAGTTGCGGTTGAGCACCGTCAGGCTGCTGCCTTCGACAAAGCCCTCAGGCTTGTCTTCTGCAAACACCATGGACGGCCCGGCGCCGACTACCACCGCTAAAGCGGCCATCGACATTTTTGTATTGTTAACCATCAAACACTCCTTGGGTTTGGCAGAACGGGAACGTGCGTCGGCGTGGTCTTATTGTTCGGCGGGGCAGGGCCCGCCGGCATTGGTCGCCGGGTCACATCGTTGCAGGCTGCGGATAACGCCAAGGTGATGGGGGAATTACAATTTCGTCATGTGGTTATATGGATTGAGTGAACGCCACATAAACCTGTGGGAGCGAGCCTGCTCGCGAAAGCGGACTGTCAGGCACTGAAGATGGGGATGTGCCGACGCCTTCGTCGGAACGCCGCCCGGATCAGGCTCGCTCCCACAGTGGGTTGAGTGAGTCTGATAGATCACATGAGAGCCGATGTGGCTTTTTATCGTTCGAAGGTATCCAGCAAACCGTGTGATAGAGAGGCATCAGTTTCGGCGGGAAGTATGAGTTTGCCCTTCGTGTCGCCGATCCGTTTTACACGCGTCTTCTTCAAGGTAATTTTGCCTTGGCGTTCTTCGGCTATCGCATCAAGGCCATCCAACAACTCTGAAAAAATATCCCGCTTCATGGTTCGTGGATCTCCACTTGATAGGTGATCCTCAAATTTAACCGCAATTACCTTCTGCAGAGTGTCAGCCATTGCTCACCACTTTGCAGGCAAATTCCTAGAAAGGGGAGAGCGTTATAAGTCAAAAGATCGCAGCCTTCGGCAGCTCCTACAGACCGCATACCATCCCAATGTAGGAGCTGCCGAAGGCTGCGATCTTTTGATGTTGAATCCCACAAAAACAAAAACGGCACCCGAAGGTGCCGTTTTCATGTGTAGCCAGCCGGATATCAGCCCGCCAGACCCGCCTGCTGAACCAGCGACAGCAATGGCTGCGGGTACACACCGAGAAAGAACGCAACCACGGCGATGGCCAGCAGCATCACGCCGCCTGCCTTCTGTTCCCAGTGCAGCTGGGCGTCGTGGCGGCGCAGGTTCGGTTCGATCAGGTACAGGGTGACCATCACGCGCAGGTAGTAGAACACGCCGATGGCGCTGCCCAGTACCAGGGAACCGACCAGCCACCATTGGTGCGACTCGACACCGGTGGCGATGATGTAGAACTTGCCGATGAAGCCGGCAGTCAGCGGGATACCGGCCAGCGACAGCATCATCACGGTCAGTACCGCGGTCAGATACGGACGGCGCCAGAACAGGCCGCGGTACTCGTACAGTGCGTCGGCGTCACGGCCATTGTACGGCGAGGACATCAGGGTGATCACGCCGAACGCGCCGAGGCTGGTGATCACATAAGTCACCAGATACACGCCGATGGCTTCCACCGCCAGACCCTTGCTCGCCACCAGCGCGATCAGCAGGTAACCGAAGTGGGCGATGGACGAGTAACCGAGCAGACGCTTGAGGTTGCTTTGGGTCAGGGCCAGCAGGTTACCGAACAGGATCGAGGCGATGGCGATGACGGTCAGTACGTCGCTCAGCACGCCACTGCTCGCGGCAGGGGAGATCTGGAACAGACGCACCATCACCGCGAACACGGCAACCTTCGACGCCGTGGCGAGGAACGCGGCCACCGGCGCCGGAGCACCTTCGTAAACGTCTGGCGTCCACAGGTGGAACGGTACCAGCGACAGCTTGAACGCCAGACCGATCAGCATCATGCCCAGACCCAGCTGCGCCAGCGAGCTCGGCAGGTTGGTGGTAGCCAGTGCCTGACCGATACCGTTGAAGCTCAGGGTGCCGGCATCAGCGTAGAGCAGGGCCATACCGAACAGCAGGAACGCGGAACCCGCGGCCGACAGCACCATGTACTTGATGCCGGCTTCCAGCGAACGCTTGTTGAAGAAGGCGTAAGCCACCAGACCGTAGACCGGTACCGACAGCAGTTCCAGGCCGATGAACAACCCGGCCAGGTGCTGCGCGCTGACCAGAACCAGACCACCGGCGGCGGCCATCAGGATCAGCAGGTACAGTTCTTCACGGTTGCCCGGGTAACCCGAGCCGCCATCGCCGAGGTAGGCGTGGGCGAGGGTTACACAGGCGAGGGTGGCGACCAGGATCAGCGCCATGTACAGGCAGGCAAAGGTGTCGACTTGCAGCAATGGCGTCACGGCCAGAGGCGCGACTTTCAGGGCTGGCAGGATCGACAGCAAGGCCAGGTTCAGACCGGCGACCGAGATCAGGAAGGTCTGCGAGTGGTTGCGGCGCCAGGCGATTGCCAGCATCACCACGATAATGGTGAGGCTGGTGATCAACAGTGGCGCAAGCGCAATAAAGTGTTGAATCGTGAATTCCATAGCGCTCTTACCGGGCCGAAGCGAGTTGAGTGAAGGCGGTGCCGAGCCACTGCTGCACGCCATGCATCGTGGCGGCGGAAGTGTCGAGGAACGGTTGCGGGTAAACGCCGAGGTAAATCAGCAGCGCCGCAAGGCCCAGCACCATGGTCAGTTCGCGACCGTCCATGCCGTGCAGGATCGAATCCGATTTCGACGGACCGAAGTAGGCACGGTGGATCATGATCAGCGAGTAGACCGAACCGAACACCAGACCGGAGGTGGCAATCGCGGTGATCCATGGCGCACTGGCGAACGTACCGATCAGGATCAGGAATTCGCCGACGAAGTTACCGGTACCCGGCAGACCCAGAGAGGCGGCTGCAAAGAACAGGCTGATCGCCGGCAGGTAAGCGATACGCGACCACAGACCGCCCATCTCACGCATGTCACGGGTGTGCAGACGCTCGTACAGTTGACCGCTGAGGATAAACAGTGCTGCCGCCGACAGACCGTGCGCCAGCATCTGGATCACTGCACCTTGCAGCGCCAGTTGGCTGCCGGAGTAGATGCCGATCAGCACGAAGCCCATGTGGGAAACGGACGAGAAGGCGATCAGACGCTTGATGTCGGTTTGCGCGAAAGCGAGGAACGCACCGTAGAAGATCCCGATCAGACCGAGGGTCATGGCGATCGGCGCGAACTCGGCCGAGGCATTCGGGAACAGCGGCAGGGCGAAACGCAGCAGGCCGTAGGCCGCGGTTTTCAGCAGGATACCGGCGAGGTCGACGGAACCGGCAGTCGGCGCCTGGGCGTGCGCATCAGGCAACCACGAGTGGAACGGTACGACTGGCAGCTTGACCGCGAAGGCGATGAAGAAGCCGAGCATCAGAATGTACTCGGTGGTCATCGACATCTTGGTCTTCAACAGGTCGGCGTAGTTGAAGGTAATCACGCCAGTGTTGTTGAAGTTGACCAGCACCAGACCGAGGATCGCCACCAGCATGATCAGGCCGGAAGCCTGAGTGAAGATGAAGAACTTGGTCGCCGCGTAGATCCGGGTTTTCTTGCCGTCCGAAGAACTGTGACCCCAGAGCGCGATGAGGAAGTACATCGGCACCAGCATCATTTCCCAGAAGAAGAAGAACATGAACAGGTCGAGGGCGAGGAACACGCCGACAACGCCGCCCAGGATCCACATCAGGTTCAGGTGGAAGAAGCCAACGTGACGTTGAATCTCTTTCCACGAGCAGAGTACCGAGAGGATACCCAGCAGACCGGTCAGCAGGATCATCAACAGCGACAGGCCGTCGAGGGCCAGGTGCACGTTGATGCCGAAGCGCTGGATCCAGACGTGCTTGAACTCAAGCGCCCAGGTCGGATCGGCGCCAGGCGCCGGTGCAAATGAGTAGTCACCGTGGGCCCACAGCCAGAGGCCGAGGGCGAGTTCCAGGGTCATGGTCAACAGCGCAATCCAGCGGGGGAGGGTAGCGCCGAAGCGCTCACCCATCCAGCACAGCAGGCCGCCGATGAAGGGGATCAGGATTAGCCAAGACAGAATCATGACGGGCTCGTTTCCTTTCGCAAATTCGCAAGGTTCATATCAGACCGCTACCAGCACGATGGCGCCGATCACCAGCACGGCACCAGCAGCCATCGAGGCGGCATACCAACGCAGTTGACCGGTCTCGGTGCGGCTCAGGGCGGTATGACCGCCTTTGGCCATACGCGGGATCAGACCGATGGTCTGGTCGAGCGGGTCTCTGCGCAGTACATGGCTGATCGCAAGGTACGGCTTGACGAACAGTTTGTCGTAGATCCAGTCGAAGCCCCAGGCAGCGAACCACCAGGCCGAAAGGAAACGGCCGATGCCGCTGTTGGCGATCGCGGTCACGAAGCGACGCTTGCCGAGGAACAGCAGGGCCGCCAGCAGGATACCGGCCAGAGCGATGGCGCCCGAGGCGATTTCCAGACTGTGCTTGGCTTCGCCACCGGCATGGCCAACGCTCTCAGGCAGTACGCCGTGCAGCGGTGGAACGATCATCGCGCCGACGAACGTCGACAGTACGATCAGCACCGACAGTGGCAGCCAGTGCGAGATGCCGTGACCGGCGTGGGCTTCAGTCTTGGCTTCACCGTGGAACGTGATGAAGATCAGGCGGAAGGTGTACAGCGACGTCATGAACGCGCCGACCAGACCTGCGTAAAGCAGACCGTGGTTGCCGCTGGCGAACGCTTCCCAAAGGATTTCGTCCTTGGAGTAGAAGCCTGCGGTGACCAGTGGCAGGGCGGCCAGTGCAGCACCACCGACGATGAAGCTGGCGTAGGCCAGTGGCAGTTTTTTCCACAGACCGCCCATCTTGAAGATGTTCTGCTCGTGGTGGCAGGCAACGATCACCGCACCGGAAGCAAGGAACAGCAGGGCCTTGAAGAAGGCGTGAGTCATCAGGTGGAAAATCGCGCCATCCCAGGCACCCACGCCCAGCGCCAGGAACATGTAGCCGATCTGGCTCATGGTCGAGTAGGCGAGGATACGTTTGATGTCAGTCTGTACCAGTGCGGCGAAACCTGCGAGAACCAGCGTCACACCACCGACGATGCCGACCAGGTGCAGGATTTCCGGCGCCAGGGTGAACAGGCCGTGGGTACGGGCGATCAGGTAGACACCCGCCGTCACCATGGTCGCAGCGTGGATCAGTGCCGAGACCGGGGTCGGACCGGCCATCGCGTCCGCGAGCCAGGTTTGCAGTGGCAGTTGCGCCGATTTACCGACCGCACCACCCAGCAGCATCAGGGTCGCCAGGGTGATCCAGAAGTCGCCGGCCTGGAATTTCTGCGGTGCCAGCACCAGCAGTTCCTGGATGTTCAGCGTGCCCACGTGCTGGAACAGGATGAACAGGCCGATGGCCATGAACACGTCGCCGATCCGGGTCACGATGAAGGCCTTGAGTGCGGCGTTACCGTTGTTGCGGTTGCTGTAGTAGAAACCGATCAACAGGTACGAGCACAGGCCCACGCCTTCCCAGCCGAAGTACAGGAACAGCAGGTTATCGCCGAGCACCAGGAACAGCATGCTGGCGATAAACAGGTTGGTGTACGAGAAGAAGCGCGAGTAACCCGCTTCGCCGCGCATGTACCAGGACGCGAACAGGTGGATCAGGAAACCCACGCCCACCACCACGCCGAGCATAGTGATCGACAGGCCGTCGATGTAGAGGGCGAAGTCAGGCTTGAAGCCTTCGACCGCCATCCACTTCCACAGCACCAGGGTGTAGTGACCGCCCTCGGGAGGCGCGACGTTGAATTGCCAGATGACGTAGGCGGCGACGATCGCCGACAAGCCGA
Source organism: Pseudomonas sp. SCPG-7 (assembly GCF_002156405.1). Lineage (NCBI taxonomy): Bacteria > Pseudomonadati > Pseudomonadota > Gammaproteobacteria > Pseudomonadales > Pseudomonadaceae > Pseudomonas > Pseudomonas sp. SCPG-7. Next base: position 26,720 of record NZ_MVOO01000017.1, on the reverse strand, counting down.
TGGAACCCACGCCGATCAGCGCCGAGAGGTTTTCCGACCAGCGTCCACGGGAGAACGACAGCAGCAGGAAACCGATCAGAGGGAATACAAAAGTCAGAAAGATTAGGTTCATCCGCGCATCTCACTGGCAGCGTCGATATCGAGCGTGTGGAAGCGGCGATACAGTTGCAGCAGTATCGCCAGGCCAATACTGGCCTCGGCGGCTGCCAGGCTGATCACCAGGATGAACATGATCTGTCCATCCGGTTGCGCCCAGCGGGCGCCCGCAACGATGAAGGCCAGGGCAGAGGCGTTCATCATCACTTCCAGACTCATCAACACGAACAAAATGTTGCGGCGGACCATCAGGCCGACCAGACCAAGGCAGAACAGGATGCCGGCAACGGCCAATCCATGCTCGAGAGGGATAGCAGGCATGTCTTACTCCTTCGCCTCGTTACGGCCCAAATGGAACGCCGTGACGGCTGCGGCGAGCAGCAGCATCGAGGCGAGTTCGACCACCAGCAGATACGGGCCGAACAGGCTGACGCCCACGGCTTTTGCATCGACGGTGGTGTGGCCGATGGCCTGACCGCTCTGGTGAGCGAACAGCACATACAGCAGTTCGGCCAGCAGCAGGGCGGCGAGAATCACCGGTCCTGCCCAGATGCCGGGCTTGAGCCAGCTGCGTTCCTGCTGAACCGAGGCGGGACCCAGGTTCAGCATCATCACCACGAACACGAACAGCACCATGATGGCGCCGGCGTAGGCGATCACTTCCAGCACGCCGGCGAACGGTGCGCCGAGTGCAAAGAAGGTCATGGCCACGGCGATCAACGAGATGATCAGGTAGAGCAGGGCGTGCACAGGGTTGGTGTTGGTGACCACACGTAGCGTGGACACAACCGCGATACCCGATGCGAAATAGAAAGCGAATTCCATCGTTCTTCCTTAAGGCAGCAAGCTCTTCACGTTGATCGGTTCGGCTTCGTTCTGCGCGGAGCCTTTCGGCTTGCCAGCGATTGCCATACCTGCAACACGATAGAAGTTGTAATCAGGGTTTTTGCCGGGGCCGGAGATCAAAAGATCTTCTTTCTCGTACACCAGGTCCTGACGTTTGAACTCGGCCATCTCGAAATCCGGGGTCAACTGGATTGCGGTGGTCGGACAGGCTTCCTCGCAGAGACCGCAGAAAATGCAGCGCGAGAAGTTGATACGGAAGAAGTCCGGGTACCAGCGACCGTCTTCGGTTTCAGCTTTCTGCAGCGAGATGCAACCTACCGGGCAAGCCACGGCGCACAGGTTGCAGGCTACGCAACGTTCTTCGCCATCGGGGTCACGGGTCAGGACGATGCGACCACGGTAGCGTGGTGGCAGGTAGACCGGCTCTTCCGGGTATTGCAGGGTGTCGCGCTTGCGAAAGCCATGGCCGAAGACCATGACCAGGCTGCGCAATTGGGTACCGGTACCCTTAACGATGTCGCCAATATATTTGAACATGGGTCAAATCCTCACTGAACCGCAACCGCAGGTGTGTTCCACAACACAACCGCAGCGGTTATCAGCAAATTGATCAGGGTCAGTGGCAGGCAGAATTTCCAGCTGAAATCCATCACCTGGTCATAACGCGGACGCGGGATGGATGCGCGCAGCAGGATGAACAGCATGATGAAGAACGCGGTCTTCAGTGCGAACCAGACGAAGGACAGTTGCGGCAGGATGCCGAACGGACCGTGCCAGCCACCGAAGAACAGGGTGACCAGCAGCGCCGAGATCAGGATGATGCCGATGTATTCACCGACGAAGAACATGCCCCATTTCATACCGGCGTATTCAATGTGGTAACCGTCGGCCAGTTCCTGTTCCGCTTCCGGCTGGTCGAACGGGTGACGGTGAGTCACGGCGACGCCAGCGATGAAGAAGGTACAGAAGCCGAAGAACTGCGGAATGATGAACCACAGGTTCTGCGCCTGGTACTCGACGATGTCGCGCATGTTGAACGAGCCGACCTGCACCACGATGCCCATCAGGGCCAGGCCCATGAACACTTCGTAGGACACGGTCTGCGCCGAGGCACGCAAGCTGCCGAGCAGGGCGAACTTGTTGTTGCTCGACCAGCCGGCGAACAGCACCGCGTAGACCGACAGACCGGCCATGGCGAAGAAGAACAGCAGGCCGATGTTCAGATCCGCCACGCCCCAGGTCGGGGTGATCGGGATGATCGCGAAAGCGATCAGCAGGGCGGACATGGCCACCACCGGTGCCAGGGTGAAGATCACCTTGTCGGCAAACGGCGGGGTCCAGTCTTCCTTGAAGAACATCTTCAGCATGTCGGCGGCGATCTGGAACATGCCGAACGGGCCAACGCGGTTCGGACCGTAACGGTCCTGCCACCAGCCCAGCAGGCGACGTTCGACAAAGCTGAGCAACGCGCCCGCGACCACAACGGCCAGCAGAATCACGATGGCTTTGATGACCGTCAGGATCACATCGATCACTTCAGGGGTGAACCAGGTCATTGCGCTGCCTCCTGCAGACCGTCGACGGACAGGCCGGCGAATGCCGGTGGAATGCCGGCGATGCCCGCAGGCAAGGCCACCAGACCAGCGCCCAGCTCTTCATTGATGCGCAGCGGCAGACGCAGGGTCTGGCCGGCCACGTTCAGGCTCAGCAGAGCACCATCGTTGACACCCAGGCGATCCGCTTCGGATTTGGCCAGCGCCACGTACGGAGCCGGGATGCGTTCCTGTACCGGTGCGGCTTTCGACGAGTTTTCGTCGCTGCCGAACAGGTGGTAGAACGGCACGGCCTGCCAGGTGCCCGGCGCCGGGTTGAATGCGCGCGGAGCAGCGGCGAACCAGTTCAGCGAATCACCGGTGCTTTCGATCAGGCGGGTGCCCGGGTCGCCAGCACGCAGGTGACCACCGACTTCGTCCTGGAACTTGTTCCAGGCTTGCGGCGAGTTCCAGCCCGGCGACCAGGCGAATGGCACCTGCTGACGCGGTTCGGCCGAGCCCGAGTAACCTTCCATGGAGAAGGCGAACGCGGTGTCTTTGTCTTGCGGGGTGCGCGGTTCGTGAACGCTGATGTCGGCGCGCATCGCGGTGCGACCGGAATAACGCAGCGGCTCACGCGCCAGTTTCAGACCCTTGATGCGGAACGCGGCGGATGGAGCCGCGTCGACGATACGCGCCAGTTGCTCGGTGCTCGACGCCACGGCAGCGGTGACGTGGTCGAGTTGCGTCCAGTCGATCGGCTGGTTCAGCAGGGTCGAGCGCAGGGCGTGCAGCCAGCGCCAGCCTTCGTGAACCAGGATGCTCGCATCCATGTATTGCGGATCGAAAACCTGGAAGAAGCGCTGGGCGCGACCTTCCTGGCTGACCAGCGTACCGTCGCCTTCCGCGAAGCTCGCGGCTGGCAGAACCAGTTGCGCGCGGTCGGTGGTGGCGGTCTTCTGGTGGTCGGCAACGATCACCACTTTCGCAGCGCTCAGCGCGGCATCGACCTTGGCTTTCGAGGTGCGGGTGTACAGATCGTTTTCCAGCACGACGATGGCGTCGGCCTTGCCATCGATCACGGCTTGCAGCGCCGCGTCGACCGATTCGCCACCGAGCATGGCCAGGCCGAGGCTGTTGGCTTCCGGCACGATCAGGCTGATCGAACCGTTCTTCTCGCGCAGCTTCAGGGCTTTGGCGATGTTCGCCGCCGCTTCGATCAAGGCTTTGGAACCCAGCGAAGTACCGGCGATGATCAGCGGACGTTTGGCCGCGAGCAGGGCGTCGGCAATGCGCTTGGCCAGTTCCAGTGCTTCAGCATCCAGACCTTCAACGGCCGGTGCGCTGGCATCCAGTGCGTGGGCCACAGCGAAGCCGATGCGCGCCAGATCGTCCGGAGCGGCGTGAACGCACTCTTCCGCGATGTCGTCGAGCTTGGTTTCCGCCAGGCTGGCGATGAACAGCGGGTTCAGTTCGTGCTGACCGATGTTCTTCACCGCAGCGTCGAGCCACGGCTGAACGCGCATGGCTTCGGCCATGTCTTCGGCCTTGCCCTTGACCGACTGACGCAAGGCCAGCGCCATACGGGCGGCGGTCTGGGTCAGGTCTTCACCGAGGACGAACACGGCGTCGTGGTCTTCGATGTCGCGCATGTTCGGCACGGGCAGCGGGCTGTCTTTGAGCACTTGCAGGACCAGGCGGATGCGTTCCAGTTCGGAAGCTTCGATACCGGAGTAGAAGTGCTCGGCGCCGACCAGCTCGCGCAGCGCGTAGTTGCTTTCGAGGCTGGCACGCGGCGAACCGATACCGACGATGTTGCGCCCGCGCAGCAGGTCAGCGGCTTTATCCAGCGCAGCGTCGACGCTCAGCTTGGTGCCGTCGGCCAGCAGTGGCTGACGTGGGCGGTCGGTGCGGTTGACGTAGCCATAACCGAAACGGCCACGGTCGCACAGGAAGTACTGGTTCACCGAACCGTTGAAACGGTTTTCGATGCGACGCAGTTCGCCGTAACGCTCGCCCGGGGAAATGTTGCAACCGCTGGAGCAGCCATGGCAGATGCTCGGCGAGAATTGCATGTCCCATTTACGGTTGTAGCGCTCGGAGTGAGTCTTGTCGGTGAACACACCAGTCGGGCAGACCTCGGTGAGGTTGCCGGAGAACTCGCTTTCGAGGGTGCCGTCTTCAACGCGACCGAAGTACACGTTGTCGTGGGCGCCGAATACACCGAGGTCGGTGCCGCCGGCGTAGTCCTTGTAGAAACGCACGCAGCGATAGCAGGCGATGCAGCGGTTCATTTCGTGGGAAATGAACGGGCCCAGTTGCTGGTTCTGGTGGGTGCGTTTGGTGAAGCGATAACGGCGCTCGTTGTGGCCGGTCATCACCGTCATGTCTTGCAGGTGGCAGTGACCGCCTTCCTCGCACACAGGGCAGTCGTGCGGGTGGTTGGTCATCAGCCATTCGACAACGCTGGCGCGGAACGCCTTGGATTCTTCATCGTCGATGGAGATCCAGGTGTTGTCGGTGGCAGGGGTCATGCAGGACATGACGATGCGACCACGGGTGTCGTTCTCGTCGGTGTACTGCTTGACCGCGCACTGGCGGCAGGCCCCGACGCTACCAAGCGCGGGGTGCCAGCAGAAATAAGGGATGTCGAGGCCCAGCGACAGACATGCCTGTAACAGGTTGTCTGCCCCGTCGACTTCGAGCGCTTTGCCGTCTACGTGGATAGTGGCCATGGTTCAAAGGTCTTCGTTGGCCCGGTGTCAGCGGGCGTGGCTAATGGAATCTTGTTATCCGTCCGAATCCAGTCAGCCCCGAAAGGCGTCATCGGACGAAAGGCGAAGGGCACGGACCCTTCGCCTTTTTAAGCGTTTACGCGCCGATTACGATCGGCCTTGCCAGAGGCGGGACGGCGGCGCTTGCAGGCGCAATACCGGCTTCGAACTCTGGACGGAAGTATTTGATGGCACTGCCCAGCGGCTCCACGGCACCCGGTGCGTGAGCACAGAAGGTCTTGCCTGGGCCGAGGAAACCGACCAGACCCAACAGGGTCTCGATGTCGCCCGGCTGACCACGGCCTTCTTCGATGGCCATCAAGAGCTTGACGCTCCATGGCAGGCCATCACGGCACGGGGTGCAGAAGCCGCAGGATTCGCGGGCGAAGAACTGCTCCATGTTGCGCAGCAGGGAAACCATGTTGACGCTGTCGTCCACCGCCATCGCCAGGCCGGTACCCATCCGGGTGCCCACTTTGGCGATGCCGCCGGCGTACATTTGTGCGTCGAGGTGTTCTGGCAACAGGAAACCGGTACCGGCGCCACCTGGCTGCCAGGCCTTGAGCTTGTAACCGTCGCGCATGCCGCCGGCGTAGTCTTCGAACAGCTCGCGACCGGTGACGCCGAATGGCAGTTCCCACAGGCCAGGGTTCTTGACCTTGCCGGAGAAGCCCATGAGCTTGGTGCCCATGTCTTCGCTGCCTTCGCGGGCCAACGATTTGTACCAGTCAACGCCGTCGGCAATGATCGCCGGCACGTTGCACAGGGTTTCGACGTTGTTCACGCAGGTCGGCTTGCCCCACACGCCGACAGCGGCAGGGAAGGGCGGCTTGGAGCGCGGGTTGGCACGGCGGCCTTCGAGGGAGTTGATCAGTGCGGTTTCTTCACCGCAGATATAACGCCCGGCGCCGGTGTGGACGAACAGTTCGAAATCGAAGCCGCTGCCCAGAATGTTCTTGCCCAGCAGGCCTGCAGCCTTGGCTTCTTCCACAGCACGGTTGAGGTGCTTGGCGGCGGTGGTGTACTCGCCACGCAGGAAGATGTAGCCACGGTAGGTCTTCAGTGCGCGGGCACTGATCAGCATGCCTTCGATCAGCAGATGGGGCAGTTGCTCCATCAGCATGCGGTCTTTCCAGGTGTTCGGCTCCATCTCGTCCGCGTTGCACAGCAGGTAGCGGATGTTGATGGATTCGTCCTTGGGCATCAGGCCCCACTTCACGCCAGTGGGGAAACCTGCACCGCCGCGACCTTTGAGGCCGGCGTCTTTCACGGTCTGGACGATGTCGTCCTGGGCCATGTCGGCGAAGGCTTTGCGCGCAGCGGCGTAGCCGTTCTTGGCCTGGTATTCGTCGAGCCACACGGCCTCGCCGTCATCACGCAGGCGCCAGGTCAGCGGGTGAGTCTCGGCCGAACGCTTGATGCGGTTGGCAGGACCGAAAGATGTCAGGGTCATACGTAGCCCTCGAGCAGTTTGGCCACGCCGGCAGGCTGCACGTCGCCAAAGGTGTCGTCGTCGATCATCAGCGCCGGTGCCTTGTCGCAGTTGCCGAGGCAGCAGACCGGCAGCAGGGTGAAACGACCGTCGGTGGTGGTCTGACCCAGGCCGATGCCCAGATTGTTCTGGATCTCGCTGACCACCGACTCGTGGCCGCCGATGTAGCAGACCATGCTGTCGCAGACGCGAATGATGTGGCGGCCGACCGGCTGACGGAAGATCTGGCTGTAGAACGTCGCCACGCCTTCAACGTCGCTGGCCGGGATGCCGAGGATCTCGCCGATCGCGTACAGGGCGCCATCCGGCACCCAGCCGCGTTCCTTCTGAACGATCTTCAGGGCTTCGATCGACGCCGCGCGCGGGTCTTCGTAGTGATGCAGCTCGTGCTCGATGGCCGAGCGCTCGGTTTCACTCAAGGTGAAACGGTCTGTCTGGATAAGCGTGCTGTTCATGCTTAGCGGTCCACGTCGGCCATAACGAAGTCGATACTACCCAGGTACGCAATCAAGTCCGCGACCATGCTGCCTTTGATCACCGAAGGGATCTGTTGCAGATGCGCGAAGCTCGGAGTACGGATCCGGGTACGGTAGCTCATGGTGCCGCCGTCGCTCGTCAGGTAATAACTGTTGATGCCCTTGGTCGCTTCGATCATCTGGAAGGATTCGTTGGCCGGCATGACCGGGCCCCACGAAACCTGCAGGAAGTGCGTGATCAGGGTTTCGATGTGCTGCAGCGTGCGCTCTTTCGGCGGCGGCGTGGTCAGCGGGTGATCCGCTTTGTACGGGCCTTCCGGCATGTTGCGCAGGCACTGATCGATGATCTTGACGCTCTGGCGCATCTCTTCGACGCGAACCATGCAGCGGTCGTAGGCATCGCCGTTGGCAGCCAGCGGCACTTCGAACTCGAAGTTCTCGTAGCCGGAGTATGGACGTGCTTTACGCAGGTCGAAGTCGCAACCGGTGGAACGCAGGCCGGCACCGGTGACGCCCCATTCCAGCGCCTCTTTGGTGTTGTACTGGGCAACGCCGATGGTACGACCCTTGAGAATGCTGTTCTGCAGGGCGGCCTTGGTGTATTCGTCGAGGCGCTTTGGCAGCCATTCAACGAAGTCTTTCACCAGTTTTTCCCAGCCGCGTGGCAGGTCGTGGGCGACGCCGCCGATGCGGTACCAGGCCGGGTGCAGACGGAAACCGGTGATGGCTTCGATCACCGTGTACGCCTTCTGGCGGTCGGTGAAGGTGAAGAACACCGGAGTCATCGCGCCGACGTCCTGGATGTAGGTACCGAGGAACAGCAGGTGGCTGGTGATCCGGAAGAACTCGGCCATCATGATGCGGATGACGTCGACCTTCTCTGGCACCTTGATGCCGGCCAGCTTCTCGACCGAGAGCACGTACGGCAGGTTGTTCATCACGCCGCCGAGGTAGTCGATACGGTCGGTGTACGGGATGAAACTGTGCCAGGACTGACGCTCGGCCATCTTCTCGGCGCCACGGTGGTGGTAACCGATGTCCGGCACGCAGTCGACGATCTCCTCACCGTCCAGCTGCAGAATGATGCGGAACGCACCGTGCGCCGAAGGGTGGTTCGGACCCAGGTTGAGGAACATGTAGTCCTCGTTGGCCCCGGAACGCTTCATGCCCCAGTCTTCAGGACGGAAGCGCGCGGCTTCTTCCTCAAGCTGTTGCTTGGCGAGGTTGAGGCTGAACGGATCGAATTCGGTGGCGCGCGCCGGGAAGTCCTTGCGCAGCGGGTGACCTTCCCAGGTTGGCGGCATCATGATGCGCGACAGGTGCGGGTGGCCTTTGAAGTCGATGCCGTACATGTCCCAGACTTCACGCTCGTACCAGTTGGCGTTCGGCCAGATGCTGGTGACGGTCGGCAAGCTCAGGTCGCTTTCGGACAAGGCGACTTTGATCATCACGTCACTATTACGCTCAAGCGACATGAGGTGATAGAACACGGTGAAGTCGGCGCCCGATGGCAGCCCTTGACGCTTGGTGCGCAGACGCTCGTCCACGCCGTGCAGGTCATAGAGCATGACGTACGGCTTGGGCAGGTTGCGCAGGAAGGTCAGGACTTCGACGAGTCTGGCGCGCGCCACCCACAGCACCGGCATGCCGGTGCGGGTCGACTGAGCGGTGAACGCTTCGGCGCCAAAACGGTTGTTCAATTCGACGACCACATCCTGGTCGTCTGCCTTATAAGGCGGGATGTACAGAGCGCTGCCTGTAGTCATGGTTATTTTTTCGCTTTCGGTCAACGTAAAGAATGAAGCCAGCTTCTCGTTTCTTTGAAACAGACTGGATCAGACTTCGTCAGGGCTGCGCAGGTTGGTGACTGCGATTCGCTGTTCGCGGCGCTGTTCCTTTTGCGAAGGCATGTCGGCGCGATAAACGCCTTGGTCGCCAACGACCCAGGAAAGCGGACGACGCTCCTGTCCAATCGATTCCTGCAACAGCATCAAGCCTTGAAGGAATGCTTCTGGACGAGGCGGGCAGCCAGGTACGTAGACGTCCACGGGCAGGAACTTGTCCACCCCTTGAACCACGGAGTAGATGTCGTACATGCCACCGGAGTTGGCGCACGAACCCATGGAGATCACCCACTTCGGTTCGAGCATCTGCTCGTAGAGACGCTGAATGATCGGCGCCATCTTGATGAAGCAGGTACCGGCGATAACCATGAAGTCGGCCTGACGCGGTGATGCCCGGATAACTTCGGCGCCAAAGCGCGCGATGTCGTGGGGCGCCGTGAAGGCGGTGGTCATTTCCACGTAGCAGCACGAAAGGCCGAAGTTGTACGGCCACAGGGAGTTTTTACGCCCCCAGTTGACCGCGCCACTCAGCACGTCTTCGAGCTTGCCCATGAAAATGTTTTTGTGGACTTGATCCTCTAACGGATCGGAAACGGTTTCCCGTTCGCCGATCGGATACTGCTCGTTAGGAGCATCGGGGTCGATTCTGGTGAGATTGTATTGCATTGCCAAAGCCTCATTGTTTCAGCTTCGCCTGCCGCTTGCGACGAGCTTCCGGAGCCCAGTCAAGGGCGCCCACTCGGAACAGGTAGACAAGACCTGCCAACAGAATTGCTATGAAAACGAGAGCTTCGACGAATCCGGTCCAGCCGCTTTCGCGGACGGACACAGACCATGCAAAGAGAAAGAGGGCTTCGATATCGAAGATCACGAACAGCATCGCGACCAGATAGAATTTGGCTGAGAGCCGCAAGCGGGCGCCACCTGTAGGTAGCATGCCGGACTCGAACGGTTCGTTTTTGCTGCGGCCCCAGGCTTTTGACCCGAGGAGGCTGGAGACGCCAAGCATGAAGGCACACAGGCCGACGACACCCAGAAGGAAAATGGCAAAGCCCCAGTTGTGGGCCATGAGTCCTGTCGCTTCGGGCATGCTGGTAATCCTTAACAGAGAGCAAAGGTCTCTGAGCTTGATAAAGAAATAGGCAGTGACGATATGTCGCAGCAATCAATCGCGCTGATTTTATGGCTAAACACCCGGCAAGTAAAATTCCTATAGCGAAATTATTTATTGGAATAAGGACATAGCGTACCTCCGATGCCCTGCAGGCCATGCGTTGCGGGCATTAGCCGGGATTCTGCCAATTATGTTTTGTAGGAAATGTAACGAACATAGTTGTCGCTAAATGATAATTAATATCGTTTGGAGTGGTTTTGTAACTGTTTAGCGGTGCAGTAAACAGAAAGTTGTCTTATATGCCTGTTACTGCAAGTAGCGGTGGCGAGCGTTTTAGCTGATTTTTGTGACGTCTATACCGCTCTGGGTCAATGTTTTGTCTCGCGGGCTGAAGATGAAACCTGTGGGAGCGAGCCTGCTCGCGAGTGCGGTGGGTCAGTCGCCGCATGTGCAGGCTGACAGTACGCTTTCGCGAGCAGGCTCGCTCCCACAAGGGTCGTTGCAGGATCTACCCTTTGTAGGAGCTGCCGCAGGCTGCGATCTTTTGACTTTGCTTTTAAAAGACAAGATCAAAAGATCGCAGCCTGCGGCAGCTCCTACAGGGCGGGCGGTGGAATTCTGCGGGCAAAAAAACGCCCCGAACCAGTCGGGGCGTCAGTCTTGCGGCTTTGCGGTTAGCTCTTTATACGATCCGCAAAGGCCGTTTGCTCAGCGAAGTCGAATCAGTGGAACTGTTCTTCTTCGGTCGAACCGGTCAGCGCGGTGACCGAGGACGTGCCGCCCTGGATTACGGTGGTCATGTCGTCGAAGTAGCCGGTGCCCACTTCCTGCTGGTGAGCCACGAAGGTGTAACCCTTGGCGGCGTCAGCGAATTCCTGCTCCTGCAGCTTCACGTAGGCAGTCATGTCGTTGCGGGCGTAGTCGTGCGCCAGGTTGAACATGCTGTGCCACATGTTGTGAATGCCGGCCAGAGTGATGAACTGGTGCTTGTAGCCCATGGCGGACAGTTCGCGCTGGAACTTGGCGATGGTCGCGTCGTCCAGGTTTTTCTTCCAGTTGAAGGAAGGCGAGCAGTTGTACGACAGGATCTGGTCCGGGTATTCCTTTTTGATCGCTTCGGCGAAGCGACGGGCTTCTTCCAGGTCCGGCTTGGCGGTTTCGCACCAGATCAGGTCGGCGTACGGTGCGTAGGCCAGGCCACGGGCGATTGCCTGGTCCAGACCGGCGCGAACCTTGTAGAAACCTTCCTGGGTACGGGTGCCAGTCACGAACGGCTGGTCGTACGGGTCGCAGTCGGAAGTCAGCAGGTCGGCAGCGTTGGCGTCGGTACGGGCCAGGATGATGGTCGGTACACCGGCAACGTCGGCAGCCAGACGAGCAGCGGTCAGCTTCTGTACGGCTTCCTGGGTTGGAACCAGCACCTTGCCGCCCATGTGGCCGCATTTTTTCACGGAAGCCAGCTGGTCTTCGAAGTGAACGCCGGCGGCGCCTGCTTCGATCATGCTCTTCATCAGCTCGTAGGCGTTCAGTACGCCGCCGAAACCGGCTTCAGCGTCAGCCACGATTGGCGCGAAGTAGTCGATGTAGCCTTCATCACCCGGGTTCTTGCCGGCTTTCCACTGGATCTGGTCGGCACGACGGAACGAGTTGTTGATGCGCTTGACCACGGTCGGCACCGAGTCCACCGGGTACAGCGACTGGTCCGGGTACATCGATTCTGCGGAGTTGTTGTCTGCAGCCACCTGCCAGCCCGACAGGTAGATCGCCTGGATACCGGCCTTGACCTGCTGAACAGCCTGGCCGCCGGTGAGAGCGCCCATGCAGTTGACGAAATCTTTCTCTGGGCGGAAGGACGGCTTGGCACCCTGGGTCACCAGGTTCCACAGCTTCTCGGCGCCCATTTTTGCAAAGGTGTGCTCAGGTTGAACCGAGCCACGCAGACGGACGACGTCAGCAGCGGAGTAAGTGCGAGTCACGCCTTTCCAGCGCGGGTTTTCAGCCCAGTCTTTTTCAAGGGCTGCAATTTGCTGTTCGCGTGTCAGTGCCATGGAGATAAACCTCGTCGCGTCTTTATGAAAAGTTGTTCTGCGGTGGAAAATTCCTGCGCTCGCTGACCAGAAGCTTAGGCGGTCAGGTCGGGTTCGGCGGGGTAGGCGACGGGATGAACGATGAGCTCGAGGGGAAGTGAGCAGGTAGTGGCGGACTGCGGGCGCATTCGGGCGTCGTGGGCCTTTATACGTTCTACAGCGTGAAGCCGGGTTACCTAATTACGCTTCCGTCCCTCGGGACAACTTCGTTCCAGTCGGCAACCTCGTCAAACACACCTTGTGGGCGGTACAGACACGAAGCGGTTCGCGGGGTAGGTGCGAACGTCGCTTCGAAGGCCCTTGCCAGGGCCTCTGATTAGCGGGAGCGAGGCCATCATGCCTTCGCTTTTTTGGCTCGTCAAACGTTTTGTAGTGCTTTTTTTCAAGCACTACATCTTTCGTCTAATACGACTAATCAGTCAGTTTTCGGTGCTTTAGTCCAGGGCGTCGACTTTGACCCGCAAGGTCATGTCATCCCGGCCTTGAGTCGAGTAGCTGCGGGTCAGCCCCTGTTTGTCGGCCTGAGTCTGGCGATTCACCCCGGCGAGAGTGATCCATTCGCCCAGGCGTCCGCTGACTGTTGTGTCGGTACTTTGCACGTTCACTACATCGGGACGTTCCTGGCTCATGCGGTCACGGTTGGTACTGATTGCCAGGTGAACGATGTCGCCGGTGACGCTCGCCGTCACGTAGAAACCCTGGGTGACGTTGCGGTATTGCGTCTGGCTGCTGTAATCGCCGTAGGAATTGGTCTGGCTGCTGGTGATCGGCACACTTTGACCGACTTGAATCAGCGCCGGCATGCCGTCGGTGGCTTGCACCTGCTGCACGCCGCCATCACGGCTGGCGGTGCTGCGGCTGATGATGCGGGTCTGGTTCGGTTGGGCGCCGTTGACCGAGTAGCCTTCATCACCACGGTCGTTGTTTTCATTGGTATCGACCGTGATCAGCAGGCGTTTGGGCGCAGTGTCGAGTTGAGTGATCAGCGCCTTGAGTTCCTGGATCTTGTCCGGCTCGGCTTTGATGATCAGTTGATTGCCATAGGCGCTGACCTGGCCGTCCTTGCCGATGAAGTCCTGCGCCATGGGCAGCATATCGGCACTGGTGCGGTAATTGAGGGGCACGATTTCTGTGGCTGCCATCACCGAAAAACTGCAGCCGAGCAGCAGGGTGGTGAGCAGGGTGCGTAGGGACATGTCCGTTATCTCCGCTTTCGAAAGGCTTGATAGTGCCAGTTTGTCGGCTTGCGGTGGTGCAAGTTGAATCGTAGACAGCAAAACGCCCCGGCATCCGAAAATGGCGGGGCGTTTTGAGAGGGCGCTCAAGAGCCTTTGTAGTGAGAGGATTTATCCCCGATGGGGCGCGGAGCGGCCCCAAAAAACCTTGGGCCTGCTTCGCGGTCCATCGGGGATAAATCCCCTCACTACAGGATCTCCAAAGATCACAAGATTTCTGCCGCTCAGGCCGAATGGCGAACCATATCGACATGCGGAATCCCGGCTTCAAGGAATTCCTCACTGACCAGGCTGAAGCCCAGGCGCTCATAGAACGCCGTGGCCTGTACCTGGGCGCTGAGCATCTGCTGCTGCAGGCCGCGGGCTTCGGCTTCGGCGATGACCGCCTGCATCAGCGCATCACCCACCTTCATCCCGCGCCAGTCCTTCAGTACCGAAACCCGGCCAATGTGCCCGTCGGGCAGCAGGCGCGCGGTGCCGATCGGAAAGTCACCTTCGAACGCCAGAAAATGCACGGCGGTCGCGTCATCGGCGTCCCATTCAAGCTCGGGTGGCACCGATTGTTCGGCGATGAACACCGTTTCACGAATGCGCCGGATCTCGGCGTTGTCCTTTTGCCAGTCTGCGACACGTACGCGAATCTTATTCATCGGCAAATCCCAGGCTGCCCTGTTTGACCAGCTCACACAGCAGGCCGCGACCGTCTTCGTCGTTCAGCCACTCGCCGAGGTTATCGACGTGCAGCGCATCGGCGGCGCAGATCATCTTCAACAGCTCGCGCAGCTTGCCCGGCAGGTAACGGCTCTGACCGCTGGCGAACAGCAGCAGATCGTCATCGACTTCCGACCAGGCCAGGCGCGCGCTCGGGTTGCGGATCAGCACCGCACCGTCTTGCAGGGCGTTGAGGAAGTCATCTTCTTCAACGTCTTCCGGGCCGACCACCAGTTCCGGGTAGCGCGGTTCGGTCATGTACTGGCCGAACCAGGTCAGCAGCAGGCGTTCGTCGCTCATGTGTTCGGCGAGCAGGCTTTTCAGGCGGCCGAGTGCGTCGTGCTGGATCTGATGCGGATCATCGCTGACCGGTTTCGCATCGGCGTCGGTGTAGCGTTCTTCGTCAGTCAGGAACTGGCTGAGGAAGTCGGTGAAGTGGGTCAGCACTTCAGAAGCGCTCGGCGCGCGGAAGCCGACTGAGTAGGTCATGCAGTTGTCCACGGCGACACCGCAGTGGGCCAGGCGCGGTGGCAGGTAGAGCATGTCGCCCGGTTCCAGCACCCACTCTTCGGTTTCGTGGAATTCGGCGAGGATGCGCAGATCCGCGTGTTGCAGCAGCGGGCTGTCGGAGTCGCACATCTGGCCGATTTTCCAGTTGCGCTTGCCGTGGCCTTGCAGCAGGAACACGTCGTAATTGTCGAAGTGCGGGCCGACGCTGCCACCCGGGGCGGCGAAGCTGATCATCACGTCATCGACGCGCCAGCTCGGCAGGAAGCGGAAGTTTTCCAGCAGCTCGCTGACTTCCGGGACGAATTGATCAACGGCCTGAACGAGCAGGGTCCACTCTTTTTCCGGCAGCTTGCTGAATTCGTCTTCGGCGAACGGGCCGCGACGCAGCTCCCACGGACGCTCGCCGTGCTCGATCACCAAGCGCGACTCGACCTCTTCTTCCAGGGCCAGGCCGGCCAGCTCGTCGGCGTCGATCGGGCTTTCGAAGTCAGGGATGGCCTGACGGATCAGCAGCGGCTTTTTCTGCCAGTAATCGCGCATGAATTCGCGCGCCGTAAGACCGCCCAGAAGTTGAAGAGGAGTATCAGGATTCATGTGTAACCTATTGAAAAAAAGCATTTTTCAGACGGGAATAAAAACGCCCGGCGCGGCCGGGCGTCTCAAACGGGTCAAGCGGTGAATCAGATGCGTTTTGCTTGCGCCACAGCGTTACCGATGTAGTTGGCCGGGGTCAGCTGTTTCAGCTCGGCTTTCGCTTCGGCTGGCATGTCCAGGCCGTCGATGAAAGTCTGCAGCGCTTCAGGGCTGATGCCCTTGCCGCGGGTCAGTTCTTTCAGCTTCTCGTACGGGTTTTCGATGTTGTAGCGGCGCATTACGGTCTGGATCGGCTCGGCCAATACTTCCCAGCAAGCATCCAGGTCGGCAGCAATCTTGTCGGCGTTGAGCTCGAGTTTGCTGATGCCTTTGAGGCTGGCTTCGTAGGCAATCACGCTGTGAGCAAAGCCCACACCGAGGTTGCGCAGTACGGTGGAGTCGGTCAGGTCGCGCTGCCAGCGGGAGATCGGCAGCTTGCTCGCCAGGTGCTGGAACAGTGCATTGGCGATGCCCAGGTTGCCTTCGGAGTTTTCGAAGTCGATCGGGTTGACCTTGTGCGGCATGGTCGACGAACCGATTTCACCAGCGATGGTGCGCTGCTTGAAGTAACCCAGGGAGATGTAGCCCCAGATGTCACGGTCGAAGTCGATCAGGATGGTGTTGAAGCGCGCGATCGCGTCGAACAGCTCGGCGATGTAGTCATGCGGTTCGATCTGCGTGGTGTACGGGTTGAAGCCCAAGCCCAGTTCGTCTTCGATGAAGGCGCGGGCGTTGGCTTCCCAGTCGATCTGCGGGTAGGCCGACAGGTGCGCGTTGTAGTTGCCCACGGCGCCGTTGATCTTGCCCAGCAGTGGCACGGCAGCGACTTGAGCGATCTGACGCTCGAGGCGGTAAACCACGTTCGCCAGCTCTTTGCCCAGAGTAGTCGGGGAGGCCGGTTGACCGTGGGTGCGCGACAGCATCGGCACGTCGGCGAAACGGATTGCCAGTTCGCGGATGGCGTTGGCAGTCTGGCGCATCAGCGGCAGCATCACGTCGTCACGGCCTTCGCGCAGCATCAGGGCGTGGGACAGGTTGTTGATGTCTTCACTGGTGCAGGCAAAGTGGATGAACTCGCTGACCTTGGCCAGCTCCGGCAGTTTGGCCGCCTGCTCCTTGAGCAGGTATTCGATCGCCTTGACGTCGTGGTTGGTGGTGCGCTCGATCTCTTTGACGCGCTCAGCGTGCTCCAGCGAGAAGTTTTCAGCCAGTTCATTGAGAACGGCGTTGGCCTCGGCGGAGAAGGCTGGCACTTCCGGGATACCGGCGTGGGCGGCCAGGCGCTGGAGCCAGCGCACTTCAACCAGGACGCGGGCACGGATCAGGCCGTACTCGCTGAAAATCGGGCGCAGGGCCTGGGTTTTGCCGGCGTAGCGGCCGTCAACAGGGGAAACCGCAGTGAGCGAAGAGAGCTGCATGGGGTGTTCTCGGACAGTCGGGCAACGAAATGGGGCGCATATCATACATGAAAAAATCCGCCGGTCCGTTGCCAACTGACCGGCGTATTACGCGCTACAGACTACAAAACTTTTATTGCGCGACGATTTACTCGCTGCGCATCAACGGATACAGCTCTTTGAGCAGCTTGCGCCGGCTGATCACCAACTGCCAGCGGTGGCCGCCGAGCTGGCGCCACAGGCGCGCCGAACGGATGCCAGCCAGCAGCAGGGCGCGGATTTTCGAGGCATTGCTCGGTTGTTGCAGGTTGCGCATGTCGCCATGCACCTGAATTCGCTGGCGCAGGGTGCTCAAGGTGTCCTGATACAGCGCACCGCAAGCGGCGATCACGTTTTCGTGGGCCGGGCCGAAATGTTCGACCTGCGACTGGATCTGCGGCAAGCGCTTGCCAATGGTGTCGAGCATGTCGTCACGCTTGGCCAATTGACGTTCGAGGCCGAGCATCGACAGGGCGTAGCGCAGCGGTTCGCGCTGCAGGGTGCTGGGGTCGCGCTCAAGAGCGCCGATCAATGCACGGTAGCCTTCGCGCAAATTGATATCGTCGCCGCCGTACACGTCCAGTGTGTCTTTCGGGTCGCGTACCAGCAGGCTGCCGAGCATGCAGCTCAGGCCGGCCTCGCTGGTCTGGCCGGTCTTGGCGATCCGGTCGACCAGCACTGCGGCGAGAAACACGCCGCCCAGCGCCGTCAGTTGCTCCTGAGTCGGGCTCATGCCTGGCCGCTCCACGGCTCGGCAACTTCGATCACGCCGCCACCGAGGCAGATTTCACCGTCATAGAACACCACGGACTGACCCGGGGTTACCGCACGTTGCGGTTCGTCGAACACGGCACGGTAGCCGCTGGCGGTTTTTTCCAGGGTGCAGGCCTGATCGCTCTGGCGATAACGCACTTTGGCGGTCAGGCGCAGTGGCTGGCTCAGGTCGATCGGATTGACCCAGTAGATTTCCGAAGCGAGCAGGGCGCTGGAGAACAGCCACGGATGGTTGTTGCCCTGGCCAACGATCAGCTCGTTGCTGTCCAGATCCTTGCGCAGCACGTACCACGGCTCGTCGCCGGCATCTTTCAGGCCGCCGATACCCAGGCCCTGACGCTGACCGATGGTGTGGTACATCAAGCCGTGGTGACGGCCGATGACTTCGCCTTCGGTGGTCTTGATCTCGCCCGGTTGCGCTGGCAGGTATTGCTTGAGGAAATCGCTGAAGCGTCGTTCACCGATGAAGCAGATCCCGGTGGAATCTTTCTTCTTGGCCGTCGCCAGCTCGTATTTTTCGGCAATGGCGCGCACTTCCGGTTTTTCCAGTTCGCCGACCGGGAACAGGGTCTTGGCGATCTGTTCGCCGCCGACGGCGTGCAGGAAGTAGCTCTGATCCTTGTTCGGATCGAGGCCCTTGAGCAGTTCGGTGCGACCATCGATGTCACGACGGCGCACGTAGTGGCCGGTGGCAATCAGATCGGCACCAAGCATCATGGCGTAGTCGAGGAACGCCTTGAACTTGATCTCGCGGTTGCACAGGATGTCCGGGTTCGGCGTGCGCCCGGCCTTGTATTCGGCGAGGAAGTGCTCGAACACGTTGTCCCAGTACTCGGCGGCAAAGTTGGCGGTGTGCAGCTTGATGCCGATCTTGTCGCACACGGCCTGGGCATCCGCCAGGTCATCCATGGCGGTGCAGTATTCCGTTCCGTCGTCTTCTTCCCAGTTCTTCATGAACAGGCCTTCCACCTCGTAACCCTGCTCGATCAGCAGGAGAGCGGAAACGGAAGAGTCCACGCCGCCGGACATGCCGACAATGACGCGCTTCTTGGATGTGTCAGAAGGGGCTGGATCACGCATAGGGATTCAATGAGTGTCTTGAAAAAGGACGCGATTCTAGCAGGCTCACGGCCTCAAGGCTAAAGAGAAGGGCGGATCAGTTCCAGACTGAAGTGATGGCCGGCCAGATAGTCGTCGATGCAGCGGATGATCAGCTCGCTGCGCCAGTTGTCGCGCTGGGCGATTAATTCGCTACGGGTCAACCACTTGGCGCCGACGATGCCGTCGTCGAGTTGATAGTCCGGGTGGTGTTTCACCGCTTTGGCGCTGAAGCACACGCGTTGATAAGTCACGCCGTTACTCGGCGCGGTGTACAGGTAAATCCCGATCACGCCGGTGGGTTCGACGTCCCAGCCGGTTTCCTCGAGGGTTTCGCGGATGGCGGCGTCGATCAGGGTTTCGTCCGGATCCAGATGACCGGCCGGCTGGTTGAGCACGTTACGCCCGGCCTTGTGTTCTTCGACCATCAGGAAGCGGCCATTGTCTTCGACGATGGTGGCGACGGTGATGTGGGGGAGCCATTCCATAAATCTTCCTCAAAATCCAGGTTTAACCGATTCACTGTGGGAGCTGGCTTGCCAGCGATGGCGGCTTATCATTCACCATTGAAGGTGCCTGATCCACCGCTATCGCTGGCAAGCCAGCTCCCACAGGGTTTCGTGTTGTGTTTGGAAACACAAACCCCGGCACAGGGCCGGGGTTTGTGATGTTCCCTCTACAACCTTAAACCAGCGCAGCAATCGCCGCGTTGAAGGTTGCGCTTGGGCGCATGGCCTTGCTGATCAGCTCGGCGTCGGCGTGGTAGTAACCACCGATGTCCACTGGCTTGCCCTGCACGGCGTTGAGCTCGGCAACGATGGTCGCCTCGTTCTCGGTCAGGGTTTTGGCCAGTGTCGCGAACTGCGCTTGCAGTGCAGCGTCTTCGGTCTGGGCGGCCAGGGCCTGAGCCCAGTACAGCGCCAGGTAGAAGTGGCTGCCGCGGTTGTCGATGTTGCCGACTTTGCGCGATGGCGACTTGTTGTTGTCGAGGAACTGGCCAGTGGCCTGATCCAGGGTCTTGGACAGAACCAGTGCTTTCGGGTTGTTGTAGTTCACACCCAAATGCTCGAGGGACGCTGCCAACGCGAGGAACTCGCCCAGCGAATCCCAGCGCAGGAAGTTTTCTTCGACCAGTTGCTGCACGTGCTTCGGTGCCGAACCGCCAGCGCCGGTTTCGAACAGGCCACCGCCGTTCATCAGCGGCACGATCGACAGCATCTTGGCGCTGGTGCCCAGTTCCATGATCGGGAACAGGTCGGTCAGGTAGTCGCGCAGGACGTTGCCGGTCACCGAAATGGTGTCCTTGCCTTCGCGGGTGCGCTGCAGGGTGTACTTCATGGCGTCGACCGGCGCCATGATCTGGATGTCCAGACCGCTGGTGTCGTGATCCTTCAGGTACGCCTGAACCTTCTCGATGACCACGCCGTCGTGGGCGCGCATCGGGTCCAGCCAGAAGATCGCCGGGGTGCTACTGGCGCGAGCGCGGTTGACCGCCAGTTTGACCCAGTCCTGGATCGGCGCATCTTTGGTCTGGCACATGCGGAAGATGTCGCCGGCTTCAACAGCCTGTTCCATCAGCAGGTTGCCCTTGCTGTCGGTAACGCGAACCACGCCGTCAGCCTTGATCTGGAAGGTCTTGTCGTGCGAACCGTACTCTTCGGCTTTCTTCGCCATCAGGCCAACGTTTGGCACGCTGCCCATGGTGGTCGGATCGAACGCGCCATTGGCTTTGCAATCTTCGATCACGGCCTGGTAGATGGTGGCGTAGCAACGATCCGGGATCACTGCCTTGGTGTCGTGCAGTTGACCGTCGGTGCCCCACATCTTGCCGGAGTCACGGATCATCGCCGGCATCGAGGCGTCGACGATAACGTCGCTCGGCACGTGCAGGTTGGTGATGCCCTTGTCGGAGTTGACCATCGCCAGCGACGGACGCGCGGCGTAGACCGCTGCGATGTCCGCTTCGATCTGCGCTTGCTGCTCGGCCGGCAAGGCCTTGATGCGCGCGTACAGATCGCCAATGCCGTTGTTCAGGTTGAAGCCGATCTGGGCCAGCACGTCAGCGTGCTTGGTCAGGGCGTCTTTATAGAACTCGGCAACAATCTGGCCGAACATGATCGGGTCGGAGACCTTCATCATGGTCGCTTTCAGGTGCACCGAGAGCAGTACGCCTTGCGCCTTGGCGCTGTCGATTTCAGCAGCGATGAACGCACGCAGGGCGTTTTTGCTCATCACGGCGCAGTCGAGGATCTCGCCGCCCTGAACGCTGGTTTTTTCTTTCAGGACGGTCGCGGTGCCATCTTTGGCGATCAGCTCGATCTTCACAGCGTCAGCGGCGTCGATCAGGGCAGCTTTTTCGCTGCCGTAGAAATCGCCGGTGCTCATGTGAGCGACGTGGGACTTGGAGTCTTTGGCCCAGGCGCCCATCTTGTGCGGGTGCTTGCGCGCATAGTTCTTGACCGACAGCGGAGCGCGGCGGTCGGAGTTGCCTTCACGCAGAACCGGGTTCACGGCGCTGCCCTTGACTTTATCGTAACGCGCCTTGGCTTCTTTTTCGGCGTCGTTGGTCACGGTTTCCGGGTAGTCCGGCAGGTTGTAACCCTGGGCTTGCAGCTCTTTGATCGCCGCTTGCAGCTGAGGTACCGAAGCACTGATGTTCGGCAGCTTGATGATGTTGGCTTCAGGCGTAACGGCCAGGGCGCCCAGTTCGGCGAGGTGGTCGGCTACGGCTTTGTCGCCCAGTTGCTCGGGGAAGCTGGCCAGGATGCGTGCTGCAAGAGAGATATCGCGGGTTTCCACGGCGATATCGGCCGAGGCAGTGTAAGCCTCGATGATCGGCAGCAGGGAATAGGTGGCGAGGGCTGGAGCTTCGTCGGTGAAGGTATAGATGATCTTCGAGCGGGTGGGCATATTCGGATTAACTCTCTCTTCTTTGCTAAAGCGTGCGCAGAAACTCGAGGGGCGCCGGGTAAGCGCGTTCGTTCAAAGTCATCCATGAACCGAATGTCGAGATTCTTCGCGGTGATGTTGGGTGCATCGTTGAGCGTCAAGCAGTCAGGCTGCGGTAACAACCCGACCAATCAGGCGGAAAGTCTCGTGCTAGAGAGGCCAGCCGTCGTGACCCTTTGGTCAGCGGGCGGCATTATACATAGGTAGCTGGCAATCTGCCGATGGTTCATATGCAACGATTCTCGTCCATTGGTCTAAAGGTCGCAGGGGCGGGTGGGGCGTAGAGTCGCTGCGAATGCTTGAGTTTGGCGCTTTTCCCTTTGCTTTCAGGCTTGTACGAAACCAGATGTGCCCGCGCCGTGAACAGAGGGTTTGCGTGTTGATTTAACTGGGTTACGCTCGAACCAAGCCAGATGTTCAATCCAAACAATGGAGTTCAGCATGGGTTACAAGAAGATTCAGGTTCCAGCCGTCGGCGACAAAATCACCGTCAATGCAGACCATTCTCTCAATGTTCCTGATAACCCGATCATCCCCTTCATTGAAGGTGACGGCATTGGCGTCGACGTCAGCCCGGTGATGATCAAAGTGGTTGATGCTGCCGTGGCCAAGGCCTATGGGGGCAAGCGCAAGATTTCCTGGATGGAGGTTTATGCTGGCGAAAAAGCGACTCAGGTCTATGACCAGGACACCTGGCTGCCCCAGGAAACCCTGGACGCCGTCAAGGATTACGTGGTCTCCATCAAGGGCCCGCTGACCACTCCGGTCGGTGGCGGCATCCGCTCCCTCAACGTTGCCCTGCGCCAGCAGCTCGATCTCTATGTCTGCCTGCGCCCTGTGGTGTGGTTCGAAGGCGTGCCGAGCCCGGTGAAAAAGCCTGGCGACGTCGACATGGTGATCTTCCGCGAGAACTCCGAAGACATCTATGCCGGCATCGAGTGGAAGGCCGGCTCCCCTGAGGCCACCAAGGTCATCAAGTTTCTGAAAGAAGAAATGGGCGTCACCAAGATCCGTTTCGACCAGGATTGCGGTATCGGCATCAAGCCTGTTTCCAAGGAAGGCACCAAGCGCCTGGTGCGCAAGGCCCTGCAGTACGTGGTGGACAACGACCGCAAGTCGCTGACCATCGTGCACAAGGGCAACATCATGAAATTCACCGAAGGTGCCTTCAAGGACTGGGGTTACGAGGTGGCGAAGGAAGAATTCGGCGCCGAGCTGCTCGATGGCGGCCCATGGATGAAATTCAAGAACCCGAAAACCGGCCGCGAAGTTATCGTCAAGGATGCCATCGCCGACGCCATGCTTCAGCAGATCCTGCTGCGTCCGGCCGAATACGATGTGATCGCCACGCTGAACCTCAACGGTGACTACCTCTCCGATGCCCTGGCGGCTGAAGTGGGCGGTATCGGTATCGCGCCGGGCGCCAACCTGTCCGACACCGTGGCCATGTTCGAGGCGACCCACGGTACCGCGCCGAAGTACGCCGGCAAGGACCAGGTCAACCCGGGCTCGGTGATTCTGTCGGCCGAGATGATGCTGCGTCATCTGGGCTGGACCGAAGCGGCTGACCTGATCATCAAGGGCACCAATGGCGCCATCAAGGCCAAGACCGTGACTTACGACTTCGAACGTTTGATGGAAGGCGCCACGCTGGTGTCTTCTTCGGGCTTCGGTGAGGCGATCGTCAAGCACATGTAAGAACGGCGGTCGCAACAAAACCGCCCGGCTCGAGTGATCGAGCCGGGCGGTTTGTTTTCTGGCAGGTGTTCGGGTGGCTTCAGCTGGTCACTGATTGGTGTTTAGCGGCAGCCGCAGCCGAGGCGGCATCTATTGCGGCCTCGACATTCTGGATTTTTGTGGCGTGCAGGCCTTTGGGCCCTTGCACGATCTCGAATTTGACGATTTGCCCGGCTTTAAGGGTTTTGTACCCGTCCATTTCAATGGCGGAGTAGTGGGCAAAGAAATCGATGTCCTTGCCGTCCTCGTCCTTCCCCTCGCGGGAATCGGTGTTAATGAAACCGAACCCCTTGGCATTGTTGAACCATTTCACCTTGCCGACAGCCATGCTCAAATCCCTCTGCAACAGTCTCCATCGCTGGAGTATCATCCAATTCATCCGCAATCGAATCCGTTAAAAAGATTGACTCCGCGGATCTTTTTTACCCACTGTGGGCTCTATTGGTTGTAACACCGTTTTCCCGATAGTCAAGGTGACCGGGCAGTCGGAGTTGAAAAGGTGTACAGCCGCCCCCACCACTGTATTTGCACAACTGACGAACCTTTCTTTCCATGCATGCAATCAGCCAGATTCGACTAACATTCAATCAGGATCGCCCGCTTCTCCAAAAGGATCTTCCACAGGAGCACGACGACGATTCGGCAGGCGTTGCTGTTCAGGAAGCAAAGCCTGCGTTACAGGCGCCGCCGATGTACAAGGTGGTTTTGTTCAACGATGACTACACACCGATGGATTTCGTCGTCGAAGTGCTCGAGGTGTTTTTTAACCTGAATCGCGAGCTGGCGACCAAGGTCATGCTGGCCGTTCACACAGAAGGACGGGCAGTATGTGGAGTGTTTACCCGCGACATCGCCGAGACAAAGGCCATGCAGGTCAACCAGTACGCCAGGGAAAGCCAGCATCCGCTACTCTGTGAAATCGAGAAGGACGGTTAATCGCCGACCACTTGGGTATGAGGTGAAGCTATGTTAAACCGCGAGCTCGAAGTCACCCTCAATCTTGCCTTCAAGGAGGCTCGTTCGAAGCGTCATGAATTCATGACCGTCGAACACCTGCTGCTGGCCCTATTGGACAATGAGGCTGCCGCCACCGTATTGCGTGCCTGCGGCGCAAACCTCGACAAACTCAAGCACGACCTGCAGGAGTTCATCGACTCAACCACGCCATTGATCCCCGTCCACGACGAAGATCGCGAAACCCAGCCAACCCTGGGCTTCCAGCGTGTACTGCAACGTGCTGTTTTTCATGTACAGAGCTCGGGCAAACGCGAAGTGACTGGCGCCAACGTGCTGGTTGCAATCTTCAGTGAGCAAGAGAGTCAGGCCGTGTTCCTGCTGAAACAGCAGAGCGTTGCGCGCATTGATGTCGTCAACTATATCGCCCATGGCATCTCCAAGGTGCCGGGGCATGGCGATCACTCTGAAGGTGAACAAGACATGCAGGACGACGAGGGCGGTGAGTCTTCTTCTTCAGGCAATCCGCTGGATGCTTATGCCAGCAATCTCAACGAACTTGCGCGCCAGGGTCGGATCGATCCGCTGGTCGGTCGCGAAACGGAAGTCGAGCGTGTCGCGCAGATCCTTGCGCGTCGACGCAAGAACAATCCGCTGCTGGTGGGCGAGGCAGGCGTGGGTAAAACCGCGATTGCCGAAGGCCTGGCCAAGCGCATTGTCGACAACCAGGTGCCGGATCTGTTGGCCAACAGTGTCGTTTATTCGCTCGACCTCGGCGCTCTGCTTGCAGGCACCAAGTATCGCGGTGATTTCGAGAAGCGCTTCAAGGCGCTGCTCAATGAACTGAAAAAACGTCCGCAGGCGATCCTGTTCATCGACGAGATCCACACCATCATCGGTGCGGGTGCCGCGTCCGGTGGCGTGATGGATGCCTCGAACCTGCTCAAGCCGCTGCTGTCGTCTGGCGACATTCGCTGCATCGGCTCGACCACGTTCCAGGAATTTCGCGGCATCTTCGAGAAGGATCGTGCGTTGGCACGACGCTTCCAGAAGGTCGATGTTGTCGAGCCGTCGGTGGAAGACACCATCGGTATCCTGCGCGGCCTGAAGGGGCGTTTCGAGCAACACCACAACATCGAATACAGCGATGAGTCGTTGCGCGCCGCTGCTGAACTGGCATCGCGCTACATCAATGACAGGCACATGCCGGACAAGGCCATCGACGTGATCGACGAAGCGGGCGCCTACCAGCGTCTGCAGCCGGCCGACAAGCGCGTGAAGCGCATTGACGTGTCACAGGTTGAAGACATCGTGGCGAAGATCGCGCGGATTCCGCCGAAACACGTCACCAGCTCCGACAAGGAACTGCTGCGTAACCTGGAGCGTGACCTGAAGCTGACGGTGTTTGGTCAGGATGCGGCGATCGATTCGCTGTCGACCGCGATCAAACTGTCCCGCGCCGGCCTCAAGTCGCCGGACAAGCCAGTCGGTTCGTTCCTGTTCGCCGGTCCAACCGGTGTCGGCAAAACCGAGGCTGCGCGGCAACTGGCCAAGGCGTTGGGCATCGAACTGGTGCGCTTCGACATGTCCGAGTACATGGAGCGCCACACCGTATCGCGTCTGATCGGTGCGCCTCCAGGCTATGTCGGCTTTGATCAGGGCGGTCTGTTGACCGAAGCGATCACCAAGCAGCCGCACTGCGTGTTGCTGCTCGATGAAATCGAGAAGGCGCATCCGGAAGTCTTCAACCTGCTGCTGCAGGTGATGGACCACGGTACGCTCACCGACAACAACGGGCGCAAGGCGGACTTCCGCAACGTGATCATCATCATGACCACCAACGCCGGCGCCGAGACGGCAGCGCGGGCTTCGATCGGCTTCACTCATCAGGACCACTCATCCGATGCGATGGAAGTGATCAAGAAGAGCTTCACGCCGGAGTTCCGTAACCGTCTGGACACCATTATCCAGTTTGGTCGCCTCAGCCATGAGGTCATCAAAAGTGTGGTGGACAAGTTCCTTACCGAACTGCAGGCGCAGCTGGAAGACAAGCGTGTGTTGCTGGAGGTTACCGATGCGGCGCGCAGTTGGCTGGCGGCCGGTGGTTACGACTCGGCGATGGGCGCACGTCCAATGGCGCGTCTGATCCAGGACAAGATCAAGCGTCCGCTGGCGGAGGAGATTCTGTTTGGCGAGCTGGCCGAGCATGGCGGTGTGGTACACATCGACATCAAGGATGGTGAGTTGACGTTTGACTTCGAGACTACGGCGGAGATGGCCTGACGGTTGTTGGTCTGTTGTAAAGCGAAAGGCGCCTTCGGGCGCCTTTTTTGTTGTCTGATCTTTTTGGGTGTATATCCGTTGCTGCGGTAACGGTTGCTTAGGGTTCCGCCCTTACGGCGGGTCACTTTTGGCAAACGCC
>NZ_MVOO01000016.1:0-117878 GCF_002156405.1 Pseudomonas sp. SCPG-7 | reverse complement strand
AATCTGGAGTTGGCAGGCTAAGAAGGCAGGCAAGAACCTGTGGCGAGGGGATTCATCCCCTCACCACAATGACGGCGACAGGCGCCGAAATATCATTGGGTCAGGCATAAAAAAACCGCCGCCTCGTCAAACCGGAGCGGCGTTTTTTATCACAGTGACGTCAGGAATCGCGGCGCAAATCCGGCGGGATCGGCAAATCGTCCTTGAGTGGATCTGGACGCTTGCCCTTGCCGGCGCGGTATTGGCGGATCTGGTAGACATAGGCCAGCACCTGGGCGACCGCCAGATAGAGGCCGCCGGGGATTTCCTGTTCCAGTTCGGTGGAGTAGTAGATCGAGCGCGCCAGCCCCGGCGATTCGAGGAGCATGACGTTGTTGGCGACGGCGATTTCGCGGATCTTCAGCGCGAGGAAATCGCTGCCCTTGGCCAGCAACACCGGCGCGCCGCCCTTCTCCGAGTCGTACTTGAGCGCCACGGCGTAGTGGGTCGGGTTGGTGATGACCACGTCGGCGTCGGGAATCGCCGCCATCATCCGCCGCTGCGACATCTCGCGCTGGGTCTGGCGGATGCGCTGTTTGACCTCTGGCCGGCCTTCCTGATCCTTGTGCTCGTCGCGCACTTCCTGCTTGGTCATCAGCAGTTTCTTGTGGCTTTCCCAGAGCTGCACCGGCACGTCGACCGCCGCGATGATGATCAGCCCGCAGGCCAGCCACAGCGAACTCCAGCCCACCAGCGTCACGCTGTGAATGATTGCCTGCTCAAGCGGTTCATGGGCGATCCGCAGGAAGTCATCGATGTCGGCCGACAACACCATCAGCGCCACAAACAGCGTGATGATGAACTTGGCCAGCGCCTTGACCAGTTCGATCACGGCCTTCATCGAGAACATGCGCTTGAGGCCCGCACCCGGATTCATCCGGCTGAATTTCGGCGCCATGGAGCCGGCGGCGAACAGCCAGCCGCCGAGGGAGATCGGCCCGATCAATGCGGCCAGCAACAGCGTGATCATGACCGGCTGGATCGCTATCAGGGCGATCTTGCCCGAGACCAGCAGGAAGGTGCCCATGGATTTCTCGTCCATGATCACTTCCCGCGAAAGGTTGAAATTGAGGCGCATCAGGTCCATCAATTCCTGCGCCAGCATGCCGCCAAAGATCAGCAGGCCACCAGCGCCGGCGAGCATCACCGCCAGGGTGTTGAGCTCTTTGGAACGGGCAATCTCACCCTTCTCACGGGAGTCCTTTTTGCGTTTCTCCGTGGGGTCTTCTGTTTTGTCCTGACCGCTTTCGCTCTCAGCCATGCCTCAGCGCGCCCGTGCCAGTTCGCGTAGCAACTGCAGGGCCTCGGAGGCCAGCGGTTGATATTGATTGAGGATGTCCGCCAGACCGACCCAGACAATGAACAGACCCAGCACCAGGGTCAGCGGAAAACCGATGGAGAAAATGTTCAGTTGCGGCGCGGCGCGGGTCATCACGCCGAACGCAATGTTGACCACCAGCAGCGCCGTGACCGCCGGCAACACCAGCAACAACGCCGCCCCGAGCACCCAACCGAGTTTGCCGGCCAGTTCCCAATACTGCGCCGTCATCAAGCCGCCGCCGACCGGCAGCGTGGTGAAGCTCTCGGTGAGCACTTCGAAGACCACCAGATGGCCATTCATCGACAGGAACAACAACGTCACCAGCATGGTGAAGAACTGGCCGATGACCGCCACCGAAACGCCGTTGGCCGGGTCGACCATCGAGGCGAAGCCCATACCCATCTGGATCGCGACAATCTGCCCGGCCACGGCAAACGCCTGGAAAAACAGTTGCAGGGAAAACCCCAGCACCGCGCCGACCAGAATCTGCTCGGCAATCAGCAACCAGCCACTGAGCGCCAGCGGACTGACCTCCGGCATCGGCGGCAGCCCCGGGGCAATGCACACGGTAATGGCCACGGCGAAATACAACCGCACGCGGCGTGACACCAGGGTGGTGCCAAACACCGGCATGACCATCAGCATCGAGGCGACGCGAAACAGTGGCAACATGAACGACGCCACCCAGGTACTGATCTGGGTGTCGGTCAGCTGAAGCAGCGATTGCATGGCTCAGCCGATGACCATCGGGATGTTTTTGTAGAGCTGGATGATGTATTCCATGAACGTCTGCACGATCCATGGACCACCCACAATCAGCGTCACCAGCATCACCAACAGACGCGGCAGGAAACTCAGGGTCTGTTCGTTGATCTGCGTCGCGGCCTGAAACATCGCCACCAACAAGCCGACCAACAGACTCGGCACCACCAGAATCGCGACCATCAAGGTGGTCAGCCACAGCGCTTCACGAAAGATATCGACCGCCACTTCCGGCGTCATGGCGAAACACCTCCGAAGCTACTGGCCAGAGTGCCGATGATCAGCGCCCAGCCATCCACCAGCACGAACAGCATGATCTTGAACGGCAGCGAAATGATCAGCGGCGAGAGCATCATCATACCCATCGCCATCAACACGCTCGCGACCACCAGGTCGATGATCAGGAACGGGATGAAGATCATGAAGCCGATCTGGAATGCGGTCTTCAGCTCAGAGGTGACGAACGCCGGTACCAGAATGGTCAGCGGCGCCTGATCCGGGGTGGCGATGTCGGTGCGCTTGGACAGACGCATGAACAGCTCCAGATCGCTGGTGCGGGTCTGCGCGAGCATGAAGTCCTTGATCGGTACCTGAGCCTTTTCCACCGCTTGCTGCGCGGTGAGCTTTTCCGCCAGGTACGGCTGCAGCGCATCGTTGTTCACCCGGTCGAACACCGGGGCCATGATAAACATGGTCAGGAACAGCGCCATGCCGGTGAGGATCTGGTTCGACGGCGTCTGCTGCAGACCGAGGGCCTGACGCAAGATCGAGAAGACGATAATGATCCGGGTAAAACTGGTCATCAGAATCACGGCCGCCGGAATGAAGCTCAGCGCCGTCATGATCAGCAGGATCTGCAGGCTGACCGAGTATTCCTGCGCGCCGTCGGCGTTGGTGCCCAGCGTGATCGCCGGGATCGACAACGGATCGGCGGCGAATGCCAGTGGCGCGGCCAGCATCAGGGCCAGCGTCAAGACGATGCGGAGCGCAGCCATTACTTCTTATCCTTCTGATCCTTGCCGAGAATCTTCAGCAGATGCTGGGCAAATTCCGGGGTCGCTTTTTCGCTACTGCTCGGCACTTGCACCGGTTCTTTGAGCACGTGCAGCGCGGTGATGGTGCCAGGGCTGAGGCCCAACAGAATTTGCTCGTTGCCGACCTGCACCAGCATCAACCGGTCACGCGGACCGAGGGCGCGCGAGCCGATCAGTTCGATCACCTGGCCCTTGCCCGCCGGCCCGGCCTGCTGCACCCGGCGCAGCAGCCAGGCGAGGAAGAAGATCAACCCCAGCACCAGCAACAGACCGAACACCAGTTGCGTCAGTTGCCCGGCCACGCCGCTGCTGACCATCGGCGCGGTGGCAGCAGGCACGGTGGTCGCCGTCGACGGCTCGGCGGCCAGCACGCTCAATGGCAGTGCCAGCAAAGCCCAGAGAAACCGTTTCACTCAGCGCAGCTTCTTGATGCGTTCGCTTGGGCTGATCACGTCGGTCAGGCGGATGCCGAACTTCTCGTTGACCACCACCACTTCGCCGTGCGCGATCAGGGTGCCGTTGACCAGTACGTCCAGCGGCTCGCCGGCCAGACGATCGAGCTCGA
Organism: Pseudomonas sp. SCPG-7; assembly: GCF_002156405.1. Lineage (NCBI taxonomy): Bacteria > Pseudomonadati > Pseudomonadota > Gammaproteobacteria > Pseudomonadales > Pseudomonadaceae > Pseudomonas > Pseudomonas sp. SCPG-7. The sequence continues at coordinate 114,157 of NZ_MVOO01000016.1, read as the reverse complement.
TCACCGAACCCTGGTTCAGTTGCAGCAGGTTGCGGATGTTGATGTCGGTGCTACCCACTTCCATCGAGATCGACACCGGGATGTCGAGGATCACGTCGAGGTTCGGGCCATCCAGCGTCACTGGATCGTTGTTCTTCGGCACGCTGCCGAACTCTTCCATCGGCAGACGGTTGGAGCTTGCAGCGCCAGCGTCGGCCGCCAGCAGCGCATCGATGTCAGCCTGGCTGCCATCACCGGTCTCTTCCAGGGCCGCAGCCCATTCGTCGGCCAGTGCCTGATCGTCCTGGGCGTTCATTTCGTCGTTCATCATTTGTCCTCGGCGGGCAACAATTCAGTTAAATGCGTGGGGGTGAGAGCGGCGCTTCAGCGCCGCTCGATCGGCTCGATCACCTGCAACGCGAGGTTGCCTTTGTGCGAGCCCATCTTGACCTTGAAGGCCGGTACGCCGTTGGCGCGCATGATCATGTCTTCCGGCATTTCGACCGGGATCACATCCCCCGGCTGCATGTGCAGGATGTCGCGCAGCTTCAACTGACGGCGGGCCACGGTGGCGCCAATCGGCACATCGACATCGAGCACGTCCTGACGCAGGGCGTTGACCCAACGCTCGTCCTGATCGTCGAGGTCCGACTGGAAACCGGCGTCGAGCATTTCGCGCACCGGTTCGATCATCGAGTACGGCATGGTCACGTGCAGGTCACCGCCACCGCCGTCGAGTTCGATGTGGAAGGTGGAGACCACAATCGCTTCGCTCGGGCCGACGATGTTGGCCATGGCCGGGTTCACTTCCGAGTTGATGTACTCGAAATTGACTTCCATGATCGCCTGCCAGGCTTCCTTCAGATCGACGAAGGCCTGCTCCAGCACCATGCGCACCACGCGCAGTTCGGTCGGGGTGAATTCCCGCCCTTCGATCTTGGCGTGACGGCCATCGCCGCCGAAGAAGTTGTCCACCAGCTTGAACACCAGTTTGGCGTCGAGGATGAACAGCGCGGTACCACGCAACGGTTTGATCTTGACCAGGTTGAGGCTGGTCGGCACGTACAGCGAGTGCACGTATTCGCCGAACTTCATCACCTGTACGCCACCGACGGCAACGTCCGCCGAGCGGCGCAGCATGTTGAACATGCTGATGCGGGTGTAACGGGCAAAACGCTCGTTGATCATTTCCAGGGTCGGCATGCGTCCACGGACGATGCGATCCTGGCTGGTCAGGTCGTAGCTTTTGACACTGCCGGGTTCGGCAGCGTTATCGGTCTGTACCAGACCATCGTCGACGCCATGCAACAGCGCGTCGATTTCATCCTGGGACAGCAGATCCTGCACGGCCATGTCGTGTTCCTACTGCAGTACGAAATTAGTGAAAAGCAACTGTTCGATCACCACTTTGCCCAGCTCTTTCTGCGCCACTTCCTGGACGCTGGCTGTGGCCTTCTGGCGCAGCATCTCCTGGCCGACCGGGGTCGCCAGTGTGGCGAAATCCTGACCGGAGAAGAGCATCACCAGGTTGTTGCGGATCACCGGCATGTGCACTTTGAGCGCGTCCAGATCAGCCTGGTTACGCGCCAGCATGGTGATGCTCACCTGCATGTAGCGCTGACGGCCGTTCTGGTTGTAGTTGGCGACAAACGCCGGCGCCATCGGCTCGAAAATCGCCGGCTGCTTGCCGACCGGCGCGGTCTCGGCCGCGGCGGCAGGCTTGCTCTGAGCGCTGTGCATGAAGTACCAGGTCGCGCCCACGGACACACCGATCGCCAGCAGCAGAGCCACCACGATCAGGATGATCATCTTGAGTTTGCCTTTGGTCGCGGGGTCTTTTACAGCTGCTGCTTCGCTCTTCGCCATGCCAATAATCCGTCACTAATCGGGTTTTCACAGTCGCACGGCAAGGCAAGAGCAAGTGTTATGCCAGAAGTGTCGGAGCGTTGGAGGAGCGGGATGCATGAATCGATACAAGCCCTGTGGGAGCTGGCTTGCCAGCGATAGCGATTGGTCTGACACATTGGTTCTGAATGTGCCGCCGCCATCGCTGGCAAGCCAGCTCCCACAGGTTTTTGTGAACACCTTGAATCAGGCGTAATAGTCGACGGCGCTGGAGCCGATCACGCTGGTGGTTTGCGCAGCGGCTTCAGCCACCGCCGCCGGCGTCAGTTCTTCGTCCGCCGAATCCAGACGTCCGCCAGCAGCGCTGGTGCGGCCGCTCTGACCGTGCTGCGCCTGTTCCTGACCCTGCTGACCCTGCCAGCCACGACTCTGGTCGGAGACGTTGACGTCAACCTGGCCCATGCCCTGCTGGGTGAACATGTCACGCAGGCGATGCATCTGACCATCGAGCGCTTCACGCACGCTTGGATGCGCGCTCATGAAGGTCACTTGGGTCTGCTGGTCCGGAACCATGTTCACCCGAATATCCAGACGCCCCAGTTCTGCCGGCTGCAATTGAATATCCGCCGCCTTCAGGTTGGCGCTGGACAGGTACATGACGCGGTTGACGATTTCTTCGGTCCAGCCGCTCTGGTGCATGGCGATCGGTTGATTCACCGGCACCGCGTTCGCGGTTTTCGGCGTAGCCGCCTGAGTCAGCGCCGCCAGACGGTTGGCGAAATCATCGACTCGAGTGTCGCTGGTGGCAGACTTGAGATCTTTCAGGCCATCGTCGATCAGACCGCTGAAGGCTTTCTCGCCGCTTTGACTGGTGCTGTCCTTGTCGGCCTGTACGTCGAGCATGCTGGCCATGCCGGCAGCGAAGTTCTGCGCCGCAGTCAATTCACCGTCGGCCTGAGTCTGGGCCGGCGTAGCTTTGGGTTGTGCCTGACTGCTGGCAGAAATGTGTCCGCCCTGCTCCATCGCCATGCGCACCGCCGGCAGCGAATCGAGTGGATCGGCCGCCGGGTCGAAAGCGCTATCGGTCGATGCCGCCGGGTCTTTGACCACGGCTGGCGCAACGGTTGCAGCCACGACCGGCGTCTCGGCCTTGACCGGCTCCGGTGTTGCAGCGACTGGCGCGGGCACCGCCGGTGCAGTCACCAGCGGTTGCACGGTTTGCGCCAGCGCCGGATCCAGCGCCGGATCCACCGGGGGGGTGTCTGCCACTGGCGTCTGCGCGCTATCAGCGGCCGCATCGGTGGCGGCCTTGTCAGCGGCCGCCTGATCATCGGATGCAGTCGAAGCGGTCTTGTCGGCAGGCAAGGCATTGCCGCTATCGGCAACGGTCTGTTGCGAGGCGGCAGACTTATCCTTGCCGAGATCTTTCTTGTCGCTGTTGTCGGCAACCTTGTCGCGTGCCGGTTTCAACGAACTGTCAGTGCCTGGCAGGTTTTTTTTCGGGCCTTGATCGGCGAACACCTGAGCGAAGCTTGAGGCCTTGTCCCCGGTGTCTGCGGCCATGACCGGCGCTTTCGCGGCAGCGGCTTGCGCCTTGGCCTGGGCGGCAGATTGAAGAAGAACATTGGGGGTCGCAGGCATGACACGGTCTCCGCTGCACTGGGATCGTAGGTACAGTTGACGGGGATTATTGCAAGTGTCGGGCCAGTTTCGTCCGGCGCTGGCGAAAAGCGCCGGACGGCAGGATTCAATGCGTGAGGGCGTGCTGGCGTTCGTCTTCGTAGACAGGTCGCACATCGGCAAATTCGCTGCTGATGTCCGCCACCAGATCGACGATTTCGGCGGGACTTTTGTTTCTGGCGTCCGCCTCGAGCGCCTGACAGAGCGTCGCCAGTCGCACGGCGCCCATGTTGCTGGCGCTGCCCTTGAAACTATGGGCGACCTCGGCCAACACCTTGGCGTCGGCGGTCTTTTGTAATTGATGCAAGCGACTTTCAGAATCGGTCAGGAAGGTATCCAGCAAATCCGGATAGCTGTCTTCCATCACTTCGCGCAACGCATCGAGTACTTCGCGATCCACATGTTGGTCAGTCACTTGTTCACTCCTTGATCAAGAATCGGCGAATTATGCCCTAACCTCCCAGAAAAACTCTACGCAAGCACTGCGACCTTCGTCCGACCAACTGGCGTTATGCCCCAATTGCCGGATCAAGCTGACGCCGCGCCCCGACAGACGGACGCCGTCCAGCGGTCGCTCCATCACGCGCGCCACGTCAAACCCCTTGCCGCTGTCCTCGACGCGGATGACCAGGCAACCACCGGCACCTTGCGGCCTGACTTGCAGATGCACGCGCACATAACCGTCCTGCAACGCTTCGAGTCGTGCATTGCGCTGCTCGTAGTAGCGAGCGAATCCAGCGGCATCGCGCTTGAGGCTGGAATCGAGCCCCAGCACGCCATGCTCCAGTGCATTGGAATACAGCTCGGCAAGCACGCTGTAGATTGCGCCACCCTGAGTGCGCAATCCATGCACTTCCAGTAACAATTGCAGCAGGTACGGCAAAGGATTGAAGCGCCTGAGCGTCGCACCGCGAAACTCGAAGCTGACCGACCAGTCCAGCGGACAGGATTGGCCGCTGTCGGAATACACCGGCACCGACGGCATCACCTGCGCCGCCTCCAACAGACTGATCTCGACCATGCTCACATCGTCGCGGGGCTCGCCACGAAATGCGTGCAAGGCCTGCTCGATCTCGGCGAACAGGTTGTCCGGTTCACGATTGGCAGCAAACAGTTGCTGCAAACGCTCGACACCAAACAAGCGGTCATCGGCGTCAGTGGTATCGATCACGCCGTCTGACAGCAGGAACACGCGGTCCCCCACCGCCATGGCCTGCACTTCGGTGCGATCGTCGAACGCCTGCGGGCTGAGCACACCGAGCGGTAAATGCCGCGCCGGCAGCGGCAGCCGTTCGCCCGTGGCGATCCGGTGCAGATAGCCATCGGGCATGCCGCCGTTCCACACCTCAACAGTACGACGCTGAAAGCTCAGGCAAAGCATGGTCGCACAGCAGAACATGTCCACCGGCAGGATGCGCTTGAGCTTGGCGTTCATCTCGCGCAGGGTTTCGGCCAGGCCGTAACCTTTGGCCGTCATGCCGTAAAACACTTCGGCCAACGGCATCGCCCCCACCGCCGCCGGCAGACCGTGGCCGGTGAAATCACCGAGCAGCACATGCATGTCGCCGGCCGGCGTGTAGGCCGCCAGCAGCAGGTCGCCGTTGAACAATGCATAGGGCGATTGCAGGTAGCGAATATTCGGCGCGCTCAGGCAACCCGAATGCGCGACCTTGTCGAACACCGCTTTGGCCACGCGCTGTTCGTTGAGCAGGTAATCGTGATGTTTGGCAATCAGGTCGCGCTGCTGCAGCACCGTGGCCTGCAAACGACGCAAGCGATCCATCGCCTTGATTTTGGCGGCAAGGATCACCTGGTTGTACGGCTTCGCCAGAAAGTCGTCGCCGCCCGCCTCCAGACAGCGCGCCAGCGCTTCGCTTTCGGTCAGCGAGGTCAGGAAGATGATCGGCACCAGGGTTTCCCCCGCCAGCGCCTTGATCTGTCGCGCCGCTTCGAAGCCGTCCATCACCGGCATCATCGCGTCCATCAGCACCAGATGCAGCGACTGGCGCCGAAACACTTCCAGCGCTTCGGCGCCATTGGCAGCGGTCAGTACTTCATGCCCCTGACGCCGGACGATGGTCGACAACAGTAACCGGTCGGCGGCGCTGTCTTCGGCGATCAGGATCGTCAGCGGCTCTTGCGCCTGCATGGCCGTCAACTGATGTCGAACAGTTTGTCGAAGTTGGAGATGGCGAGAATCTTGCGCACGTCGGAGTTGCTGTTGACCACCCGCACGTCCGAGTTGTCGCCGCCGGCGTGATCGCGCAGCAGGAGCAGCATGCCCAGCGCGGAGCTGTCGAGGTAGGTGGCGTCCTTCAGATCGACCACGATGGAGTCAGGCTTGCGGTTAAGCCGCTCATAGGCCTCGCGAAACTCCTGATGGCGCCCGAAATCGAACCGCCCCCTGACCGAAATCGTCAGTTTTTGACCATCCGGAGAGACTTCTGTAACGACTGACATTGACTGGCTTCCTTGTCATTGACGAACGTGTACAAGGTTTAGCACTTGGACAGGGTTGGGGCAAGGTGCAGAGCACAGTCAAAAGATCGCAGCGTGCCGCAGCTCCTACAGGATCGGTGTAGGAGCTGCCGAAGGCTGCGATCTTTTGACATTATTCAAGAGGATTGTGCCGTGGCAAACGCTGCGACAACTCGTCCAGCAACCTCTGCTCGCGCTTGTCTTCGAGGCGTTGCGCCTCTTCGCGGTAGCGTTGCACCAGTTTGCGCAGGCCCTCGACCTTGGCGAACGCCTGCTGCCAGGCATCGCGCGCCTTGATCAGGTTGTTCTGGTGCCAGACCAGGCTCTGGCGCTGCTGGTCGATCGCGGTGTCCAGTTGCGCGAGGAAGCCGTGATAACCCAGCAGCCATTGCCCGGAAACCCCGTCGCTGCCGCGTACGATCCACTGTTCTTGATAATCCAGACGAAAGGCATCGAGGTCGGCGAGTTTGCTTTCAGCCACCTTGACCTGGCCCTGAAAGTAGCCCAGACGCTGGACGGCCGTTTTTTCGGCCTGCTCGGCCATTTCCACCACCGGTGCCAGACGTGCGGCGCGACTCACGGCCATGACCGGTTACCCGCCCGCCGCAGGTGCGAACAGGGTTTCCAGATAGGCCTGGCTCTCGCCCATGTTGATCTTGTCGTTCAGCCCCTGCCGCTGGTAGCGGGTCAGTTGCGGCTGCAAATTGATCGCCAGATCGGTCTCGCGGTCACCACCGGCGACGTAAGCGCCGACGCTGATCAGATCGCGGCTCTGCTGATAGCGCGACCACAGCTGTTTGAAGTACTGCGCACGCTGCATGTGTTCCGTCGAAACCACCGCCGGCATCACCCGGCTGATCGACGCTTCGATGTCGATGGCCGGATAGTGCCCTTCCTCGGCCAGCCGCCGGGACAACACGATGTGGCCGTCGAGCACGCCCCGCGCCGAGTCGGCAATTGGGTCCTGCTGGTCATCCCCTTCGGACAACACGGTGTAGAACGCAGTAATCGACCCCCCGCCCTTCTCCGCATTACCGGCGCGCTCTACCAGTTTCGGCAGTTTGGCGAACACCGAGGGCGGATAACCCTTGGTCGCTGGCGGCTCGCCGATGGCCAGAGCGATTTCCCGCTGAGCCTGAGCGAAACGGGTCAGCGAATCCATCAGCAACAGGACGTTCTTGCCCTTGTCACGGAAATACTCGGCGATCCGCGTGCAGTACATGGCCGCGCGCAAACGCATCAGCGGCGCATCGTCCGCCGGTGAGGCGACCACCACCGAACGCTTGAGGCCTTCTTCACCGAGGATGTGCTCGATGAATTCCTTAACTTCACGACCCCGCTCACCGATCAGACCGACGACGATAATGTCGGCTTCGGTGAAGCGGGTCATCATGCCCAGCAGCACCGATTTACCGACACCGGTACCGGCGAACAGACCCAGACGTTGACCACGCCCGACCGTCAGCAAACCGTTGATGCAACGGATGCCGACGTCCAGAGGTTCGTGGATCGGGTCGCGGTTGAGCGGGTTGATTGTCGGGCCGTCCATCGGCACCCAGTCTTCAGCCTTCATCCCGCCCTTGCCGTCCAGCGCCCGTCCGGCACCGTCGAGTACGCGACCGAGCATGCTCATGCCCATCGGCAGGCGACCGGTTTCGGCCAGCGGCACCACACGGGCGCCCGGGGCGATGCCGGCGACGCTGCCGACCGGCATCAGGAAGACTTTGCTGCCGGAAAACCCCATGACTTCCGCTTCCACCTGGGATGGGTGATAGCTGTCGTCATTGATCACCAGGCAGCGTGTGCCCATGGCGGCGCGCAGGCCTTCGGCTTCGAGGGTGAGGCCGACCATGCGCAGCAGGCGGCCTTCAAGAATCGGCGCGCCAGCGATTTCAGTGGCGTCGGCATAGGTGCTGAGGCGCTTGGCGAAACTGGTGCGTTCAAGGCGCATCGGGGATGTCCGCGAGCGGCGCTTGCGGCGCAGTCGCCGATGGGCTTTCTTCAGGAATGTCCAGACTCAGATCCGGCGCAGCCGGGTGCAGAGACTGTTCGTGCAACTGGTCAAACAGCTTGCCCATGACCTGGGTGATGCGGGTTTCAATGCTCGCGTCGATGCGGCTGTGCGCGGTTTCAACCCGGCAACCACCGGGCATCAGCGACTCGTCCTCGACGATGCGCCAGGTTTCCTCATGGCGTTCGCGCAAGGCCTTGGCCTGTTCGAAGTCCTGCGGATTGACGTACAGGCGCACGTTGTCCACGCCCAACGGCAGCAGCTTGAGCGCGTCGCGCATGACGTGTTCGATCTGGCTGGAATCGATCGCCAGTTCGCGCTTGATCACCTGCCTGGTGATGTGTTGTACAAGGTCGACCAGCGACTTTTCGATCTGCGTGTCTTGCTCGGCAATCGGCTCGAACAGGTGGGTCATCAGTTGTTCGAGGCTGGCCAGTTTTGCCGCCAGCGCCACTTCGGCTTCCTGACGCACCTTGAGCGTGGCGCTGTGAAAACCTTCCTTCTCACCGATGCCAAAGCCCTCGTTGTAGGCCTCCTGACGGATGCTTTCGAGTTCTTCCAGGGTCAGTGGCTGGACTTCCTCCAGCGGCACTTCTTCCATTTCCGGCGGTTCGGGCTCCGGCTCCGGCTCGGGTTCCGGTTTCGGCGGATCGAAGCTGGGCAGCGCCCAGGATTCGAAACCACGGACATCGCGGGCGCGGATCAGGTCCGTCACTGACTCGTCATGCTTGTCCATGGGCTTAGATCATTTCCTCGCCGCCCTTGCCACCGAGCACGATTTCGCCGGCTTCGGCCATGCGACGGGCAATGGTGAGGATTTCTTTCTGCGCGGTTTCCACATCGCTGACGCGCACCGGGCCTTTGGCTTCGAGGTCGTCGCGCAACAGTTCGGCCGCACGTTTGGACATGTTCTTGAAGATCTTCTCCTTGACGCCTTCGTCCGAACCCTTGAGGGCCAGCACCAGCACGTCGGAGGATACTTCGCGCAACAGCGCCTGGATGCCACGGTCGTCGACGTCGGCCAGGTTGTTGAACACGAACATGAGGTCTTCGATCTGACCGGACAGGTCTTCGTCGACTTCGCGGATCGAGTCCATGAGTTGGCCTTCGATCGAGCTGTCGAGGAAGTTCATGATGTCCGCCGCACGCTTGATGCCACCCAAGGTGGTGCGCGATGCGTTCGAGTTGCCGGAGAACTGCTTCTCGAGAATCTGGTTCAGCTCTTTCAACGCAGCCGGTTGCACGGTGTTCAGCGACGAAACGCGCAGGATGATGTCTAGGCGCACCTTGTGGTCGAAGTTGCCGAGCACTTCACCGGCCTGATCCGGGTCGAGGTACGCGACGACGATGGCCTGGATCTGCGGGTGTTCGTAACGGATCACGTCGGCAACCGCGCGCGGCTCCATCCATTTCAGGCTGTCGAGGCCGCTGGTGTTGCCACCGAGCAGGATGCGGTCGATCAGGCCGTTGGCCTTGTCTTCGCCCAAGGCCTGGGTAAGCATTTTGCGCACGTAGTCGTCGGAACCGACGCCGAGGCTGGTCTGGTCGCCGACGATGTCGACGAACTCGCTCATGACCTGCTCGACCTGCTCGCGATGGACGTTGCCCATCTGGGCCATGGCCACACCGACCCGCTGAACCTCTTTCGGGCCCATGTGGCGCAGCACTTGCGCGGCATCGGTCGAACCCAGGGACAGCAGCAGAATCGCGGCTTTGTCGACCTTGTTCAGTTTGACGGTTGCGGCTCGGTTATCACTCATCTGCGTTAATCCACTCTTTCACGACCTGAGCCACGCGACCCGGATCCTCGGCCACCAAGCTCTTGATTGCATTCAGTTGTGCGTCGTAACCCTCACTCGGGCTCGGCAACAGAATGCTCTGCGGACCACCGAGGCTCACGCGGTCGTTGGCCAGGTCGCCGTCCAGGCCGCCCATGCCACCGAGTTCCACGTCGCTGCCCAGACCGGCCAGCTCCTTGCCTTTGCCGCCGCCGGTGATGTTGTTCAACACCGGACGCAGCACACCAAACACCAGCACCAGGATGAACAACACACCCAGTACTTGTTTGACGATGTCCCAGAACCATGGCTGGGAGTAGAACGGAATATCGGCAACCACTTCACCGCGCTCGGCGGAGAACGGCATGTTGATCACGCTGACGCTGTCGCCACGGCTGGCATCGAAGCCGACCGCGTCCTGCACCAGACGGGTGAAGCGCGCCAGTTCATCGGCGCTCCATGGCGCGCGGGTGGTTTCGCCGTTGGCTGCATTGACCTTGACCTGATCGTCGACCACCACCGACACCGACAGACGATTCAGGCGACCCTGCTGCTGCTTGGTGTGGCTGATGGAACGGTCGAGCTCGAAGTTCTTGGTGGATTGTTGACGCTTGTCCGCCGGGTACGGCGCGAGCATTGGCTGACCGGTGGCCGGGTCCATGATCTGCTGACCGTTGGCATCGACCAGTGGCTGACCTGGCTGAATCATGCCGGTAGAGCCTTGCGCACCACCGGTGGTTTGCGGGGCCGAGGCCGGCGCTGGCGGCTGGTTGCTCAGGGCACCCGGCACACCTTGCGGGCCATTGCTGGCGGTGCGTTGTTCGTTGACCGACTGCTCGCTGCGCAACGCCGGTTGGTCCGGGTTGAACTGCTCGGCAGTCGATTCGACGGCACTGAAATCGATGTCGGCCGAGACTTCAGCCTTGTAGCGATCGTTACCCAGCACCGGCTGCAGAATGTTGTGCACGCGCTGGGTGAGCATGCTTTCCATGCGGCGGCTGTAATCGAACTGCTTGCCGGCCATGGTCATTTCGGAGTTTTCCGCCTGATCGGAGAGCAGATTGCCCTTCTGATCGACGACGGTGATCTGCGATTTGCTCAATTCAGGCACGGAAGTCGCCACCAGGTTGATGATCGCCACCACCTGACCCGGCTCCAGCGAACGACCGGAGTACAACTCGACCAGAACCGAAGCGCTTGGCTTGCGCTCATCACGCACGAACACCGAGCTCTTCGGAATCGCCAGGTGCACGCGGGCGCCCTTGACGTTGTTCAGGCTGGAAATGGTGCGCGCCAGTTCGCCTTCGAGGCCGCGACGGTAACGGGTCGCTTCCATGAACTGGCTGGTGCCCAGACCCTGTTCCTTGTCGAGGATTTCGAAACCGATGTTGCCGTCGCTGGGAGTGACACCAGCGGCCGCGAGTTTCATCCGCGCACGGGACAGGTCGTCAGCCTTGACCAGCAAGGCGCCGGAGTTCGGCTCGACGGTGTAAGGGATGTCGGCGGAGGCAAGGGTGTCCATGACCTGCTTGGCGTCCATGCCGGCAAGGCTGCCGTACAACGGACGGTAATCCGGCTGCTGCGACCACAGCACCACGGCAAAGCCAATCGCCACGCTCGCAGCCAGGCCGACCAACAGGCCCACCTGACGCAACATGGTCATCTCGGAGAGGTTTTCCAGAAAGGACAGGCCGAACAGCGGCGGTTTGCCGTCTATCGGGGTGGCCTTGGCCGGAACGTTATCGGCGACTGCTTCTGCCATGACTCAATCTCGTCCTTAAACCGGCATCTGCATGATGTCTTGATAAGCCTGAACCAGTTTGTTGCGCACTTGGGTCAGAGCCTGGAACGACACGCTGGCTTTCTGCGAGGCGATCATCACGTCGGTCAGGTCAACGCCGCTTTTGCCGATTTCAAATGCGTTGGCCAACTGAGTCGAAGCCTGCTGGGTATCGCTGACTTTGTTGATGGCCTGACCGAGCATGTCGGAAAAGCTGCTGCCTGCCAGTTCAGGGACGGCGGCAGTCGATTTCGGCGTGGCCATGGCGTCCATTTTCATGGCCTTCATGTCCATCATCAACCGATTAAATTCAATACCTTGGCTCATGGTCTACTCTCTTGGGCGGCCCGCAATTTTTTGACACTCACTCGGCGGGTACACAGGTATTAGCAACAAGGGTGCCAGCTATCGGGCAGCCTTTCAGAAAAGCATTTTCAAACATTCTCGCCAGCGCTCAGGTTGCGAACAGATAGCCTTCGACGTCCATCCCGGCATCGCGCATTTGCGCCAGCTTGTAGCGCAGGGTTCGCGGGCTGATACCGAGCTTTTCCGCGGCTTCCTTGCGCCGGCCGCGTTCGGTGCGCAGGGTATCGATGATCATCTGAAACTCCCGGCGCCGCAGGTCATCGCCCAGCGCACCGGCGGATTCGGCCTCGACTTCGATCTCGCGCACCAGTGGCTGCACCGGCGCAACGGACGGCGCAGCACCAAACGTCACCGCGCCCGTCAGGCAGAAATCCTGCGGCTGGATCAAACCGCCCTGCTGCAGAATCAGCGCCCGTTGAATGGCGTTATCCAGCTCACGCACATTGCCCGGCCACGGGTAACCGGTGAGGCAAGCCTGGGCTTCTGGCGACAGTTTCGCCGGCGCGTGCTTCATTTTATTGACGTGTTTGTTCAGCAACCGCTCGGCCAGCGGCAAGATATCGGCAGTGCGCTCGCGAAGTGGACGCCACGCCAGAGGGAAAACCGACAGACGGTAAAAAAGGTCTTCTCGGAAGCGTCCAGCCGCCACTTCGCCAGCCAGATCGCGGTTGGTGGTCGCGACCACGCGAATATCCAGCGCGATCGGCTTGCGCGCACCGACACGCTCGACTTCACGCTCCTGCAGCACCCGCAGCAACTTGGCTTGCAGACCCAGGGGCATTTCGGAAATCTCGTCGAGCAGAAGGGTGCCGCCATCGGCTTGTTCAAACTTGCCAGGCTGCGCCGCGATGGCGCCGGTGAATGAGCCCTTCTCGTGACCGAACAGCGTGGCCTCGAGCATGTTGTCGGGAATCGCCGCGCAGTTGATCGCGATGAACGGCTGGCTGGCACGTTGGGATTGCTGATGGATGTAGCGCGCCAGCACTTCCTTGCCGGTGCCGGATTCGCCGGAGATCAATACCGTGGAATCGCTGCGTGCCACCCGCGCCGCCAGGTCGAGCAGTTGCGCACTGGCCGCCTCGACCGCCACCGGCCCGTCGCTATCAGCCACGCTGATACAGCCCAGCGCATGCCGCGAAACCAGGTCCAGCAGAGCCTTGGGCTCGAACGGCTTGACCAGATAATCCGCCGCCCCCTGGCGCATCGCATCGACCGCTCGCTCCACCGCGCCGTGTGCGGTCATCAGCAGTACCGGTAGTTGCGGCCGCCGGGCGCGCAACAGTCCAAGCAGTTGATGGCCGTCCATGCCGGGCATGTTGACGTCACTGACCACCAGACTGAACGCTTCGCGCTCGACCGCTTGCAACGCCTCTTCGGCGCTGCCGACGGCTTGGTAGTCGTGGCCCGCCAGCAACAGCGTATCGGCCAGCGCTTCGCGCAACGAGCGGTCATCCTCGACCAGCAAAACCTTGATGCCCATGACGTTTACTCAGCTCCCTGTACAGCGGAAAACAGCGGCAGGATCACCTGCGCGCACGTGCCGCGCCCGACCCGCGAACGCAGCCGCAATTCTCCCTGATGTGCCCGGGCCACAGCCTTGACCACGGTCAGGCCGAGCCCGGTGCCGGTGACTTTGGTGGTAAAAAATGGCTCGCCGAGACGCTCGAGCACCACCGGATTTATACCGTTGCCGCTGTCGCTGACGCACAAGCGCAGGCTGTTGTCGCGGGTGTAGCAATGCACTTTCAGGCGCACGTTGCCGTCACTGGCCTGAATCGCGTTTTCGATCAGATTGAGAAGGGAACCGACCAGCGTGTCGCGGTTGCACAGCAATTCGCCGGCATGACTGTCGCACTGCCAGCGAATGGGCAAGTCCTGCACATGGGTCAACGCTGCCGCCTGCAGCGACTGCATCAAGGCATTGGGGGTGATGCGGTCAGTCAACGGCAACTCGCCGCGGGCGAACACCAGCATGTCTCGCACCTGATGCTCCAGCTCATGCAAGCGCTCTTTGAGGCGTCCGGCAAAGCGCTGCTGGGTCGCGATCGGCAATTCCTGCTCAGTCAGATGACTGGCGTAGAGCAAAGCGGCAGACAACGGCGTGCGGATCTGATGGGCCAGCGAGGCGACCATGCGCCCCAGCGATGACAGACGCTCATGACGCGCCAGTTGATCTTGAAGGTGGCGGGTTTCTGTCAGGTCGTTGAGCAGCACCAACTGCCCCGGCTCGGCATCCAGCGAGCGGGTGGCAATCGACAGTCGCCGACCGTTTTTCAGAGAGATTTCATGACCATCGTCCTCGCGCGGGGCGAAGCATCGGGCGATCACGTGGCGCCACAACTCGCCTTCCAAAGGCAACCCCAACAACTCGATAGCCGCCGGATTGGCTTCGCGAACCATGCCGTGGCCGTCAATGACGATGACACCACCGGGCAACAGATCAAGGAGGTTTTGCAGACGGTTGGCCAAACGTTCTTTTTCGGCCAGCTCCTGCATGCGTTGGGCACTGACCACGGCCAACTCGCCCTTGAGCTCGGTGACCCGGGCTTCAAGCATGCTGTAGGAGTCGGTCAATTGACTGGACATCTGATTGAACAGCGCGAACGCCTGCTCAAGTCCCTGACGGCTCGCCTGCTCTACGGACGACGATTGCCCCTCGGCATGGGAGGCAGATGACATCTGGGCGTGGGGCATTGTGTTCTCTCGCTTGGCTGACCGTCAGTTAAACGGAACGTTGCGAGGGATGTAGCAATACCCGTGCCTAAAAAAAACTGCTTATAAATGAAGGCGTTGAAAAACAGGCGTCAATCATCCGCCTGTTCATCACCTTCGCGCCGGCTCATGCCGTACTTGCGCATCTTCTCGACCAGCGTGGTTCGACGAATGCGCAGGCGTTCGGCGGCACGCGCCACAATGCCATTGGCATCGTCCAGTGCCTGCTGGATCAGACCCTGCTCCAGACCACCGAGGTAGTCTTTGAGGTCCAGACCTTCCGGCGGCAACAAAGCGTTGGCGGTGAAGTCCGGGGTATGACCGTTGATCGCCACGCGCTCTTCGAGATCGCTGCGCAGGCTGTCGACCATCTGCTCGTCTTCATCATCGACGTAGCGGAATTTCTTCGGCAACTCGACCACACCGATGACCCCGTACGGGTGCATGATCGCCATGCGCTCCACCAGGTTGGCCAGCTCGCGGACGTTGCCCGGCCAGCCGTGACGGCACAGCGACATGATCGCTGCCGAGTTGAAGCGGATCGAACCGCGCTTTTCGTGCTCCATGCGCGAGATCAGTTCGTTCATCAGCAGCGGGATGTCTTCAACGCGCTCACGCAACGGCGCCATCTCGATCGGGAACACATTCAGGCGATAGTAGAGGTCTTCGCGGAAGGTGCCGACCTCGATCATGCTTTCGAGGTTCTTGTGCGTCGCGGCAATGATGCGCACATCGACACTCTGGGTCTTGTTGCTGCCCACACGCTCGAAGGTACGCTCCTGCAGGACGCGCAACAGTTTGACCTGCATCGGCAGCGGCATGTCGCCGATTTCATCGAGAAACAGCGTACCGCCGTTGGCCAGTTCGAAACGTCCGGCGCGGCTGGTGATCGCGCCGGTGAAGGCGCCCTTCTCGTGGCCGAACAGTTCGCTTTCCAGCAGCTCGGCCGGGATCGCCCCGCAGTTGACTGGCACGAATGGCGCATCGCGACGCTTGGAGTGGTAATGCAGGTTGCGCGCAACCACTTCCTTGCCGGTGCCGGACTCGCCGAGGATCAGCACACTGGCGTCGGTATCGGCCACTTGCTGCATCATCTGACGGACATGCTGGATCGCCCGGCTGGTGCCGACGAGGCTGCGGAACAAGTTGGGTTCGCGATGACGGCCGCGCTCGCGGGCCTGGTCGTACATCTCGCGATAGACCTGGGCACGGTGCAGGGAGTCGAGCAGCTTGCTGTAGCTGGGTGGCATTTCCAGCGTCGAAAGCACCCGGCGGCGCTGGTCTTCCGGCAGGTCGACGGAAGAATTATCGCCCATCAGCAAAACCGGAAGGAACTCATCCCATGTAGAGAGTGTCTTTAACAAGCCCAACAGTGCACCCGGAGCATTTACCGTCCCGATCAGTACACAGATGACTTCACGACTTGATGACAAAGAGCCGACAGCCTGCTGCCAGTCATGGCTGCCGCAGGGTAAATTTTCTTCGCCGAGAAAATTTAAAATCACCGCCAGGTCGCGGCGGCGGACGCTATCGTCATCGATCAGCAGAATTTTGGTTTCACGCCACATGCAATAGCAACTTCCCTAGTCAACTCAATGCCCGAAAAATGGGGCAAGCGAGACGCTTGCAGGACACCTTGTGCCTGTAGACGCCTGAAATCTGAAAACAGCCACTAGTTAAGTCAAAAAACCGTGCACAGTCAAATTTATGGCGCACATGTCTGGATTAACTGGGGGTTAATTAACCAAACAGATGGTAAACCTTTGCCGCCTTTTGCGCTTGGGTGATCTGCGACATCTCGTTGGCTATCGCCTGCCGCTCACCCATCGCTGCCTCCAGAAGCTCCTTGTAGACGTGGAGCAGCTCCTCAAGGTTATTGCGCAAGGCCTCCTCATCCAGCGAGGCCTCGACCATGACGTCTTCCATGCAGGATCGGCAAGCCAGATCCAGCTCGCCAATGGCTTCCCAGTTGCGTTCGGCCAGCGCACTGACCAGCGCTTCACGGGTGTCGGCGATTCGCTGCAATACAAGACTCATGGTTCTCTCCTTCAAAACTGCGGAGCAGGCTCGGGGGCGATGGCATCCCAGCCTTCTTTGACCGTGCTCAGCAAGCCGGCGACCTCATCGAGAATGCGCGGATCGCTGTTGATGTTGGCCTCGGCGAGGCGCTTCATCATGTAGATGTACAGCCCGTCCAGATCGGCCAGTTCATCGGCACACTTTTCCAGGTCCAGACCTTCGCGCAGACCGCTGACAATGCCAATGGCCTTGCTGATCGAGGTGCACTTGCCAGGAATGTCCTTGCGCTCGATGGCACCCTTGGCCTGAGCGATGCGGGCCAGCCCGCCTTCCATCAACATTTGTACCAGACGGTGCGGGCTCGCCTCGGAGGTCTGGGCGTGCGCGCCGACTTTCTGATATTGCCGAAGGGCTAACATTGGGTTCATGTTCTACCTCATTGCCACAATGACTCGTATAACCAGTGTATCGCCAACGAATCACAGAACTTTAGATCAAAAGACAAAAACCCGGCGCACGCCGATAAAGCGTAGCCGGGTTTTTGTCGTTCTTGCGGGTTACTTCGCGGATTGCTGAGCGTTCAGCGAGCTGAAGAACGACGTGATGTTACTGGCCGTCGCCTTCATTTGCCCAACCAGCAGGTCCATGGCGTTGTATTTCGCAGTCAACGTCTTGGTCAGGTTGGCCACACGCAGATCCAGCGCCAATTGCTGGGAAGTAAGGTTGCGCGTGTTGTTGTTCAAAATGGTCATACGCTGATCAAGCAAACCCGTGGTGGTTTTACCATCCGGAGAAGCTTTCAGATACGGGTCCACCGCTTTGCTCATGCGCGCCAGCAGACCGTTGGTGTCATTGGTCCCGGTGAACATCTGCTGAACCTGACCGGCCTTGCCAGGCTGACTCATGGTTTTGGTGAACGCCGCAGTATCGAACGTCAGGTTACCGGTGAGACGATCGGTCATCACACCGATCTCCGACAGGTAGGACAAAGCACCATCTGCACCAGCACCAGGAGCAGTCAACTGGCCACGGATGTCGGAGATCAGCGAGCGCGGCAACGAGTCACCGGTGAAAGCGGCCTGCACCGTCAGTTTGCCATCGGCGTCCGGTGTTGCCTTGGACAGGGTGTCGATGGTGGTCTTCAGGGTGTTGTAGGCGTCAACAAACGCCTGAACCGAAGCCTGCAGCCCTTTGGTGTTGGTATCGACGCTGACAACGGTCGGCGTGGCAACGCTACCAACGACTGGGCTGACTGCGGTCAGATTCAGAGTCAAGCCGCTGATTGCACCACTGACCGTGTTGCTTTTACTGGAAACCTGCAGGCCGTCGATGGTCACCTTGGCATCTTGTGCAGGACCGTTGACGTTGCCAGAAGCGCCTGCCGCCGGATTGGTACCCATCGGCTGAGTACCGTCGATCTCCAGACCGGCAATCCCGCTGACAGACAGGTCGGAACCTGCGCCCGTCTTGCTCGAGCTGATCACCAGACGCGAAGCGCCGCTGCTATCGGTCACGATGTTGGCAGAAATGCCATTGGCGCCCTGAGCCGTGTTGATCGCGTCACGGGTGCTCTGCAAGGTCGCATTGGCCGGAATCGTGACATTGTAATCAGTGCCATTCTGACTGATTTTCAGGGTACCACTCGGAATGGCACTGGCAGCACCGCCGGCGAAAGAAGCGCTGGCAACTTTCGAGCCAGTGGCCAATTGGTTGACAACAACGTTGTAAGTCCCCGACACCGCGGTGTTATCGGAGGTGGCGCCGAGAATCGCTGTGTTGCTCGAGGTCGCCGTGAAGCCGGCAAATGCCGGGTTGGTCTTGCTGCCCAGGTTGGTCATCGCCGTCTGGTACGCGGTCAGCGCACTCTTCAACGTGCCGACACCGGAAATCTTCAGGGTATTGGTCTTGGTCGCGGAATCGATCTGCGTCTGCTTCGGCGACTTGTCGGCGTTGACCAGCGCGGTCACGATCGCGCCGATGTCCAGGCCGGAACCCAGTCCGGAACCCGGTAGAATTGGACTTGCCATGTGCATCTCCCTTCAGATTGTTGCCAGACTTTTGACCCATCCAGGCGTCATTCAAGAAAGACAAACACTATTCATGCCAGCTATCAGACTTTGGCGTCGAACAACACATGGCTTGCGTTGGCGAGGCTGTCTGCGAGCTTGAGTGCTTCTGCGGAGGGGATCTGGCGTACGACCTCACCCGTCTCGCTTGCGATCACCTTGACGATGACCTTGCCAGAGTGCTCGTCGATCGAGAACTCCAGGTTACGCTTGATCGATTGAACGAACTTCTCGATCTCTTGCACGGCCAGTTTCAACTTGGCGTCATCCGTTTGCTGACTTTTCTTGTCAGCGACCGGAGCGTCGGCCGGTGCAACTTTTGGCGTCTCGGACGGCTTATCAGCAACAGGCGTCGCTGGCTTGGGAGCCGGATAAGACACGTTAAGCTTTACGCTCATGTCCATGCTCATCACCTCCTAACGTAAAAAAGCGAGAGAGCGCGACCAGCGCACCCTCCCGCCCAAACTCATTCCGAATTACTGAAGCAGCTTCAGTACAGCGGAAGGCAGTTGGTTGGCTTGAGCCAGAACAGAGGTCGAAGCCTGTTGCAGGGTTTGCTGCTTGGTCAGGTTAGCAGTCTCTGCGGCGAAGTCGGTATCTTGTACGCGACCCTGTGCAGCAGTGGTGTTCTCGGTGATGTTCTGCAAGTTCTGGATGGTGCTGGTCAGACGGTTTTGCGAAGCACCCAGGCTGGCACGAGTTGCACCGATTGCAGCGATAGCGGCGTCGATTGCGGTGATCGCGTTGTCGATGTTCTGCGAAGCGCCAGTTACGGTAGCACCAGTCAGGGACAGAGTACCGCTACCAACCGACAGGCTGACGGCGTCGAACTTGGAGCTCAGTACCAGGTCGATGTGGTTAGCCGAACCAGTGTTTGCGCCAACTTGCAGGGTCACAGTACCAGCCGAACCGTCCAGCAGGTTTTTGCCGTTCAGGTTGGTCGATGCCGAGATACGGGTGATTTCGTCAGACATCTGAGCGAATTCAGCGTTGGTAGCGGTCTGGTCAGCAGTGCCGTTGGTGCCGTTACGTGCTTTAACAGCCAGTTCACGCATACGCTGCAGAATGTCGGTAGTCGCTTGCAGAGCGCCTTCAGCGGTCTGAGCAACGGAGATACCGTCGTTGGCGTTCTGGATGGCTTGGGTGTTACCACGGATCTGCGAAGACATACGGTTCGAGATCTGCAGGCCAGCAGCGTCGTCTTTAGCGCTGTTGATTTTCAGGCCGGAAGACAGGCGCTGCATCGAAGTCGACAGAGCGTCGGAAGCGCGGTTCAGGTTCTTTTGAACGTTCAGCGACGTGGTGTTGGTGTTTACTGTTAAAGCCATGACGAATTCCTCGTTGGTTGGGTACTGCGGCTTCCGGCCCTGGCAACCGCCTGGAATGGCCTAGAGAACCTTCGTAATAGTTATCGTCGGGTTGGCAGGTTGCTTGAGGGCTTTTTGAAAAAAATTTGCCATCACCCTGCCACCCCCGAGAAAACAAGGGCTTAGCGCCCCCCACCTGCGAAAAAATGACGCCATAAAACCGACCCGCACGCAAAGCCGCGGGCCAGTGCGGTCGGTCAGTTTGCCGATCGTGCTTTTTGCAACACTTCGATCAACTCGTACTCCATCCAGTCAGCCAGGCCCAACCAGTCCTGACGCTCCTGACAGTCGAGCATCTGCGTGAGTACCAAGGCCCAGTCCTGCTGTACCGTCGCCGGCGCGGACATCAGCAATTGCTGCGCGCCCTCGAACACCTCGACCATATCCAGCGCCGCCTCGACATCCCGCCCGAGCCGAAACAACCCGGCGCACTGACGACATTCGTCGACGCACTGCCCAATCGTCGTCATTGCACAAACTCCTGATTGAACTGTGTCCCGGCGATCAGTGCACCTGCCCGACTGCTGTTGAAGAACTGCACCTGCGGATGCGCGGCGATATAGCGCTCCAGCACACACAGATAGCCGCGAAAGTTCAGCTGGGTGCTGACCCGTTGGCCATGGCCGTCCTGCACCCAGTGCCGCGCCTGATCGACTCCCGGCCCCAGATCACCGTCATTCCAGCCGGCATGGGTCTTGTTCATCGGGAAGGCGAAGTCGGCGCCGAACAGGGTAATGCGCGATGCACCCATCATCACCGCCAGATCCACCGCCGGATGAATCACGCTGCCACCGACATGCAGTTGCCCACGCGGATATTGCTCGCGCAACGCGGCGTACACCGGACTGGCCGAGTAACCGCCGTAGCGTTTGCCCTTCCACGCGGTCAGTACGGCAGGATCGCTCATGGGCAGATACACCAGCGGGATGCCAGCGGAGTCCTCGAACGGCAGATGCCGGAAGCTGATGCGCTGATCAATGGTGACCACCAGATCCGGGACGATCCCGTGCTCACGCAATGGCCGGTAAGCGGTATCCACACACATCAACAACGGACGTTCAGCCTGCGCGCGCACCGCCGCCAGACGCTGGAAATGTCCTTCGAGCGTCGGCCCGGTGCCTATCACATAGATTTCCCGGCCACTGGCCGTCCCGAACAACTGCGCCACATCATCATCGCCCAGCAACACCGGCAAACAGTCCTGCAGACGCTGCTGAATGAACGGCAAATGTGGATCGAATTCACGATTGTTGAAGCTCAGGTGCACTTCGCTGACCAGCCGATCACGGATCTTCGCGTTGAAGTCATCAGCCAGCAGCATCTCGGCCGGCAAGGCGAAAAACGGTGTGCAGATGTCTGACAGATCACCGGCATAGAATAACTGCACGCGCGGATCTTCCAGCCATTGGCGCTGATCGAGCAGTTGCAGCACCAGGGCGAACAACGCGCCATTGAGAATATGCACGTACAACCGCTCAAGCCCGGCGCGCTCTAGCAGCAACGTTGGCAGATCACCGAGACCGGTGCCATAAACATGCAACTGCGGCTTATCTGCCAGGCTGGCCGCCTGGATGCGGGCTTCGTGGACGCGGTAGTGGCGACTGGTCAGTTGAATGCCATTGACGCTGAGCGTCGAGCCCAAGCCCTGCACCAGCTCGGCTTGAACGACTGAGGTGTCTTCAGCCTGCAAGCGCGCAAACAACGCCGGCCAGCGTTGCTGGATGACTTGGGCATTGGGTTGGAAAAACTCGCTCATGCCGCCTAGCGCTCCATTCAGGCAAAAAAATAGCGTTCAAGGGTAACCTTGAACGCTATTTTTGTATCCGCCGTTTTTGACCGACTCAAGGACGATAGATGATCGCCGAGCCCCACGACAGACCGACACCGAAACCGCTCAGGGCAATGCGCTGCCAGTCGGAATCGATTACGTGTTTTTCCAGCAGCAGCGGGATGCTCGACGACACGGTATTGCCGGTCTCGACCATATCCTTGATGAACTTCTCCGGCTCGCCTTCGAAACGCCGCGCCACCGCATCGACAATCGCCGCACTGCCCTGGTGAATGCAGAAGGCGTCGATGTCGTCAGCCTTGAGGCCGGAGTCGTCGAGCAATTCGTGCAAGTGCGCCGGGACTTTGAGCAGTGCGAAGTTGAACACCTGACGCCCGTTCATGAAGAACACGCCATCAGTGACTTTCAGGTGTGGCGCGCCGGAACCGTCGGTGCCGAACTTGGCCTTGCCCAGCGCCCAGGTCGGGTCTTCGCCCATCCAGGTCGCCGTGGCGGCATCGCCGAAGAGCATGGTGGTGTTACGGTCTTCCGGGTCGACGATTTTCGAATACGGGTCAGCGGTGATCAGCAGGCCGTTCTTCAGGCCGGCGGCTTCCATGAAGCCCTTGATCGCGTAAATGCCGTAGACGTAACCGGAGCAGCCCAGGGAAATGTCGAACGCCGCAACATTTGTCGGCAGACCGAGCTTGTCCTGGACGATCGCAGCGGTGTGCGGCAGACCTTCTTCGTCACCGTTCTGGGTGACGACGATCAGCGCGTCGATCGATTCACGTTTCAATTCAGGGTTGCTGGCAAACAGCGCATTGGCCGCTTCCACGCACAGATCGGAGGTTTCCTGTTCAACGCCTTTGCGCGGCAGGAAGGCCGAACCGATTTTACCGAGGATGAATTCTTCATCCTTCTCGAATTTTGCACCTTGTGCGTAATTGTCCACGCCGGCTACAGGAACGTAGCTCGCAATGCTTTTTATGCCAATCATTACGGCTTCCCAATAAAAAACAGCCCAAAACAACCGCTCGCAAGGATTCGAGGGGCGCCGACAAACAGAAAACGGCCGCCACAACGGGCAGCCACGGGGAGCGCAAAGGGCTATCACTGGAACCGATTACACGGCCAGGCGCCATCTCCCCGGTCAATACAATACAGTGAAGATGCGCGTTATGACTCGCAGG
Organism: Pseudomonas sp. SCPG-7; assembly: GCF_002156405.1. NCBI lineage: Bacteria > Pseudomonadati > Pseudomonadota > Gammaproteobacteria > Pseudomonadales > Pseudomonadaceae > Pseudomonas > Pseudomonas sp. SCPG-7. The sequence continues at coordinate 91,115 of NZ_MVOO01000016.1, read as the reverse complement.
TCACGCTATTTTGCCGAATCGGTGGCAGATCGGGTTATTCGACCAACGACCAGTCCAGCGGCGTGCCGCGTTTGATCGCCTGACGAGCGCGGCGACCGAGGACGGCATCGGTGTGCTTGGGCGGCAGACCGAGACCAGGGCGAATGGCGCGCAGATTGTCCCGGGAAAAGGGCTCACCGGCCGCCATGTCGGCAGTGACGTACAGCGAGCGGCGATAGACCAGCGACTTGCGCTCGGCCTCGGTGACGCCGTAATGCACCTGGCCCATGGCTTGCCAGGCGCGTTCGGTTTCCACCACCAGACTGGCCAGCTCCGCAGGTTCCAGCGAGAAACTGGCGTCGACGCCACCTGCCGAACGGTCGAGGGTAAAGTGTTTTTCCACCACCGTTGCCCCGAGTGCCACGGCGGCCACGGACACACCCACGCCCATGGAGTGATCGGACAGCCCGACTTCACAACCGAACAGTTCACGCAGATGCGGGATCGTGCGCACGTTGCTGTTGAGCGGAGTCGCGGGGTAAGTGCTGGTGCATTTGAGCAGCACCAGATCCTTGCACCCTGCCTCGCGGGCGGCGCGCACGGTTTCGTCGAGCTCGGCGATGCTGGCCATGCCGGTGGAGATGATCAGCGGTTTGCCGGTCGACGCCACACGGCGGATCAACGGCAGATCGGTGTTTTCGAAACTGGCGATCTTGTACGCCGGCACGTCGAGGCTTTCGAGAAAGTCCACCGCCGTGTCATCGAACGGCGTCGAGAACGCGAGCATGCCCAGTTCTTTGGCCCGAGCGAAAATCGGCGCATGCCACTCCCACGGGGTGTGGGCCTTCTCATACAGGTCGTACAGCGAAGTACCCGCCCACAGGCTATTCGGGTCCTTGATGAAAAACTCGCCCTCGGCCAGATCCAGGGTCATGGTCTGCGCGGTGTAAGTCTGCAGCTTCAAGGCATGCGCCCCAGCCTTGGCGGCGGCTTCGACAATCTGCAGCGCCAGCTCCAGCGACTGGTTATGGTTGCCGCTCATCTCGGCAATGATGAACGGCGGCGCATCGGCACCGATCAGACGCTCGCCAATCTTGAAACTACTCATCGCGGTGATCCTTCAAAACCTGGGTGAACGCGCAGGCACTCTGGGTGAATCCGGCGTCACGAAACACATTCAAAGACGGACGATTGCCCGGCAGCACCTGAGCGGTAATGGCGGTCATCTGCGGCCAGTGCTCGCGGACGAACGCCTCACCTCGCGCCAGCAGCGCCCTGCCCCAGCCCAGACCAAAACGCCCGCGCAGCAGATACAGCGACACTTCAACCTCGAATCCACGCAAGTCATAACGCAAGACGCCGACCGGGCCGTCATCGGCCTCGGCAATCAACAGCAGACGCTGCGGGTTGCGCAGGCTCGCCGTCAGCCAGTTCAGGTGCTGCGGCCATTCGATTGCAGCCGTGTCCAATGACCACCGCCGCACAGCCTCGGCATTGCGCCCGTCGAACAGCAATTGCGCATCATCGAGGGTCGCCGGGCGCAGCGTGAGCACGGCACCGGCCAGCGCTGCCGCCACGCGCAACGCACCGCGCCCATCGACCAGTTGCCGTGAACGCTCGGCCAGACTCTGGCGCAGATAGACATTGTCGACGACAAAACCGATGGCGTCGCGCAGTTGTTCGACGCTGACCTGCTCGCGGGCGCCCAGGAACACATGCGCCCCCGCCGCCGCCATCACTTCGCCGTTGGCCTGCTGGTTGTTCGATACCGCGATGCAGAGGGTCGGCAGGCCCAGCGCCGCGCGCTCCCAACTGGTGCCGCCACCGGCGCCGATAAACAGATCGGCCGCGGTCATGCGTTGCTGGAAATCGCTGACGAAACGGTGCAGGCGCCAATGCGGCCGTGTTGCGGCCAGTGCCTGCATTTGCGCCCACGCAGGATTGTCCGCACCGGCGACGAAATCCACTTCCAGTTCAGTGAAGTCCTGAAGTGCCAACATCGCGTGATGGGTCTGCATCGCCGCATCGAAACCACCGAAATTCACCAGTACCCGCCGCGCCTTGGGCTTGATCGCAATGGCCGGGCAGACGAACTCTTCGCGCAACATGGCGTAGCGCGGGCCGAGCAAGGTACGGCAGCCTTCGGGCAGCAGCGGCGCATAGTTTGCGCTGAGACCGGACAGGTTCTGATTGAGCAGCAGATCAACGCTGTAACGGCGAGTGGCGAGATCGTCTACTGCCGCGATCCGAGGTGCCCAACGGCGCGCTGCGGTTTGCCAGTGATGATCGAGGCCGTAGTGGTCGGCGATGATCCAGTCGAATGCGGCGTGACCTGCCAATAAGGCGTCCAGCGCCTCGATGTCAGCCTGCCACGGCAGCATCGATTCGATGGCCTGTTGCGGGTCTTCGTCGAGGTAGAAGTCCGGCAAGGCGAAGGTCTCGAAACCTTCGGCAGCCAAGGTATCGAGCCGATGCCCGGGCAACCGCCGACAGGCGAAGGCGACATGACTGCCTTGCTGGCGCAGCACCCGCGCCAGCGTCAGGCAGCGGGCGATGTGGCCACTGCCGATGGTCGGCGAAGCGTCAGCGCGGATCAGCACTCTCATTGCAGTTCTCCGCCGGCCTTGAGCGCGGCGTAGAGGTATTCGGCGCGCTTCCAGTCTTGCAGCGTGTCGATGTCCTGCACCAGATGTCGCGGCAGAATCACCGGCAGACTCGCGGACGAATACAACACCTCACCGCGCAACCACGCTTCGCTGCGGCCCCAGTAGAACTGGCCGGCGTCCTGAAAGGCTTCGGGCAAATCCTGCGAGCGGGTTTGGCGGAATTCCGGATACAACGCGGTCAATGCGCCCTGCCCGTCCACCGTTAGCGCCCGCTGTACGGGGAAACCAAAGCTGCACACCGAAAAAGCAAACGACTTCTGCGGATGCTGCTGCAACAACTCGAATCCCTCGCGCAGAAAGCGTGACTGCAACAACGGCGCCGTGGCGTACACGCAGCAGGCGTAATCGAACGCGGGCAGTTGCTGCAAGGCATGCACGATCACCGCAGCGGTGCCGGTGAAATCATCCGCCAGTTCAGCCGGGCGCAGGAACGGCACTTGCGCACCGTGGGCCAGCGCCAGCTCGGCAATTTCCGCGTCATCGGTACTGACCACGACCTGTTCGAACAAGCCACTGTCGAGCGCCGTACGGATCGAGCGGACAATCATCGGCACGCCGTCGAACGCCAGCAGATTCTTGCGCGGGATGCGCTTGCTGCCGCCACGGGCCGGGATGATTGCGACGCTGTTCAAGGACGTTTTTCCAGTAGAAACCAGGTGATGTCGTCCACCGGGAATTGCGGGTCTCGGTGATAACCAAAGCCGTAATCGAGCAATTGCAGATCGGCATAACGATCGAGCATTTCCCCGGCGAAATCGCGCTTGAACAGCTTGCCGCTGTTGCCGCGATAGGACACTTCCACCGGTGCCGGGTTGTAGTATTCGGCGATCAGAATGTAGCGCTGGCTCAACGCATACAACTGCGCATAGGCAGTCGGCAGCAGCTCCGGCGCCAGATGGATCAGCACGCCTTTGCTCAGGGTCAGGTCGTAACTGCGCTCGCGCGGAAAGTCGAACAGCGAGCCGTGCCAGATCTGCGCGATGCCCAGTGCCCGCGCCTGAGCACAGGCGCTTTCATTGATCTCGACGCCGAACAATTCACTGTGCGGCAGCAGTTGACGCAGCGCCTGCAGGTTGTTGCCGGCATTGGTGCCCAGCTCAACCACGCTGTCGATGCGCCCGGCGCGGCTCAGGGCCTTGGCGAACAACGCCAGGTTGGCCGCGACCAGTGGCTGACCGACATTGCGATCGACGTACTGGTTGCCGAAATCGCCCTGCCAGAATTTTTCCTGCTCACTCAGATCACGCATTGCACAGTCTCATTCGCCGCCGCAGCGGGGTTTATTCGGTCAGCCGGCGCAATTGCTCAACCACATGATCCTGCTGCTCATCACTGAGCAACGGATACAGCGGCAGGCTGATCGCCTCGGCGTAATAACGCTCGGCTTCGGGGAAGTCGCCTTCGGCAAAACCCAGGTCGCGATAGTACGGCTGCAAATGCACAGGAATATAGTGCAGGTTCACGCCGATGCCGGCGGCACGCAAGCCTTCGAACACCTGACGATGGGTCAGGCCGATGCGTTCGGTCTGCAAGCGCACCACGTACAGGTGCCACGCCGATTCCGCCTCCGGCTGCGCGCTGGGCAAGGTCAGTGGCAGGTAGGCCAGCAACCGGTCGTAACGCGCCGCCAGTTCGCGGCGACGGGCAATAAACCCGTCCAGTCTGGCCAGTTGCGACAGACCCAGCGCCGCTTGCAAATCGGTGATCCGGTAATTGAAGCCCAGCTCGATCTGCTGGTAATACCACGGCCCGTGGCTGGGTTCGCTCATCTGCTGCGGATCGCGGGTCATGCCGTGGCTGCGCAGGCGTTGCAGACGCTCGGCCAGTTGCGGGCGATTGGTCAGGACCATGCCACCTTCGGCGCTGGTGATGATTTTCACCGGGTGGAAACTGAACACGGTCATCGCCGCAAATTCCCCACACCCCACCGGGCGCCCGGCGTAGCTGGCGCCCACCGCGTGCGAGGCGTCTTCGATCACGGTGAAGTTGTAGCGTTCGGCCAGTTCGGCAATCTTGCGCAGGTCGCAGCTCTGCCCGGAGAACGCCACCGCCACCAACACTTTCGGCAACGTGCCGTCCTGTTCGGCCTGATCGAGTTTCGCGGCAAGGGCGAAGGCATCGAGGTTCCAGGTCAGCGGATCGATGTCGACGAAATCCACCTCGGCGCCGCAATAGCGCCCGCAGTTGGCCGAAGCCAGAAAAGTGTTCGGCGTGGTCCACAAACGGTCGCCCGGGCCCAGGCCGGCAGCGAGGCAAGCGATGTGCAGCGCCGCCGTGGCGTTGCACACCGCCACGGCGAAATCGGCCTGGCAGCGTGCAGCCATTGCCTGCTCGAAACGCTCGATGGTCGGGCCTTGAGTCAGCCAGTCCGATTGCAAAACCTCGACCACGGCATCGATGTCCGCCTGATCAACGCTCTGCCGACCGTAGGGAATCATGCCGACAACTTCGCGTGCAGCTCGGCGATCTGCCCGACCGAGAGGTAGTGCGGATTGGTGTCGGAGCGGTATTCGAAATCTTCACTCACCGGCCGGCCATGTTCGCCAAGCTTGTCGATGGAGAAATCGACATCGACGCTGGTAAAGCGGATGGAAGGCTGGATGGTGTAGTGATCCTCGAATTCCAGGGTCATCCGCGCATCGTCCAGCGGCACCATCAGTTCATGCAGTTTTTCCCCGGGACGAATACCGACGTTCTTGTGCGGCAGATGCTCGGCCATGCCCCGCGCCAGATCGACGATGCGGATCGACGGGATCTTCGGCACGAACACTTCGCCGCCGTGCATCCGCGCAAAGCTGTCGAGGACAAACTGCACGCCGTGATCGAGGGTGATCCAGAAGCGCGTCATGCGCTCGTCGGTGATCGGCAGCTCCTGCGCACCGTCGGCAATCAGCTTGCTGAAGAACGGCACCACCGAACCCCGCGAGCCCGCCACGTTGCCGTAGCGCACCACGGCAAAACGCGTTTGTTGCTCACCGGCAATGTTGTTGGCGGCGACGAACAACTTGTCCGACAGCAGCTTGGTCGCGCCGTACAGGTTGATCGGGCTGGCGGCCTTGTCGGTGGACAGCGCCACAACCTTTTTCACGCCGTTATCGATGGCGGCGGCGATGATGTTCTCCGCACCATTGACGTTGGTGCGGATGCACTCGGTGGGGTTGTACTCCGCCGCCGGCACCTGCTTGAGCGCCGCCGCATGCACCACGTAGTCGATGCCGCGCATGGCCTGCCGCAGACGGTCGGCATCACGCACGTCACCGAGAAAGTAGCGCATGCACGGCGCGTTGAACGTCTGCTGCATTTCGTACTGTTTGAGTTCATCGCGGGAGAACACCACCACGCGCTTGGGCTGGTATTGCTCAAGCAGACGGGCGATGAATTTGCGCCCGAACGAGCCGGTGCCGCCAGAGATGAAGATCGATTTACCGTTGAACATGTGCTGATTCCTGTTGCTTGTCCGACGGACTCAAGCGAGTAACTGTGCCCAGTTGACCGGCGTGCTTTCACCCAAGGTAAAACCTTTGCCGATGAGGGATAGATTGGCGTTATAGGCACTGTCCTGCGCAAAGGCGCCGCCCCACTTCTCACGCAAAGCAGCCAGGGCTGATGGCGCTTGCGGCAAGAGGCCCGGATGCACAACCTGCACCAGCGGCGTCCACACAATGAGGTAACCCGCATCACCGGCCTTGAGGCACAGATCGACATCGCTCAAGCCGTCGGCGAACGTCACTTCGTCCAGACCGCCCAGTGCGTTGAACAGTTCTTTGCGGATCATCAGGCACACCTTCGACACCGCCGAATAGTTTTGCTCGACCGCCAGGCGCTGCATGTAACCTTCAGCGGCGTGTTTTTCACCGATAAAAGGCGAACCCACGCCATCGTTCAGACCAACAATCAAACCGGCATGAGCGATCTTGCCGTCACGATCGACGAGTTTGGCACCGACGATAGCCACTTCCGGACGCTGCGCGTGATTGAGCAACGAGTCGATCCAGTTCGGATTGACGACCTCGCTGTCAGCCGCCAACAGCACCAGATATTCACCCTGCGCCTGCTCGCTGGCGGCGTTGTACAACGCCGTCTCGCCGAGCGGCTGATCGGCACGCAGCACATTGACTTTGGGGTTGCGCAGCGTGCCCAGCCAGTCATTGACCTCGGCCGACTGATTCGGATTCGCTGCAATCAGCACTTCATAGCGGCTGTAACGGGTTCTGAGCAACACGCCTTCCAGGCAGCGACGCAGTGCCGGCAGGTCGTCGATGGCTGGGACGATGATCGACACCAGCGGCTGTTCGGCATGACGGTAATCAATCTGATAGGTACCGGGCGTCGCCGAGGTGACCCTGGCCTTGTAACCGCGATTGGTCAAGTGACGCAGCAGCGCCTGACGCTCGTGGGCATTCTCTTCCAGCACCGAGGCCTGGGTGATCAGCAGTGGCTCGTCGAGGTGCGCCAGGCCGCCAATGCCGCCCTGTTCGATGATGCGCAGCAGCAGATCCAGTTCCAGGGCCTTGCTGAAGTCGGCCTGATAACCACCGGCTTCGAGCAACACTTCGCGGCGAATCAACCAATGACGCGCCATCAGCGCTGGAACGCTTTGCAGCAGGTCCAGATTGAAGCCCGGGCGGAAGACGTCGACCAGCGCACCGTTTTCCTTGCGCTGGATTTCATCGGTGGCGACGGCGCGCACGCCTGTGGCGGACATCAGTTCCAGACTGGCCCGCAACAAGCCGCCAGCGGTGAACTCGTCGCCCGCTTGCGCCAGCAGCAGCCAGTCGCACGCTGACTGCTGAGCACTCTGATTCAACTTGTCGACGTAGTTGCTCTGGGTAACGCGCACGAAGTGCAGGGTATTTTGCGCGGTGGTCGCCACCGGCGGCTCGCCCGTGGTGAACACCACAATCCTGAACGCTTTGCAGTGCCCCTCGAGCAGACTGTCGAGCGAGACCTGCACCTTGTCGATCTGGTCATCCAGATCCAGCAGGAAAATGCCGAACTGCGGGCCACCGTCATGGGCCGACAGCTGTCGAGTGATCGACTCGACCTGTTGCGCCGACGGCTCCCGCGCGGCCAGCCACTGCAGCAGGCGACCGGATTTCATGTTGTCGAAGACTGCCTGATGGTCTTCAATCACCAGGGTTTCAAGCCGAGCGATCCACTCGTTCACCGACCCGGCGGCTTCGTCTTCACCCATGTCATTCAGATGCGCGGCAAGGCGTTTGACGACTGTCTGGTTGAAAGCATTGAGGTCGTGCGCCTGCCACAAACGGTCGACCACACTTTCCGGCGTATCGTTGTTGCGTGCCTGCAGCAGGTGCGCCTGACGCGTCCATATCCCCTCAAGCCCTTCCAGTTGCATACGGCCGGCGGGCATGGCGTGCAGCATGAATTCGAACTGTTCCAGACGATCGAAGAACGGCTGGTTGTAAAACGGCATTTCGACGTACTGCAACGGACCAAAACGACGATCCGGATGCCTGAGGTTCTGGTTCCAGGTGGATTCGAAAATCAGTTCTGCAGTCAGCGCGCGCCCAGTCTTCAAGCTGTCAGCCATGGCCTCGAAACTCTGCAGGGCAAACGCCTTGAGCTGTCCGGCGTCGAGCCCTTGAATGGCGGTTGGCAGAGAGGAGAGAAACTCGGCAAAGGCCTCTCGCTCGGCGACCGATTTGCCGTCGGCGTAGGTCAGCGAGTGATACACATCGGTATTGTGCTCGGAGACACCGTAGTTGATCTCGCGCACCACATAAGGCATCGGCAGGATGCGTGCCTTGGCACTGGCCAGCAGGTAGTAGACGTGACCGATTTCCTGCCACTGGAAATTGGTACCCGCTGGCAACGCCGAATGCCAGTTTTTCATCAGGTCAGTACGGGTCACCGCATAGAACGGCGGAATGTACTGACTCATGTAATCGATGACCCGATCCTGCGCCCGCTCGGACGAATAATCTTCCTGGACTTTCTTGTCACGCCGGTAGTAGTTCACGCCATGGGCCAGAGACAGGTACATCAGGCAATAGCCGTGGCACATGCCGTAGTCCTGATTCGCCTGCAGGAAGTTCACGGACTCGGCCAGCGAATCGTGCAGGATGAAGTCATCGTCGGCCGCCAGCACCATATACGGCGTGGTCAGCTGCTCCACACCATAAGCCAGTTTGGCCTGCATGCCCCAGTAGGCGAACTGCGGCACATGGTGATAATCGACGGCGGAAAAATCCCCTTCAGGCCGCTCGACCGTTGAGTCGAGCACCATGATCCGGCAGGGCAAGCTGCTGTAATACTTCACCGCCCGGCGCAGGAACGCCGGCCGATTGTGAGTAATCAGCACCACGGTCAACAGCTCGTTGAGCGGTAGCGCCAGTTCAGAACTGTACTTGCCTTGCATAACTTCTCTCCACAACCGGCGACTCGCCGAGATAACGCTTTGGTGATGGTGCGAATTAACGAACGCGACGCAGATAGCCGTCCGGCGCCACGGTGATCAGCAGCTTGTTCTGCAACTGCTGGTCGATCTCGAAGTCCTGGTTCTCTTCCAGGTACTTCCACACCGCGGTTTTCGGATTGTCGCCCGGGCCCCATGGGCGATCCGGGAAGAAATCGGCCGGCATGTCTTCAACCACGGTGTCCATCACCACGCAGTAGCTGTCGACCGACACCAGCGGCGCATACAGGCGCAGCTCTTCGAGCACGTGGTCGTGGGTGTGGTTGGAGTCGAGGACCAGAATGACCTTCTTGCCCTTGGCCGCAGCCTGCACCTGAGCGGCGATGGCCGGGTCGATGCTCGAACCTTCGATCATCTTGATGCGCTTGGCCATCGGGTGGCTTTCGATCGCTTCACGGTTGTGCGGGCGGATGTCGAGGTCGATGCCCAGCACTTCGCCGTGACCTTGCAGTTCCAGCAGGGAGGCGTAGTAGATGATCGAACCGCCGTGGGCGATGCCGCACTCGATGACCAGATCCGGCTTGACCTGCCAGATGATCTCCTGCATTGCCATCATGTCCTGCGGCAGCTGGATGATCGGGCGGCCCATCCACGAGAAGTGATAGCTGTACTTGTGTTTGGCCGATTCGTTGAAGAAATCACGGGCCAGGCCAGTGAGTTTCTGGTCGTCACCCTGCTGGGCGATCTGTTCCCGGCACTCGGCTTCGAAGGCTTTGTTGATGCTGTTGTCGGTCATTTTCAAAATCTCAAGGGTCACTGGAACGAAGCGCTGTCAACGGCGTGATAGACGTAACGTCCACCGGTCATCCGCTTGATTTCTTCGAGGTAATTGGAGTTCATCACAAACAGGTTGGCGCCTTCGGGCAAGGCGTCCATGGCCTCTTGCGGCGAGGACACCCGCGCGCCGCTCAGTGGCAGATAACGTCCCTGCTTGGCGGGGTTGATATCCACCACGCGATCCACCGCGACACCCGCGCGCTGCAGGAACAGTGAATAGATCACGCCTTTGGACGACGCGCCCCAGATCGCCGAACCCTGTTCAGGTGCGCACTGGATGATCTGCACTGCACGCTCAAGGCTCGCCGTGAAACCGTCCGGCAGCGTCAGGCGTGGCACCGGTTGTTCCGGGGTCAGGCGCAACGTCGACAGGTCGGCGACGATGTACAGGTACTGGCCGCCAAACAGGTGGCCGGCCTCGTGCACGGTGCCGAACATCCGGCGCAGGTCATCGAGGCGGAAATAATTGACGTGCTCGTAGAACAGGTCGAACCATGCTTTGTGCTCGAGGATCCAGTCGAAGCACGGCACTTCGATGTAGATCTGCCCGCCCTGGTTGGCTTCGGCGATCACCGACAGGAAGCTGACCGGGTCTTCGATGTGCTCCAGCACATGACGCAGCACGATGGCGTCCGCCGCCAGGCCGAGACCTCGGGTGAACGGCGCCTTGATCACGTCGGCGCTTTCGCCTTCATAGGCCGGGTCGATCCCGGTGATCGAATAACCAAGGCCCTTGAGCAGCTCGAGAAAGTAGCCCTTGCCGCAGCCGACTTCGATCAGCTCCTGGCCCTTGAAGTGTTTGGCGATGATGCCTTCGACGTCGCTCAGGTGCTTCTGGAACTGGCCCGAATGGGCCTGCTCGTTCTGATAGTCGGCGTCATAGCTGAGCTTGTCGGCATCGAACGCGGCGTTGAAGATCAGGCCGCTGCGCTCATCCTGCACCAGCAGCATGTCGGCGCTGGCCGACGCCTTTGCCGATTCAGGGTCGGCAAAGGTGCGGTTCTGCAACACCGGCAGGTCGGTGACCCGATACAACTCGTGCCTCATTGCGGCTCTCCCAGTAGCTGTTGCAAACGCTCGGTCACGGCCCAGAACGCCATCGGTTCATGGGTCGGATAAGGGTAATGGCCGAGGTTCAGATTCAGTGCCGCACCGCGCTCGCGCAGCCGTTGTTCAACCAGTGTGCGCACCGATACCGGCTGGCCGCTGGCGCAATTGATCACGCCGTTGAAATCGCGCTGATGGACGATCGCGGCGAGGTAATCAGCAGCGCTGGCGATCGGCAAAAAGTCGCGCAGTTGCTCGCCGCCGGACATGTTGAACGACGCCTCCCCGGCATCGATCGCCCGGTCCAGCGCCGCCAGCAGACTGTTGGGGTTCTGCCCTTCGCCATGCAGGTAGAACAGACGCGCCCACTGCAAAGTGAACGGTTTTTCCTGCTGCAGATTGTGCAAAAACAGCTGCAGCGTGTGTTTGGCCAGACCGTAAGGATTGCTCGGCTGCGGCTCGACGCTTTCGCTGAGCGGGCCGCTTTGCATGCCGTACTCGAAGCAGGTGCCGGTTACCAGGACTTGCGGTACGCCCGCCTCGACCGCGCCTTTGATAAAGCGGTAGTCGGCCATCAGGTTGTGCTCGAAATGGAACAGCGCCCGATAGTTCGGCAACCCCGGCCAAGCCAGGTGCGCCAGCACGTCGATACCGTCGGTGAGCGCCGCAATGTCGAGATCCGACGCGTGAATATCCGCCGCGACGAATTCGACGTCATTGATCCATGGCATGCTCGCAGCCGTATCTGTATTGCGCGCCACCGCGCGCACGGCGCAGCCACGCGCCAGCAACGCCGCGACCAGATGCCGACCGACGAAGCCCGTGGCCCCGCTGACCAGGACTTTCACAGGACTTTCATCTCAGGCACGGCGATCACGAAGCGCCCGTCCCACTGACGCACTTGCGCCAGTTGCTGACTGACTTCGTGCAGCAGGTTCCACGGCAACACCAGCACGTAGTCCGGTTTTTCGATGTCGATCTGCGTCGGCGCGACAATTGGAATACGACTGCCCGGCAAAAACTTGCCCTGCTTGTGCGGGTTGGCATCGGCCACCCACGCCAACAGATCCGGTTTGACCCCGGCGTAGTTGAGCAAGGTGTTGCCCTTGGCCGCCGCGCCGTAACCGACCACACGCTTGCCCTCGGCCTTGGCCTGCAACAGGAAGCGCAGCAGTTCATGCTTGATGCGTTCGGCAGCCGGCGCGAGGGTCGCGTAGTACTCAGGGGTTTTCACCCCGGCAGCGAGCTCGGCCTGCAACTGTTGCTGCACCGCCGACTGCACCGCACGACGCTCACCGTCCTGGCGTTGCACGAACACCCGCAGCGAGCCGCCGTGAGTGCTCAACTGACTGACGTCGAACACTTCCAGACCATTGCGCTCGCACAGAGTCTGCACGGCGGTCAGCGACAGATACGAATAGTGCTCGTGGTACAGCGTGTCGAACTGCGCGCCAGCCATCAGCGTCAGCAGTTGCGGAAATTCGAAGGTAGCGACGCCGGTCGGCTTGAGCAGCGTGGCGAAACCACCAAGGAAATCATTGATGTCCGGCACATGCGCGAGCACGTTGTTGGCGGCCATCAGGTCGGCGCCCCAGCCTTCGCTGTGCAGCTGCGCAGCGCTGTCGCGACCGAAGAACACTTCACGAATCTGCAGACCCTTTTCCCGCGCCGCTTGCGCGGTGCTGCGGGTCGGCTCGACACCCAGACACGGAATGCCGCGAGCAGCGACGTATTGCAGCAGATAGCCGTCATTGGCGGCGATTTCGACCACACGGCTGTCAGCGTTCAGAGCAAAGCGCTCGACCATCTCGGCGACATAGCGCTCGGCATGGGCCAGCCAGGTGCTGGAGAACGAGCTGAAGTAGGCGTACTCGGCATCGAACAGGCTGTCGGCGCGGGTGTAATCCTCGGTCTGCACCAGCCAGCACTGCTGGCACACGGCGACCTTGAGCGGCACCCATTGCTCGGCCTGTTCCAGGCGCTCGGCGTGCACGTAGGCGTTGGACGGTGGCGAGGTGCCGAGGTCGATCAGCGGCAGGCTCAGCGGTGCGGCGCACCCACGGCAGTTCATAGACGCACTCCGGCAAAGTGTTGATCGAGCGCGGGATGGCTGGCATCACGCGCTGACAAATTATTGACAGGCAACGGCCAGGCAATCGCCAGCCGTGGATCGTTCACCGACAAGCCGCCTTCGTGCTCCGGCGCGTAATCGGCGCTGTGCAGGTAAAGCAGTTCGGCGTCGTCGGTCAGGGTCTGGAAACCGTGGGCGAAGCCGGCCGGGATCAACAGGCTGCGACCATCGCCAGCCTTGAGGTGCTCGGCGTGCCAGTGCAGAAAGGTCTCGGAATCCGGACGCAGATCCACCGCCACGTCCCACACTTCACCGCGCAGGCAGGTGATCAGCTTGGCTTCCGGCGCATTGGCATTCTGGTAATGCAGACCGCGCACGCTGCCCTTTTCACGGGTGCAGGAATGGTTGATCTGGCGGATGTGAAATTCGCGGCCGAACGCACTCAGGCTGCCTTCGCAGAACAGCCGGGCGAAATGCCCGCGCTGATCTTCGAAGCGTTTGTGCTGGACGCTGAACAGCCCGGCCAGCGGCAACGCCTTCAGGGAGAATTCGCTCACAGCGCGCCTCGGTACAGGTTCAATTGGCCGAGGGTCACGGCACGCATGTCATCGCCGTTCTGCCACGCCAGATGCCAGTCGAGGGTCTGGGTCAGGCATTGCTGCAAGGTCCAGCGTGGCTGCCAGCCCAGCACCTGACGGGCACGGCTGCTGTCCAGACGCAACAGACCGGCCTCGTGCAGTTCGCTTTTCTCGATGCGCAAACCACGTGCCTGAGGCCAGCGGTTGGCAAGCAGTTCGACCACTTCGCCGACGCTGCACATGTCCGCCTCGCCCGGGCCGAAATTCCACGCCCCGGCGTATTCCGGGCCTTGCTCGTAGAGGCCGGCGGCCAGTTGCAGGTAACCGGCCAGCGGTTCCAGCGCGTGCTGCCATGGGCGCACGGCTTGCGGGTAACGCAGGGTGACCGGCTCGTCTGCAGTCCAGGCCTTGAGCACATCGGGAATCAGCCGCTCAGGGGCGAAGTCACCGCCACCCAAGACGTTGCCGGCGCGCGCGGTGGCCAGGGCCAGACCGTGTTCAGCGTACTTGTCAGCCGGGAAAAACGACGCGGCGTAAGACTGCGCCAACAGTTCGCAGCAAGCCTTGCTGCTGCTGTAGGGATCGTGGCCGCCGAGGGCTTCGTCTTCGCGGTACGGCCACAGCCATTCCTTGTTGGCGTAGACCTTGTCGGTGGTCACCAGCACGCAGGCGCGCACGCAACCAACCTGACGAATCGCTTCGAGCAGGTTCAGCGTGCCCATGACATTGCTGGAGTAAGTGCCCAGCGGGTCGCGATAACCTTCACGCACCAGCGGCTGCGCGGCCAGGTGCAGGACGATCTCCGGCTCGGTGTCGGCGATGATCTCCAGCAACGCGCCGAGATCACGCAGATCGCCACGTTGATCGTTGATCCCTTCGTGAACCCGCGCCAGTTCATACAGGCTCGGTTCGGTCGACGGATCCAGCGAAAAACCGCTGACTTGCGCGCCGAGGCTTTGCAGCCACAGGCTCAGCCAGCTGCCTTTGAAACCGGTGTGACCGGTGACCAGTACGCGTTTGCCGCGCCAGAAATCCGCACTCAGGCCCATTGCTTCCATGGGGCCTCCCCGCTCTGCCACAGCGCTTCGAGGTGGTTCTTGTCGCGCAGGGTGTCCATCGGATGCCAGAAGCCTTCGTGTTCGAAGGCGTTGAGCTGTTCGTCCTGAGCCAGACGCGCCAGCGGCTCGGCTTCCCAGGTGGTTTCATCGCCAGCGATATAGGACAGGACTTTGGGTGACAGCACGAAGAAGCCGCCGTTGATCCAGCCACCGTCGCCGCGCGGTTTCTCGGTGAAACCCAGAACCTGATCGCCTTGCCGCTCGAGGGCGCCGTAACGTCCCGGCGGCTGCACCGCGGTGACGGTGGCCAGGCGACCGTGGGCTTTGTGGTATTCGACGAGTTGAGCAATGTTGATGTCGGAAACACCGTCGCCGTAGGTGAAGCAGAACGCCTCTTCATCCTTGAGGTAACGCCCGGCACGCAGCAGACGGCCACCGGTCATGGTTTCCTCGCCGGTGTCGATCAGGGTGACGCTCCACGGCTCGCTGTAGTTCTGGTGCACGTCCATGCGGTTATTGCGCATGTCGAACGTGACGTCGGAGGTGTGCAGGAAGTAATTGGCGAAGAAGTCCTTGATCGCATAGCCCTTGTAGCCCAGGCAGATCACGAAGTCGTGAATTCCGTGAGCGGAATACTGCTTCATGATGTGCCAGAGAATTGGCTTGCCGCCGATCTCGATCATCGGCTTGGGCTTGAGGTGCGACTCTTCACTGATGCGCGTGCCGAGGCCACCCGCCAAAATAACTGCCTTCATCGTCTCCCCTCTCGTTCGTCACCGGGCTGCGCATGGCTTGGTTGAGCGATGCGGGCCGTCTGGCTAACCCTTTTGCCGCCTGCGGCGCCGCTGCGATGACCGCGAGCGCTCGTTTTATGGCGATTTGAGGGGGACTTGCAGGAAACGCGCCAGCTCCGCGAGCGCTGCGTCGGCGGGAGTTCAAGGCATGAAAAAGGGATGAGTCCGTTGCCGGAATCATCCCCTTCATCAAGCGACTTCAATGAATCGGACGGATCAGCCAAACATCGCGAATCCATCGATCGTGGCCGGCAGGTCGTAGGACTGGCCGTCAGCGGTCTGCAGATGTTCGATGTTGTTGTACCCACCCACATACCAGTCCACCAGTTTCACGCCATTGGCCGGCACACCGCTGCTGCCGTCATTGGCGCCGTGCAGGTAGGCATCGTCGCCGACGCGCGTGACGCTCAACTGACTGAGGTTGGCAATGGTGTTCATGATCAGGGTGTCGTTGTAGCTGCTCGCCATATCCTGAATGGATACCAGGCCTGGGGCATTCACCACATAGGTGTCATCGCCATCGCCACCTATCAGCGTATCGTTCTGCGGCGCCTCGCCATCCAGACCGGATGCCAGGCCTCCATAAAGAATGTCCGCACCTGCGCCACCCTGAATGAAATCGTCGCCCGCACCGCCTTCCAGAATGTTGTCGCCCCAATCACCTTGCAGCACATCATTGAAATGGCTGCCACGCAGGTTTTCGATGTCGATGTACGTGTCGTAGAGAGCGATCCCGCTCTGCGGGCCCCAGCCGAGAGAAACGCTCAAACCCTCAGTGCTGTCTTCATAGCTGACGGTATCGACACCGGCTCCGCCTTCGAAGCGATCGCCACCCGCGCCGCCGAACAGGACGTCGTTGCCGGCGCCCGAAACGATGACGTTGTCCCCGTCATTGCCGTAGCCCGTGAAGTCTGCGGTGCCGGTATACGTCATTTTTTCAATGAAGGGGTCCATGTGCAGCGACGACAGGCTGGTGTACACATGGTCGATGCCACCAAAGAGGTCTGTCTCGACGATGCTGACACCGGTGCTGTTGATGGTGTACGCATCGTCGCCCATTCCACCTTCCAGCGTCACGCCCGCGATGTTGGCCGTGAATTGGTCAGCGGACGATGTGCCGATGACCTTCTCCACGTTCAGCAACGTGACACCCGCGGCACCGGCGCGCTGGCCGATGTCGACGCTGACGCCATCCCAGGATTGGCGATAGCTCACGGTGTCGTAGCCATCGGCGCCATCCACGGTCATGGCGTTATCGAGCAGGTACACCTCGTCATCGAAATTCGATCCCTGAATTGCCTCGATGCCGGTGAACGTATCGCCGTAGGCAATGGTCAAGCCATCGTAGTTGGCAAAGTCCAGAACCCGAACACCTTCAAGGCTGTCGGTGTAGCTGACAGTATCGTAACCATCGCCACCGACAAAGTGGTCGGCACCGGCACCGCCCCACAGCCAGTCATTGCCCGCACCGCCGATGATTTCGTTGTCACTGGCGTTGCCGTAACCCTTGAAATCGCCGGTACCGGTAAAGGTCAGCTTCTCGATGAACGGATCCATCTTGATCGTGTTGAGGCTGGTGCGCAGTTCGTCGTAGCCACCGTAGTTTTCTTCAACGAGGGTCACGCCTTCGGCGTCGACGATGTACAGATCATCACCGCCGCTGCCCTCCAGCGTCACCCCGCCCACGGAAACGGTGAACGTGTCGTTGTGGTAACTGCCGGCCACCTTCTCCACCGACACCAGCGTATCGACCTTGCCGTCAGGCCCTGCGACCGTTGCCGCACCGATGCCAAACTCGACGTTGACTCCCGACCCCATTGCGTAATAGTTCGCCGTGTCAAAACCTTCACCACCGTCGAGCAGGTCGGATCCCGCACTGGCCAGCAGTTGATCGTCGGACTCCAGTCCATGGAGTTCGTCATTGCCATCGGTGCCCGACAGGACATCCGCTTCACTCGTTCCATTTACTACTGCCATTTGCTTCTTCCTTGCGTTGTTGTCGAATCCGGAAATCGGTCACCTCAGACGCTGGCCGGACAGGTCTTCGCTGACCGTGCCAATTGAGCGCATGGAAAGGTATCGACAGAAAAATCCCGATGCTTGAGCCCGCCGCCAAAAAAAGTATCCGGCTTGATACAAAAACTTTTTGCCATGCAAAAAAAACAGGCGACTCGAAAGTCGCCTGTTTTTCAGTGGGCCGTGCGTGAATTGATCAATCCGCCAACCAGCCATACTCCCAATACCGCAGGTTATCGCCACGCAACACGTAGTCACGCAGCACTACCTCACGCAACTCATCACCCATGCGGTAACTGGCATCCGGATCGGCCAGGTGCATGCGGATCGCTTGCAGCCACTCGTCCGTGCTGTTGGTCTTGATCCGGGTACACGGCAGATAACCACGATAGGCCTCGGTGTCGGTGCAGATCACCGGATAGCCGCAGGCACCGTACTCCAGCAGCCGCAAGTTGCTTTTGCAGTCATTGAAGACGTGGAATTCCAGCGGCGCGAGGGCCAGGTCCAGGTTCAGGCTGGCCAACTTCGCCGGGTAGACCTCCAGATCGATCACGCCGTGGAACTCATGCATGTACGGCAGCAGATCGTCCGGGCACATGCCGAAGAAAACCCAGTCGACTTCGTTGGCCAGTTCGCGCACCACATCGGCGATCACCGCCAGATCACCGTGGTGACTGGTCCCGCCGCCCCAACCGACCCGTGGTTTCTTCGAGGTGCGGCGTTGACTGCGCAAGTGGCTCCACAAGTCCTTGGACAGCATGTTCGGTACGACACGAATGTCGTGGTGCATGTCGGACAGCACGTTAGCCAGGGGCTGGGTCGATACGACCACACGATCACACAGACCGATGGCACGTCGCACCATACGCTCCATGTCCTGCTTGCTCGGCATGTTGCGGATGTGCGCATTGCGATGGGGAACGTCGATGACGTAATCATCGAGCTCGAAGATGCGCCGCGCATTGAAGTATTTTTTCAGAGGCGGGATTTCATCGATGGCGTGTTCCGAATAGCGCCCTTGCAGCACGATCACATCAGGCGACTGGCGCTCGATATCAATGATCGACGGCAAACCGTAGCAAATGCGCCCCTCGACTCTGTTAGCCGCCTGCAACTCGATCATCGGCTGACTCATGCGGTAATGGCCGATGGCCGAGGCATTGATCGGCACCACCAGCACGTTCGGCAACTGCGCTTTGGAAAAGGCACTCCAACCGGTTCGCAGGCCAGGCTCAAGACTGAAGTTGGTGGCACCGACCCCCTGCAGAGTCAGGTTAATGTTGTAGGCCGGATCGCGGGCGATGGTTGGCAACCAGCGCTGGTAGAAGGTTTCCCTTTCCTCGGCGAACAGCGCTTCGTCTTCAGTCGTCGCCGCGGCGCTCGGGCGTGCGCCCACTGCGAGCATGGCGTGGGGATTCAATACCACCAGGTAGCCTTCGCGGCCGACCCGCAAACACAGATCCACGACGTTCAACGTCTGCTTCAGATCCTGTTCGTCGAGCCCACCGGCAACCTCGAAGACCGACTTGCGAATCATCAGGCAATCGCCGCCAACTGCGCTCAGGTCATGCACCGCTTGCAGGCGGAACATGTACCCGTCCGACTGCACGGGCTGGCCATAGAACGGCAGCCCGACCGGTCCGTTCAACCCGAGAATCAGCCCGGCGTGCAACACACCACCGTCCGGATTGAACAGCTTTGCACCGACCACGCCGACTTCCGGGCGCTGTGCATGATTGAGCAGTTCGTCGAGCCAGTCGGCCTGCGTGATCACCGCAAAAGCATTGAGCAGCAACACATACTCGCCACGCGCATGGCTGACCGCAAAGTTGTGCGCGGCCGCCGCATTGCCCTTTTGCGGATAGCTCAGCACACGAATCCGCTCACTGCCCAGTTGCGCCATACCGTCCAGCCACACCCGCGCCTCGGCGCTTTCGCTGCCGTTGTCGACCAACAGTAATTCGTACTCGGTGTAAGCGGTCTTTTCCAGCAGCGTTTCAACACAGCGCTGCAATGCAGCCGTCTGGTCTTGAGTGACAATCACCACCGACACCAGCGGGCGTCGCGCATGAAGATAATCCACGCGGTTGAGCAGTTCGCTGCCGCCACGGCGGATGTCATGGGCAATCCCCAGGCGTTGCAGATGCGCTTCGAGAATCCGCGGGCTTTGCGCCACGACACCGGGCTCGGTCAGCCACTGGGAGAGGTCGAATTTGGACTCCAGCAACACTTCGGCGATGTGTCCCACGACGTGCAAGCCGTCGTTCTCGACCATCCGCCACAGCGCATCATGCGGCGCCAGTTCGGCAAACGTCGGCGTAAAGCCGCCGAGCGCCAGAAATCGCTCACGCTTGAACGCCAGGGCGCGCCCGACGTAGGGATAACTGCGCATCAGGTCGAGGTTGAAATCCGGTTTGAACGCAGGTTCTGCCGACTCGCCGTTGCGCAGGCTACCTTCGTCGCCGTACAGACATGTCAGGGTTGGGGTGTGCGCGATTCGGTCGGCCATGACCAGCAACGCCGGCGCCACCAGGCGATCGCCTGGCTGCAACAGATAGAACCAGTCAGCCCCTTCGAGCTGCGGCAGCAGTGTGTTGATCTGCTCCAGCCCATCATCCTGCAACGGCATGTGGAACACTCGCCCGTCAAGCCGCGCCTCGGTACACGAAGCGGACAGGACCAGGATCAGCTCTGGCGGATAATCCTGCGCAGCGAGCGCCTCCAACGTGCGCTCCAGACCATCGCGACTGCCCTGCCCGTCAATGATGATCGGTACGATGCGCGGCTGGCAGGGCCAACTGGCGAGCGTTTCCGGCAACCAGTGACGTTGCTGCTCGGTGAGCACCCGACATGCCAGCCACTGCGCGTACAGTTCGCCGAAGCTGAAGCTGTTGACGCCGACTCCCCACTCCTGACGGCTCTGCTTGGAACCGAGCGTTCGACTCAGGGGCAACTCTTGCCAGACCCGGGGCAACTCATCGGCCCGGGACAGCGGAACATAACGCACCCATCCCGGAGCAGGCGCCGATTCACCGCTGCGCGCCTTGAGCATTTGCGAAATCCACTCGCGCTCGACTTGCGCAGCATCCTTCATCGGTTGCTGTGCACTCAGACGCTCCGGGTAGAGGCGTTCGGCACTGAGTACGCTGTTGGACACCGCCAGATTGCCGCGCCGCAGCAGGCAGACATACAGGGCAAAATCCAGCGTCGCGACGAAGCAGGCGCCGTCCTCGGTCAATGCCGGCAACAGCTCGACGACGTCGGCACGACGCATCAGCGCATTGCTGAATCCACCGAGCACGTTGACCGGGAATTTTTCAAAGATGCCCAGTACGTCGTCGCCCTTGAGCAAGCCACTGACTGGCGACAACGGCGTGTTTTCGATGCGCGCCGGCAGAATGATGTCGTTTGCGTCCCAGAGCAGCCGTTGCGCCACCACCAGGCTGACTTCTTCACGCTGCATTTCATGGGCCTGCTGCTCGATGCACGCGGAATAGAGCAGATCGTCATCGCACAGAAACTTGATGTACTCGCCCTGCGCCTGCTCGAGACAAGCCTTGAGGTTATCGACCAGCCCCAGCGTCCGCGGATTGCGCACGTAGCGTACGGCCACACCTGTCTGTTCGGTCACAGACGCGGTGATGGCTTCGATCTCGTCGCCGCGACTGTCGTCGCACACAATGATTTCGAGTTGGCCATAAGTCTGGCTCACCGCACTGTTCAAGGTCCGCTCGAAGAAGCGCGGATTGAAGGCGGGAATGACCAGACTGACGAGAGGAAGTGGATTCACGGCGGGCTCACAGGCGGTACGAGCCCGCTCGGTAAAGCGAGCCCATGAAACCGCAAAAAAACATTAACTGAGGGACGAGACAAACGGGCGCCGAGGCGCCCGTCCGACGTCAGATCTTGTTGAACAGACCCAACTGACTGATCTTGCTGAACGCCAGTTGCGAGGCTTGCAGCATGGTCTGCTGCAACGTCAGGCGGGTCATCACCTCGGCCGGATCCGAATCACGGATCGAACCCTGAGTCGTGGTGTTGGCCTGGATCAGGCTCTGGTTGGTCGTGTTCTGATCCTCCAGCGACTGGCCGCGAGCACCGATCGAGGTCACCGCTGCGCCGATTTGGTTGGAGGCGCTGTCGAGGTTACCCAGCGCCGATTCCATGGCCCCCTGGAACTGCTGCTTGACCACCGGATCACCGTCGACCGGCAGGTTCAGCGCCGTGACCATCTGGCCCAGGGTGTCGAGCACGTTCTGGGTCTGGTGGTTGTTGGACTGGATCGAGAACTGATCGCCCGCGCCCGGCGTACCGCCAATGGCGAAGGTCACACCGGCGGCCGTGGCGTTGCCGCCGACCATGGTGCCCGACGACACCGGCTTGCTGTCGGCGGTCACAGGGGCCGCGTACAGGTCGAAATCGGTGGCGCTGGTGAACTTCAGCACCGCGCCGCCGCCCGACGGGAAGGCCGCGCTGTACGCCGCCTGGTTGGTCACGCTGGAGCCGGTGATGACCGCCGTCGACGGGTTGCCCGGGCTGCGCGCGGTGGTAAACGAGTCAGGCGTGGCCGACAGCTGGAAGCTGTGACCGGCGATGACCGCGTCCGGGTTGGTGTCACCAGCCTTGAGGTTGATGTTCAACTTCATGTCGACGCCACGGAAGCTGACCGTCTGGTTGGCACCATTGCTGTTGCTGATCAGACCGTTCTGACTGGCCTCGGACGTCACGTCGTTGCCCAGGGCATCGGTGATTTTCAACTGCGTGCTGCTAATGAAATCCACGGTGTATGGCTGGCCCGCCGTGAACTTGGCGTTGTAGGTCGCTGCGGTGCCAACCGTACCGTTGGACAGCACCACACGACCGTCATCCACCGCCGGAGCGGTCATGTTGGTCTGCGTACGGCTGGTGTTGATGGTCTGCTGGAACGCATCCCAACCGGTGGTGTTGGTCGCGACCGACATGCCGTCGCCAATGCCCAGGTTGATCTGGGTCTGGTCACCGTTGTAGGTGTAGGTGCCGTCGACGTTTTGCGAGTACGGCGCGGTATCGGTCTTGGAACCGGAGAACAGATAGTTGCCGTTGGCATCCTTGGAGTTCATCAGGCCCAGCACTTGTTGCTGGATCTGGCTCAGTTCTGCCGCATAGGCCTTGCGGTTGTCGTCGGTGGCGATGCCGTTGTTGGCCGCCAGGCCGATTTCCTTGGCGCGCTGCAAAGCCGTGGTAATGGAATTCAGAGTGGACTCCTGCACGGTCAGCGCACTCTTGGTGGTGTCGATGTTGCCCTGATACTGGTCGAGCATCGCACTTTGCTGACCCAGCTTGAGCAGACGACCGGCGCCGATCGGATCGTCGGCAGCGGTGTTGATGCGCTGCAGGCTGCTCGCTTCGTTGGCGGTCGCGACCGTCTTACTGTAGTTGCGCTGATATTGAGCAGCTTGCGTCGCGTAATACTGGGCGGTGGAAATGCGCATGAATTACGACTCCTTAAAGACTGTTGATCAGCGTGGCGAAAGTTTCCTGCGCAGCTTTGATGATCTGCGAAGACGCTGTGTAGTACTGCTGATACTTGACCAGGTTGCCGGTCTCTTCATCGAGGTTGACCTGGGACAGCGAATCACGCGCGCCCTTGGCCTGATCGAGGATCACCGAGGTGGCGTCGTTGTCGGACTTGCTCTGCGCAGCCTTAGTACCGACGTTGGTCACCAGTTTGTTGTAGGCGTCGGTCAGGCTGATGCCTTTGCTGCCGCTGCCGGTGTCCACGGTCTGTTTGGTCTGCAGGCCAACCAGTGCCTGGGCGTTGCGGTTGTCCGAAGAGGCCGCGCCGGTCAGGTTGATGGTGAAGGTTTCGCCGGACTTCGGCGTCGCGCCCACGGTGGTCTGTACGGTGAAGGTCTTCTGCACGTTCGGCGTGACCGTGGTGTCCATCACCGGCGCGCCGGTGGAGTCGACCATGCCGACCTTGAGGTTCAAGGTGTTGGCCTGCCCCGGCACGATGGTGCCCGAACCGATGGTGTTGCCCTTGGCGTCGACCATGTTGTACGACTGGCTACCACTGGCGACCGCCCCGAACACCAGCTTGACCGGCGTCGAATATTTGAGCGCATTTTGCAACTCGGTCTGCGACGCCGGGTTGTAGATGTCAATCGAATCGGTCAGCGTCGGCTGGGTGTAGGTACCGGAATTGTTGGCACTGGCCACGCCGGTCAACGGCGCTGCCGCCGCGACTTTCTTCGGATCGGTCAATACGGTCTGAATCGAGCTCGCCGCGTTACGGGTCGGGGTCACCTTGAAGGTGTCGCCCGCGCTCAGGGCGCCGCCGTTGAGGGCCAGAGTGAAACCGTCAATCACAGGTGGCGGCGTGGTCGTGGTGCTGAACGAGCCCATGTCAGTGCCATCGGAGCGCTTGACCGAATAATTGGTGGCGCTGGTGAAGGTCACCTGGTAATCGCTGGTGGTCAGCTTGCCGGTGTCCTTGATGGTGACATCGAGGTTGCCCGAGCCGGCGCTGTTGCCCGCCTGCGCGATGCTGCGCTGGCTGATCAGCGCGGCACTGTTGATGTTGTTGAAAATCGCTGCACCGAAGTCACCGTTCTTGTCGATGCCCTGGGCTTGCTGGCTGTTGACCTGATCGGCCACCACCAGCGCGACACGGCCCAACTCGTTGAGCGACGGATCGAGCACTTCTTTGCGGTAGGTCAGCAGACCACCGATTTCGCCACCGCTCATGGCCGACGTGATGTCGATGACGCTTGAGCCACGGTCCATCTGAATGGCCATGCGCGTCGGATCATCCTTGCTCGGCACGGTGCTCAGGGTGTTGGTGGTATTGCCGATCACCAGCGGCTGGCCGGTGCCGATGTACACATCAAAACTGGTGCCACGCTCGACGACCTGCGCACCGGTCAGCTCGGAGAGCTGGCGCACCGCTTCGTTACGGCTGTCGAGCAGATCGTTCGGCTGACCGCCGCTGGTGGAAATCTCGCCGATCTTCTGGTTGAGATTGGCAATCGAGGTGGCCAGTTTGTTCACTTGCGACGTCATGTCCGCAAGGTTGCCGTTGATCGTGGTGTTCTGATCGTTCAGCTGTTTGGCCAGGGCATTGAAACGGCTGGTCAGCGCCTGCGCACCGGTCAGCACCGACTGACGGGAAGTGTCGTCCGTGGCAGAGGTCGCCACGCCCTGCATCGAGGTGAAGAATTTCTGCAGCACACCGGTCAGGCCGGTGTTGGTGTCGGACATCGAGGCATCCAGTGCAGTGGCCTGGGCACCGTACGCAGCCGCTTCGCTATTGAGCGAGGTGGCGGTATGCAGCTGGTTTTCGAGGTAAGAGTTGTAGACCCGGCGCACGTCGGCCAGGGTCGTCCCCGTCCCGATGAAGACGTTGCCGAACTGCTGCGAGGACTTGGTGCTCTGCACGGTTTGCTGGCGTGAATAACCGGCGGTGTCGACGTTGGCAATGTTGTTACCTGTGGTCGCGAGAGAGGAAGAACTCGCGGACAACCCCGACATCCCGATATTGAGCAAACTCATGATTCAAACCTTACCGTGTGTTTATAGAGGCGTCGTTGAAACGCCGGCCGCAGCGTAGTTTTCGAAACTGTTCATCTGCTTGGCAATCTGCGAAATCTTCGTCGCGTAGTTCGGGTCGGTCGCGTAACCGGCCTTTTGCAACTCGCGTACAAACTGTTCTGGGTTATCGGCCGACTTCACGACATCTTGATAGCGATTGTTGGTCTGCAGCAAAGTCACCAGATCGTGGAAACTGTCCTTGTACGAGGCATAGGAACGGAACTGCGCCGTCTCCTTGACCATCTGCCCGTTGCGGAACTCGCTGGTGATTGCCCGGGCCGAATCGCCGGTCCAGTTGCTGCTGGCCTTGATGCCGAACAGGTTGTGGCTGCTGCTGCCATCCTGGGCACGCATGACCGATTTGCCCCAGCCGGTTTCCAGTGCGGCCTGCGCCACCAGATAACGCGGATCGACGCCAATACGCGCGGCGGCTTCTTTGGCCATCGGCAGCATGGTGTTGACGAATTCATCGGCGGAGCTGAACGCGCGCTTGGCCGGCGCCAGCGGAATCTGCGCCATTGCCCGACCGTAAATCTGCATCTGCCCGCCGGACGCCTTGGCGTCTTCTGCACGGGTCAACCAGTCGCCGTTGTACAGAGGACCGGCGCCGGTGGTGGCCGTCGTTGCGGCACGTTGCGGCAAGGCATTGGCGGTGGTCGGCGTGGCGGAAGGCACCAGACCGGCGAGCAAACGATCGGCCAGTTTCGGCGGCAAGGCCAGACGACGCTTGTTGATCATGGCCATGTCATTGCTGTGCGAGGCTTCGGTCGTGGCGACACGCCCGGAACGCGACGCCCACAACGGACGCTCGCCATTGAGCCGCGATAACGGCCCATTGGTGGCGGTCGTGCCGGCGGCAATCGGCGTCTGCACCGCAGCCGCTTTCGCCGCCTCTTGCTTGGCGGCGGACGCGGCCGCCGCCTCGCCTGGCGCCAGCGGTTTGTTCCTCGACATCTGCTTCATCAGCACGTCGGCCAGACCGATACCCCCGCCCTCGCGGGACAGCGAGACCGCCAGTTGCTGGTCGTACATTTCCTGATATTGCTTGGCCGCCGGGGTGTTCATCGGGTTGTCCTTACCCAACGCCTCGGTGGCCGAACGCATCGACTTGAGCATTTCGCCAAGGAACAGCGATTCGAATTCCTGCGCCACCTTGCGCATGTTCGCATCACTGTTCTTGTCGCCGACCTTGAGCTGGTTCAGACGATTGAGATCGGAGTACGAACCCGAATCGCCCGTGCCCACCAGACTGCCTTTGCGCATATCCATGGTCGCCGTCCTCAGATCACGATCAGGTCGGCTTGTAACGCGCCGGCCTGCTTGAGTGCTTCGAGAATGGCCATCAGGTCACCCGGTGCCGCGCCCACCTGGTTCACCGCCCGCACGATCTCGTCGAGGGTGGTGCCCGGGCCGAACTTGAACATCGGCTTGGCTTCCTGCTGGGCATTGACCCGCGAGCGTGGCACCACGGCCGTCTGCCCATTGGACAACGGGCCCGGCTGGCTGACGATCGGGTCTTCGGTGATGGTCACGGTCAAGCTGCCGTGGGTCACGGCGGCCGGCGAGACTTTCACGTTCTGGCCGATGACGATGGTGCCGGTGCGCGAGTTGATGATGACTTTCGCCACCGCCTGACCCGGGTCCACTTCAAGGTTTTCCAGAATCGACAGATAGTCGACGCGCTGGCTCGGATCGAGCGGCGCCGTCACACGGATCGAACCGCCGTCGATGGCTTGCGCCACGCCAGGGCCGAGCATGTCGTTGATCTTGTCGACGATGCGCTTGGCGGTGGTGAAGTCGGAGCGGTTGAGGTTCAGCGTCAGGCTGTTGCCCTGGTTGAAACCGCTCGGTACCGAACGCTCCACCGACGCACCGCCCGGAATACGACCGGCCGACGGAACGTTGACGGTGATCTTCGAACCGTCACGCCCTTCGGCATCGAAACCGCCGACCACCAGGTTGCCCTGAGCGATGGCGTAGACGTTGCCGTCGATACCTTTGAGCGGGGTCAGCAACAGGGTGCCGCCGCGCAGGCTCTTGGAGTTACCGATCGAAGACACGGTGATGTCGACCTGCTGACCCGGTTTGGCGAACGCCGGCAGATCGGCACTCACCGACACCGCCGCAACGTTTTTCAACTGCACGTTGCCCGATCCCGGCGGCACCTTGATGCCGAACTGCGAGAGCATGTTGTTGAAGGTCTGCAGGGTGAACGGGGTTTGCGTCGTCTGGTCGCCGGTGCCGTTAAGCCCGACCACCAGGCCGTAACCGATCAACTGGTTGGAACGCACGCCGGAAATGCTGGCGATATCTTTCAGCCGCTCGGCGTGGGCACCAAAGGCAGCGGACAACAGGGCCGCCGCCAGCATGAGGCTCTTGAAATTCAAAGTCGCCACCTAGAAAGGGAACAGCGGGCTGAGGAAGAAACGGTCGAACCAGCCTGGCTGACTCGCATCGGCAAACGAACCGGTGCCCGAGTAGGTGATGCGCGCATCGGCGACACGGGTCGACGACACGGTGTTGTCGGTGGCGATGTCATCGGCACGCACCAGACCGGCGATCCGCACCAGCTCGTCGCCGGTGTTGAGGGTCATCCACTTCTCGCCGCGCACGGCGATGATGCCGTTGGGCAGTACGTCGGCCACGGTCACGGTGATCGAGCCGGTCAGGGTATTGCCCTGCGCGGCCTTGCTGTCGCCCTTGGTTGCACGGTCGCCGCTGTAACCGACGTCGAGGCTCAGGTCATTGCCACCCAACGGGTTGTTGGTGGTGCCACTGCCGCCAAACAGCGAGGTCAGGCCGATGCCGGTCTTGCTGTTCTTGGCCACCTGGGAGTTGGCGTTCTTGCTCGCCTGAGTCTTCTCGTTCAGGGTGATGGTGATGATGTCACCGACCCGGAACGCCTTGCGGTCGCTGTACAGGTTCTGCTCGAAGCCGGCCTGATAGATCGAGCCGTTGTTGGCCGCCGCCGGCAATGGCGTGCGTGGCAACACCGGAGCGTAGTAAGGGTCATTGGGCTTGGGCGTCGGTGCGACGCAGCCCGCGAGCGAGACGACCCCACCCAATGCCAGAACAGATACGAAGCGTTTCATGACCCTACCTCACGGTGTTGCTGGCGGCCTCAGGCCGCCCCATAGACTTGATTACAGATTCTGCGTTACGAACGAGAGCATCTGGTCGGCGGTGGAGATCACCTTGGAGTTCATCTCGTAGGCGCGCTGAGTGGTGATCATGTTGACCATCTCTTCAACGGTGCTGACGTTGGAACCTTCCAGGGTGTTCTGCAGCGTGGTACCGAAACCGTTCAGGCCCGGAGTGCCGATTTGCGGCGCGCCAGAAGCAGCGGTTTCCAGGAACAGGTTGTTACCCACCGCCTGCAGACCGGCCGGGTTGATGAAGTCGGCGGTTTGCAGGTTGCCGATCACCTGAGCGGCCGGGTTGCCTGGCACGGTGATCGAGACGGTGCCGTCGGTGCCGACAGTGAAGCTCTGGGCGTTGTTCGGGATGACGATGGCCGGTTCCAGGGCGAAACCGCTGGCGTTGACGATCTGGCCGTTGGAGTCGAGGTGGAAGGTACCGTCACGGGTGTAGGACGTGGTGCCGTCCGGCTGCAGGATCTGGAAGAAACCGCGACCGTCGATGGCCATGTCCAGCGGCTGCTCGGTGGTTTGCAGGCTGCCGGCGGTGAAGTTTTTCTGGGTACCGACGATGCGCACACCGGTACCCAGTTGCAGACCCGACGGCAGTTCGCTGTCCTGGGTCGACTGGGCGCCTGGCTGACGCTTGATCTGATACAGCAGGTCCTGGAACTCGGCACGGTCACGTTTGAAACCCGTGGTCGAGACGTTCGCCAGGTTGTTGGAAATGGTGGTCAGGTTGGTGTCCTGGGCGGACAGACCGGTTTTGGCAACCCATAGAGCCGGAAGCATTCGATTCTCCTCGTGCGCCTGTTTTACGGCGCGACGTTCTGATAATTAGCTGATCTGCAAGACCCGAGCCATGGCCTGGTCGTCGTCTTTGGCGGTGTTCATCATCTTGACGTGCAACTCGAACTGCTTGGCCAGGGCCAGCACCGAGGTCATTTCTTCCACGGCATTGACGTTGCTCGACTCGAGGAAACCCGACACCAGTTTGACGTTGGCGTCGGCCGGCGCCGGCTGGCCGTCCTTGGTGTAGATCGAGCCATCGAGGCCTTTGTTGAGGTTCTTGATGTCCGGGTTGACCAGTTTGATCCGGTCGACTTCCGCCATGACGCGCGGGCCTTCGCCCATCGCACGAATACTGATGGTGCCGTCTTCACCGACTTCGACCTGCTGCTCCGGCGGCACGGCGATCGGACCGCCGTTGCCCAATACCGGCATGCCGTTGCCGGCGCGCAGTACGCCGAGGGCGTCGATGTTGAGGCTGCCGGTGCGCACGTAGCTTTCGCCGCCGTTGGGGTTCTGCACGGCAATAAAACCGTTGCCGGTCACGGCGACGTCGAGATCACGCCCGGTCTGCACCAGCGAACCGGCGGTGAAGTCGGTGGCGGGCCGCTCACTCATGGCAAACGCACGCGCCGGAAAGCTGTCACCGAACACCGGCATCGAACGCGCCTGCTCCAGGTCGCGCTGAAAACCGTTGGTGGAGATGTTCGCCAGGTTGTTGGCATGGGCCTTTTGCGCCAGTGCGTTCTGACTGGCGCCGGTCATTGCCACATAAAGGTACTTGTCCACACTCTTTCCTCTGCATGCCGGACGTTTGCCGCCCACCGCTGTACTGCTGAGCCATAAGCAATTTGCAGACCAACTTTTTTCTGGCGGCTTGCGGCCCGGTAAACAAAGGACTTGCGGGGTTTTGCGGGGAAATTGGAAATGTATCGAAGTCGAAAAACCGGCGGTGTTATGCCGCTTGGCGGCAATCCCGACTTTTGCGGATGGAAATAAAACCTGTGGTGAGGGAGCTTGCTCCCGCTGGGTTGCGTAGCAACCCCAAACCCATTCAATACGGTGTATCAGACAAACCGCATTGATCCGGTTTACGACTGCTGCGCAGCCGAGCGGGGGCAAGCTCCCTCGCCACAATGGTTACTCGGCAGGGTCTTTACCGACCTCATACTCGCGCAGCTTATTAGCGATGGTGGTGTGCGAAACCCCCAACCGCTTACCCAGTTGCCGACTGCTCGGGTGCTCGGAATACAAGCGCTCCAGCACCGCTTTTTCAAAACGCCCGACGATTTCGTCCAACCCGCCCTCCAGCGAGAAATCGCCAAGCGGCTGACGCACGCCGTAGTCCGGCAGGCGAATATGCTCGGCCTTGACCGTGCCGCCATCACACAGCGAGACCGCCTGAAACAGCACGTTCTCCAGCTGTCGCACGTTGCCCGGCCAGTGGTAGTGACTGAGACGCTCCATCGCCGCCGGCGCCAGTTTCGGCAGCGAGCAACCGATCTGCCGACTGGCCTGATCGAGGAAGTGTTCCACCAGCGGTGTCAAACCGTCGAGGCATTCGCGTAGCGGCGGGATGTGCAGCGACAGCACATTCAAGCGGTGATACAGATCCTGACGAAACTCGCCGCGCGCGCACAGCTCGGACAAGTCGACCTGAGTGGCGCAGATCACCCGCACATCCAGATACACCTCTTCATCGCTGCCGACCCGGCGGAAGCAGCCGTCCTGCAGAAAGCGCAGCAGCTTCACCTGCAAGCGCGGGCTCATTTCGCCGACGCCATCAAGAAACAGCGTACCGCCCGCCGTCAGTTCCAGCAGGCCGAGTTTGCCTTCGGCGCGCGCGCCTTCGAACGCGCCGGGGCCGTAGCCGAACAGTTCGGTCTCGGCCATCGACTCCGGCAGCCCCGCGCAGTTGAGCGCCATCAATGGCGACTGCCCACGCGGACTGGCGAGGTGACAGGCCCGCGCCAACAATTCTTTGCCGGTGCCGGTTTCGCCTTCGATCAACAGAGGCGCATCCAGTGGCGCCATGCGCCGCGCTTCACGCACCACCGCCGCCATCACTTTAGAACTCTGGAAGATACTGTCGAAGCCACGCAGTTCCTGTTTACGCACGTTATAGATGCGCTCACCAACGCGGTCGGCGCGGTGCAGGGTCAGCACCGCACCGGCCATGGCTTCGCTGTCGTCGTGCTCTGATTGCAGCGGCGCGATGTCGGCAAGAAAGATGTCGCCCTTGACCTTGACGCGCATGCCGTTGATTCGCGATTTGTTGGCGCGCACCAGTTCCGGCAGGTCGAAATCCTCGGCATAGCGCGACAGCGGAATCCCCGGCACCTCGTCCACGCGCACCCCGAGCAACTGCGCGGCCGCACGGTTGGCGGCAACGATCGAGCCGCCCATGTCGATCGACAGCACCGGAAATTCCAGCGCGCCAAGCAACGCATTCAACTCCATGTGCCGACGCTCACTGGGCATCAACCCGACGCGCTTGACCCCAAACACCCCGGCAATCGCTTCGAACTTCGGCCGCAGCGCCTGGAACTGAATGTTGATCAGGTTCGGGCAGTGCAGGTAGATCGCATTGCCATGCTCGCCGCCGACCTCACCGCGCGCAACGTTAATCCCGTACTCGACCAAGAGATTGAGAATGTCACGCAGGATGCCGATGCGGTTCTGGCAGTGGACTTTGATACGCATATGAATGACCCGACAAAGTGGGATTGAACACAATTCCTGTGGGAGCGAGCTTGCTCGCGAATGCGTCAGCACACCGACATTGATGTGTCAGACCTGCCGCTTTCGCGAGAAAGCTCGCTCCCACAGGGTATTGCGGTGCGCCCGGAACCCATTTTTCTGTCGAGGCGCGCAGATAGTTGTCAAGATTATGTGACAGCCACAGCCCTTTTCAAACCTGCAAATCAGCGCAAACGCGAGATATCCGCCAAAGCGTAACGATTTATTTACAAAATACGGTGATTATTCCTACAAAGATCGCATTCAACCTGCTGCATCTCGCCCCACTCTCGGGTAATCCTGACCCCATCGCTGGACATAACAAGAACGAATTCCCCTAGCAGGAGAGCAGTATGAAGCAGACGCAATACGTGGCCCGCGAGCCCGATGCGCAAGGTTTTATCGACTACCCCGCCGAAGAACATGCGGTGTGGAACACGCTGATCACCCGCCAGCTGAAAGTGATCGAGGGTCGCGCGTGCCAGGAATACCTGGACGGTATCGAAAAACTCGGTCTGCCCCATGACCGCATTCCGCAACTGGGCGAGATCAACAAGGTGCTCGGTGAGACCACCGGTTGGCAGGTTGCCCGCGTCCCGGCACTGATCCCCTTCCAGACCTTCTTCGAACTGCTCGCCAGCAAGCAGTTTCCGGTGGCTACATTCATTCGTACCCGCGAAGAACTGGACTACCTGCAAGAGCCGGACATCTTCCACGAGATCTTCGGTCACTGCCCGCTGCTGACCAACCCATGGTTCGCCGAATTCACTCATACCTACGGCAAGCTCGGCCTGCAGGCCACCAAGGAAGAGCGCGTGTACCTGGCGCGCCTGTACTGGATGACCATCGAGTTCGGCCTGGTCGACACCCCGCAAGGCAAACGCATCTATGGCGGCGGCATCCTGTCCTCGCCAAAGGAAACCGTTTATTCGCTGTCGGACGAGCCCGAGCATCAGGCCTTCGATCCGCTGGAAGCCATGCGCACGCCGTATCGCATCGACATCCTGCAGCCACTTTATTTTGTCCTGCCCAACCTCAAGCGCCTGTTCGACCTGGCCCACGAAGACATCATGGGCATGGTCAAGCAAGGCATGCAGTTGGGGTTGCACGCACCGAAGTTTCCGCCAAAACCGAAAGCCGCGTGATCCGCGACTTTTGCTGACAATTGAGTCTGTCAGTCGCCGCCACTTTGGTTTAGCGTGACGGCATTGACGGGCCGATAGTTTCTATAAAAAAAACACACTCGATTTCAGGAATCACACCATGTCCACTTTGAACCAAGCCCACTGCGAAGCCTGCCGTGCCGATGCGCCACAAGTCAGCGACGAAGAACTGCCGATCCTGATCAAGCAGATCCCTGACTGGAACATCGAAGTGCGCGACAGCATCATGCAGCTGGAGAAAGTCTTCCTGTTCAAGAACTTCAAGCACGCACTGGCCTTCACCAACGCCGTCGGTGAAATCTCCGAGGCCGAAGGTCACCACCCGGGGCTGCTGACCGAGTGGGGCAAAGTCACCGTGACCTGGTGGAGCCACTCGATCAAGGGCCTGCACCGCAACGACTTCATCATGGCCGCGCGCACTGACGAAGTGGCCAAGACCGCAGAAGGACGCAAGTAATGCACTTTGACGCCATCGGCCGGGTACCCGGCGACCCGATCCTCGGCTTGATGGAGGCTTATGCGCAGGACACTAACCCGCGCAAGTTCGACCTCGGCGTTGGCGTCTACAAGGATGCCCAGGGCCTGACGCCGATCCCCGAAGCGGTGAAAATTGCCGAGGCGCGACTGGTCGAAAGCCAGGACACCAAGACCTACATCGGCGGGCACGGCAACCCATTGTTCGGCAAGGTCATCAATGAGCTGGTGCTTGGCGCCGACTCGAAGCTGATCGCCGAACAGCGCGCCGGCGCCACCCAGACTCCGGGCGGCACCGGTGCCCTGCGTCTGGCAGCCAACTTCATCGCCCAGTGCCTGCCGGGCAAGGGCGTCTGGCTGAGCAACCCGACCTGGCCGATCCACGAAACGATTTTCGCCGCCGCCGGGGTCAAGGTCAGTCACTACCCCTACGTGGGCAGCGACAACCGCCTCGACGTCGATGCGATGCTTGCCGTGCTCAACCAAGTGCCGCAAGGCGACGTGGTGCTGCTGCATGCCTGCTGCCACAACCCGACCGGTTTCGACCTGAACCATGACGACTGCCAACGCGTGCTCGACGTCGTGCGCCGGCGTGACCTGCTGCCACTGATCGACTTCGCCTACCAGGGCTTTGGCGACGGGCTGGAGCAGGACGCATGGTCGACCCGGCTGTTCGCTGCCGAAGTGCCCGAGTTGCTGATCACCAGCTCCTGCTCGAAAAACTTCGGCCTGTACCGCGACCGCACCGGGGCGCTGATTGTTTGCGCGAAAACCGCCGACAAACTGATCGACATTCGCAGCCAACTGGCCAACATCGCGCGCAACCTGTGGTCGACACCACCGGATCACGGCGCGGCCGTGGTCGCGACCATCCTCGCCGATCCGGAGCTGAAAGCCCGCTGGGCCGACGAAGTGGAAGCCATGCGCTTGCGCATCGCGCAGTTGCGCAGCGGTCTGGTCGAAGCGCTGGAACCGCACGGCTTGCGCGAGCGTTTTGCGCACATTGGCGTGCAACGCGGCATGTTCTCCTACACCGGCCTGTCGCCGGAGCAGGTCAAACAACTGCGTGAGCAGCACAGCGTGTACATGGTCAGCTCGGGCCGGGCGAACGTCGCCGGGATCGATGCCACGCGCCTGGCACTGCTGGCACAAGCCATCGCTGACGTCAGCAAGTAGATCCAGCTACACAACCCCCTGTGGGAGCGAGCTTGCTCGCGAATACGGAGTGTCATTCGACAGATATGTTGACTGATACACCGATTTCGCGAGCAAGCTCGCTCCCACAGTTGTTTTTGCCCCCCTGCGGCCATCTGTCGCATTATTTTGAATTAAAAGTCTGATTGTCATTTTTCCTGCTGTATCCTGCGCAGGCTTTCAAGAAGCGCGGATCTACCAGATCTATCAACAGACTTAGCGAGGAGCGCAACCATGCACGAGATTCCTAATCTCCCCTTCCCAAGCCTGCACGTACCTGAGCAGACGACCACGCAACAAGCCGGTGCCCAACAGCCCGAGCCGAAAGAAGCCGTTGACAGCCGCAAGGCCGACCACGAAGAGTAAAACCCCGCCGTACAGACCGTGTGGAAAGCGCTAAGATGCGCTTTCCACACTGCCTGAAACCGAGCCCGCCATGACCGACGAATTCTCCGAAAGCCAAGCCGCCGTCCTGATCGGCGCCACCGAGAAAATGATCGAGATCTGGCAGCGCCTCTCTCCGGAAAAACAGGCTGCTTTGCTCGCCCGTTTTGGCAGCGAAGAAAACGCCCTCGCCGCCCTCGTCACCACGCAACTGGTCGCCCCGGCCAAACCCTG
This sequence comes from Pseudomonas sp. SCPG-7, assembly GCF_002156405.1. Taxonomy (NCBI): domain Bacteria; kingdom Pseudomonadati; phylum Pseudomonadota; class Gammaproteobacteria; order Pseudomonadales; family Pseudomonadaceae; genus Pseudomonas; species Pseudomonas sp. SCPG-7. The sequence goes on along the minus strand of NZ_MVOO01000016.1, from coordinate 56,007 downwards.
ACATCCCCGTCCGGCAAATAGTTTTACTTTTCCCCGCCCCAGACGCGTTCGCGCCGGTATCATAAGCAGCCTATCTAATCCTGCTTTGCCGTGGATCGTTCCCCATGTCGTCCTCTATGCCACAACCCCAGCGCCCCCTGGCGGTCACGCTGCAAGTCGTTTCCATCGTCCTCTTCACTTTCATCGGCTACCTGAACATCGGCATTCCGCTCGCGGTGTTGCCCGGTTACGTCCACAGTGATCTGGGCTTTGGCGCGGTGATCGCCGGGCTGGTGATCAGCGTGCAATACCTCGCCACCCTGCTCAGCCGTCCGTACGCCGGCAAGATCATCGACAACCAGGGCAGCAAGCGCGCGGTGATGATTGGTCTGGCCGGTTGCGGCTTGAGTGGCGTGTTCATGCTGATTTCGGCGTGGACACCGAACCTGCCGATGCTCAGCCTGATCAGCCTGTTGATCGGCCGTCTGGTGCTGGGCAGCGCGGAAAGCCTGGTCGGCTCCGGTTCAATCGGCTGGGGCATCGGCCGCGTTGGTGCGGCGAATACCGCCAAAGTGATTTCGTGGAACGGCATTGCCAGTTACGGCGCGCTGGCGGTGGGTGCGCCGTTCGGCGTGTGGCTGGTCGGCCAGTTGGGATTGTGGAGCATGGGCGTCAGCATCATTCTGCTGGCGGCGCTGGGCTTGCTGCTGGCGTGGCCGAAAACCGCCGCGCCAATTGTCGCCGGCGAGCGTCTGCCGTTCATGCATGTGCTCGGTCGCGTGTTCCCGCACGGCTGCGGACTGGCCTTGGGCTCGATCGGTTTCGGCACCATCGCCACCTTCATCACCCTGTATTACGCCACTCGGCACTGGGATAACGCGGTGTTGTGCCTGAGCCTGTTCGGCGCCAGCTTCATCGGCGCGCGGCTGCTGTTCGGCAACCTGATCAACCGCCTCGGCGGCTTTCGCGTGGCGATTGCCTGCCTGTCGGTGGAAACCCTGGGCCTGTTGCTGCTGTGGCTGGCACCGGATGCACATTGGGCACTGGCCGGGGCGGCGCTGAGCGGTTTCGGCTTCTCGCTGGTGTTCCCGGCGCTGGGCGTGGAAGCGGTGAACCTGGTGCCGGCCTCCAGCCGAGGCGCGGCCGTGGGCGCTTATTCGCTGTTCATCGACTTGTCGCTGGGGATTACCGGGCCATTGGCCGGGGCCATTGCGTCGGGCTTCGGTTTTGCCTCGATCTTCCTGTTCGCCGCCCTCGCCTCCCTGAGCGGTCTGGCGTTGAGCGTTTACCTTTACAAGCACACGGCGAAGTACCGAGAAGATTAGAAATCCACCTTGCCCCGCCCGGCCTTGATGCTGCCACGCTTGGTCTTGGATTCGAGCCGGCGCTTCTTCGAGCCGAGGGTCGGTTTGGTCGGGCGGCGTTTCTTTTCGACCTTGGCGGCGCTGAGAATCAGCTCGGTCAGACGCTGCAGCGCATCGGCACGGTTGGCTTCCTGCGTGCGGTATTGCTGGGCCTTGATGATCAGCACGCCGTCGCTGGTGATGCGACTGTCGCGCAGCGCCAGCAGCCGCTCCTTGTAGAACTCGGGCAAGGACGAGGCCGGAATGTCGAAGCGCAGGTGCACAGCGCTGGAGACCTTGTTGACATTCTGCCCACCGGCGCCTTGCGCGCGAATGGCCGTCAGTTCGATCTCGGCATCCGGCAGATGCACATTGTTGGAAATCACCAGCATGGAAAAGCGTCCGTATTCAGAAGCAGCAGGATACGCCATCAACCCTGTAGGAGCTGCCGAAGGGGCAATAAAAAACCCGGCACATTGGCCGGGTTTGTTGTTTGTTGCCTCAGCGCTTACTTCGAAGCACTCGCCGCGTGCAGCGCCTGTTGCGCACCGCGCTTGTTCTTGATCACGTAGCAGACCCACATGAACACGACCCACACCGGAATCGCGTACACCGAGATCTGGATGCCCGGGATCAGCAACATCACGCCGAGGATGAACGCGACGAACGCCAGGCAGACGTAGTTACCGTACGGGTACCACAGCGCCTTGAACAGCGGCGTCTGCTGCGTCTTGTTCATGTGCTGGCGGAACTTGAAGTGCGAGAAGCTGATCATCGCCCAGTTGATCACCAGGGTGGCCACCACCAGCGACATCAGCAGTTCCAGCGCCTGTTGCGGCATCAGGTAGTTAAGCAACACCGCCACCAGCGTGACCGCCGCGGACGCGAGGATCGAACGCACCGGCACGCCGCGTTTGTCGATTTTCGACAAGGCCTTAGGCGCATCGCCTTGCTCGGCCATACCCAACAGCATGCGGCTGTTGCAGTAAGTACCGCTGTTGTACACCGACAGCGCCGCGGTCAGTACCACGAAGTTGAGGATGTGCGCGGCGGTGTTGCTGCCGAGCATCGAGAACACCTGCACGAACGGGCTGCCGCTGTACGAATCGCCGGACGCATTGAGCGTTTCCAGCAGACTGTCCCACGGGGTCAGCGACAGCAGGATCACCAGCGCGCCGATGTAGAAAATCAGGATCCGGTAGATCACCTGGTTGATCGCTTTCGGGATCACGGTTTTCGGCTTGTCGGCTTCGGCTGCAGTGAAACCGAGCATTTCCAGACCACCAAAGGAGAACATGATGATCGCCATCGCCATCACCAGACCGCTGACGCCGTTGGGGAAGAACCCGCCATGCGACCACAGGTTGCTGACCGAGGCCTGCGGGCCGCCATGGCCGCTGACCAGCAGGTAGCTGCCCAGCGCGATCATGCCGACGATCGCCACGACCTTGATGATCGCGAACCAGAATTCGGCTTCACCGAAGACTTTGACGTTGGCCAGGTTGATCGCGTTGATCAGCACGAAGAATGCAGCGGCGGTGACCCAGGTCGGGATGTCCGGCGCCCAGTAGTGAATGTACTTGCCGACCGCGGTCAGCTCCGACATGCCCACCAGAATGTACAGAATCCAGCAGTTCCAGCCCGACAGGAAACCGGCAAAACCGCTCCAGTACTTGTGTGCGAAATGGCTGAAGGAACCGGCCACCGGCTCTTCGACGATCATCTCGCCGAGCTGGCGCATGATCATGAAGGCGATGAAGCCGCAGATGGCGTAGCCGAGGATCATCGACGGGCCGGCGGATTTCAGGACCCCGGCCGAGCCGAGGAACAATCCGGTACCAATCGCACCACCGAGGGCGATCAGTTGAATATGGCGATTTTTCAGGCCGCGTTTCAGCTCGCCTGATTGCGAGTTTTGTCCACTCATGAAAAAGGTCCCACGCAAGGTTTGATGATGTTCAGTAGACGTTGCTGCAAGGTTGCGATTTCAGACAACCCCGATCAAACCCCAGCGCAAGCACCAGGAATTCAGCGTTTTTACAACGGTCATGCGTCACCTGTTTGTTTTTATCTGTGACGAAATCGAACCCGACACGCTTGTGACGTGGCGGAGTGAACAAGGCGGATAGCCTTGAGGTTTGCGCGATTACGCAGAGGGTCACAGTTAAAACGCGGCGCATTGTACACCGCTAACCCCCTGCTGCCAGACTCCGCTGGATCAGCGTGGCGCCTGCCGGGATTGCGTGGGTCCGCCTCGAGACACTCGGGCGACTGCAAAAAATGAGTCAGGCCTTTGCAGGCCATCGACGGGGACGAGCGAAAAACCGCCCCACGGAGAGAAGTGAAGATCAATCTCGGCGTTCATTGCGCCTCCTTCTTGTTATGCACCTGCACGACAGGCATGAGGCGCATCTCACCCTGCAAACGAGGCTGAAACAAGCGCGCCAGAGCCCTGCGCGGGGCCTTTGCCGCTTGGCCCCGGCAGGTTTTCCTTACAGAGTCGGCAACGGGGTGAATCCACTGGCCTTTACCGGGGTTTTCGTAAACTTTTCTTTACAACGCGTAACGCAGATTTTCCATTTCGGAAAATTCTGTAGGACGTCTGCAAATTGACGGTAGCTAGCTTGCTAATGAAAGTGGCCGCTTAGTTTTTTGTTTTCAAATAAGAAAACCGCCGCTTAAAAACAGAATAAAAAGTTTATTTAAATTTTAAATAAATAATTTTTTGCATTACAAAACACCCTGAACTAGGTTCTTCACGTCTTGCCGGCCACCTCGACCGGCCAGTCATAACCGTGAACGTCATCTAGGAGATCGACCATGCAAGCACTGGAAAAAGACCTGGACACCGAACTGCAACTGGACGAATGGTTCGAAGCACCGACCCATGAGGCCGCCGTGGAAATGATGCAAGCCGACGCGGTGGTTCCGTTCGGCACGGCGATGTGGCCTCTGTAAGACATCCCCGGGCAGGCACGATCCGGCCGGTCGTGCCTGCCGCTTTCTCACGGTCAGTCAGGGAGGACTCATGGATAAGCCCCGCGCGATCTCGCATTTCCTTTACTACCTCGAACATCACCCTGCCCTTGCCGGTCTCGACTCGGCGAAGGTACTGCTCGGCCACACCGCCGATTACGAAGCCCTGACCGGCGCCATCGCCGAACAGGCCGGCGATCATCCCCGCTTCACCTTCAGCGCCAGACGCCTGGACCTGGAAAGCACCGCAACGCTGACGGCGGCGATTGCCGACAGCGATCTGTACATTTTCTTCTATGACTCTTCCACGCTGCCCAACCCGCGCCCCGACGGCCCGGAGTTCGTCCGCGCCCTGCAAGGCGTGATGGCGGAAAACTGGAAGAAGTCGCTGTTGTTCAAAGATTACGGCGACTATTTTTACGACACCTTCAGCGTGACGCCGCAGCGTATCGCCGGGCTCAACAGTCACTTGATCCAGCGCATGTCCCAAGCGACCACGCTGAGTTTCAAGGACGACCACGGCTCATGGTTTGAAACGCCGCTGAGCAGCATCAAGAAGTGGACCGACATCAACGGCGTCGGCAACTTCGACCTGGCCCCCGGCGAGATCGCCACCCACAGCGAAGCCATCAACGGCCATGTGAAATTCAAGGGCACGTTCCTCAGCACCATCCCGTTTGCGCGCAAGTACGGCGTACTGGAGTCGCCACTGGAGTTGTGGATCGAAAACTCGACCATCAGCCGCATCGCCACTGATGTGCCGGGGCTGGAGCATGATTTCAACAAGTACCTGGACGCCAATCCGTCGAACCGGCGCATTGAGGAATTGGGGATTGGTACCAATGAAGGGGTTAAAGACCTGTATGCGCGCAATGCCGGTTTCGAGGAGCGCCATTGCGGGCTGCATCTGGGCCTCGGCGGTGGGGCCAAGGGCAGTCATCACCTGGACCTGATTTTCTCCGGCGGGGTGTTGGCGCTGGATGACAAGCCGGTGTTTGACGGACGCTTTGTCTTTTAAGCAGAAATTTCTGTTTTGAAACCACTGCTCCCTGTAGGAGCTCTCGAGTAAAACGAGGCCGCGATCTTTTGATCTTGCTTTTGAAGAGCAAAAGATCGCAGCGTGCCGCAGCTCCTACAGGAATAGCGCGCCAATAATCCAGACGAAAAAAAACGCCAACCCTGCGGTTGGCGTCTTTCATTCAGGCACTAAACCCGATCACTCTGGCTTCTTGCGACCGAAGCCTGGACGCTGACCAGAACCGGCCGGTGCGCCACGGCGCTTGCCCGATGGCTTGTCGCCGTCGACCAGTTTGATCCCCGGACGCTTCGGTGCTGGCTTGGCCGGACGCTTGTTGGTGGTGTCCGCAGGACGATCCGCCACTGGCGTACCGCGACCGGCCGGCGCACGACCTTCGCCACGCTCGGTGCGACCGTTGGCCGGACGCGGTGCGCGCTCGCCGTCACGGGCCACTGGCTTGCGACCCGGACGCTCGCCTTCGATCTGCGGCTCACGGCTCGGACGCGGACCGGTCGGCGCGCCAGCGGCGGGACGCAGGGTGCGCACGCGCTCGGTCTTGGCCATCGGCCGCGATGATTTACGCTGCATACGCTCCAGCTTGTCTTTGCTCTTGGCGTTGAGTTGCGGCATCGCCACCGGCGTCAGGCCGACTTCGGCGCTGAGCACGTCGACTTCGTACTGGCTCATTTCGCGCCAGCGGCCCATCGGCAGGTCGGAGTTGAGGAATACCGGACCGAAGCGCACGCGCTTCAGACGGCTGACCACCAGCCCTTGGGATTCCCACAGACGACGAACCTCACGGTTACGGCCTTCCATCACCACGCAGTGATACCAGTGGTTGAAGCCTTCGCCGCCCGGCGCCTGTTGAATGTCGGTGAAACGCGCCGGGCCGTCTTCCAGCACCACGCCCGCCTTCAGGCGCTCGATCATTTCATCGTCGACTTCACCGCGGACACGCACGGCGTACTCACGGTCCATCTCGTAGGACGGGTGCATCAGGCGGTTGGCCAGCTCACCGTCGGTGGTGAACATCAGCAGACCGGTGGTGTTGATGTCGAGACGACCGATGTTGATCCAGCGGCCTTCTTTCGGACGCGGCAGTTTGTCGAACACGGTCGGACGGCCTTCCGGGTCGTCACGGGTGCAGATCTCGCCATCGGGCTTGTTGTACATGATCACGCGGCGGACCGACTCGGCCGCCTCTTCGCGCTTGATCACTTTGCCATCAATGGTGATGGCATCGTGCATGTCGACGCGCAGACCGAGGGTGGCGTCTTTGCCATTGACCTTGATCCGGCCCTGGCTGATCCAGGCTTCAACGTCACGGCGCGAGCCGACGCCGATACGGGCGAGGACTTTCTGCAGTTTTTCGCCTGCTGGGCCGATTTCCTGGTCGTCTTTCTGATTGATGTCACTCATCTGGGCACCTCCCGGTGTGGTCTGTTCAGGCGGCGCCTGAAGCATTGAAATCTGGTTTTCGGGCGAAGGGATCGCCGAAGGGTCGCGAATCATACGCGGATGTGCGCCATCGCGCATCAGAGACTAGCTGATCGATCGACAGTTATTTCTTTTTCCGCCGACCGGCGCCACCGAGTTTGATCAGGCGCAGCGCGGCTTCCGCCAGCACTGTGCGCTTGTCGTCCTTGTCGAGTTTCTTCCAGGCGCGGATTTCGCGCTTGCTGCGGCCACAGCCGAGGCAGATGTCGTCGGTGAATTTGCAGAGGCTGATGCAGGGGTCTTTGGTTGAGCTCATTTGATATTCCTGGCTTACGCTGAGCCCTGTGGGAGCGAGCTTGCTCGCGAAGGCGGCATGTCAGACGCATCATCTTTGAATGACACTCCGCTTTCGCGAGCAAGCTCGCTCCCACAGGGGCCTCATTGCTCCCCGGATTTCGGTCAGTCCTCGAACTCGCGGCGTTCGGCTTCGATGGCTTCGGCCAGGGCGCGGGCTTCAGCTTCTTCCTCACTCAGCTCGGGCTCGGGCGTCGGTTGTTCGAGGGCAGCGACGGCAGCCAGAAGTTTTTCCCGGGCCTGGGCAACGCCAAGAATATCTTCTTCCGGTTCGGCTTCAGGCTCGGCCTCAAGTTCAACTTCAATCGCCGGCTCGACGGTCTCGACTTCCGGCTCAGTCGTCGACGTTTCACCATCCGCCGCATCGCGCAACAAATCATCGAAGTCGGTCTTGATCCCCTCCTCCATGCTGTCCAGCTCCAGCAGCAAGCTGTGGAAGCTGGTTTCTTCTTTCGGTTCTTCCGGCTCGGCGCTGGCGTCGGCCTGTTCCTGCAGGCCCTGCGGCACCGGTGCGTCGTCGAAATCGAGGACGGGCTCGGTTTCCATCTCGCGCAGTTCGGCCAGCGGCGGCAGGTCTTCGAGGTTCTTCAGATTGAAGTGATCGAGAAACGCCTTGGTGGTGGCGAACATCGCCGGTTTGCCCGGCACGTCGCGGTAACCGACGATGCGGATCCACTCGCGCTCGATCAGCGTTTTGACGATGTTGGTGTTGACCGCCACACCCCGCACGTCTTCGATCTCGCCCCGGGTAATCGGCTGGCGATAGGCGATCAGCGCCATGGTTTCCAGCAGCGCACGGGAATAGCGCTGCGGACGTTCTTCCCACAAACGCCCGACCCACGGCGAAAACTTCTCGCGGATCTGCAAGCGGTAGCCGGAGGCGACTTCCTTGAGCTCGAACGCGCGGCCCTCGCAGGACTTGGCCAGCAGGCTCAGGGCTTTCTTGAAGACCGGCGGTTCAGGGCGCTCGCCTTCTTCGAACAGTTCGTAGAGGCGTTCAAGCGATTGCGGTTTTCCCGAGGCCAACAGAAAGGCTTCAAGCAGGGACGCCAGCTCGCGGGGTTCAGTCAGGTTCATGTTTCGACTCGTTATTCGGCTCGGGCTCGCACGTGGATCGCGGCGAACGGCTCATTCTGCACCAGCTCGACCAAGGATTCCTTGACCAGTTCAAGGATCGCCATAAAGGTCACCACCACGCCGAGGCGACCTTCCTCGGCGGTGAACAGCTCGACGAACGGTACAAAACCGCCGCCCTTGAGCCGTTCCAGCACATCGCTCATGCGCTCGCGGGTCGACAGTGCCTCGCGGCTGACCTGATGGCTCTCGAACATGTCGCCACGGCGCAGCACTTCGGCCATGGACATCAGAATTTCTTCCAGCGCGACATCCGGCAACAGCTTGCGCGCCCGGGCTTCCGGGGCGTCGAGCTTGGGCACCACAACATCGCGACCGACCCGGCTCAGGCCGTCGATGCCTTCGGCGGCAGCCTTGAAGCGCTCGTATTCCTGCAGGCGGCGGATCAGTTCGGCGCGCGGGTCGTCCTCTTCGTCTTCGACGGTTTCGGCCCGTGGCAGGAGCATCCGCGACTTGATCTCGGCCAGCATCGCCGCCATCACCAGGTACTCGGCGGCCAGCTCCAGGCGCACCGACTGCATCAACTCGACATAGCCCATGTACTGACGGGTGATTTCCGCCACCGGGATGTCGAGGATGTTGATGTTCTGTTTGCGGATCAGGTACAGCAGCAGGTCAAGCGGGCCTTCGAAGGCTTCGAGAAACACTTCCAGCGCATCCGGCGGGATGTACAGGTCCAGCGGCATTTCCGTGACAGCCTGGCCATAGACCATGGCAAACGGCAGTTCCTGCTGGGCGCCGGCCTGGGGATCGACAACGGTTTCCACTGCGGACATTCAGGCCTCGACCATGAACGGCGCGGGGTCGCCGCAACCGACGCGGATCACTTCCGGGTCGTCGCCGGTCAGGTCAATCACGGTGGATGCCTTGATCCCGCCGAAACCGCCGTCGATGATCAGGTCCACCTGATGTTCAAGCAATTGGCGCATTTCGTACGGATCGCTCAGCGGATCTTCATCGCCGGGCATGATCAGGGTCACGCTCATCAGCGGCTCGCCGAGTTCGGCCAGCAACGCCAAAGCAATCGGATGGCTCGGCACCCGCAGGCCGATGGTGCGTTTTTTCGGATGCAGCAACAGGCGCGGCACTTCGCGGGTGGCGTTGAGGATAAACGTGTAAGGCCCCGGCAGATGCGCCTTGAGAATGCGGAAGGTGCCGGTGTCGATCTTGGCGTAGTTGCCCAGTTGCGACAGGTCGCTGCAGATCAGCGCAAAGTTGTGCTTTTCGTCGAGCTGACGCAGACGGCGCACGCGCTCGATCGCGGTCTTGTCGCCGATCTGGCAACCGATGGCGTAGGAAGAGTCCGTGGGATAAATCACCACCCCGCCCTTGCGGATGATCTCGACCGCCTGTTTGATCAGGCGCGCTTGCGGGTTTTCCGGATGGATCTGGAAAAATTGACTCACGTTTTCTACCTGTTCAGACGGCGGCAATAACTGTGTCATGTTTGAACCGACACCACAGGGGTGGAAGGTCCTCGGGAACCGGCCGGTACTGGCCAATCTCCGACCAGCCTCCAGGGCCATGGAAATCACTGCCGGCGCTGACCAGCAGACCGAACTCGCGGGCAAGGATTGCCAGGCTGCCGACCTGTTCCGCGGGCTGATGGCCATTGACCACTTCGATTGCATGCCCGCCCGCTTGAATATAGTCGGCAATCAGCTTTCGGCGCTTGCTGCGGGTGAAATCGTAGTGCCATGGATGCGCCAGACTGACCCACGCTCCGGCGGCGCGCAGGGTGCTGACGGTGTCTTCCAGCGTCGGCCAGTGTTGCTTGACGTCACCCAGCTTGCCGGCGCCGAGCCATTTACGGAACGCCTCGGCGCGATCCTTGACAAAACCTTCACGCACCATCCAGTCGGCAAAATGCGGACGGGCCGGGGCGTTGCCGCTGTCGCCCAGCTCCTGCTGGATCTGCCGGGCGCCGTCGAGGGCACCGGGCATACCTTTGAGGCCGAGCTTGCGGCTTATTTCTTCCGACCGCAGCCAGCGGCCATCGTGCAATTTGGCGATGGCCTCGACCAGTGGCGCGGCGTTGACGTCGAAACCGTAACCCAGCACATGGATGGTCGCCCCGCCCCAGGTGCAGGACAGTTCGACGCCGTTGACCAACTGCATGCCCAGTTCTTCGGCAGCGCTGCGCGCTTCGGCGAGGCCTTCTAGGGTGTCATGATCGGTCAACGCCAGGACTCGCACGCCGTTTTCAAACGCACGCGCAACCAGAACCGCCGGCGCCAAGGCGCCATCGGAGGCCGTGCTGTGGCAGTGCAAATCAACATTCACGGGGAGTTGTAACCTCAAATCAGCTGGCGCTATCGCGCGCCCATATGTTTGTTATTATGCCGCCACATCCAGCTTCTGGCTCTCACTGTGAAACAATTCATCGATTTCATCCCGCTTCTGCTGTTTTTCATCGTTTACAAACTGGATCCACGGGTCGTCGACATCGCCGGCCATGAGGTGACTGTAGGCGGTATTTACAGCGCCACGGCGATGCTGATCATCAGCTCCCTCGTAGTCTACGGCGCGCTGTTCATCAAGCAGCGCAAGCTGGAAAAAAGCCAATGGCTGACCCTGATCGCCTGCCTGGTGTTCGGCAGCCTGACCCTGGCCTTCCACAGCGAGACCTTCCTCAAATGGAAAGCCCCGGTGGTCAACTGGCTGTTCGCCCTGGCCTTCATCGGCAGCCACTTCATCGGTGACCGCCTGCTGATCAAACGCATCATGGGCCACGCGCTGACCCTGCCGGATCCGGTCTGGACCCGCCTGAACATCGCCTGGATCGCCTTTTTCCTGTTCTGCGGCGCTGCCAACCTGTTCGTGGCATTTACCTTCCAGAGCATCTGGGTCGACTTCAAGGTGTTCGGCAGCCTGGGCATGACCGTGCTGTTCCTGGTCGGTCAGGGCATCTACCTGTCCCGCCATCTGCACGACGCCGATACCACAACGCCAAAAACCGAGGACTGACATGCTCTACGCAATCATTGCCACCGACGTCGCCAACTCGCTCGAAGCCCGCCTCGCCGCGCGCCCGGCCCACCTCGAACGCCTGCAAGTGCTCAAGGGCGAAGGCCGCATAGTACTGGCCGGCCCGCACCCGGCGGTCGACAGCAATGATCCGGGCGCTGCGGGTTTCACCGGCAGCCTGATCGTCGCCGAATTCGACTCCCTGAGCGCCGCCCAGGCCTGGGCCGACGCCGATCCGTACATCGCCGCAGGCGTGTACGCCAGCGTGATCGTCAAGCCGTTCAAGCAAGTTCTGCCGTAACCAGCTTCAAAAGATATCGAGGGACTCTGTGGCGAGGGAGCTTGCTCCCGCTGGACTGCGCAGCAGTCCCATTGCCTATGAGTTGAAAAGCGGGGGGCGCTTTGCGCCCCAGCGGGAGCAAGCTCCCTCGCCACAATGACTCCCCAAGCTCAAATTGTTCAACTCACCACGCTCGACATTGCCTCTGGCACTGAACCTTCCCGCTTCTCACCGCTCTCAATCGCTCATTATTCTCGTTTGCCTGCCGACAACCTGCCCAATATCCATTTGCTAGCAGGAATCGCAATGCGCAAAGGTCCGTTGTGTCTGATGTGGGTCACGTTGACGATCATGGCGCCCGCCCATGGTGAAGAAACCACCGAAAGCGGCAGCTCCACGCCATTGTCATTAAGTGCCGGCAGCCAGATTACCGAGTTGCAGCAGCGCCTGAAGGCCAGCGAGCAGCAGCGGGAAGAATTGAGCAAACAACTGCAAAATGCCGACAACACCCGCGAAAGCGCCCTGCTCGCCCGGTTGCGCCAAGAGAATCAGCGCCTGAAGCTGCAACTCAAGGAAGCCCAGGCAAGTCCCTTGCCGCGTTTGCTGACCGAACAGCAGCAATGGTTCGTTACGGGCGCCGGGGTAGCGCTATTGGCGCTGCTGTGCGGTATCTTTGCCAGTGGAGCAAGCCGAAAACGTCGGCAATGGCTAAATTGAGTGAGTCATGAGCGAGCTGTTACTGATTGATGATGACCAGGAGTTGTGTGAACTCCTGAGTAGCTGGCTGAGCCAGGAAGGCTTCCTGGTGCGTGCCTGCCACGATGGCCAGAGCGCGCGCAAGGCGTTGGCCGAATCGGCCCCGGCGGCGGTGGTGCTGGACGTGATGCTGCCCGATGGCAGCGGTCTGGAACTGCTCAAGCAATTGCGCAGCGAGCACGCAGAGCTGCCGGTGCTGATGCTTTCGGCCCGTGGCGAACCGCTGGATCGCATTCTCGGTCTGGAACTGGGTGCCGACGATTACCTGGCCAAGCCCTGCGATCCGCGTGAACTCACCGCGCGCCTGCGCGCCGTGCTGCGCCGCAGTCACCCGGCCGCCGTATCGACCCAGCTCGAACTCGGCGATCTGAGCTTCAGCCCGGTGCGCGGCGTGGTCAGCATCGACGAGAAAGAACTGACCCTCACTGTTTCCGAAAGCCGCCTGCTCGAAGCCCTGCTCAAGCAGCCCGGCGAACCGCTGGACAAGCAGGAACTGGCGCAACTGGCCCTCGGGCGCAAACTGACCCTGTACGACCGCAGCCTCGACATGCACGTCAGCAACCTGCGCAAGAAGATCGGCCCGCACCCCGACGGCCGCCCACGCATCGTCGCCCTGCGCAGCCGCGGTTACTACTACAGCCTGTAAATCGGGAAAGACCTGCCTGAATGCTATATGTGGCGAGGGAGCTTGCTCCCGCTGGACTGCGCAGCAGTCCCTCGTTTTTGATTCGAAAAGCGAGGGCCGCTTCGCTGCCCAGCGGGAGCAAGCTCCCTCGCCACACGCCGGTTTGCCGGTGATATTTGTCAGGCAGGGTACGAAGCGTCTTTACCCAAGCTTTACGCAGCGCTGACCGCCGCTGACCTTGATCTCCGTAATCTGTACTCATCCGGAACGTACCGGGAACGAGACAAGGAGATACACCATGCGCAAGACTCTTATCGCTCTGATGTTCGCTGCCGCTCTGCCCACCGTCGCCATGGCCATGCCACAGGATGGTGGCCCGATGGGTGGCCCGCTCGACGGCCCACGCCACGGCGGTCAGATGCACGGCGAGCACGGCAAAGGCCCGTACAGCCAACTCGACCTGTCCCGTGAACAACGTGATCAGATCCGCAAGATCATGGGCGAGCAGATGCATGAGCGTCGCCAGGTAGTCGAGAAGTACCTGGAAAAACTCTCGCCGGCTGACCAGAAAGCCATGAAAGACGAGATGGCCGCCAACCACAAGAAAGCCGAAGCTGACGTACGCAACCTGCTCAAACCGGATCAACAGAAGAAATTCGACGAGATCCAGAAGAAACAGGCTGAACGTCGCGCCGAATGGGCCGAGTTCAAGGCGTGGAAAGCGCAACAGCCGCAAAAGGCGCAATAATGTTCTAATCACAGGCCCGACGGCTGACACCGTCGGGCCTGTTCACATCCGCCCTCTGTAGGAGCTGCGGCACGCTGCGATCTTTTGATTTTGCTTCTGAAAAATAAGATCAAAAGATCGCAGCGTGCCGCAGCTCCTACAGGGGTTAAGCGTTTGATTGAGGATTTTCTGTGCGTTCATTGTTCTGGCGTATTCTCGCGAGCTTCTGGCTGGCCATCGCCCTGGTCGCAGGGCTGTCGATCCTGCTCGGGCACATGCTCAATCAGGACGCGTGGATCCTCAGCCGCCATCCGGGCCTCAACACGCTGGCCGCCGAATGGACGCAAACCTACGAAGCCCAGGGCGAAGACGCCGCGCAGGACATCCTTCAACAGCGCAAACGCCAGTACCACATTGACGTCCAGGTGCTGAATGAAAGCGGCGACCCGGTGGTGCGTGGCACCTTCCCGCGTCGCGCCGCCGCCTTCGAAGCCAGGCAGAACAACGATGACCGACGTCTGCCCTGGCGCCGCCTGACCGACGAATTCACCAGCGAAAAAACCGGCGACACCTACCTGTTCATCTTCCGCATCCCGCACCCGGAGCTCGATGCGTGGCACCGTGAAAGCCTGCTCTGGCCGCTGAGTGCGCTGGGTATCGCGCTGGTGGTACTGACCCTGTTCAGCCTGCTGGTGACCTTCTCCATCACTCGCCCGCTCAGCCGTTTGCGCGGTGCGGTGCATGATCTGGGGCAGACCACCTATCAACAGAACAGCCTGGCGAAACTGGCCAACCGTCGCGACGAATTCGGCGTGCTGGCCAACGACTTCAACCGCATGGGTGCGCGCCTGCAAAGCCTGATCGGCAGTCAGCGCCAGTTGCTGCGCGATGTGTCCCACGAGCTGCGTTCACCTCTGGCACGACTACGCATCGCGCTGGCGCTGGCGGAACGGGCCAATCCTGAAGAACGGGAAAAACTCTGGCCACGCCTGACCCGCGAATGTGATCGGCTGGAAGCGCTGATCAGCGAAATTCTGGTGCTGGCGCGGGTCGATGCCGACAACGCCAGTGCCGAAGCGGTGGACCTGAACGCCCTGCTCGGCACCTTGCAGAAAGATGCCCAGCTCGGCTCACCCGAACAGACCGTGCGCCTGAACGCCGAGCCTCAGTTGAATCTGACCGGATGGCCGACCATGATCGAGCGCGCCGTCGACAACCTGTTGCGCAATGCCCAGCGCTTCAACCCGGTGGGCCAGGCGATCGAGATGCAGGCTACGCGTCAGGGCGAGCGGATTGTCGTGAGCGTGCGTGATCACGGGCCGGGCGTGCAGGCCGAGCACCTGAGCCAGTTGGGCGAACCGTTTTACCGGGCGCCGGGGCAAACGGCGGCGGGACATGGCCTGGGCCTGGCAATTGCCAGGCGGGCGGCGGAGCGGCATGGCGGGAGTCTGACCCTGGCCAATCATCCCGAGGGCGGGTTTATTGCCAGCCTGGAATTGCCGCTGGTGCCAGGCGCTATTGTCCAGCCTTAAAAGCCCCTCACCCCAGCCCTCTCCCGGAGGGAGAGGGAGCCGACCGAGGTGTTATGCGAATTGCATCGACCTGGCAAGCCGTGTCGACTATGGATTCAGCGAAGATCGCTCCGGTCGGCGCATCCCTGGAGTATTCCCCAATCAGTCCCCTCTCCCTCCGGGAGAGGGTTAGGGCGAGGGGCTTTTGATCTTCAAGCCTTGGACGGCCAGGCGCTGACGAACTCGGCCTGGTCGACTTTCTCGGCAACGCGCGGCTCTTTCTGCGGCGTGCCGAGGTACAGGAAGGCAATCACCTGCTCGCCTTCAGCCAGGCCCAGCCCCTTGGCCACATGCGCCGAATAGGCCAGATCACCGGTACGCCACACCGCACCAATCCCCTGCGCGTACGCCGCCAGCAGAATCCCGTGCGCCGCACACCCCGCCGCCAGCAACTGCTCGGCCTTCGGATACTTGACGTGTTCCTGCAGTTTCGCGATCACCACGACCACCAGCGGCGCCCGCAGCGGGCCGTTGCGCGCCTTGTCGATCATCGCTTCAGTGACTTCACCTTCCTGCATCTGCGCCGCTTCGGCCAGCAACTCGCCCATTTTCTCGCGCGCCGCCCCTTCGACTGTAAGGAAACGATACGGCTGCAAGTGGCCGTGATCCGGTGCGCGCAGGGCTGCGCCAAACAGGGCTTCGCGCTGCTCGGCAGTGGGGGCTGGTTCGACCAGGCGTGGAACGGAAACACGGTTGAGCAACGCGTCGAGAGCCTGCATCGGCCACCTCCTGAGAAAAATGTGCGGCTATTCTAGCTTCATCTGCCAACGGGATGCCGGTTTACATGCCTTGCCTCACGGGTAGAATGGCGCCCTTCCCACTTCAGCCCGAGCGGACTTCATGGCGTTGCCGACCTTACGGATCATTGGTTTCATCATCGGCATCTTCCTGATCACCCTGGCCGTCGCCATGGTCGTGCCCATGGCCACCCTGGTGATTTTCGAGCGCACCAGTGACCTGCCGTCGTTCCTCTGGGCGAGTATGATCACCTTCCTCGCCGGCCTTGCGCTAGTGATTCCCGGACGCCCGGAACACATCCATCTGCGCCCGCGTGACATGTACCTGTTGACGGTCAGCAGCTGGCTGGTGGTGTGTATTTTCGCCGCGCTGCCGTTTTTGCTGACCCAGCACATCAGCTACACCGACTCGTTCTTCGAAAGCATGTCCGGCATCACCGCCACCGGTTCGACCGTGCTTAGCGGGCTCGACAACATGTCGCCGGGGATTCTGATGTGGCGCTCGCTGCTGCACTGGCTCGGCGGCATCGGCTTCATCGGCATGGCGGTGGCGATTCTGCCGTTGCTGCGCATCGGTGGCATGCGCCTGTTCCAGACCGAATCGTCCGACCGTTCGGAAAAGGTCATGCCGCGTTCGCACATGGTGGCGCGCCTGATAGTCGCGGCTTACGTCGGTATCACCATCCTCGGCAGCCTGGCGTTCTGGTGGGCCGGGATGAGCCCGTTCGATGCGATCAACCACGCGATGTCGGCGATTTCCACCGGCGGTTTCTCGACCTCCGACCAGTCCTTGGCGAAGTGGACGCAACCGGCGGTGCACTGGGTCGCGGTGGTCGTGATGATTCTCGGCAGCCTGCCGTTCACCCTGTATGTGGCGACCATGCGCGGCAACCGTAAGGCGTTGATCAAGGATCAGCAGGTGCAGGGCCTGCTCGGCATGTTGCTGGTGACCTGGCTGGTGCTCGGCACCTGGTACTGGTGGACCACCAAGCTGCACTGGCTGGAGGCGCTGCGGCACGTGGCACTGAACGTGACCTCGGTGGTCACCACCACCGGTTTCGCCCTCGGCGACTACAGCCTGTGGGGCAACTTTTCGCTGATGCTGTTTTTTTATCTGGGCTTTGTCGGCGGCTGCTCCGGCTCGACCGCGGGCGGGATCAAGATCTTCCGTTTCCAGGTCGCCTACATCCTGCTCAAGGCCAACCTTAACCAGTTGATTCACCCGCGTGCGGTGATCAAGCAGAAGTACAACGGCCACCGTCTCGACGAAGAGATCGTGCGCTCGATTCTGACCTTTTCGTTCTTCTTCGCCATCACCATCTGCGTGATCGCCCTGCTGCTGTCGCTGCTCGGCGTGGACTGGATGACTGCACTGACCGGCGCCGCCAGCACCGTGTCCGGCGTCGGCCCGGGCCTGGGTGAGACCATTGGCCCGGCGGGCAACTTCGCCACCCTGCCGGATGCAGCGAAGTGGATCCTGTCGTTCGGCATGCTGCTCGGCCGACTGGAGATCATTACGGTGTTTGTGCTGTGTATTCCGGCCTTTTGGCGTCACTGACCGGCGCCTGCAACAGCCGCGCCCGATAATCGCCGGGCGTGGTATCGAACCAGCGACGGAACGCGCGGAAGAAGTTGCTCGGATCGGCAAACCCCAGCAGATACGCAATCTCCAGCAAGGTCATGCTCGGCTGCGCCAGATACTGCTCGGCCAGTTCACGGCGGGTGTCGTCGAGCAACTGCTGAAAACTCGTGCCCTCCTCCTGCAACCGCCGCTGCAGGGTACGCTGCGACAGATGCAGGGTCTGCGCCACCGTATCGCGCTTGGGTTCGCCCTGCGGCAGTAAACGGCACAACACCTGGCGCGCTTTGTGGGTCACGCGGCTTTCGGAAAACCGCGCCAGGTATTCCCCGGCAAACCGGTCGTGCAACAGCGCCATGGCTTCGTTGGCTGTGGGCAGTGGCGCCTCCATGTCGGCCCTTTCGAAAATCAACGCATCGTACGGTGCGTTGAACATCAGCGGCGCATGGAAGGCTTGCCTGTAAGGTTGCAGGTCTGCGGGCTCGTCGCCCTGGAACAGCACTTTGACCGGATGCAGCGTGCGCCCGGTCAACCAGCTGCACAGGCCCAACGCACAGGCCAGCGAGGCTTCGGCGCTCTGCCGGGTCGGCGGCAGGTGATCGCCATGCACGGTCAGAATCAGCGCGTAGCCTTCTTCGAGCAGGCGAAAACTCAGGTCGGCGCTCTCGGCGATGATCCGCTGATAGCGCACCAGCCGTTGGAAGCCTTCGGCCAGGGTGTTGCTCGACATCAAGGCATAGCCGGCGACATGGAACGAGGCCGGACGCACCACTTTGCCCATGTTCAAGCCGATCGCCGGGTTGCCGGACAGCTCGACCGCCCGTTGCCAGAGGCGGGTCATGGAATCTTGCGGGAAGCGCGCATCCGGATCATTCAGGGCGGCGTAATCGAGCCCCAGTTGCTTGAACAGTACCCGGCAATCCAGGCCGTCCATCTCCAATGCTTTGACAATCCCCATCGCCCAGCTTGCAGAAGTCGTTCGTTCGCTCATGGCGTTATTCTTTTACATGATGGATCACATGTTGCGACCCGATTAGCGAAGGATACTAAAGTGGCGCCCATTGTCACTGGCTGATACCAGTGTTCACTCTAGACTCAAATAGGCTACCCGCCGAACAACTTGCCGTCAGAACAATAACCACAGAGATCGCAGTCGTGGAAAACATCAAGCCATTCAATAGTTTCGCCGAGTTCTATCCGTATTACCTCAGCGAACACGCCAACAGTACCTGTCGCCGATTGCATTTTATCGGCACCACGCTGGTGATTTTCATTCTGGCCATGACCATCGCCAAAGGCGCCTGGCTGCTGTTGCTGGCCCTGCCGCTGGCCGGTTACAGCTTCGCCTGGGTCGGCCATTTCTTCTTTGAAAAGAACCGTCCGGCGACTTTCCAGCATCCGCTGTACAGCCTGCTCGGCGATTTCGTCATGTACCGCGACATGATCCTCGGCCGCGTGGCGTTCTGAAACCCGACACACCAGGAGGCTTGCCGATGAACGCCAATGCCCGCTTCACCCACATGCAGGATGGCACGCAGGAAGACTGGGCGATCATCGCCGCAGACTTCAGCGCCTACGCCCGGCAATTGCCGTCGCGGATCGTCGCGCATCTGAAGTTGCTGGAAGGTGATTTCGGCGGCTTCCCGGTGGATCGACTGACCCACTCGCTGCAAACCGCGACCCGCGCCTATCGCGATGGTCGTGACGAAGAATACGTGGTCTGTGCGCTGCTGCATGACATCGGCGACACCCTGGGCTCTTACAACCACCCGGACATCGCGGCGGCGATTCTCAAACCGTTCGTCAGCGCCGAAAATCTGTGGATGGTCGAGAAGCACGGGATCTTTCAGGGTTACTACTTCTTCCATCATCTGGGCATGGATCGGCACCTGCGCGAGCAATTCGCCGAGCATCCGCAGTATCAGGCGACGGCGGAATTCTGCGCCAAATACGATGCGGCGGCGTTCGACCCGGCGTATGACAGCCTGCCGCTGAGTTTCTTCGAGCCGATGATGGAACGGCTGTTTGCGCAGCCCAAGCATTCGATCTACAAGGCGGCGATGGAAGAACACGCCCCGGCCTGATGTTGTACCGGCCTCATCGCTGGCAAGCCAGCTCCCACAGTGATCGGGGGCGTTCGCAAGACCTGTGGGAGCTGGCTTGCCAGCGATGAGGCCCTTTTGTATAGCCGAGAAATCAGGCGATCTCGGCGACCTTGGCCGCCTTGAGCTGCGCCTCCCGCGCCTGCGCATCCGCCAGGCGATACAGCTCGATCGTGCCATCCCAGTGCTCGATCAACGCCGTGCACGACTCCACCCAATCGCCGCAGTTGAGGTAGTCCACCTCCCCGACCTTGCGGATCTCGGCATGGTGAATATGCCCGCAGACCACGCCGTGCAATTCGCGTTTCACACATTCGTGGGCGATGGCTTCTTCGAAGTCGCTGATGAAGCTCACCGCCGTCTTCACCTTGTGTTTCAGGTACGCCGACAACGACCAGTAGCCGTAGCCATAACGGGCACGCCAGTGATTGAGCCAGCGGTTGAGGGTCAAGGTGAACTCGTAGGCCGAGTCGCCGAGAAAGGCCAGCCAGCGGTGATAGCGGGTGATCACGTCAAACTGATCGCCGTGAATCACCAGCAGGTGCCGGCCATCCGCCGTGACATGCACGGCCTCATCGACCAACTGGATGTTGCCGAGGATCAGCTTCGAATAACGGCGCAGGAATTCGTCGTGGTTGCCGGTGACGTAGATCACCTCGGTGCCGCGCTTGCTCATGGTCAGCAGGCGACGGATCACGTTGGTGTGCGCCTGTGGCCAGTACATGCCGCCGCGCAGCTTCCAGCCGTCGATGATGTCACCGACCAGGTAGATCTTGTCGGCATGGTAGCCCTTGAGAAACTGCGACAAGTGCTCGGCCTGGCAGTCCCGTGTGCCCAGATGCACATCGGAAATCCACAAGGTGCGCACCCGTTGTTTACGGCTGGGTCTGGCGAGCTCGGCGCTGGTCATGGGCAACCCTCTGCGATGTTTTCGCCACTGTGCACGCGCCGGGTGAATCGACCATGACAGGCAGGCGTCAGTCGTGTGACAGCGCGCAAGCCCGTTGCCCCGGTGTAGACTGGCGCTCACTTCGGAGACCTCTGCCATGCGCCCGATCCTGACTCTGCGCCAATACACCCACGACCTGATCGTCCACAGCCACGACCACGCGCAACTGGTGTTCGGTCTGTCCGGTGCGCTGGATTTCGAAGTCGAGGGTCAGGGCAGCCAGGTGCGCCAGCAGAGTTTCGTGGTCGTCCCCGGCGGCGCGCATCACGCCTGCGGCAGCCCCGATGGCAGCCGTTGTCTGGTGCTGGACGTACCCGACGGGCCATGGCTGAACGACTCGCTGGGCGAGCACGCCGACGCCAGTCAGCGCTTGCTCGACCAGCCTGCGCGGTTGTCCCTTGATGCCGGGCAAAGCCAGTTGGTCAACTGGCTGGCGCACAGCCCGGTCACGGATCCGCTGATCGCCCAGCAAGGCGCGGTGTTGCTGCTCGCCAGCCTGAATCACGCCAGACCTGCCGAACACTCGGCGCGGCGTCTGCCCTACGCGGCGCTGGATGCGCACATCGAACAATACGCCGCCTACCCGCTGCAAGTGGCCGATCTGGCGCAGATCGCCGGATTGTCCAGCGCCCGCCTGCACGCACGGTTCATGGCGGAATGCGGGCAGACGCCGATGGACTACATTCGCAGCCGGCGGCTGCACAAGGCGGTTTGCCTGCTGCGTGACACGGCGCTGCCCATCGGCGAAATCGCCTGCCGGGTCGGCTACAGTTCGCAAAGTGCGTTCGCGGCGGCGGTATTGCGGGAGTTTGGCGCATCACCGGGCCAGTTACGCCGCGATTCCTGCGACAAAAAACGCTAGTTCGCCGACAGACTTCTGCGCCGCAACACGTTTCAATGGGCAACATTGAAACCGTGTTCGGATTAAGGATTGCAATGACTCCGCGTACTGCCCTCGGCGCCCTGCATATCGGCGCTCTGATGTTCGGCCTGACCGGTGTGTTCGGCAAACTCGCGGCCGCCTCACCGGCGGTGATCGTCTTCGGACGTGCGGCGTTTGCCGTGCTCGCCCTGGCCTTTTTCGCCCGCTTCGCCAGCCAGCACGGCTGGCAGAAACTGCAGGCGGTCGACTGGCGCCGTCTGGCACTCAGCGGCGTGTTGCTGGCCGGGCACTGGGTGAGTTTTTTCATCGCGGTGAAAGTCGCCGGGGTGGCGATTGCGACCTTGGGCTTCGCGAGTTTCCCGGCGTTCACGGTGATTCTTGAAGGGCTGATTTTCCGCGAACGCATCCGCGCCAATGAAGTCGTGCTGGTGGTGCTGGTCAGCGTCGGTCTGGTGTTGGTCACCCCGGCGTTCGATCTGGCCAGCGGCGCCACCACCGGCCTGCTCTGGGCGGTACTCTCAGGCCTGTTGTTCGCCTTGCTGTCGCTGACCAACCGTGCCAGCTCCGGACGTATCCCGGCGGTGCAGGCGGCGCTGTGTCAAAACGTGGTGGTGGCGCTGTGTCTGCTGCCGATCGCGGCCCCGCAATTGAGCGAAGTACGCGCCATGGACTGGCTGTGGATCAGCCTGCTCGGGGTGTTCTGCACCGGCGTTGCGCACAGCCTGTTTGTCGCCAGCCTCGCGGTGATCAAGGCGCGCACCGCCGCCGTGGTGTTCGCCATGGAGCCGGTCTACGGCATCACCGTCGCCTGGTTGCTGTTCGATGAAAACCCGACTGTGCGCATGCTGGTCGGCGGCGCGCTGATCATCGTCGCCATCGTGGTCTCCGCGCGGATGTCAGGCAGCGCCGACAAGAAAACCGTCGCGGCCGAAGCGGCGTCTCACTGAGTGCGATCGTTGTGGCCGAGGTCGCGCTCAGGGTCGATCTGATCGCGGACTCGCTGCTTGAGCACCTTGGCCTCGGGAAAGCCGCCGTCGGCCTTGCGCTCCCAGATCTGCACATCGTCGCAGCTGATGTGAAATACCCCGCCGGTGCCGGGCACCAGCGAGACCTTGCCGAGGTCGTCGCCGAAAGTGCTGAGCAGTTCCTGCGCCAGCCACGCGGCGCGCAGCAGCCACTGGCATTGGGTGCAATACGTGATGACGATTTCCGGTTTTGCAACAGACATGTTCGCTGAAACTCCTGAGACAGAGGGCGCCGCTATAATAGCCGGCTTTATCGCTTGCCCCGAGACTCACCATGCGCCGTTTGCTGTTCTGCCTGCTGCTTGGCTTGCTGCCGTTATTTGTGAATGCCACCGAAGCCACCCGCCCGAAAGTCGGCTTGGTGCTGTCCGGCGGTGCTGCCCGTGGTCTGGCGCACATTGGCGTGCTCAAGGCCCTTGAGGAGCAAGGCATCAAGATCGATGCGATTGCCGGCACCAGCATGGGTGCAGTGGTCGGTGGCCTGTATGCCTCGGGCTACAAGATCGATGAGCTGGAAAAACTCGCGTTGAACATCGACTGGCAACAGGCACTGTCCGACGCCCCGCCCCGGGAAGACGTGCCGTTTCGCCGCAAACAGGACGACCGCGACTTTCTGGTGAAACAGCAACTGAGTTTCCGCGATGACGGCAGCCTCGGCCTGCCGCTGGGGGTGATTCAGGGCCAGAACCTGGCGCTGATGCTGGAAAGCCTGCTGGCGCATACCAGCGACACCCGCGACTTCGACAAGCTGCCAATCCCGTTCCGCGCGGTCGCCACCGACATCGCCAACGGCGAAAAAGTGGTGTTCCGCAAAGGTCACTTGCCGCAGGTGATCCGCGCCAGCATGTCGATCCCGGCGGTGTTCGCCCCGGTCGAACTGGACGGCCGGCTGCTGGTGGACGGCGGCATGACCGATAACATCCCGCTCGACGTCGCGCGGGAAATGGGGGTCGATGTGGCGATCGTGGTCGACATCGGCACCCCGCTGCGCAACCGCAAGCAACTGACCACCGTGGTCGATGTGCTGAACCAGTCGATCACCCTGATGACCCGGCGCAACTCCGAAGAGCAACTGGCCGCCCTCAAACCCGGCGACGTGCTGATCCAGCCGGCGCTGGCGGCATTCGGGGTCACTGATTTCGGCAAAGCCCAGGAAATGATCGACGCCGGTTACCGCGCCACGCGGATTCTCGACACCCGCCTCGCTCAGCTCAAACCTCACGAATCTCAAGACGCCGAACTCAATGCGGCCCGCGCCCCGGGCCAGCGCACGCCGATCATTACCGCGATCAAGGTCGAGAACAATTCGAAAGTCGGTGACGACGTGATCCGCTACTACATCCGCCAGCCCATCGGTGAGCCATTGGATCTCGGTCGACTGCATTCGGACATGGGCACGCTGTACGGCCTCGATTACTTTGAACAGGTGCAGTACCGCGTGGTGCACAAAGGCCAGGATCACACGCTGGTGATCAGCGCCCGAGGCAAACGCAGCGGTACCGATTACCTGCGGGTCGGCCTGAACCTGTCGGACGACATGCGCGGCGACAGCGCTTTCAACCTCGGCGCCAGCTATCGCATCAACGGCATCAACCGTCTCGGCGCGGAATGGCTGACCCGGGCGCAGATCGGCGACAAACAGGAGCTGTACACCGAGTTCTATCAACCGCTGGATGTCGGCTCGCGCTACTTCATCGCGCCCTCTCTGGTGTTCCAGGCGCAGAACGTCGACGCGGTGCTCGACAACGATCCGATCGCCCAATACCGGGTCGAACGCTACGGTATGGCCCTGAATGTCGGACGGCAGATCGGCAACAACGGCGAAGTGCGTTTCGGCGTCGGCGAAGCCTGGGGGAAGGCCGACGTGCGCATTGGAGATCAAGACCTGCCGAGCGAACACTTCAACGAGGGCTTCTATTCGCTGAAATATTCGTTCGACTCGCTGGACAACGTTTACTACCCCCACGACGGCAAAGACATCAGCCTGACCTTGCTGCAATTCGAACCAAGCCTGGGTTCGGACACGCGTTACCGCCAGTGGGAGTTCAAGCTGGACAAAGCCATGAGTCGCGGTCCGGATACGCTGATTCTCGGTGGCCGCTATGGACGTACGCTGGATGACACCAACGTGGTGACCTCAAGCTTCCTGCTCGGCGGCGCACGGCAATTGTCGGGCTTTCGCGAGGATTCGATCTCCGGGCAAAACGTCAGCCTGATGCGCGCGGTGTATTACCGCCGGTTGACCCCGCGTTCGTATCTGCCACTGGACTTCCCGTTGTATGCCGGCGCCTCGCTGGAACGCGGCCGGGCGTGGAACAACGACAACGAATTCGACAGCGGCTACATCAATGCCGCCAGTGTGTTCATCGGTTTCGATACGCCGTTGGGACCGTTGAATTTCACCTATGGCTTGAATGATGCGAATGAGCAGGCGGTTTATCTGAATCTGGGGCAGACGTTCTGATCATTCAGGTGGATTGATGTTGTCGGCCCTGACGCCTTCGCGAGCAAGCTCGCTCCCACAATAGAACGCATTCCAACTGTGGGAGCGAGCTTGCTCGCGAAGGCGATAGCCCAGTCACCGCGCAATTGCGGTGACTCAACCATCAGCGAATACCCGCGAGTAACGTCCGCGCCGTTTGCTTGAGGGGCTCGTCTCCTTCCTTGAGCAACTCATTGAGCAAGGCAATGGCGCTGTCGATATCCCCGTCATCAATACAGGTTTGCGCCTGTTCAAGCTTCACCGAACCGACAGCAGGTTCCGGTTCCTGCAGCGTCAGTGGCTCCAGCGCCAGTGATGGCGGCGGGTCACCAAATTCATTGAGAAAGTCATCATCCAGCGGCTGCGCGTCGGGTTCGGGAATCCACTCCAGCTCCGCCTCGTCATTCACGGTGGCTTCGGGCAACTCAAAGTCCACCGGCAGCACTTCAAGGCTTGAGTCCGACGCGGGGGCGCCCGCGGATGGCTGATCTGCGGCCTTACGACTGTCCTCAAGATCCCAACTTGAAGCCATCGACAGCTCGCCCAGGTTCAATTCGAAGTCATCCTCAGGCGCTGGTGGTACTGCTGGCGCAATCGGTGCTGCAGCGATGACAGGCAACACCGGTGTGATCGCGGCAACACGGGTGAGCTTTGGATGACGCGCCCGGATCGCCTCCAGTTGCAGAGGATCGACTCCTGCCCCGCGCAATTGGCTTTCCTGCTGCTCATAAGCGGCACTGTCGCCCTGGCGCCCCAACACTTCAAGCAATTGCACGCCCAGATCGGTTCGCTCCGGCTCTTTGTCCAAGGCATCGCGCAACAGTCCGACGGCCTCGTTCAGGCGTCCATAGGCCAGATAAATCCCCACCGCCTCCAGCACATCCCCCGCCGCCGGCTCTTCACGATGCTCGGGTGTTGCACTGAGGCTGATCGAGGGCGCAGCGGGTCTGTCGTCCAGATCCGGCTCGTGACCGGTCGGGGCAAGCGCCAGCGGCGCTGCATTTTCGGCCAGTTGACGGCGACGGCGCACGAATAGCCCACCCACCAGCAAGCCCAACAACAGCAGCAAGCCGCCGAACAGCGGCCAGTTGAGATCATTGTCCTCGACTGGCGGCGCGGCGGGTGCTGGCGCTGGGGTTGGCGGCGTAACCACCGGTGCCGGAGGCTTTTGCACTTCGGTCAACCGCGTTTGCAGATCACTGACCTGTTTTTTACCGTCGGCAATCTGCACATCCTGCGCCTGCAGTTTGACGTTGAGTTCGTCCACCGTCTTTTGCAGTTGCTGATTGAGCAGTACGCTGGCCGCCAATTGCTCCGCGAGGGCATCGCTGGCGGGTGAAGCCGCCGCTGGAGATGCCGGCGCTGAGGACGGCGCCTCGCGTTTGCCCTGGGCTGCCTGAGGCGCCGCGGTGGCAGGCTCGACGGCGGGAAATTCAGAGGATTGCGGATGGGGATCGGGTTCATCCGTGGCCGGTACGATACTGGGCGATCCAGGCGGATCGATCAGCACCGTGTACTCGCGCAGCAGGCGGCCATTGGGCTGATCAAGCTGCAGCAGAAAATTCAGAAAGGGTTCCTTGACCGGCTTGCGCGAGGTCACCCGGATCATCTGCCGATTGCCATGCAGGATCGGGGTGAACTTGAGGTCATTGAGGAAGAACACCCGTTCCACCCCGGCCCGGCCGAATTCATCTGCCGTGGCCAGGCTGGCCGAGAGATCGCTGGCACTCAGGCCAGCGGCATCCACCAGCGCAATGTCGGCCTTGAATGGCTGATTGAGACCCGAGTGAACCGTGATGTCTCCCAGGCCCAGTGCCATCGACCAGGTCGAATAGCTGAATACGCCAGCGACCAGCAGCCATTTGGCGCCACTGCGCAGTACCACGTGCCGACTTGCGTGCATGAGCATCCCTTAGATAAGCAAAACCGGTTTCTATGCGTTCGCACATCCGGTACGAACACGATATTGCCCAGTAGTTCTTATAGTCTGCTCAGCGCGATCTCTCAAAAAACCGGCACGCGGTTATGCCTCAAGATTTTTCCAGGTTGCCCAGAATGTGCCCGTGAACCCGCATGCACACCTTCAAATCCGCCTCGTCGACGCCTTCGAACAATTCGTGGCGCAGTTGCGTGGCAATGGTTTCGATTTGTTCGATCAGCGGCAGCGCCGGCGCGCAGAGCACGATTTTTTTCGCCCGGCGGTCTTCCATCACCGACTGGCGTTGCACCAGGCCCTGGCTTTCCAGACTGTCGAGCAAACGCGCGAGGGTCGGCCCCTCGACGCCGACGCTTTGCGCCAGCTCGCGTTGGGTCGGCGCATCTTCAAATCGCGCCAGATGCAGCAGCACCAGCCAGCGCGCCTGGGACAATCCCAGACCCGCCAGTCGGCGATCCAGTTCGGCGCGCCAGCCACGGGACATCTGGGCCAGTTGCATGCCAAAGCGGTGTTGATCGGTTAACGGCATAAAACACTCATGAGTAGACTGACAAATAGAGAAAAACTAATTATTAGTCAGCTAAGCATGACATTTGGCTATAGGCAAGAGCCGACCTGTACTGAATCGTTACAACTGCCTGACGGTTGGCGCAAACGCCCTCTTACATTTCAAACTCAGATTGCAACGCGGCTCTG
Organism: Pseudomonas sp. SCPG-7; assembly: GCF_002156405.1. Lineage (NCBI taxonomy): Bacteria > Pseudomonadati > Pseudomonadota > Gammaproteobacteria > Pseudomonadales > Pseudomonadaceae > Pseudomonas > Pseudomonas sp. SCPG-7. The sequence goes on along the minus strand of NZ_MVOO01000016.1, from coordinate 28,451 downwards.
ACGCAATAAAGAACGCCTTCCGGAACCCGACCGGCGAACAGCTCGGCGACTTCGGCGACCGACGGCAACTCGCCTTCGCCGTCGAGGAACGCATCCTGCACTTCGCCCATCAGTTCTTCAGGCAGGTCGAGCGCCTGCTCCAGCGACAATTGCTGCTTGCCAATGGCCTCGGCGAGCATGGTGTAGACGTTCTTTTCCGAGCACTGCAACTGCCCGGCGATCTGCATCGGGGTCATGCCGGCGCGAGCCAGAGTGATCAGTTCGTGACGCACGTCGGCCACCACTTTCGGCGCCTCGGCCTCGCCGCCGAGCACTTCGAGGAAGGCTTCGCCGTAACGTTCCAGCTTGCGCGCACCGACACCGCTGACACGCGCCATGTCGGCCAGCGAGGTTGGCTGGCTGCGGAGCATTTCCAGCAGCGTCGAGTCGGGGAAGATGACGTACGGCGGCACGCCATGCTCTTCGGCGAGTTTGCGTCGCAGGGCGCGCAAGGCTTCCCACTGCTCGCGCTCTTCGCCACGCACCAGTTGACTGGCCGGGCTCTTGCTGGCGGTCTTGGCGGTGACCTGCGGCTTGAGGTCGCGGCGCAGTTCCAGCGTCACCTCGCCCTTGAGCAACGGCCGGCAGGTGTCGCTGAGGCGCAGGCCGCCATAGCCCTCGTGATCGACGTCGGCCAGACCACGCGCCACCAACTGACGAAACAGCGAGCGCCATTCGCTTTCGCTCAGCGCCTTGCCGACGCCATACACCGACAGATGCTGATGACCGAAACTGCGAACCTTTTCGTTGTCCTTGCCCAGCAACACATCCACCAGATGACCGACGCCATAGCGCTGGCCGGTGCGATAGATCGCCGACAGCGCCTGGCGCGCCGGATCGGTGGCGTCCCAGGTCTGCACGCCGTCGACGCAGTTGTCGCAGTGGCCGCACGGCTCGGGCATGTCTTCATCGAAATACGCCAGCAAAGTCTGCCGGCGGCAGCGGGTTTCTTCGCAGAGCGAGAGCATGGCGTCGAGCTTGTGCTGCTCCAGGCGTTTGTGGCGCTCGTCGCCTTCGGAGTTCTGCAGCATCTGCTTGAGCATCACCACGTCTTGCAGACCGTAGGCCATCCACGCATCCGCCGGCAGGCCATCACGGCCGCCGCGCCCGGTTTCCTGATAGTAGGCTTCAAGGGATTTGGGCAGATCGAGGTGCGCGACGAAACGCACGTTGGGCTTGTCGATGCCCATGCCGAACGCCACGGTGGCGACCATGATCAGGCCTTCCTCGTTGAGGAAGCGCTTCTGGTGATAGGCGCGCAAATCATTGGGCAGACCGGCGTGATACGGCAGCGCCGGGAAGCCCTGCTCGCTGAGGAACGCGGCAACTTCTTCAACCTTCTTGCGCGACAGGCAATAGACGATGCCGGCATCGCTGCGCCGTTCGGCAAGGAATGCGAGCAACTGCTTGCGCGGCTGCTCCTTGGGCACGATGCGGTAGAAGATGTTCGGCCGGTCGAAGCTCGACAGGAAGCGCTCGGCGTTCTGCAAGTGCAGGCGGGTGACGATTTCTTCGCGGGTACGCTTGTCGGCGGTGGCGGTCAGGGCGATGCGCGGCACGTCGGGGAACATTTCCGCCAACTGGCCCAGTTGCAGGTATTCCGGGCGGAAGTCGTGGCCCCATTGCGACACGCAGTGCGCTTCGTCGATGGCGAACAGGGCGATGTTCAAGCCTTGCAGGAACGACAGCATGCGCGGCTGCACCAGACGCTCGGGCGCCAGATAGAGCATTTTCACTTCACCACGCTTGATCCGTGCCGCCAGATCACGCTGCTGTTCAGCGCTCAAGGTGGAGTTCAGTGCGGCGGCCGCCACACCCAGCTCTTCGAGGGTAGCGACCTGATCGTCCATCAAGGCGATCAACGGCGACACCACCACTGCCAGGCCTTCGCGCAGCAGCGCCGGCACCTGAAAGCACAGGGACTTGCCGCCACCGGTAGGCATCAGCACCAGCGCATCACCGCCGCTGGCTACGCGCTCAATGATTGCACCCTGACGGCCACGGAAACTGTCGTAGCCGAAGATGTCCTTGAGGACGCGTTGAGCCTGTTCGAGCATAAAAACTCCAAAAATCTACCGAAACATCCCTGCACAGGCTGGTTCAGAACAGCCAGGGCTGCTTAAACAAAACGTAAGAACGCATTGCAATGACAGCCGCAATACGAGCAGGGAGCGCAAAACGCGGCAGTATACCCGAGCCCTTCCCGGCAGGGGGTGCCGCTGAGAAGACTCATTCCTGCACCTCTGCTGTAGGAGCTGCCGAAGGCTGCGATCTTTTGATCTTGATCTTGAAAAACAAAATCAAAAGATCGCAGCCTTCGGCAGCTACTACAGGGATGGGCGGTGCATCTGCGGGCCGTGGCGGGGCAAATCTGCCGTGCGGCTGGCTTGAGCGCTCAAGAAGGCCTAGAATTCCCGCATTGTTTATTCCCCCAAGGTAGCCCCGTAATGTCCTTCGCTGAGCAACTAACCCGCCTGCAAGTCTTTCTCGACGCCGACGAGCTGCACGAAGAGGCGCTGGATTACGTGGCCGCCCACGGTTACCTGACCGCCCTGTCGATCTGCGCAGAAGACGTACCGGAGCGTGAGTGGATCGACGCCCTGTTCGCCGAAGAGCCGCATTACAGCAGCGAGGCCCAGCGCGAAGAAATCGAAGCCACGCTGATCGGTCTCAAGGCACACATCGCCCGTCAGCTGGCGTCCGACGAAGAATTCGAACTGCCGTGCGATCTGGACCTCGGTGATGAGCCGGACGACTCTGAACTGCGCGGCTGGTGCATCGGTTTCATGGAAGGCGTATTCCTGCGTGAAGCGGCCTGGTTCGAAACCGCTGAAGAAGAAGTCAGCGAAATGCTCCTGCCGATCATGGTCGGTTCCGGCCTGTTCGACGAGCAGCCAGAGTTCGAAGACATCGCCAAGGACGCCAACCTGATGGACGACATGATCGTGCAGATCCCCGAGGCCCTGACCGCGCTGTACCTGCTGTGTCAGGCGCCCGACGAAAAACCGGCGATCCTCAAGCCACGTCACCACTAAGATCCGGCCTATGGACAACCCCATAGGCAACCGCCCCCTGATGTTGCGCTACTTCCTGCTGGCCGTCGGCTGGCTCAGCGTGGCATTGGGGGTGATCGGGATTTTCCTGCCGGTTCTGCCCACCACCCCTTTCCTTTTGCTGGCGGCCGCCTGTTTCGCGCGCAGCTCTCCGCGTTTCTATCAATGGCTGGTCGAGCACCCGAAGCTCGGGCCATGGATCCGCGACTACCTCGACGGCAACGGCATTCCGCTCAAGGGCAAGGTCTACGCGATCGGGCTGATGTGGGCGAGCATTCTGTTCTCGTGCTACCTGGTGCCGCTGCCTTGGGCACGGGGGTTCATGTTGACCAGCGCGGTGTTGGTGACGGTGTACCTTCTGCGACAGAAAACCCTGCACAAACGATGAGCGCTCAGCAACCGTTCGTCGAAAAACCCTGCTCACCTGTCAGATCTGACAGTAGCCAGGCGATCGGCTTCAATCCTTAAATCACTCCGTCGCCCATCCCTCGACAGGAGTGTCTGCCATGTTGAAAAAACCTGCGAAAAGAAATCCCGCGTTGGCACTCGCCGAGCTGGAAATCCCCGACAAGCAGCCCGAAAAACTGCCTTCCGGTGAGTGGGGGATCAATTGGGCCGCGGCGATGGGGGTACACCCCGAAAAAGGACTGCTGACTTACATTCTGCCATGGGGCGAGATGGGCATCGGTGACGACGTCGAACTGTTGAAGGATGGTAACGTCGTTGCTCAGACCACCATCAGGGAAGCTGCCGAGGTGAATCAGCGCGTGACACTATTCGTCGCCCCCCGGCACGCCCGGACCGGCTCACATACCCTGAATTACCGAGTTAAACGAATCAATCAAGCGTGGGAACCCCAGAATCCCCCGACCGCAATATACGAAAAACTCGAGATTCCGGGCGGGCAAGATACGTTGCCAGGCCCCGGCCACTCCGGGCTGTATATGTATATCGATCCGGAAATTGTCAATGGCGGCGTGGATAAGGACATCGCTGAAGAAGGTGTGCCGATTATCGTCCGCGCTCAATCCGGTTCCGGTGTGCCTTATCCTGATGTGGCGGTCGGTGACAGGATGAAGGTGACGTGGGGTGGAGTGTTCAAAGAATCCGATCCGGTCACCGCCGAGCAAATCAGTGATCCCGTCAACAATCCGATCGAAATCGTGGTCGACAAAGCCATGATCGAGAAGGCCGGCGATACCGATGATTCAGGCCTTGCTGTGAGCTTCATTGCTTTCGACATCACGGGAAACTTCGCAGAAGACTGGTGCACGGAAACCCGGATCGTAGTCTCGGTGGGCACAAATCTTCTGCTCGCCCCTATTGTCGCGCCGGCCATCAACAACGTGCTTGATCTTGAGAAATTAGGTGACGACAACGTCGTCGTTCAAGTGGTAGCCAGAGCCCCGGACTTCAAGCTTGGCGACAAAATCGAACTGAAGATGCGCGGCACCACGGTAGAGGGCGATCCGATCGAGGCCGTTGCTCCCTTGGTGACCATTGACAACTTGCCACACACCTACGAGTTGGTAATCCAGAACTCGGATGCGCGAAAGCTGGCAAAAACCCAAGCCACTTTCTCTTACCGCCTGATACGCGATGGAAGCGCAGACCCGCTTCGATCCAAAGGCCAATTCGTGCAGATTGTGGGCGAACCGGATCAACTGGCCGCACCAACTTTCGATGATGAGGAAAATGGCGCTATTGACCCCGAACTCACTCAAACCGCTTTTCGGATTCCACACGATCCGATTATTGAAGTAGGCATGGCAATCGAAGTTGAATGGTTCGGCAAGCGCCCAAATGGCACCATCTATAACCCAAGCTTCGACTGGTATTTTCCGGACAAGGACGAAGTAAGCAACGAAAATGGTTTTGTCATTCCTATCGACGGCATGCACATTTCCACCCTCAACGGCGGAACTGTCGACGGGTCCTATACACTGCTGGCGGACGAAGACGGCGAAATCATCAGGCGCCGCTCTCGAACCGCGGCCCCCGTCAACATCGGCGAACCGCAGTTCGAGCTGGTGCAGCCCATCGTTCTGGGAGAGCAGAATGGTGGACTGGAACCCGGCGACCTTCCCGCAGGCGCCAGTAAACTCACTGCGCCAAGACCCACCGGTACGCCAAGCAAGTCTGGCGACATAGTCACCTATACGTGGGATGGCGAGGTCACAGGCAAGAAGGAAGACTCCATCTCTCTCAACGCCCTCTCGGCCAACAAGGATGTGCCCTTCACGCTGAATGCCGCCTTCGTAGCGGCACACATTGAACCCAATCGCGGAAAGAAGATAACTGTCACTTACCGGATCTGGCGCAAGGAAACCGATACCACCAGCTACTCCAATCCGTTGACCTTTGTCGTCGGCAAGGCAGAGCAACCACTGCTGGATCCAGCGGAAGTGGTGCAAGCCCCCGGTGGAATCCTCGACCCCGCCGATGCCCCGGACGGTGCAACCGTCAAAATTCCCGCCAACCGGCCAGAAAACGCCGGCGATCATTTTTACATGACGTGGGCCACAACGGACGGAGTGACCGTGCACACGGCTGACAGATCCGTCAGCTCAAACAACCAGGGCAAACCCGTCGAGTTCACGGTAGAGCAATCCATCCTGCTCGCCTGCCTGAACAAAGATGTGGTGATCAGTTATTACGTAGCATTGTTGGAGGGTGGCCAGGCCCCCGGTGCGGATTATCCGCTGAGAGTCGAGGCAACGGAGTTCAAGCTGCCAGACGCCACGTTCAGGGAGGCAACCGGTCTTCAAAAAGACCAGTTGAACCCCGACGATGTTTATCCAGACGGCGCAACGGTGGTGATACCGGCAACCGCCCTTCTGAAGACAGACGACGAAATCAGGGTAACGGTCGAGGGTCAAACCACTACCACGTATCCGCATACCGTGACGTCCGCGCAAGCCGACAAAGAGCTGGCCGTGATCAAGGTCCCGCATAGCGTGATCAACGCCAACGACGGGCGAAGCATCGCCTTGAGCTACGAAATCAAACGCAAGGCTGGCGGAACCGATGGTCCTTCCAACCCGACGGTCTACGATGTGCGCAAGGTGATCGGCAGCGGCAAGTTGCGGGTCATCGGGGCGCGTTACAACAAGGGGATTTATCGGGAGAGCAGTTCCAGCTGGCTCATATCCGCCTTCAACGCAGACACCTTGCAACGCGTAGAGGCAGAGTGGAAATATGCTGACGACAGCACCTGGACGAAAGCGCAGATCTGGGCTGATACCGACCCGTATGCCCCCTTGCAAGTTCGCACCAGCGACGACCAGGTCACCCTGAACAGAGTCAATATATTTGGCACCGGCGGCCCTGGCACTCCCGCCAATGACGGGGCATTCGTGGCGCTGCGGGACAGGAACAATCTGGCAGCCTGGGGTAACCCATTGAATGGCCAGAAAATCCCGCCAACCTTTCAGACGTTCACCGACATTGCCAGGGCGGCTTGTTCAGGCAGTTCTTACGCGGTGATTCGCACCAACAACTTCACCGTGGCATGGCCCGGGACTGCAGGTCAGGGTGGAGAAATGGGCACGGTGGACCCTACGAACTTCAAACTGCTTGCGGGCAACAGCGTTGCAATTGCGGGCATCAAAACCGATGGAACAGTCCATGCCTGGGGCACCGCTGACAAAGGCGGAACCCCGTCCGCCGAAATCCTGGCCTTGAGAGATGCAGTCGAACTGACGCCCGCCGGAAATGCTCTCGCCGTCCTCAGAACGACCGGCCAGGTGATGGCCTGGGGAGGTGGAACGGAGTTCGGCGGTGTTGTTCCTCCAGAGATCGCCAGCCTGACCGATATTAAACACGTGATCGGCAATGGCTTCGCGTTCGCTGCACTTCGGAACAACGGCAGTGTGGTCGCCTGGGGTGATCCCGTGAAAGGCGGCGCCGTATCCGACGATGTCGCCGGCCTGACCAACATCAAGGCGCTTGCCTGTGCAAATGCTCAAGCCTTTATCGTCATGCTCATGAGCGGACAAATCGCAGGCTGGGGGCCCTCAACGTATGGCGGCGAACTTCCTGCTGAAATCCGTTCCCTGACGGATATCATCTCAGTCGTCTCCAGTTCGAATGCCTTTGCAGCGCTTCGACACAGCGGTCACGTCGTTGGATGGCCCGCGGCCAATTCGGGTGGCCTGATACCTGACACGATCGCCGGCAGGGACGATCTTGTTCAATTGGCCGCTACCGCTGGAGCGTGCGCCGCTGTGTGCAAAGATGGGACCGTCGTGGCCTGGGGAGACCCGTTGCTCGGCGGAGATACCACGCCCGTAGCCGACAAACTGCTCAACGTCACCGCCATCTACGCCAACCGTCATGCTTTTACGGCGCTCACTTCCGACGGCGAAGTAGTGACCTGGGGCAATGCTCTCGCCGGCGGCGACAGCAGCGCCGCTCAAGACCGGCTCAAAGGCCAGGTGTCGTACTACGCCAATGCGGCCACCCGCGGCCTGGCCCTCAAGGCCAGTCGTTTGGCCAGGCTCAACACCCCCTGACATTCTCAACGATGCCTTGCTGTGCGGCGCTCACCCGAGCGCCGCCTATCTGTTCTGAGGAGAGGGAGATATGAGCCAGACCAAGAACAACCTGCGGGCGCCCTCTGTAGACGAAGCGCCCCTCGGTATTCTGGATCCGCAAACGCTTCCTCCCGGGGGAGCGACCGTCAGGATAAAACCCTGGACGCCCATGACGTTCCGCGATCACGTTTACTTGTTCGTCGGCGATACCTACACCGATGACCTGCCGATCAGCGCCGGCGCAGTCGACAAGGATGTCGTGTTCAAGGTCGACGCGTCGGAATTTGTTGCCGACGAAAATGACATCGTACCGATTCGCTACGAAGTGCAGCTGTATCAGAGTACCCGCGAACCTTCGGACACCCTGAATCTGAAATTGCAGACGGGTTTCGACGCTGCCGCCACACTGGATCTGAGCACTGAACACTACGTCGTATCTGTCGACAAGCCCCCGCCTGTGCCTCCGCCGGCGGCGCGCATGACCCGTAAAGCCACGTGGGGCCAGGCGCCCTACACCTACGAAAGCACCGATCCGTTGATCGCCAGTGCCGATGCAGAATCGGGCGAGATCACCGCCCTCAGCAACGGCGCCTGCACGATTCGCGCGACCGACAGCCAGAGCCAGAGCCGCGAGTACCCACTCACCGTCAAGGGTATTCAGGAAGTGCACTTCCTGAGTGCCGGTGCGGATTGGGAGGGCATGACCAGAATTTGTACCGCTGCAAAACTGCAACCGATCACCCTCGCCCAGACGAAACGCCTATGGACGCTTTATTTCCCCGACAGCGGCCCCGTCGCGGATTTCCTCGAGTGGCTGAACTACCCGGTATGGACCGCCGACATCCTTGGCGCCAATACCGCCTGGACTTACGACCTCAACGGTTCATCGGTCAATGACAACGCCACCAGCCAGGACATGGCCTCGTTCTGGCAGGTTTTGGGTATCTCCCAGACTTGAGCGACTGCGACCAAAGACTTGTGGAGATCACCATGCGCAGCACATCGCAAATCAGATGTCTGTTGCTCGGATTGGCGCTGTTCGGCAGTGTCAGCCAAGCCGCAACCGGTCCGGAAACCGCTCACCTGCTCAACCAGCGCTACCAGAGTACCCTCAGCCAGTGTCCAGGAGACAACCCGGCGTATTTTTGCAGCGGTGTATTGCTGCGTGGCAGCCAGGGAGCTGAAGAGTTCTGGAAGCACAATGCAGACACCACTCAACTCGGCGCAGAGGGCATGAACTATCTGCGCGCCGACCTCGACACCCGCACGCTGGCGCAAGCATACGGTGCGGTATTCAATGATCAGTTCAGCGCGATCGGCCTGGGCAAATCGCTGGATGTCCTGTGCGTCTATCCGTTCGAATTTCCGATACCCGCCACCAGACCGGAAATGGGCTGCGGCTGGGCCGCCGCCGCAGTGCAACGAGCGCCGGACATCAGTTCCTGCACGGCGCTGGGCGTGACTGACGCACAAGGCTGGCTCGTGCACTTCGCACAGCAATCCAATGAGGCTGTCGCGCAATGCTCACTCAGCAGCCAGAACCCCGCACAGTTCAAGGCCAGCCTGCTTGCACACCAAGGGCTCGACACCACGTGGTCTGCACGGCCGATGCGGGTGCAGGTGCGTAACTGGGACGAACTGGACCCTGCGAAGTTGGCACTGCAAGCATTGTTTTATGACGTGACGCAGACCGGCTCACTGCTCGGAGCACAGAAAGATCAACGCGATTATTTCAAGGCTACCGGTGAGTGGTTGCCGATCCTGCGCATGGATCTCGGCCAACCTGCGGACAGGGTGTTCGGTTTCAACCTTCAGGACCAGTTGTACATCGGCTACGATGTGGTTGCGCGTTTGAATGCGCGATCAGTGGACACGCGAACAACCTGTCTGGGCAATAGCGCTGCATTCCACTGCAGTGGTGTACTGGTGCGCTCGACCAATGTCTCCACCGCCTATCACTCCTGGGATCCCAGTGACAGCTCCATAAACGGCAATGGGGTTTCGTTCACCTACATCGCGGACGGTACACGGATTACCCGCACTTACAAGCCACAGGGGTTCATTGTCCGGGAGTCCTTTGCCCCCTCCGGCAAACCATTGACCGTTCGCTGTCTGTACCCGTTTGACGCCGGCACCTCCGGCTCGGCCGATATCTGTCGAACCCACGGCGGCCAGTGCGAGGAGCTGGGTATCACCACCCGGGAGCTGTGGATTGCACGTTACGCCACCAGCCCCACCCGCACGTGCGCGTTCAACACCCAAGCGCAAAACTTTCAGCTGGCGACCACGGTACGGCCCGACGCCACTGATCCTTTGGGCTGGAACGAATTGATCATGGCGGCGTGGACCGAAGACGATCCGCAACACCTGCCACTCGAGGCGTTCGCCGTTTTCACCCCCTCTCACCAAGCTGGAGACGGGCTGGTAGGGGCTCGATACATTCAACGCGATTATTTCCAGGTCACGGGGCGCTTCCTTCCGGTCGTGCGTGTGCTGTTAACGGCAGCACCTGGTTCGACGTTCACTTATGACGTCGAGGATCAGGCTCTGGGAGATTCGAGCACGCAGGCTTTGTCGACAGCAATCCCGTTCCAGCCAAGGGCGATGCGGGACGACTAGGGTGATAGCCCCGGGATCCAGAACGGCTACGCACGCAGACCATGATCCTGGAACCGTTGGTCGAAAGACCCTGCGCACCTGTCAGATCTGACAGTACCCCTCTCCCCGCCCCTCAGGTTCAATAAAAAACCGTCTGCGATCCCATTGCGTGCTCGTTCAGGAGTTTCGTCATGCTCACCCCCAGTCCGCTTCTGTTTCCCCATCTCGACCAGCCCGTCACCCTGGCGCTTCGGCCCATGCAGATCAGCGGCGCAGTCACGCCAGTCGAGGAGGCCGATGGCGGGATCAATATTGCAGTGGTCGAGGAAAGCGCCAGCGGTGTGCTGTGCGTAATTGTGGCGTACCTCGACATGCTGGAGGGTGATGAAAATGTCGTTTACTGGGACGACGCTCCTGTGCTTACCCGAAAGGTTGAAGCGGGGGAAAAAGACACGCACCTGTTCTTTTACCTGGACAAAGCGCTGTTCACTCCCGGTCTGCATGAGTGTTTTTATGAGTTGACCCGGTTCGGCGAAACCGCCCCGGACGATCCCTCTGTGGTGTCGCTGTTTCTCGTCAAGCTCACCAACCCCGGTGGCCGAGACAGGGAACCTCATCTGCCCGACGGGCACTCCGAACTGCACATCGCGCAATTGCCACAGGAAATCATCGATCAGGGATTGATCGACGCGGAGTGGGCAAAAAAAGGCGTTCCCCTCACGGTTCCTGCTTATCCGGAAATCAGGGTGCGAGACACGATTCTGATGCGCTGGGGCAGCCATACCCTGGCGCCGCACCTCGTCACACTCACGCAGGCGGAAGGCAGGGATCCCATCGTGATCGTCGCCACGCAGGAAGACATTCTGGCCGGTGGCGACAGCGCGGCACTGGAAATCAAGTACGACCCTCACGATGAAGTATGGAACTGGTCTTCCCGGCACTCCAAACGCACGCGGGTCGCCGTCGACGCCGGCGCCTGGCGCCTGGCTGCCCCGATTATCAAGGAGTCGGTCAATCAGATCATCACGATCATCAACTTGAACAAGGAGGACGTCACGGTCCAGGTCCACATCCAGGGCTCGGATTTCGCGCTGAACGACTCTGTGAAAATGACCTGGATCGGCACCCCCTTCAGCGGAAATCCGTTGATTCACACCGAAACCAGACTGGTGGTGAACATTCCGAGTGTCATGGAATTCAAGGTGCCGTACGCGCAAGTCCGCGCCATCGCCATGGGCCGGGCTGATGCCTCCTACGTGCTGACGAAGGCAGACGGGAGTCCGCCGTTATCCTCCAAACGCGAATTCGCCGACGTGGTGGGTGACGTTTCGATGCCGGACGCACCGACGATTGTCGAGTTACTGGGTGACCTACTCGAGTCGGACAGGCCCTACGCTACGGTACTGATCAAGTACCTGAGCATTGCCAATGGCGATCTGGTCGCCATTCACTGGATAGGAAAAAAGTCCAACGATCAGCCCTATGTCCATGAATTCACGCACACCGTCAGTGCCAACGAGGCGAAGGAAGGCTTTTTCACTGCTTACGTCGACGCAGAGCACATCGGCGTGCTCGACAACGGCAGTCTCGATCTTTGGTACACCGTGTCCAATGACAAGTCGGAGCTCTTCGGCGTCAGTGATTCAGAGCATCTGTTGGTCAAGGTGCAAGCCGTCACCGCGACACTGCCCAGGCCCGAGGTGGAGGAAGCCGACAAAAACCCCGATGTGCTCGACCCTTCCAAAGTCTTCGATGTCGTCCACATACTCATCGAAAATCCGCCGACGCAAAAAGACGACATCGTGACCTGGTACTGGCAAGCGACCCACCCGTTCGGCAGCACCAGCGACTGGGTGCCCATCACCTCGCTGAGCGCCGGTAAAGCGCTGCGTTTTCGAGTGCCCGCGAACTTCGTGACGATCAGCATCGGGCAGTACGTCAAGGTGCGTTACTCGCTAAAGCACGCGTCCACAGGTTTATACAGTCACTCCGCCGTACTCAATCTGCTGATCGGGTCGCTGGTAGGTGAATTGCCACCGCCGCAAGTCAAACAGGCACCGAACGCCGTACTCAAAGCAATGGATGGGTTGAACGGTGTGGACGTCAACGTCAGCTACGACAGTATGGATCCCGCCCTCGATATCATCCCCCTGCACTGGATCGGAACTCCAGGCGCCGGTACATCAACAGATATTGAGTTTCCCGGGCACAGCAGTGGCAGCGTGGACGTTCATCTTCCCCCAACGCTCATTGGCCCCAACATCAACAAAACCGTGGACGTGAAGTACTTGGTGCGCCGCTATGGCCACGAGACTGAATCAGAGTCGCTGGGCCTGAGAGTCACGGGATTCGACGACCCCGAGAAGGATCTGCCTCGCCCTGACGTATCTGAGTCAGACAGCAACCGGGTCCTGGATCTGATGACGTTCAACGGGAACGCCACAACGCTCGTTGCCAAGTGGCATTACATTGCCCTCAAACAACGCCTCTGGCTCAAAGTGGAAGGCAAGACAACGGCGGGCGGCGACTACGTCATCCGGATGCTCGATGGCGACGAGATCACTCCGGCGCAGGTCGGCAGCGGGCTGAATGAAATCCTGCTCAGAAGCGAATTGATGAAACTGGGGCATTCCTCACCGGCAAACGTGATTTGCAAAGTCTCGTTTGATGGCAGTGCTCAAGAAGCCGATGCGATTGAGTTTCCGAGGTTGCCGCTGACGATCAGAACCCGATATGACTGGGTGACGCCTGTCATCACCAGCGTGACAGATGCCCGTGGCGACGTACCCGAAGGGGGGAAAACCCGTTACAAGCAGGTCACTGTCAAAGGCACTGCAACTCGCGATGAAACGGTTGAGCTTTTTGATGCAGTTTCGACATCCCTGGGCACCGCGTCCGTAGATGAAAAAGGCGAATGGACCCGCATCATCAGCGGTTTGACCGAGAAACCCTACAGCATTACCGCCAAGGCGTTGTACGGCGCCGATCCGGTCACCAGCAATCCCAGAACCTTCGAGGTCAAGTTCGCTGAAACCCCGGAGATCAACAAAGTGACCGACTCCAGAGGCCTGGTCGCCCCCAACGCCATCACCTACGACAACAGTGTCGCGATCGAAGGCAGCGCTACACCCAACGAGCGGATTCAGCTTCAACAAAGCGGGACACCAATCATCGACCTCCCTGTCGACCCAAGCGGAGTCTGGCGACGTACACTTTCCGGATTGACGGTAAAAAGTTACGTACTCAATGCCAAGGCGCTTTATGACATTCAACCAGAGCTGAGCCCCCCCTATCCTTTTCGCGTCGGGCAAGCCGTCACACCGACCATTTCTCGTGTGGTCGATGTGAAAGGCGACGTCGAAGCGGGCGGGACGACCTACTACAAGAGTGTCACGTTGCACGGCAAAGCCAGTCCCAATGAAAAGATCACGCTTAGCGATGGAAACACTGCGATAGACACGGTAGACGTCAAACCCAGCGGCGACTGGGAATATTCCTACGGCAATCTGACGTTAAAAACTTACAGTCTGACAGCCAAAGCCGAGTACGGCAGCGAACCTGTCTCTGCACCACCGAGGGTATTCACCGTTGCCGCGTTCATTTCCCCGAGCATCACCTCGGTGACCGACAGCAGAGGGCCGTTAAGGCAGAACGAAACCACCTATGACTCAACGGTTGCTCTGCTGGGACAGGCGACACCCAAAGAACAGATTCAGGTTTACAACAAAGGTACAGCTATCGGCCCGCCCGTCACTGTCGGTGTCGATCGGCAATGGCGCTCGACTGTCACAGGGTTGGGAGTGACGTCACACAGCCTGTCGGCAAAGGCGCTCTACCCCGTTGATCCGGTCGAAAGTCAGCCGTTCAACTTCAATGTGGCCGCCCACACCCCAGTGACGATCACGTCTGTGCACGATGGCATCAGCGAGCTGCTGAACGGTGCGGAAACCAAAAGCACCTCCGTCACACTGCGAGGTAATGTCACCCCTGATTTCGAGGTGCAAATCCACGACAACAACTCGCCCAAACACACAGTGCGTGCCATAGGCAGTACCTGGACCACAACACTGGGTGTTGGGCTGGGCCCGCACTCGATCACGGCGAAGGCCGTGAGCACCGGGCAGTTCTCGGGGGCGCGCACGTTCAGGGTTATCTCACCGATTCCGCCACTGACCATCAACCCGGCACCCATGAGTCTGAATGCCTGGCACTTCAGGGATGGCAACACACCAACCAACCCTCCTTCCGGCGCCTTTGGCGACAGATCGGCAAGTGGCGGCGTGCCTCCCTACAGATATGCTTCCAGCAACCCCAACGTTGCGGAAGTCAACATCAGCAGCGGGCGCGTCATTTCCAAGGGCAACGGTTCGGCAACCATCACGGTTACGGACGGTGCCAATCAAACCGCCAGTTACACCGTCACCACTTCAAACGTGGACCATCTGTTTGGCACAGGCATCTTCGGTACCCACACCTCATGTGCAAACGCGGCGGCCGGTATGGGAGGAAGAATTCCTTCTCTGGCCGAATGGCGAGCCTATATCAATAACTACGCCGGCCAACGCACGATCGAAGGCTGGTGCTGGGCGTCTGACTCGGGCGGCTTCGCCAAACGGATGGTGATCTACCCGGCCACAGGCCAGACTGAGACCCGACCCGATTTCGGTGGCGCCGGCGGCTCCGCCGGTGGCGTAGGCATTCGACGCGCATAAAGGCCAGGCACAAAAAAGCCGCTACTCCCTGAAGGAGTAGCGGCTTTCCTATATTCGGGGGCCGTGACTTACCAGCTATACCGCACCCCTACATTCCCCCCCCAAGGCTGCTCGATATGCTCGCCATTGGCGTAATCCAGATCGACATGCACCTGCCATTTGTCCGACATGGCCACCGCCACACCAGCGCCGAACTCCGCCCGTGAACCCGACAGGTCATTGTTGAACACGTTATTGTTGACCTGCACTTCGTTGTTTTTGGCAAATTCGTGAGCTATCGCTGCACGTACATAAGGTTGCGCAACGGCACCATTGCCAATGTCGAAGTTGCGCCCGGCCGTGGCGCCTGCCTTGCCCAGGAAAGAGCGGGTACGATCACCCTCGGCCTGCATGTCGTTGTCCAGGCTGAAGCGTTTGCCCTGGATCTGCGCTGCCGAAAACTGAACGAAGGGTTCAATGAAGTAATCGTTGCTCAACTTGATGTGACGACCGCCTTCAACCGACGCGCTGACACCCCAGTTATCGTAATCGCCCTTGGCACGCGTGCCGTCGCTCAAACCGACCTTGGCCTCGTTCCGGAAACGGTTGAATTTCAGCACACCGTCAACGTAGTAACCGGTGTCGCGGTCCATCCACGTCACATACGGCCCGAAGTAATAACTCTTGACCGTGCCCGAGGTGCCATGTTCAAGACTCAGATCGGACTCACTAAAGCCCACCATCACGCCCCCCAGTACATCGCTGTCATTGAGTCGGGCGTCGGCCCCGAGGGAAAGCCCTTGCTGGTTCTGCTTGTACGCCACACCGGAACTTTCGGACACGTTGTACTGGTTGCCATAGGTGCGTACCCAGGCGCCCGACTGGCCACCGTTGAACCGCAACTCACCCATGCGGCTGCGCAATGAGCTGGCTTCGCCGTACAACAGGGTAATCGGAGAATTGAACAAGGCCAGTACCGCACTGGCGCCGGGGCTGATCACCTGGGTGGTCGGGTCGAGGAACCATTCCGTACCGCCCGTTCCACCTTGTCGTTGGGCCAGGTCATAGGACCAGGTACCGAGATCCACTCGCCCGCCCGTCAAAGCAAATTGCGCATCACCAGCGGCGGTGCGCACCAGAGTCAGTTGCTGCGGGTTCACTGCATCCAGACCGGACGCCGCCACCAGCAACCCGAACGACCCGGTCGCCACACCTGTGACATTGAGCAAGTCATGCTGGCCCGTGGCGAAGTTGCCCTTCATCGCGAAGGTGCTGGAACCGTCCGGCGAACCGGCGAGCGTACCGACGTTCAACTGGTAGAAGGTATTCGGTACATCCTGCGCACCAAAGCGAACCGTCCCACCACTCATGGCGAGAGTTCCTACGGTGTCGTTGCCCGTCAGGGTCCAGATCGAACCGCTGTTGACGGTTACGCCATCGACCTTGTCGAGACGGCCAGTGAACTGCGAACTGTTCTGCAGGGTGACGTTGGCGGTCGAACCGTTTTCGACCAGCACATCGCCGGTCATCCGGCCTTGATCGAAGGTCAGGTTGCCGGTGCTGTTGCCGGCGATGTTGATGTTGCCTTGCAAGTTGCTGTTGGCGACGGTCATGGTGGCGGTGGAGGCGCCCTGGACGTCGAGCAGGTTGTTGTTGCCGGCGAGCAGGCTGGCGCCGTTCGACAGGTTGATGGTGGCATCGGTACCGCGATCAACCAGAACTGCTGAGCCATTGATCCCTTGTACAGTGGCGTTATCCAGCGAGAGCGAACGGGCGCCGACATTGTCCGTGTCGTTGACAATGCGCACGCCTGTCGCCTGACCGCTGATGACAGACCCGGCGGAGGCGTTGAGCGCACCGCCAAGAAGATTCGCACCAATGCCATTGCTGCCAGTACCGGTCACTTGCGTATTGACCAGCGACAACGTGCTCAGCCCCGTGACTTGCGCACCGAAAACATCACCACGGATCTGACTGTTGGAAACATCCACGGTGGAGCCGCCAGCGGCAATTGAAGAGCGGTTGACAGCCAGACCGATGTCGTCGCTGGTCACAGTGGCCTGGTTGATGGTGCCCCGGCTGCTGGTGACCAGAATACCTTCGACGCCAGGATTGCTGGCGACCGTGGCGCCATTGATGTTCAGCGTCGAGCCGGACTGAACGGTGATCGATTGGGTGGTGGCGCCATTGACGTTCAACACACCTCTGTTGCGCACCAGATAATCGATCGGTGCAGTCGTTGCGTCGATATCCAGTGAAGTGTTGTTGACGATAACAGCTGCCTGCACACCACTACCGAAAAAAGAGAATGCAGGTATGAATATAAACGCACCCAACGTGCTTTTTACAACGGGTCCATTAAACCAGACACTCAACGCCTTCATGACTTGTCCACCTCCAAAACCATTACAAAAAAATGCAAGAAGCATCTGCATGAAAAATCGAGCGCGAACAGTAGTCGGATCCCCCACAAAAAACTGTAGGAAAAGTCCGAAAGCCAAAGAGGAAATAACCCGAGCACTACCGCAAAAAAACGGGAGGTATTGAACCTCCCGTCTTCCTCACTTAAATCGGGCAAGGATTACCACTGCCTGATTCCATATGCACCCTGACAAAATCGCTGGACTCCACCGGTCTTCCATCAATATCAGCCACATAACTGATCTTCCCCCACGCACTGCCTGTTGCAAGCAGTTCCTGATAACGGATTTTCAAAATGAACCCAGCATCCACCTCCTGATCGGTAGGTGTATAAGTGAAAGCGTATTTTGTATTCGGCTTTTCCGTAGCGCCCGCCTCATCGGTATAACCTTGATAAACGCAAGACAGGGTCTGACCCTTCAATTGATTCTCCCCACCTGCAACCAGCGCGTGAGCACACTTGACAAGGACAGCATCTGTTCGTAACGAATTACAGTTGAGCAGAGGAGGATCAAAATCATCGTCCATATATTGAAAGGTTACTGCTGGCGCTACGCTTGGACGAATGAACACCTCAACCTCCCGAGGCAATGAAAACTCTTCGTTATCGTTAACAGCTGGATTGGTCAACTTGTAACTTACCGGTAGTTTTGCATCATTCCCTCCAAAGTCGACAACCGACCATTCAATAGTCCACTCCAGCTCACCGGTCTCCGTTCCATCCAACTCGATAACACCACCGTCCGCTTGGGAAACTTCTACGCCCTTCCAGATAAGTGTCGCAATGTCCCCATCTTTCACATCATCAAAAACTGCCACCTTCACTGATACCGTCTGGTCTATGTCGTCTTCAGACAGAACGTTTGGAAGATTGCCTCCTTGCCCTTGAACTGTCACCGGAGCGAGATCCGGGTTAGGGTTCTCTCCCCCCTCTCCTGGACCGGGCCTGCGAAGATCGACATCAATATCTTTTGTGAGAGGCCCTGTTAATGGATGGCGAGCATTCCCGCGCTTTATCTGATAGCTGGTAGTAATCTTCTTGGGGCCAAGGTTGTCGTTGAACAGTGCAGCGTAAGGAATATCCAGATAGTAAGGAAAACCTGTAATTTGAACAGCCTTTAATGTGGTGCCATCAACGGTAACTTCCAACTCATCCATGCCATCGATGAAGTTGGTGTACTGAGTTGTTATACCGATCCCCAATGGCGTCCGGGCATCCGCCAGATCTACCAGTTTAATGGGAGTATCGTCATCAAACAGCGGGATATCAGGTGGGAGCAATCCCGCAGGAGGATCTGTCAGCGATATGTTGACCTTCTTGAATGGAGAAGGTGCACTCGGGTTACCCTTGCGGTCTTCCAGCGTATACCAAAGTTCTTTTTCGCCTTCCTCCTTTCCAATGTGGTCGCTGGTCAGATCGAAAGTTACCGGTGTAGTTGTATCTGGACGCTCAAACTCTCCAATCAAGACAGCACTTGGCAAACTGACTCCGAAGTAACAGCGAACGGTATCCTTGATTTTTTTTGTAGGGTATTCAGGAATACCCACCACCACAACACCACCATTGTTATCTAGATAGGTTTTAGTAATACCAAACTGCTCCACTTCGGGCGGAAGTGTCACCAAACCATTTGGAGTAGGAGCCTGGGTATCAATATTGATTATCAGAGATTCTACCGGATCAGTATTGCCACCATGATTTAATACATAACCCAGTTCATGCGAGCCTGGATCGACCGTCAAACCCTCAGGGAGCACCAGATCAAATTCAGTTATTGCCGAATCAATCGGCGTGGTGTAGTTAAATCGAGTTCCTGTAGGAGTAGCATCCCAGGTCAACCGTAAAAAACCCGGTACTGAATTGGGATCATCTGCCTTGGGAAAACGAGGAATCACAACCTTGAGTGCAGCGCCCCGAAGACTGCTGTGCAATTGATTTGGCAAGTCATCGGCTTCGTCGCCAAGTAGAGGATTATCCGCATGCAACTTGGGTGGTTCCAGATCAGCGACAGCCATGCTTTGGCGAACCCTGAGATAGCGTGCACGATTCTCTGCGGGACTTAACGGTTTAAAAATGGTCATTGTCATTATCCTTTCCAAATTTAAATAGCTGGCCAAGGGTGCTATAAGCCTGCACCAGCACTCATTGAAAACTGACAACTTTCAGGGAACTGCAAAAGCCTCAACAGCAGTCAGCACAACTTATGTCAGCGTCCGGCAACTCAAACGATCCGGCGCCACAGATATTACTTCGAACAAAGATCCACATCCGGCCCGCAAACTGCGCCGCTGGGCATTGTTCTATTGATAATTACAAAATCGAATTTCGATACTCCACGACCGCCATTACTTTTTCTCAAAAAGTACTGACAGAGCGCCGACCCGTTATTCACCATGGGCTCAATCAACCGTTGATAGTCCGTCACCAGCACGTCAAAGCCATTGCGTGCCTGATCAAGAGTCAGCTTCGTTTCGAACGAGTCCGCGACGCCCGAAATAGGAGAGGTACCGTTGGGGCCCTGACACCCTTGCCAACGCAGCTCGACAATATCGTTCTCATCGAACGCGTCATTACCCTCGATATGAACTTTCACATGCACCCACAACCGTGGGTTGGCGCAGCAATCGAGGAGCCCTTCCCGCCCGCCATCCGGGAAGGTTGGTTCGGGCATATTCCTGATGATGACGATTGCCACGTCCACCCGAGTAGTCCGGGCCAGTTGCTGGTTCACACCGTTATCGGTGAGGTAATGCACAGGCAGCGCCGGATTTTCCTTGTCCTGGTCGATAAACTCCCAAGGGATGCTGAAGGGAATTTTTTTCCCGGCTGTATCACCGGGCCTAACCTCATACTCCGCGACGGGTGCGCTGATGGCTCCCCAGAACACAAAGACCTTTTCCCCTGGCAAAGGGTTGTCATGCAGCGCCAGGTACCCATCGGCGTTTAATTCATAGTCGTCGGGAAGCAGCTTGTTCAGCTGTTTTGAAACGGCTCCGTAAATCTCGACCTTCGCCAGCCTGGTGTTCAACAGCGCAGGTGCATCGGGGTGGTCTTGACCCGCGACCGTAAAGTTGAAGGGCACGGTTGTTTCCGGTGACGGCGGCGTCGGCGTCCCGCCCCGACTGACGCGATAGTCGATACGCGCGTCCATGGGACCGAGCCCGTCGGCCGTCAATGTTGACCAGGGCACGGCCGCGATCTGTACCGGCTTCGAAGGATCGACATCGAGCGGTGCCAGATCATGACCATTCCACCGAATCAAAAGCTTGTCGGAGGCATCCGGGTTGTCATAGTTATCGATTTCGACCGTAACAGCCTGCTGATTCGAAGCCCCTTCGCGGGCATGCTCGCGGTCGATCAATCCCCTGGCCGATAACGGGACACGTGGCGGGTTGAGTTTGCCGGGCCCGGGTTTCAAATCGACGAACACCGGCAACGTAGTAGAGCGCGGTCCGATGTTGCCGGCCCAGTCCCGCAACTTGTAATAAAAGTAACGTGGGCCGTGTCCCTTGGCCCGAATGTCCGCTTCATAAATCGTGATGATCAGTTGCTTCTGATCGATGTCCTGCTGGCTGAATGCTTGCTCACGTATTTCCTGTTCGGAGTCCGGCGGATTTTCTTTTTCGGTCAGGAAATAGATCGCACGATCCCGTGCCCTGGCATCCGGATAGAACGGGACTTGAAACCGGACCTCGCCAAAACGAATGAGATAGTCATCGGTGATATCGCCCGGAACGTTCAGCATGATCAGGGCTGTCGGTTGCTGATTATCATTCGGAGGGACCCGATCAACCGTCACTCGTTTACGAAAAGAATACTCCTTGTTCCCGCCGTAGTTCAGCTCGTAGGACAAGTCATAAGTGCCAGGATCCAGCTTGTCCTGCGGGACTTTCAAGACCTTCTCCCCCGGTTCATCAAATGTCTCGCGGTAGACCTCAGTGAACGGGCCGCCCTCAAACACCCAACTGATGATAATGATGTAGGGGATCGGAGCATCGAAGTAAGCCGGCTTCCAATTGGGGACAATCACTTTCACATCATCGTTCAGAGCATTGCGCGGCAGCAGCCCATCGGGGCTCTCGTTGCCATTTTCATCCTTGAGAATGATGGGAACTCTGGGTTTCTCCAGGACGGGATCCTCAGGATCGGCCAGCTTTTGAGTCATCGGCATTGCAGACGCCCTCTCACGATATCGACCCACGCTCCCAAAACATCTGCCCGTTATCGGCAGGTTGAGGATTCGTTGCTCTGAAGTGATTTAACGGCGTTGTATATTCGCTGGCTACTGTCAGAAATTACAGGTTTTGCTACCGTTCGTCGGAGATTTGGATCGCTGTCACCTTGCAGAACGGCATGAACAGAGCGGTTCAACAAACCGGATCGGAGCCTGAATCAGGCTGCGCATCCTAGCGCCAGTGCCCGGTACCTCATCGCCCCGGTATCGACAGCGAAGAACTGCTGGTCGATGGGTGCGAGACACTGAACTCGGCCAAGGTCATGGCCAATGACTTTCCCGGGCCGATGGACGGATTGCAACGGCATGTGTTGTCGAGGATTGCGCAGCTGATCATGCTGGGTGGGCCGGCGGTGAATCGGGTGCCGGATAATCTGCAGTTGAAGGCTGAGGCGCCACTCTCGCCTGAGCAAAGAAAAACCCGCCGTTCCAATCAGCCGGAGCGGCGGGTTTTGTCGTTTCAGGCCTTGATCAAACCGTGTCAACCTTCAACGAATGATCATTCAACATGCCGCTGATGATCGTCGCCGTGTCGTGCCCACCGGCTACCACTCCACCCGCCCCTGGCGTTACACCGTAATGACTGGCGAGGTTGACGCCGGCGAGGTCGATGGTCTGGTTCGGCGTGGCGCCGGCCAGGGCGCTGACGTCGATGCTGGTGAGCACCGAGGCGCCGCTGCCGGTGACGGTGAAGTGCAGGTAGTCGTCGAGCGACGCGGTGGTGCCGTTTTCACCTTGCAGCAGTTGCGACAGGTCGAGCTTGTCGGTGCCGGGGGTGAAGTCGGTGATGGTGTCGTGGCCAGTGTTGCCCTTGAGGTACTGGAAGGTGTCCGCTCCCGCTCCACCGGTCAGGGTGTTGTTGCCCATGCCGCCGATCAGCAGGTCATCGCCACCACCACCGTTGAGGATGTCGTTGCCCAGCCCGCCGTTGATCACGTTGTTATTGTTGTCGCCGGTCAGGGTGTCGTTGAAGTTCGAGCCGACCAGGTTTTCGATGTTGCTGATCGTGTCAGTGCCGGCGCCGATGGTGTTTTGCGCACCGAGCAGGCCGAGGTTGACCGTAACCCCGGCGGTGGCATGGGCATAGCTGACCGTGTCGATGCCGGTACCGCCGTCGAGAATGTCGTTGCCCGGACCGCTGTAGAGCAAGTCGTTGCCCGCACCGCCGTGCATCTCGTTGTTGCCGGAACCGGCGGTCAGTACGTCGTTGCCGTCGCCACCATTGAGGAGGTTGTTGCCGCTGCCTGCTACCAGAATGTCATCCCCGGCAGTACCGGTGAGGGTGTGGCCATCCTGATAGGTGATGCTGACATTGGCGGTGTCGCTGCCGCCATGGTTATCGTTGGCGGTGTAGGTGCCGTTGAAGTCCGGCGTCACGTCGTGGGCGCCGGCGTAATTGACCGTCATGGTCAGTTGGTAGTTTTCCGCTGCCGTCGGATTGCTGCCGCTGGTATTGCTGATGTTGGTCACGTGGATCTGGTAGGTACTGTCGGCGCTGGCGGTGATGGTGCCGCCGTCGGCGATGCTGACGAACGCGCCGCCGTTGACCGAGTACTCCATGGTGACGTGGCCGGCCGCCAGGTTGTGATCCAGGTTGAGGGTTTCGCCCTGCTTCAGTTTGACGGTGATCAAGTCCTCATCGTTGGCATTGGCGTTGGTCACCGCACCGAGGTAACCGCTGACCACCAGCACCGCGGTCATCGCGGCGGTGTTCGCCGCGAACGCGTTACGCACGTCGGCCAGGTTCTGGTTGGCCGCCGTGTTGCTGGTGCCGTTGAACGTGATCGCGCCGGTACCGGTGAAGTCCGCGCCCTTGGCCACCCACCCGGTGTTGAAGGTGGTTGGTGAGGCGTTGAGCGTGTCGCCATCCGGGTCGGTGTCGTTGGCCAGCAACAGTTCGCCCGGCACCGTGACGCTGCTCGACAGCACGTTGGTGATGACGTGGTCGTCCACCGCCACTGGTGGCGAGTTGGGGATCACTTTCACGGTCAGCGTCGAGCTGGCGAGGTCGCCGTCATTGTCGCTGAGGGTGAAACCGATGTTCTCGGTGATCACCGTGGTCGTGGTTTTCTGCGAGGTGTAGCTGTAGTCGCCGGTGTCGAGGTTGATTACCAGGGTGCCGCTGTTGTTGGTGGCGATGCTGATCGTGTTGTTCACGGTGTTGAACGTGCCGTGGTTGGTGCCGCCGCTGGCGGTCAACGAGCCCTGGCCGCTGTTGGCGCGCGGGTCATAGGTGTAGGTGGTGCCGTCGACCACGATGGATTTGATGAAGCCACCATCGGCGCCGAAGGTACCGCCCTCGCCCAGTAGCGAACCGGTGACTGGCGCACCTTCCACAGTGCCCGACAGCACCGAGTTGAGCTGATTGAGGTCAGTGACCACCACTGCGTTGGTGTTGGTGTGGCTGATGCCGTCATAGGCCAGCGGGTCGAGGTTGGCGTTGCTCACACCACTGCCCAGGCCGATGGCGTAGTTCTTGATGCTGTTGGCATCGAGGAAGTTCTTCAGCGCGGTCTCGTCGGCGGTGCCGATTTCCTGGCCGGTGGTCGGTTTGCCGTCGGAGAAGAAGTAACCGACGTTCTGCGCCCCGGTGAGTTTGCCCGAGGTATTGAAGGCGGTTTGCATCATCGCCACCGCCGCATCGTAGTTGGTGCCGCCGCCCGCCGTGAGGCCGGCGAGAATCGATTTGGCGGTCGCTACGTCAACCCACACCGAGGTCCTGTCGGTGGCGCTGCTGCTGAAGGTGACGAGTTGCACCTTGACGTCGCCGAGGTCGTCATATTTGTCGAGCAAGGCACTGATCGCCTGTTTCGCCAGATCCAGCCGCGACAGGCCCGGCACGCCGGACGGGTCGACCATGCTGCCGGAAATATCGAGGACGATCAGCAGATTGGAATCGATCTCCACCGCCGCCACCGAGCGGTCCGACGCCACGGCTTTGGGCACGTCATCAACGATGTTGACTACGAGGGTGCTGGTGGTGCTGTTGCCCAGCGCATCGGTGGCTTTGTAGGTGAAACTTTCGCTCAGGGTATTGGCGCCGTCGTTGGCGTTCGGCGTGGTTTTCGGTGCCGAGGTCAGGGTGTAAGTGTAGGTGCCGTCGGCGTTGAGCTGGATCTGTCCGTAGGTGCCGGTGGCGCTGCCGACCAAGGTATAGGTGATCGCCCCGCTGCCGCCGGTGACCGCACCGACCAGCGTACCGGTGGCGGTTTCGCCGGTGTTGCTCGGGTCGCTGCCGGTGACCGTGCCGGGCGCCAGGTCCTGGCCGTCCTTGGTCAGGTCGAGGGCTTTTTCGTAGACCGTCACGTCCTGATCGACCGAGGCCACCAGTTTGCTGTCAGCGACGTTAATGGTGAGGGTGGTGGTGCTTTCGTCGCCGTCACCGTCGCGGATGGTGTAGGTGAACGTGTCGGTGGCACCCGGTGGGCTTACCGAGTTCGGATTGCTGTGGTAGATGGCGTTGCCCGCCGCGTCCAGAGTCAGGTAGCCGTAAGTGCCGTTGATGTTGCTGTTGAGGCCGCCGATCGCCGAGCTTGAGGTGTCGCCGCCGGCGCGCACGCCGACCACAGCACCACCTGCCGCTGCGCCGTCCGCACCAGTGACGTCATTGCCCAACACGCTGACATTCACCGTACCGCCCTCCACCACCGAGCCGGTGTCGGCCTTGGCGGTCGGCAGGTCATCGATGATGTTGACGTTGATCTGGCCGCTGGCGGTGCTGCCGTCGCCGTCAGTGGCGACAACGTTGAAATTCTCGGTGAGGCTGTTGGCGCCGTTAGCGGTCGGGTGAGCCTCATTGTCCACCAAGGTGTAGCTGTAACTCACCACGCCCGTGGCCGGGTTGTAACCGGTAATGGTCAGGGTGCTGCCCAATGGCGTGACCGCCGATTGCGGGAAGCCTGCGGCCACACCATTGCTGACCACGGCGATACCACCGACAGTGAGGGTTTGCAGGCCATCAAGCGCAGTCACGGTGAACGTGCCGCTCTGGGTCAATGCTGATGGATTCGGGCTGCTGCCGTCGCTGAGGTTTTTCTCGTAGACCGTGAGTTCGCCGCCGTTGACGTCGAGACCGTTGAGGACCACCGGATCGTCGTTGTTGTGGATCTGCAGCACCAGATTCGCAGTGCTGGTGTCACCGTCCGAGTCGGTGATGGTGTAAGTGAACGTCTCTGTCCCATTGCCGCCGCCGTGCAGATTCTTGAAGTCGGCATCGGTCGGGTTGAGCGTGTAGGTGTAAGTGCCGTCGGTGTGCAGCTCTAGGGTGCCATAGGTGCCGGTGAAGGTACCGGCAGTGACCGGGCCGGTCGGTACGCGGTCGGCGCCTTGTACGTCGTTGGTCAGCACGTTGCCGGTCAGGATCAGATTGGTTTCCGACGCGTGTTGGCGTTGCTGTCGTTCACCGCTTTGGGCAGGTCGTCGATCACGTTCACATCGAGGGTCGCATTGGCAGTTGTGCCGTTGTCATCGACCACGGTGACGGCGAATTGCTCAGGCAGGTTGTTGGCGCCGTTGGCAGTTGGATGGGCGTCGTTGTGGTCGAGGGTGTAGCTGTAGCTGACCACTCCAGTCGCTGCGTTGAAACCGGTGATGGTCAGCGTGCTGCCCAACGGCGTGGTGACCGATTGTGGGAAGCCTGCAGCTACGCCATTGGTGACCACGGCGATACCGCCCACAGTCAGGCTCGTTACACCGTCTTGCGCAGTGATGGTGAAGGTGCCGCTCTGGGTCAGCGCGGTTGGGTCGGGAGCGCTGCCGGTGCTGAGGTTTTTCTCGTAAACCGTCAGCTCGCCGCCGTTCACGTCCAGGCCGCTGATGACCACCGGATCGTCGTTGTTGTGGATCTGCAGCACCAGATTCGCGGTGCTGATATCGCCGTCCGAGTCGGTGATGGTGTAGGTGAACGTCTCTGTACCATTTCCACCGCCGTGCAGATTCTTGAAGTCGGCATCGGTCGGGTTGAGCGTGTAGGTGTAAGTGCCGTCGGTATGCAGCTCCAGGGTGCCATAGGTGCCGGTGAAGGTACCGGCAGTGACCGGGCCGGTCGGTACGCGGTCGGCGCCTTGTACGTCGTTGGTGAGGACGTTGCCGGTCAGGGTCAGATTGGTTTCCGACGCCGTGCCCGTGTTGCTGTCATTCACCGCTTTGGGCAGGTCGTCGATCACATTGACGTCGAGGGTCGCATTGGCCGTGGTGCCGTTGTCATCGACCACGGTGACGGCGAATTGCTCGGGCAGGTTGTTGGCGCCGTTGGCAGTTGGATGAGCGTCGTTGTGGTCGAGAGTGTAGCTGTAACTCACCACCCCCGTAGTCGCGTTGAAACCAGTGATGGTCAGCGTGCTGCCGAGCGGCGTGGTGGCCGATTGCGGGAAGCCTGCAGCCACACCATTAGTAACCACGGCGATGCCGCCCACGGTCAGGCTCGTTACACCGTCTTGTGCAGTGATGGTGAAGGTGCCGCTCTGGGTCAGCGCGGTTGGGTCAGGAGCGCTGCCGGTGCTGAGGTTTTTCTCGTAAACCGTCAGCTCGCCGCCGTTCACGTCCAGGCCGCTGATGACCACCGGATCGTCGTTGTTGTGGATCTGCAGCACCAGATTCGCGGTGCTGGTGTCACCGTCCGAGTCGGTGATGGTGTAAGTGAACGTCTCTGTGCCGTTACCGCCGCCGTGCAGATTCTTGAAGTCGGCATCGGTTGGGTTGAGCGTGTAGGTGTAAGTGCCGTCGGTGTGCAGTTCCAGGGTGCCGTAGGTGCCGCTGAAGGTACCGGCAGTGACCGGGCCGGTCGGTACGCGGTCGGCGCCTTGTACGTCGTTGGTGAGGACGTTGCCGGTCAGCGTGAGCGTGGTTTCCGACGCCGTGCCCGTGTTGCTGTCATCGACCGCTTTGGGCAGGTCGTCGATCACGTTCACATCAAGGGTTGCATTGGCAGTGGTGCCGTTGTCGTCGCCCACCGTGACGCCGAACTGTTCGGAAAGCGAGTTGGCGCCATTGGCAGTCGGATGCGCGTCGTTGTGGTCGAGGGTGTAGCTGTAGCTGACGACACCGGTTGCTGCGTTGAAACCAGTGATGGTGAGCGTGCTGCCGAGCGGTGTAGTCACCGATTGCGGGAAGCCTGCAGCCACGCCATTGGTGACCACGGCGATACCACCGACGGTCAGCGTGGTGACGCCGTCCAAAGCGGTGATGGTGAAGGTGCCGCTTTGGGTCAGCGCGGTTGGGTCGGGAGCGCTGCCGGTGCTGAGGTTTTTCTCGTAGACCGTGAGTTCGCCGCCGTTTACATCCAGGCCGCTGATGACCACCGGATCGTCGTTGTTGTGGATCTGCAGCACCAGATTCGCAGTGCTGGTGTCGCCGTCCGAGTCGGTGATGGTGTAAGTGCACGTCTCTGTCCCATTGCCGCCGCCGTGCAGATTCTTGAATTCGGCATCGGTCGGGTTGAGCGTGTAGGTGTAAGTGCCGTCGGTATGCAGTTCCAGAGTGCCGTAGGTGCCGGTGAACGTACCGGCAGTGACGGGGCCGGTCGGTACGCGGTCGGCGCCTTGTACGTCGTTGGTGAGGACGTTGCCGGTCAAGGTCAGATTGGTTTCTGACGCGGTGTTGGCGTTGCTGTCGTTCACCGCTTTTGGCAGGTCATCGATGATGTTCACATCGAGGGTCGCATTGGCAGTTGTGCCGTTGTCGTCCACCACGGTGACGGCGAACTGCTCGGGCAGGTTGTTGGCGCCGTTGGCGGTTGGGTGGGCGTCGTTGTGATCCAGCGTGTAGCTATAACTCACTACACCGGTCGTTGCGTTGAAACCGGTGATAGTCAGCGTGCTGCCGAGCGGTGTAGTCACCGATTGTGGGAAGCCGGCGGCCACACCATTGGTGACGACCGCG
>NZ_MVOO01000015.1:0-137461 GCF_002156405.1 Pseudomonas sp. SCPG-7 | reverse complement strand
TCCCACATTTGAAATAGATTCCAGTGTGGGAGCGAGCTTGCTCGCGAAGGTGGTTTTGAAAGGCTTACAGGTCTTTCAGAATGTCGGCCATGTCATCGGCGTGCTCTTCTTCCTGCGCGAGGATGTCTTCGAAGATGCGCCGAGTCGTCGGGTCTTTTTCGCCGATGTACTGAATGATCTCGCGGTAGCTGTCGATGGCGATCCGCTCGGCCACCAGGTCCTCATAGACCATTTCCTTCAAGGTGTTCCCGGCCACGTATTGGGCGTGGGACATTTTCGACAGCAGGTCCGGGTTGAACTCCGGCTCGCCGCCCAGTTGCACGATGCGCTCGGCCAGACGGTCGGCGTGTTGTGCTTCCTGGGTGGCGTGTTCGAGAAATTCGTCAGCGGCCACATTGGCTTTCAGACCGTTGGCCATGAAGTAGTGGCGCTTGTAGCGCAGCACGCAGACCAGTTCGGTGGCCAGCGATTCGTTGAGCAGGCGCAGCACCTCTTCACGGTTGGCACTGTAGCTTTCGGTTACCGCGCCGTTCTCGACGTGTTGCCGCGCACGTTCGCGCAGGGTTTTGACATCCGACAAGTGCAGGTCATCGCTCATTTCGATCTCCAGGAGGCTAATCCAATGGGCGCCACGCTCTACAGGCGTGATCGCTTACCCTGGTTGTGAGTCCTGCGCGATGCAAAAAGTTTTACGAGATTTGCGCCGTCCCCCCTTTAGGCGCTGCCGAAGGCTGCGATCTTGGCGTCAGTCCGGACAACACGGCCTCCTCCTGCAACCAGGCAAAAAACGCCCGCACCGGCGGATGGCGCTCCCGTCCCGGCACACACAGTGCGCTGTACCCGGCACCCTCAACCTGCACCTGCCCCTTGTACGGCACCAGCAACCCACTGGCGACGCTCTGCGAGACCAGAATATTGCTCGCAAGGACCAAGCCTTGCCCGGCAATTGCCGCTTGCAAGGCGTAGTGCTCTTCGTCGTATTCGCGCATTGCGGGATGCTGGTTCAGCCAGTTCTCACCTGCGCGGGCGCACCACGCTTCCCAGCCGTGGGCATACAGCTTCGAGTTGTGCCAGCGCACGCTGATCAGCGCCGGCGTGCGCCGGGCGGCCAGCGCCACCTGCTCCGGTGAGCCGTACACGCCGAACGACTCATCGAACAGGCACAAGCCGTAAAGATTGGGGTAGTCGTCAAGGCTGTAGCGCAGCACCAGATCGACGCTGGCGTCCTGATGCAAGTCGATGACTTCGCAGTGGGTATCGAGGCGCACGTTGATGTTCGGGTGCTGCGCATAAAAGCGCCCGAGGCGCGGTACCAGCCATAGCGCGGCGAAGGCGGCCGTGGTCGACAGCGTCAGGCTGCTGCCACTGCGTTGCGGGCGCAGGGTATCGACGCTTTGCGCCACTTCCAGCAGCGCGCCGTGCAGGCTGCGAAACAGCCGCTCGCCACCTTCGGTCAGGCGTACCTGACGCGGCAAACGTTCGAACAGTGCCACGCCGAGCCAGTCTTCCAGCGTACGGATCTGATGAGAGATTGCCGTGGGCGTGACCGACAGCTCTTCGGCGGCGGCCTTGAAACTCAGCAGGCGCGAAGCGGATTCGAAGGCGCGCAGGGCGGTCAGCGGTAACGAGGCGAACATTGAAAACTCCATGGATGAAATGAATTCATCCCGACTGATTTTTGCTCATTTGAATGAACGCGGTCACGCGCTTCAAGCTGCAAGCCACAAGCCGTTTGATTCTAGTCCGGAGCAAATACAGATGAGCAAAATTCTTGCAATACATGCCAGCCCACGGGGTGACCGTTCGCATTCACGGCGCCTCGCAGAAAGCTTTCTCAGCGCCTGGCAATTGCGCCATCCGCAGGCGCAGGTTACCCGCCGTGAAGTCGGGCGCACGCTGATCCCGCCAGTCAACGAAGCGTTTGTCGCTGCCGCGTTTCATCCTGAGCCCGAGGCGCGCCCACTGTCGATGCAGGCCGATCTGGCGCTCAGCGATCAATTGGTCGGCGAGTTGTTCGATCACGACCTGCTGCTGATTTCCACGCCGATGTACAACTTCAGCGTGCCCAGCGGCCTCAAGGCCTGGGTCGATCAGATCGTGCGCCTGGGCCTGACGTTCGACCACAGCCTCGACAACGGCGTGGCCCAGTACACCCCGCTGCTGCAGGGCAAGAAAGCGTTGATTGTCACCAGTCGCGGCGGGTTTGGTTTCGGCCCCGGCGGTGAACTGGAAGCACTGAACCACGCCGATCCGTGGTTGCGCACCGCGCTGGGCTTTATCGGCATCAACGACGTCACGGTGGTCGCGGCCGAGGGTGAAGAGTCGGCCGAGCGCACCTTCGCCGTGTCAGTGGCCGAGGCCGAGCAGCGTTTGCTCGACCTCGCCCGGGGGTTCTAGATGGCCTGGCTGTTCCTGCTGATCGCCGCCGGCTTCGAGGTGACTTTCGCCATGGGCATGAAGTACGCCGAAGGCTTCACCCGCCTGTGGCCGTCGCTGATCACGGTGCTCGCGGCGATTGGCGGGATTTACTTCCTGACCCTGGCCCTGCGCGAGTTGCCGGTGAGCATTGCCTACCCGATCTGGACGTCGATCGGCTCGCTGGGCACGGTGTTTCTCGGTTTTGCCCTGCTCGGCGAGAGCCTGACCCTGGTCAAACTGCTGTCAGTGGGGCTGATTGTGGCGGGGGTGGTGGGCCTGAAGTAGGCTGAGGGTCCAGTTGTCATCATCATGGAATCATGGAGGAGGCTTGGCGGGTGTCTTGCACGTCAGGCCTCCACTCACGACCACAAGGATGTTTGCCCATGTCACAAGGTACGGCGACACGTTATCCACTGGTGCTGGTGCCGGGCATGCTCGGGTTTATCCGGCTGCTGCTGTATCCGTACTGGTACGGGATCATCAAGGCGTTGCGCCGTGGCGGGGCCACAGTGATTGCGGTACAGGTGTCGCCGCTCAACTCCACCGAGGTGCGCGGCGAGCAACTGCTGGCGCGGATCGACGAGATTCTGCGCGAGACCGGCGCCGCCAGGGTCAATCTGTTCGGCCACAGCCAGGGCTCGTTGACCGCCCGTTATGCCGCCGCCAAACGGCCGGATCTGGTCGCTTCGGTCACGTCGGTGGCCGGGCCCAATCACGGTTCGGAACTGGCCGACTATCTGCAGCAACACTACCCGGCGAACACTGCCAAGGGTCGTCTGCTCGAAGCGCTGCTGCGTGTTGTCGGCTGGCTGATGGCATTGCTGGAAACCGGTTACCACGGGCCGAAACTGCCGGTGGACATTCACGCTTCGCATCAGTCGCTGACCAGCGAGGGCGTGGCGCTGTTCAATCAGCGTTATCCACAGGGCTTGCCCGAAACCTGGGGCGGGCACGGGCCGGAAGAGGTCAACGGCGTGCGTTATTACTCGTGGTCGGGCACATTGCAGCCGGGCAAGACTGACCGCGGTGGCAACCTGTTCGACGGCACCAACCGCAGCTGCCGGTTGTTCGCGAAAACCTTCGTGCGTGAGCCGGGGCAGTGTGACGGGATGGTCGGGCGCTACAGCTCGCACCTGGGCACGGTGATTGGCGACGACTATCCGCTGGATCACTTCGATATCGTCAACCAGTCGCTGGGGCTGGTGGGCAAGGGCGCGGATCCGGTGCGGTTGTTTGTCGAGCATGCGGCGCGGCTGAAGGCAGCCGGGCTTTAACCTGCTTTTGTGGCGAGGGAGCTTGCTCCCGCTGGACTGCGCAGCAGGCCCCGGCTTTTAAAAAAGGGGCCGCTTCGCGCCCCAGCGGGAGCAAGCTCCCTCGCCACAGGAATTTGTCAGGCAACGCTGATCCGGCGGCCCAACACGGTGGTCCAGCGTTCGGAAAGAATCACCCCACCCAACGTCAACACCCCACCCACCAGGTGATACATCGCCAGCTCTTCCTTCAACACCACCGCTGCAATCAGCGCGGTAATCAGCGGCAGCAGGTTAAAGAACAACGTGGTCCGGCTCGGCCCCAGACGCTGCACCGCCTGCATCCACGCCAGCGGCGCAAGCATTGACGCCAGCAGGCACGCATACAGCACCAGCGGAATGTTTTGCGCGGTGAAACCGGTTTTCGGTGAAGCGGCGTACAGCGGAAACAGCACCACAATCGCCACCAGCACCTGCAGGTACAGCAACACCAGCGGCGGCAAACGTAGCTGCCATTTTTTCAGCAGGGTGCTGTAGATCGCGTAGGCGAGGGTGGCGATCAGCATCATCGCGTCACCCAGATTTACCCCGTGCTGCAGCAAGGCGCCGAGGCTGCCGGACGACACCACCACCAGCACGCCGGCGAACGACAGCACCGCGCCGAACAGTGCGCCGGCGGTCAGGCGCTGACCGAGGCTGATGATCGCCATGGCCAGCGACATCAGCGGCATCAGCGACAGGATGATGCCCATGTTGGTCGCGCTGGTCAGGGTCGCGGCGAAGTAGGCCAGGCTTTGATAGACCGCCATGCCCAGCACACCGAGAACGAAGATCTTGCCCAGATTCGGGCGGATTTGCGGCCAGTGGACGATCACCGCTTTGAGCATGAACGGGGTGAACAGCAGGCCGGCGAGCAGCCAGCGGTAGAAACCGATCTCGGCGGGGAAGATCGCCCCGACCGCCAGTTTGTTGATCACGGTATTGCCGGCCCAGATTAAAATCGCCAGCAGGGGAAACGCGTATTGCATGAGTTAAAACCAGAACGTTGATGAACCGTGATTATCCCCTGTCTGGATGCAGCCCTATACTGCGAACCGGACAACCTGCCTCTGCAACCGGACAGCATGAACAGTAAACACATCGATCTGCTGGATTTCAGCGAATTGCCGTCAGCGGTGTACTTCCGCTACGCCGACTTCAACACCCATGAATACGCCGCGCCGCACCGCCATCCGTGGGGCACGCTGGAGTACGCGGCCCATGGCGTGCTGCACATGGACGTCGACGGCAGCCGCTTCATGTCGCCGCCGCAGTACGCGGTGTGGGTGCCGCCGCAGATCGAGCACAGTTTCTACAGCCATCAACCGGTCAACTACCGCGCGGTATGCCTCGATCCGAAGGTCTGCGCCAATTTGCCGGAGCGCGCCTGCACGCTGGCGATCAGCGACATCCTCAAGGCGATTCTCAAGGACTTCGCCGCCCGCGACGTGAAGATCCCCGAACTCGACGCCGACCAACGTCTGGCCCAGGTGCTGGTCGATCAACTGCAACAGGCGCCGGTCCATGAATGTTATCTGCCGTACGCGAGCCATCCCGGGTTGCTGGCGATTCTCGATGCATTGCAGGCCGATCCCGGCAATAACCAGCCGCTGGCGCACTGGGCGGCGCAGGTACACGTCAGCGAGCGCACGCTGGCCCGGCAGTTCGTGCGCGAGTTGGGCATGAGTTTCGGCGAATGGCGTCAGCGCCTGCGTTACCTGGCTGCCATCGAGGCACTGGAAAGCACGAAGAGCGTGCAGGAGATCGCCTTCGATCTCGGCTACAGCAGTGGCTCGGCCTTCATCGCCATGTTTGCCCGTCAGGCCGGTTGTACCCCGGAACAGTATCGGCGCAGCCACCTGGAAGGCAGGAAGGTGTAACAAGATTTGGCTACACTTCAGCGGAGGCCGCATCCATCGATGCGGCGACAAGGAGAAAACTCCATGAAGATGTTGCGTGTGCCTTTGTTGATGATCGGTCTGCTCCTGTGTTCCCAGGGTTTCGCCGCCACGGCGCAACAGAACAAAATGACCACCTGCAATGCCGACGCTACCGCCAAGAACCTCAAGGGCGATGAGCGCAAGACTTTCATGAGCACTTGCCTCAAGGCCGCTCCGGCCGCCAATGACGCCAAAGTGCTGACCCCGCAGCAGGAAAAAATGAAGACCTGCAACGCCGACGCGAAAACCAAGGCCCTGACCGGTGATGCGCGCAAGACCTTCATGAGTGATTGTCTGAAGAAAAAGTAAGCACTTGAGTCTTGTGGTGAGCGGGCTGGCCTCTTCGCGAGCAAGCTCGCTCCCACAGGAGTGCGCATTCCAATGTGGGAGCGAGCTTGCTCGCGAAGGGGCTATTGAGCGCGACAATAGCCCCTGCATATCCCTAGTGCTCTCCCCGGATCGCTGGCAGACTGCCAATCCTTTTACGCCGTTCGTTTTGAGGCTGTATGCCAACGTTTTCTGAGCGTCATGTTGTGTTTTGGGTCAGTTGCATCATTATTTTTGGCGGCTTGCTGCTGGCATTGCCGCTGCGCTTGTTGCCCAGCCTGCTGGCCGGTCTGCTGGTGTTCGAGCTGGTCAACATGCTCACCCCGCAACTGCAACGATTGATCGAAGGCCGGCGTGCGCGCTGGCTGGCGGTGGCGCTGCTGGGCACCTTGGTGGTCAGTGTGCTGGCGCTGATCTTTGCCGGTGCTATCAGTTTCCTGCTGCACGAAGCGGAAAACCCGGGCGCCTCGCTCGACAAATTCATGGGCGTGGTCGATCGCGCGCGCGGGCAACTGCCGCCGTTTCTCGATGCCTACCTGCCGGCCAGCGCTGCGGAGTTTCGCGTGGCCATCGGCGAATGGGCGAGCAAGCACCTGTCCGAGCTGCAACTGGTGGGCAAGGACGCGGCGCACATGTTTGTCACCCTGCTGATCGGCATGGTCCTCGGTGCAATCATTGCCCTGCAGCGGATACCGGATGTGACCAAGCGCAAGCCGCTGGCCGCCGCCCTGTTTGATCGCCTGCACCTGCTGGTGCAAGCCTTCCGCAACATTGTCTTCGCGCAGATCAAGATTTCCCTGCTGAACACCTTCTTCACCGCGATCTTCCTCGCGGTGATCCTGCCGCTGTTCGGCATCAAGCTGCCACTGACCAAGACCCTGATCGTCCTGACCTTCCTGCTCGGCCTGCTGCCGGTGATCGGCAACCTGATGTCGAACACGCTGATCACCATCGTCGGCCTGTCGCTGTCGATCTGGGTGGCGGTGGCGGCGCTGGGTTACCTGATTTTTATCCACAAGCTCGAATACTTCCTCAACGCGCGCATTGTCGGCGGGCAGATCAGTGCCAAGTCGTGGGAGTTGCTGCTGGCGATGCTGGTGTTCGAAGCCGCGTTCGGCCTGCCGGGGGTGGTGGCGGGGC
Organism: Pseudomonas sp. SCPG-7; assembly: GCF_002156405.1. Classification (NCBI taxonomy): domain Bacteria; kingdom Pseudomonadati; phylum Pseudomonadota; class Gammaproteobacteria; order Pseudomonadales; family Pseudomonadaceae; genus Pseudomonas; species Pseudomonas sp. SCPG-7. The sequence continues at coordinate 130,347 of NZ_MVOO01000015.1, read as the reverse complement.
CGATTTATTACGCGTACCTGAAGAGTGAGTTGAAGCTGGGCGGGATGGTTTGATTTGATAACTGTGTTGCCTTAGCTGACGCCATCGCTGGCGAGCCAGCTCCCACAGGATTGATACCGCTTTCGAAAGCGGCGCAGAACCTGTGGGAGCTGGCTTGCCAGCGATGGGCGCAACGCGGTCTTGGATCAGTTCATGGCGCCGTAACGCTTCATCGCCTCGATCGCCAGACCGCTGCCAATGCTGCCAAAGATATTCCCTTCCACATGTCGCGCATTCGGCAGCATCGCCGAGACGCTGTTGCGCAGCGCCGGAATGCCGCTGGAGCCGCCAGTGAAGAACACCGTATCGACCTGACCCACCGAGACGTTGGCATCGTTCAACAGCTGCGTGACGCTGCCGCGCACGCGCTCAAGCAGCGCGTCGATCGACGATTCGAACAGGGCGCGGCTCAGTTCCACGCTCAGGCCCGGCTCAATGCGGTCCAGGGGTACGTGGCGGCTGTCGGTGTGGGTCAGCTGAATCTTGGTTTCTTCCACTTCCATCGCCAGCCAGTGCCCGGCGCGCTGTTCGATCAGCTTGAACAGGCGATCAATGCCGCCAGTGTCTTCAATGTCGTAGCGCATGCTGCCCAGCGCCAGGGTGGATTTCTGCGAGTACACCGAGTTGATGGTGTGCCAGGTCGCCAGGTTCATGTGGTGACTGGTGGGCATGTAGGCGCCGCTCTTCATCCGGCTGCCGTAGCCGAACAACGGCATCAGGCCTTGCAGGCTCAGCTGTTTGTCGAAGTCGGTCCCGCCGATGTGCACGCCGCCGGTGGCGAGGATGTCATCGTGGCGGTTGTCCATGCCGCGACGCTCGGGCGACAGACGTACCAGCGAGAAGTCCGAGGTACCACCGCCGATGTCGACGATCAGCACCAGCTCTTCTTTTTCGATGGTCGACTCGTAGTCGAATGCTGCAGCGATCGGTTCGTACTGGAACGACACGTCCTTGAAACCAAGCTTGCGTGCCACTTCGACCAGGGTGTCTTCGGCTTCCTGGTCAGCCAGCGGGTCGTCATCGACGAAAAACACCGGGCGCCCCAGCACCACTTGTTCGAACTCGCGACCGGCGGCCGTTTCGGCGCGGCTCTTGAGCTGGCCGATGAACAGCCCCAACAGATCCTTGAACGGCATCGCCGTGCCGAGCACGCTGGTGTCGTGCTTGATCAGCTTGGAACCCAGCAGGCTCTTGAGCGAGCGCATCAGCCGGCCTTCGTAGCCTTCCAGGTACTCGTGCAGCGCCAGGCGACCGTACACCGGGCGGCGTTCTTCGATGTTGAAGAAGACCACCGACGGCAGGGTGATCTTGTCGTCTTCCAGCGCGATCATCGTTTCCATGCCGGGGCGCAGCCAGCCGACGGTGGAGTTGGAGGTGCCGAAGTCGATACCGCAGGCACGGGCTGGAGAGGCGTTGTTCATGTCTTTCGGGTTCCGGTCAAAAAACGGCCGCGCAGTGTATGTCAGTGCGCGGCAGATTCGAAGGCCGGTCATCTGCTATTTCACGACTAAGCTTCTTGAAAGTCGCAGCTTCGCCCCAAACTTGCTGGCATGGGCCGGCAGACATACCGGCGGTCGCAAGAACCGTCGTCCACTGCCGATAAACTTCTGCTGCGCCACCCGGTCACAAAGTTGAGATCGGTCAACCCGGCACGTGCGAATGAGCGCATGCTGGTCTCGGCGCGAAATCGATAACGGATGGTGATTCCTTCGATGGACTTCAAAGACTATTACAAGATACTCGGCGTGGAGCCGACAGCGGACGACAAGGCGATCAAGGCTGCCTATCGCAAGCTGGCGCGCAAATACCACCCCGATGTCAGCAAGGAAAAAGACGCCGAGGCCAAGTTCAAGGACGCCTCGGAAGCCTATGAAGCGCTGAAAAGCGCCGACAAGCGCGCCGAGTACGACGACCTGCGCCGTTATGGCCAGCATGGTCAGCCGTTCCAGGGCCCGCCGGGCTGGCAGAGCCGTGGTGGCTTTGGCGGCGGCGGTGGCGACACCGGCGACTTCTCGGACTTCTTCAGTTCGATCTTCGGCAATCGCGGCGCCGGTTTCGGTGGCGGCGAAGGTCGGCAACAACGCAGTGCAGGACGGCGGGGACAAGACGTGGAAATGGAACTGCCGATTTTCCTGGAAGAGACGCTGTCGAACGAGTCGAAGAAGGTCAGCTTTCAGGTCCCGCAGTACAACGCCAACGGTCAGCACGTCAGCAACACCAGCAAAAGCCTGAACGTGAAGATCCCCGCGGGTGTGACCGACGGCGAGCGCATCCGCCTCAAGGGGCAGGGCGCGCCGGGCATCGGTGGCGGCGCCAATGGCGATCTGTACCTGACCATTCGCTTTGCGCCGCACCCGAAATTCGATGTCGAAGGCGACAATTTGATCATCACCTTGCCATTGGCACCGTGGGAGCTGGCGCTGGGCACCGAGGTGGCCGTGCCGACCCTGACCGGCAAGATCAACCTCAAGGTTCCGGCCGGCAGCCAGAACGGCCAGCGCATGCGCGCCAAGGGCCATGGTCTGAAAAACAAGGCCGGTGAGCGCGGTTACCTGTTCGTGCAGCTCAAGGCTGTGATGCCGAAAACCTCGGACGACGAGGTCAAGGCGCTGTGGCAGGAACTGGCGAAGAAAGCCGCGTTCAACCCACGCGAGAACTTCTGAACCCGACGACGGAGTAGCCCATCATGAGCAGCCCCCTGATCGTTCAACTGGACATGGCAGAATTCTGTGAGGCGGCCGATCTGTCGGACGTCTACGTGATCGAAATCGTCGAACACGGCATCCTCGAACCTCAGGGCGCGCAGCCCCGGGAATGGCGGTTCACCGACTACGAGCTGAGCCTGGCCAAACGCGCCGCGAAGTTGCGGCGCGAGCTGGAGCTGGAGTGGGATGGGGTCGCGCTGGCCCTGAATCTGCTGGAGGAGGTGCACGAGTTGCGGGCGGAGAACCGGATGCTCAGGCAGCGATTGGGGCGGCTGGTGGTCGAATAGGTTTTCCGTGGTATTGGCCGGCCTCATCGCTGGCAAGCCAGCTCCCACAAGGAACTATGTCGTACACAAAGTTTGTATTCGACGCCGAACCTGTGGGAGCTGGCTTGCCAGCGATGAATTTACCGCAGATTTTCTTGCTTAAACCTTTCTCGGCAACACCACACTGAACAGCGTCCCGTCAGCCTCGCTCGAGCTGACGTCGATCGTCCCGCCATGGGCGCTCACCACTTCCTTGACGATGAACAAGCCCAACCCGAGGCTGGTCGACGGCTGCCCGAGTTCTTCGTCGGCGCTGCGCACCAGCGGGTCGAAAATCGTGCCGATTGCCTCTTCGGAAATCGGTGTGCCGTAGTTGTGCACCGACAGGTACACGTTGTCGCCCTCGCCACGCAGATCAAGGGTCACGTCGCGTTGGCTGGTGCCGTGCTGCAAGGCGTTGCCGATCAGGTTTTGCAGGAGCTGGTCGATTCGCCCGGCGTCCCACACCCCACGGGTGTCGCCGTGCACCGTGAGCTTCGGATCGGATAGCGGATTACCGGCGCAGGCTTCGGCAATCGCCGCTCGCGCCGCAACGGCCAGGTCCATCGCTGCCGGCTCGATCGGCAGGCTACGGCCGAGGCGACTGCGCACCAGCTCCAGCAGGTCGCTGACCATCGCCGCCATGTGCCGCGCACCGCGCTTGATGTGCAAGGCACAGGCCAGCGCATCGCCCTCGAGGCTGGATTTGCGCAGCAGCAGTTCGGTGGACATGCTCACCGCCTGTAGCGGCGCGCGCAGGTCATGGCCGAGAATGGCGAGGAAAATGTCCCGCGAGCGATTGACCTGCTCGGCGTAGGCCGCGGTGGATTCGGCGAGGGCTTCGTCGATGGCTTCGTTGAAGCGGATCATGTCCTGGAAATAGGTCATGTCCGGCGATTCAAGGCTGTTGACCCACAAGCGGATCACGCAGGCACGCAAATGGCGGAATTCACTGGTCATCTGCACCAGGTCAAAACCGACGGTGTGGCGCAGTTCGCCATGGCTGGCGCCGGCCTCGTCCAGGCTCGGGGTCTTTTCCGGGCCCTCGCCCTTGGCTTTGGCAGCCTGTTCGGCGGGGCTCTGTGGCTTGCTCATGTCACGGGCGGCGGCCCGCAGAATCTCGCTGGCGTGATCGCGCAGCGCAGTGGAATCCAGATGGTCGGCCGCCGGCGTGATGGTCGCGGCGAACTGCTCCCATTCATCGACGATAGGCTCGATGTTGGCCAAGATGAACTCGGAAAGACGCATGGGCAGTTCCTGAAAAAAGGCGGAGCGAATCGAATATTAGCCCCTTTGGCGGGAAATACACGACCGTTTGCACATAGGTTTTCCTGCCCCATGAAAAAGGCCCCCGGCCGGTGCGCAAGATGCGGGTCGGGGGCCTTTTGCCGTGTGTCAGAACAGGAAGTAACGCTGAGCCATCGGCAAGGTTTCCGCCGGTTCACACCACAGCAGCACACCGTCGGCCTTGACCTGATAGGTCTGCGGATCGACGTCGATGTTCGGCAGGTAATCGTTGTGGATCAGGTCGGTTTTCTGCACATCGCGGCAGCCTTTGACCACGGCGATTTTCTTCTTCAGGCCCAATGCCTCGGGCAGCCCGGCCTCCTGTGCGGCCTGGCTGATGAAGGTCAGGCTGGTGGCGTGCAGCGAGCCGCCGTAGCTGGCGAACATCGGGCGGTAGTGCACCGGTTGCGGGGTTGGGATCGACGCGTTGGCGTCGCCCATCAGGCTCGCAGCGATGGCGCCGCCCTTGAGGATCAGCGTCGGTTTCACGCCGAAAAACGCCGGACGCCAGAGCACCAGATCGGCCCACTTGCCGACCTCCACCGAGCCCACCTCATGGCTGATGCCGTGGGTGATCGCCGGGTTGATCGTGTATTTGGCGATGTAGCGCTTGGCGCGGAAGTTGTCGTTGCCTGCGCCGTCCTGGGGCAGCGGGCCGCGCTGCTTTTTCATCTTGTCGGCGGTCTGCCAGGTGCGCGTGATGACTTCGCCGACACGGCCCATGGCCTGGCTGTCGGAGCTGATCATCGAGAACGCACCGAGGTCGTGGAGGATGTCTTCGGCGGCAATCGTCTCGCGGCGGATACGGCTTTCGGCGAACGCCACGTCCTCGGCAATGCTTGGGTCGAGGTGGTGGCAGACCATCAGCATGTCGAGGTGTTCGTCGATGGTGTTGCGGGTGAACGGCCGGGTCGGGTTGGTCGAGCTCGGCAGCACGTTAGGGAAACCGCAGGCCTTGATGATGTCCGGCGCGTGGCCGCCACCGGCACCTTCGGTGTGATAGGTGTGGATGGTGCGGCCCTTGAACGCGCCCAAGGTGGTTTCGACGAAGCCGGATTCGTTGAGGGTGTCGGTGTGGATCGCCACTTGTACGTCGTACTGGTCGGCGACGCTCAAGCAATTGTCGATGCTCGCCGGGGTGGTGCCCCAGTCTTCGTGCAGTTTGAGGCCGATGGCCCCGGCCTTGACTTGCTCGATCAACGGCTCCGGCAGGCTGGCGTTGCCCTTGCCGGTGAGGCCGATGTTCATCGGGAACGCGTCGGCGGCCTGCAGCATCCGCGCCAGGTGCCACGGCCCGGAGGTGCAGGTGGTGGCGTTGGTGCCGGTCGCCGGCCCGGTGCCGCCGCCGATCATGGTGGTGACGCCGCTCATCAGCGCTTCTTCGATCTGCTGCGGGCAGATGAAGTGGATGTGCGTGTCGATGCCGCCGGCGGTGAGGATCATGCCTTCGCCGGCGATCACTTCGGTGCTGGCGCCGATGGCGATGGTCACGTTCGGTTGCACGTCCGGGTTACCGGCCTTGCCGATAGCAGCGATGCGCCCGTCCTTGAGACCGACGTCGGCTTTGACGATGCCCCAGTGGTCGATGATCAACGCATTGGTGATCAGCGTGTCGACCACTTCGGCAGCGAGCAACTGGCTCTGGCCCTGGCCGTCACGGATGACTTTGCCGCCGCCGAACTTCACTTCTTCGCCGTAGGTGGTGAAGTCTTTTTCGACTTCGATCCACAACTCGGTGTCCGCCAGGCGCACCTTGTCGCCGACGGTGGGACCGAACATGTCGGCGTAGGCTTGCCGGGAAATCTTCATTTCAATTCCTTGCAAAAATTTATTGTGGCGAGGGAGCTTGCTCCCGCTGGGCTGCGCAGCAGCCCCAAAACCTGCCAATGATTTCTTTCACACATACCGCGTTCCCCGGGTTGGCAAGTGCTACGCACTCGAGCGGGAGCAAGCTCCCTCGCCACAGGATTGTGCGCATGTCAGTCGAGATCACCCATCACCCGCCCGGCAAAGCCGAACACCCGCCGATGCCCGGCGTACTCCACCAGCTCGACCTCACGGCTTTGCCCCGGCTCGAAGCGCACGGCGGTGCCTGCGGGGATGTTCAGGCGCATGCCACGGCTGGCGGCGCGGTCAAAGGTCAGCGCATCGTTGGTTTCGAAAAAGTGATAGTGCGAACCGACCTGAATCGGTCGGTCGCCGCTGTTGGCGACTTTCAGGCTGAGGGTGCGGCGGCCGACATTCAGTTCGATGTCGCCGGGCTGGATCTGGTACTGGCCGGGAATCATGGCCGGGCTCCTTGCAGAATCTTGTAGTAGAGGGCAGTCGGGCGATAGGTACCGTGCGGGTCGCAGGCGTAATCGGGAATTTCACCGGCACGGGTGTAACCCAGGGCCTTGTAGAACTCTTCGGCGGGCGAGCCAGCCTCGGTGTCGAGGTAGAGCATGCCGCGCTTGTGTTTGGCCGCTTCGATCTCCAGCGCATTCATCAACTGCTGGCCGAGACCGCGTCGCCGTGCCTGTTCGCGCACCAGCAGCTTCTGCACTTCGGCGCGATTGAGGCCGTTGGCCTTCTGGCACAGGCCCAACTGCACGCTGGCCTGCACCTCTTCATCCTTGACCACCACCCAGAGCAACACGCTGCCCTTGTTCACGTGTTGCTGCACTTCATCGAAATAGGCGCGTGCCTGCGCGGCATCGAGATCGGCCATGAAGCCGACGCTGGCGCCATAACCCACGGCGTCGAGCAGCAGATCAATCAGGCCCTGACGATAGTGCGCAAAACTTTCCGCATTGACGCGTCGCAGTTGGGCGGGGTTCATCGCGTGTCACTCCTTGTTGGCGACCGGCGGCTGGGCGCCAGGATTGAGGGTCAGTTGCATGAAAGTCAGGTCGAGCCAGCGGCCGAACTTGGTGCCGACTTGCGGCATCTGTCCGGTGATGCTGAAACCGGCGCGTTCATGCAGACGAATGGAAGCGGCATTGCCACTTTCGATGGCGGCGACCATCACATGCTTGTCGCAGGCTTTGGCCCGCTCGATCAAAGCCGTCATCAGTTGCGGGCCAAGGCCATTGCCGCGCTGGTCGCTTCGGACGTAGACCGAGTGCTCGACGGTATGGCGGAAACCGTCGAACGGCCGCCAGTCGCCAAAGGAAGCGTAGCCGAGCACCACGTTGTCGGCGTCGACGATCACCAGAATCGGATAGGCCTGGGCCTGACGGGCGCTGAACCACGCCTGGCGGTTGCCGAGGTCGACCGCCGACTCGTTCCAGATCGCCGTGGTGTTGAGCACCGCGTCGTTGTAGATGTCACGGATCGCCGGCAGGTCGGCGTGCAGGGCATCGCGAATGGTGTAGGTCATGGCGAGTCCTCAAACGATCGGTTGGTGGACGGTGACCAGTTTGGTGCCGTCGGGGAACGTCGCTTCGACCTGGATCTCCGGGATCATTTCCGGAATGCCTTCCATCACTTGCTCGCGGCCCAACAGGGTGGTGCCGTAGTGCATCAGCTCGGCCACGGTCTGGCCGTCACGGGCGCCTTCGAGCAGGGCGGCCGAGATATAGGCCATGGCTTCCGGGTAGTTGAGCTTAACGCCACGGGCCAGTCGGCGTTCGGCGACGAGGCCGGCGGTGAAGATCAGCAACTTGTCTTTTTCGCGTGGGGTCAGGTCCATTGCGGGTATCCATCAGGGCAGTTTTGTGAGGTTCTTGCGGGCGTGGGGGCCAGTTAGAGCCATCCCTCACCCTAGCCCTCTCCCGGAGGGAGAGGGGACTGATCTCGGTCGTTTGTCGAGGCCGGTCCAGTCAGTCAATATTTTTCGAGAATGCAAATTTCCTTCCAGACAACCTGGTCAGGCTCCTTCTCCCTCCGGGAGAGGGCGGGGGGTGAGGGTGGCTTTTCAAGTGCTCCAGATTCTCGGTGATACCGCCTCGCGGCCGAGCAGGGCCGGGCGCAGCAGGCGCCACAGGTCGATCAGCCAGGCGCGGGCCAGCAGTGCCTCGCTCGCCAGGCAACGGGCAACCAAAAGCCCCGGCAACTGGGTCAGATCACCGCGCACTGCATGCCCCAGCGAGCGACACCGCTCCAGCAGTTCGGCGTCGATTTCACCGGTCACCAGCAGCGTCGCAAACACCGGATTGCCATCCAGACCGATCGGCGAATCGAGCAAGCCGTCATTGCCGGTGATGCGTTGACGCTCGTGCCAGAGCAATCGCCCGTCGCGGCGGATGTCCAGATGCGCTTGAAAGTGTCCGAGGTCGAAGCGCTCGCCACTGGCCGGTCGGCCCAGCGCCACCACGTCCCAGTAGAACAGCCGCGCATCGCCCTCCAGTTCGATCAAGGTGGTGAGTTCAGCCTGAGCGGCGCTGTAGACGATGGTTTCCTGCGGCAGCCACTCCAGCGTCGCGCCGGCCGCGACTTGCAGATCGAGCTGTTGATACGCCGGCCCTGCCGCGCGATACCACTTGGCGGCGCCGGGGCTGGTGATCTGCGCCCAGGCGTCTGCTTCGACGCGGGCGCTGATGTTCAGCCGGTCACCGCCGGCGATCCCGCCCGGCGGGTGGACGATGATGTGTTGGCAGACCTCGGGGCCTTCGGCGTACAGGTGCTTCTGCACCCGCAGCGGTCCCAGATGCCGGCGCTTGACCGGGCGCGTGCAGTCACCGAAGCGGGCGTAGGCCAGTTCCAGCTCGGCGTGCCAGCTCGGGGTAAACAGGGCAGTGGGAAGCGGTAAGTTCATGGTTTGTGATTATCGTTAGGAAGCTACAGATTAAATTGTTACCAGACCTCGTACACCCTCGGCCTCCATATTTTCACCGCGACCCTGCTGCACGATTTCGCCCCGGGACATCACCAGGTACTGATCGGCCAGCTCCGCAGCGAAATCGTAGAACTGCTCCACCAGCAAAATCGCCATGTCGCCTCGGGCCGCGAGCTTTTTGATCACCGCGCCGATCTCCTTGATCACCGAGGGCTGGATGCCTTCGGTGGGTTCGTCGAGGATCAGCAAACGCGGACGACTGGCCAGGGCGCGACCGATAGCCAGCTGCTGTTGCTGACCGCCGGACAGGTCACCGCCGCGGCGCTGCTTCATTTGTAGCAGCACCGGGAACAATTCGTAGATGAAACTTGGTACTTCTTTCGCTTCGCTGCCGGGAAACCGCGACAAACCCATCAGCAGATTCTCTTCCACCGTGAGCCGGCCGAAGATTTCCCGGCCCTGTGGCACATAGGCGATCCCGGCGTGCACGCGCTGGTGCGGCTTGAGCGTGGTGATCGGTTTGCCCTCCCAATTCACCACGCCTTCCTTGGCCGGCAACAGGCCCATCAGGCATTTGAGCAGGGTGGTCTTGCCCACGCCGTTGCGCCCGAGCAGGCAGGTGACTTCGCCGACTTTTACGTCGAATGAGAGGCCACGAAGGATGTGGCTACCGCCGTAGTACTGATGCAGCTTGTCGACTTGCAGCATGTTCAAATTCCTTCTGTTGCACACAGAACCCTGTGGGAGCTGGCTTGCCAGCGATGGCGGTGTGTCAATCAACTTCAATGTTGGATAGACCGCCTTCATCGCTGGCAAGCCAGCTCCCACAGGTTTTGTATTCGCAATCATCAGCGGCCGAGGTAGACCTCGATCACCCGCTCGTTTTCCTGCACCTGTTCCAGCGACCCTTCCGCCAGCACGCTGCCCTGATGCAGCACCGTCACATGGTCGGCAATCGAGCCGACGAAGCCCATGTCGTGCTCTACCACCATCAGCGAATGCTTGCCGGCCAGCGACTTGAACAGCTCGGCGGTGAATTCGGTTTCGGCATCGGTCATGCCCGCCACCGGTTCGTCGAGCAGCAGCAGTTGCGGGTCTTGCATCAGCAGCATGCCGATCTCCAGAAACTGCTTCTGCCCGTGTGACAGCAGGCCCGCCGGGCGATTGACCGAGGTAGTCAGGCGGATGGTCTCCAGCACTTCGCTGATGCGATCGCGCTGCTCACCGCTCAAGCGTGCGCGCAAACTGGCCCAGACCGACTTGTCGGTTTTCTGCGCCAGTTCCAGGTTCTCGAACACGCTGAGCGCTTCGAACACTGTGGGTTTCTGGAACTTGCGACCGATGCCGGCCTGGGCAATCTGTACTTCGCTCATCTGCGTCAGGTCGAGGGTTTCGCCGAACCAGGCTTTGCCGTGACTGGGGCGGGTCTTGCCGGTGATCACGTCCATCAGCGTGGTCTTGCCCGCGCCGTTGGGGCCGATGATGCAGCGTAGTTCGCCGACGCCGATGTACAGGTTCAGATTGTTCAGCGCGCGAAAGCCGTCGAAGCTGACGCTGATATCTTCCAGGGTCAGGATCGTGCCGTGGCGGGTGTCGAGGCCCGGGCCGACGCGTTGGCCGAGGCCGATCGAGTCGCGGCTGGTGCCTTCGTCCTTGTTCGGTTCTACTGGGAAAAACGCCGGTTCGAGCATGAATTCAGCACTCGCTGTGACTCTCATTGTTCACCTCGTTTCTTCAGCAGGCCGATCACACCTTTGGGCAAATACAACGTCACGACGATGAACAGCGCGCCGAGGAAGAACAGCCAGTATTCGGGGAACGCCACGGTGAACCAGCTCTTCATGCCGTTGACCACACCGGCGCCGAGCAGCGGCCCGATCAAGGTTCCGCGTCCGCCAAGGGCGACCCACACCGCCGCTTCGATCGAATTGGTCGGCGACATTTCGCTGGGGTTGATGATCCCCACCTGCGGCACGTACAACGCCCCGGCCAGACCGCACAGCACCGCGCTCAAGACCCAGACAAACAGCTTGAAACCGCGTGGGTCGTAGCCGCAGAACATCAGGCGGTTTTCCGCATCGCGCAGCGCGGTCAGCACCCGGCCGAACTTGCTCTGCGCCAGACGCCAGCCGATGAACAGACTCGCCACCAGCAACAGCACGGTGGCCAGAAACAGCACCGCGCGGGTGCCCGGTTCAGTGATGCCGAAGCCGAGAATCGTGCGGAAGTTGGTGAAGCCGTTGTTACCGCCGAAGCCGGTCTCGTTGCGGAAAAACAGGAGCATGCCGGCGAAAGTCAGGGCCTGGGTCATGATCGAGAAATACACGCCCTTGATCCGCGAGCGGAAGGCAAAGAAACCGAACACCAGCGCCAGCAGACCTGGCGCCAGCACCACCAGACACATCGACCAGATAAAACTGCTGGTGCCGCTCCAGTACCACGGCAATTCGGTCCACGACAGAAAGGTCATGAACGCCGGCAAGCCGTCACCGGCGGCCTGGCGCATCAGGTACATGCCCATCGCATAACCGCCGAGGGCGAAGAACAGCCCGTGGCCCAGCGACAGCAGCCCGGCGTAACCCCAGACCAGATCCAGCGCCAGCGCAACGATGGCGTAGCAGAGGATTTTGCCAACCAGCGTCAGGGTGTAGGCCGAGACGTGCAGCGCGCTGTCCGCTGGCAACAATGAGAGCAACGGCAGGGCGATCAACAGAGCGAGGATCACCGCGCCGATGGCGAGGGTGAGTTTCGGGCCGGCTTTTTGCGTGGCCGTGACAAGTAGAGGCTGATTCATCAGTCGATCACCCGTCCTTTCAGTGCGAAGAGGCCTTGCGGACGTTTCTGGATGAACAGAATGATCAGCGCGAGGATCAGGATCTTGCCGAGCACCGCACCGATCTGCGGTTCGAGAATCTTGTTGGCGATGCCCAGGCCGAACGCCGCCAGTACGCTGCCGGCGAGTTGGCCGACGCCACCGAGCACCACCACCAGGAACGAGTCGATGATGTAGCTCTGGCCGAGGTCCGGGCCGACGTTGCCGATCTGGCTCAGCGCCACGCCACCGAGGCCGGCGATGCCCGAGCCGAGGCCAAAGGCGAGCATGTCGACGCGCCCGGTGGGCACGCCGCAGCAGGCGGCCATGTTGCGGTTCTGCGTGACCGCTCGCACGTTGAGACCGAGGCGGGTCTTGTTCAGCAGCAGCCAGGTCAGCACCACCACGAACAAGGCGAAGGCGATGATCACGATGCGGTTGTACGGCAGCACCAGATTCGGCAGCACCTGAATGCCGCCGGACAGCCACGCCGGGTTCGCCACTTCAACGTTCTGCGCACCGAACAGCAGGCGCACCAACTGGATCAGCATCAGGCTGATGCCCCAAGTGGCGAGCAGGGTTTCCAGCGGTCGGCCGTAGAGATGACGAATCACCGTGCGCTCTAGCGCCATGCCGATTGCTGCGGTGACGAAGAACGCTACAGGCAACGCAATCAGTGGATAGAACTCGATCGCCTGTGGCGCGTAGCGCTGGAACAGCAACTGCACCACGTAGGTCGAGTAGGCGCCGAGCATCAGCATCTCGCCGTGGGCCATGTTGATCACCCCGAGCAGGCCGAAGGTGATCGCCAGACCGAGGGCCGCGAGCAGCAGAATCGAGCCGAGCGACATGCCGCTGAACGCTTGACCGAGTACTTCGCCGATCAGCAGTTTGCGCTTGACCTGCGCGAGGCTGGTTTCGGCGGCGGTACGTACACCGGCATCGCTTTCGACGCCGGGTTCGAGCAGTCCTTCCAAGCGGGTGCGGGCCAGCGGATCGCCGGTTTCGCCGAGCAGGCGCACGGCGGCCAGACGCACCGCCGGGTCGCTGTCCACCAGTTGCAGGTTGGCCAGCGCAAGGCTCAGGGCGGCGTGGACGCTTTCATCTTTTTCGCCAGCCAGTTGCTGGTCGAGGAATTTCAGCTGCGCGGGTTTCGCGCTTTTCTGCAATTGCTGCGCGGCAGTCAGACGGGTTTTGGCGTCGGCGGCGAGCAATTGGTGGCTGGCCAGAGCGGTGTCGATCAGACCCCGCAGGCGGTTATTCAGGCGCAGGGTTTTGGGCTGGCCGTCGATGATCAATTCGCCTTGTTGCAGGGCGTTGATCAGCTCGACACGCGCCGGCTCGGGCTGCGCGGCCCAGGCTTCCAGCAGTTTGGCCTGTTGCACCGGGTTGGCGGCGACGAAGTCTTCGGCGTCGTTGGCAAAGGCAGTCATCGGCAACAGCAGTGCCAGGGCCAGAAATAAGCGGTATATGGCAGTGGGCATTAGTGGTGTCCTGTTCAACCGCCCCTCACCCTAACCCTCTCCCGGAGGGAGAGGGGACTGACCGAGGTGTCAGGACGATGTGTTGCGACCTGCGAATTCGAGCCGAGCTCACACTTTGAAAAGCACGAAGATCGGCTCCCTTTCCCCCTCTACCCCTAGGGGGAGAGGGCTGGGGTGAGGGGGTAGATCTCAAGCCCGCCTCAAAGATTGAATCCGCCTCAGTTGCTCTTCACCGCATAATCCGGTTTCTTGTCGTTGCCATCGATAAACGGACTCCACGGCTGCGCACGGATCGGGCCTTCGGTCTGCCACACGACGTTGAACTGACCGTCGTTCTGGATCTCGCCGATCATCACTGGCTTGTGCAGGTGGTGATTGGTCTTGTCCATGGTCAGGGTGTAACCGGACGGCGCGGCGAAGGTCTGGCCAGCCAGTGCTTCGCGGACTTTGTCGACGTCGGTGGACTTGGCTTTCTCCGCCGCCTGCGCCCACATGTGGATGCCGACGTAAGTGGCTTCCATCGGGTCGTTGGTCACCGCTTTGTCGGCGCCCGGCAGGTTGTGTTTCTTGGCGTAAGCCTTCCAGTCAGCGACGAACTTTTTGTTCACCGGGTTCTCCACGGACTCGAAGTAGTTCCACGCCGCGAGGTTGCCCACCAGCGGTTTGGTGTCGATGCCGCGCAGTTCTTCTTCACCCACGGAGAACGCCACCACCGGTACGTCGGTCGCCTTCAGCCCCTGGTTGGCCAGCTCTTTATAGAACGGCACGTTGGAGTCGCCGTTGACCGTGGAGATCACAGCGGTCTTGCCGCCGGCGGAGAATTTCTTGATGTTGGCGACGATGGTTTGATAGTCGCTGTGACCGAACGGGGTGTAGACCTCTTCGATGTCCTTGTCGGCCACGCCTTTGGAGTGCAGGAACGAGCGCAGGATCTTGTTGGTGGTGCGCGGGTAGACGTAGTCGGTGCCGAGCAGGAAGAAGCGCTTGGCGCTGCCACCTTCTTCGCTCATCAGGTATTCAACGGCCGGGATGGCTTGCTGGTTCGGCGCGGCGCCGGTGTAAAACACGTTCGGCGACATCTCTTCGCCTTCGTATTGCACCGGATAGAACAGCAGGCCGTTGAGTTCTTCGAACACCGGCAGCACCGATTTGCGCGACACCGAGGTCCAGCAGCCGAACACCACCGCGACCTTGTCCTGAGTCAGCAACTGCCGGCCTTTCTCGGCGAACAGCGGCCAGTTCGACGCCGGGTCGACCACCACCGGTTCGAGCATCTTGCCGTTCACCCCGCCCTTGGCATTGATCTCGTCGATGGTCATCAGCGCCATGTCCTTGAGCGACGTTTCGGAAATCGCCATGGTCCCGGACAACGAATGCAGAATCCCCACCTTGATGGTCTCGGCGGCCTGGACAGTCCAGGTCATGCCCATCGCGGCAATGGATGCCGTGAGTGTGAAAGCCTTGATCAAACTGCGACGCTTCATTGTGCGATCTCCATGAACGTTAAAGTTTTTTATGGTTGGCAGATGCGGACGACTGAAGGGTGTTTTGCAAGGGCTGTGCCCGGTCGGGATCGGGCAGGAAAATGTCGGTTTAGAGCGGTTGCGCGTGGGCGGTGCGCACCATGAAGGGACGCGGAGAGAGCGTTGGTGCAGGCGGCCGCGCCAGATTGGGGCGCCCACAATTCCTGTAGGAGCTGCCGAAGGCTGCGATCTTTTGACTTTGATTTTCAATGATCAAAAGCAAGATCAAGAGATCGCAGCCTGCGGCAGCTCCTACAGTTTTTGATCGGTGTTGTGTCAGCGGCGGCGCATCAGGCCGATGAAGAACAGGCCGCCGATGGCCGCGGTGGCAACGCCGATGGGCAGGTCTTCCGGCGCGATCAGGGTTCGCGCGGCCACATCGACCCACACCAGAAACAGGCTGCCGAGCAGTACGCAGGCCGGCAGCAGACGGCGATGTTCGGCACCCACCAGACGCCGGGCAATGTGCGGCACCATCAGTCCGACAAAGCCGATCGAGCCACTGATCGACACCAGCACTCCGGTCATCAACGAGGCGATCACAAACACCCGCAAACGCACCGCCCGGGCATTCAGGCCGAGGGTCACGGCGGTCTGCTCGCCAGCCATCAGTGCGTTCAACGGGCGGGCCATGCCCAGCAGCAGACCGAGGCCGAGCAGCACGCTCAGCGCGGGTATCGCCAGCAGCTCCCAACGCGCCAGGCCAAGGCCGCCGAGCATCCAGAACATCACCGCCGAGCTGGCGCGATGGTCGCCCATGAACAACAGCAGGTTGGCGATCGCCATCATCACGAACGACACCGCCACGCCGCACAGCAGCAAGCGGTCGCTGTCGAGTCGACCCTGCCGATTGGCGATGCCCAATACCAGAAACATGCTCAGCAATGCACCCATGAAGGCGGCAATCGGCAAGGTCAACAGGCCAACGATTTCACCAATGTGCAGCACCACGATCACTGCGCCGAGGGTCGCACCGGAGGTGACGCCGAGCAGGTGCGGATCGGCCAGTGGATTACGCGTCACTGCTTGCAGCACCGCGCCGATCAACGCCAGCCCGGCACCGACCAACGCCCCGAGCAGCATGCGCGGCACGCGGATCAGCCAGACGATGTGCTCCTGCCCGGCGCTCCAGCTCACCTCGCCGAAACCGAAGGTCTTGTGCAGCAGAATCCGCCACACCACCTCCACTGGCACCCGCGCCGGACCAAAACCGAGCGAGACCACGCACGACACCAGCAACAGGGCACCGAGGGCGGTGAGCAAAAGGGCGTAGCGCCGGTCGATCATTCGCCGTGGAATCCTTTGGCCAGGGTTTCCACCGCCAGCACGTTATCGATGCCCGGTGTGGCCTGCACGTAAGGGATGACGATGAAACGCTGGTTCTTGATCGCGTCCACCGATTGCAGCGCCGGGTTGTTCAGCAGAAATTCGATCTTCTGCTCGGCAGTGATTTCGCTGTAGTCGACGATCACGATCACCTGCGGATTGCGTTCGACCACGGTCTCCCAGTTGACCCGGGTCCAGCTCGCGTCGACGTCATCGAGAATGTTGCGCCCACCCGCCGCGTCGATCAGCGCCTGCGGCATGCCGAGACGCCCGGAAGTCATGGCGCGGTCCTCGCCGCTGTCGTAGAGGAACACGCGCGGCTTGTCGGCGGGCAGGTCTCTGCGGATCTCGGCGACTTGATTCTGCATGTCGGCGATCAGTGCGTTGGCGCGATCCTGTACGTCGAAAATCTTCCCGAGATTGCGCAGGTCGTTGTAGGTGTCATCCAGCGTCGCCGCCGGGCGCTTCATCACGAAGGCGCAGGACTCGGTCAGCTCATACACGTTGATGCCCAGCGGTTGCAGGGTCTGCGGGGTGAGATCACCGCCGACGCGCATGCCGTAATCCCAGCCGGCGAAGAAAAAGTCGACGTTGGCGTTGAGCAGGGTTTCCACCGACGGATATTTCGCGGCCAGCTCCGGCAAGCCGTCGAGCAGCGACTGCATCTGGGGCGTCACCGACTTCCAGCCGCTGACGCCGCTGTAGCCGGCCATGCGCGGTTTGAGGCCGAGGGCGAGCATCATCTGAGTCATGTTGATGTCGTGGCTGACCGCGTGCTTCGGCGCCTCGTTGAAGGTCACTTCGCGGTTGCAGCTATGGACGGTCAGCGGGTATTTGGTGGCTTCGGCCAAGGCCTGGGCACTGCACAATAGAAGAGCGACGCAAAGCAGGGAACGCACAGTCATGGTCGGGTTATCCAGGTGATTCGCGGGTAGCCGTGGAGGGGGTGGGAGTCGATCAACGCCTCGACGCCGAACACGTCGCGCAGCAACTCGGTGGTCAGTACTTCTGGCGGCGTGCCGCTGGCGACGATCCGGCCGTGATTGATCACGTACAGCCGGTCGCAGAACGCGGCGGCCAGGTTCAGGTCGTGGATGCTGGCGAGGGTGCCGATCTGCAGACGTTTGACCAGTTGCAGCAGTTCGAGCTGATAACGCGGGTCGAGGTGGTTGGTCGGCTCGTCGAGGATCAACAGTTGCGGTTGCTGGGTCAGGGCGCGGGCAAGGATCACCCGCTGCTTCTCACCGCCGGACAGGGTGGCGAACGCGTGGTCTTCGAAGCCGTCGAGGCCGACGGATTTGAGCGCTTGCGTCGCCAGATTGCGATCTTCCAGCGTGTCGCCATCGAACAGGCCTTTGTGCGGCGTGCGACCCATGGCGACCACTTCTTCGACGGTCAGGCCAAAGGCATCGGGGAATTCCTGCAGAACCACGGCGATGCGTTGTGCGCACCAGCGCGAGGATTGCTTCCACACGTTGTGGTGATCGAGTCTGACCTCGCCGCTTTCCGGCTGACTGAAGCGATAGGCGCAGCGCAGCAGGCTGGTCTTGCCGCTGCCGTTGGGGCCGATCAGCCCGACAAACTCACCGGCGGCCACCTGCAACGAGGCATCACGCAGCTGGAACTGGTGATGGCAGTGGCCGTGGCCCAGAGGTGTCCAGGCAAGGTTGGCGAGGGTCAGTGAGGTCATGCTTTTACTCTGAAATATCGGGTGTTGCTGATGACGCCTTCGCGAGCAAGCCCGCTCCCACAGTGGATCGCATTTCAATGTGGGAGCGAGCTTGCTCGCGAAGGGGCCGGTGAATCAAAAGGTGTAATCCGCCGTGACGAAAAACGATCTCGGCTCGCCGAGGATCCATTGCTGGCCGTCATTGTATTGGCTTTGTGCGTACCGGCGGTCAAACAGATTGTTCAGCTGCAGGCCCAGCGTGGTGTTGCGCAAGGCTTGCCACGACAGCGTCGCATCGACCACGGTGTAACTGGGCAGCTCGTTGCGGTTGGCCATGTCGGCGTAGCGCGCGTCGACATAACGCACGCCGGCGCCAGCCTTCAGATCATCGCTGAGGTTTTTATTGAGCCACAGATTGGCAGTTTGACGCGGTACATCCACCGGACGATTGCCGTTGTACGACAGCGTCTGTCCGTTGACCACTTCGGAGAAGTCATCGTACTTGGCCTTGACGATGGCGGCGTTGGCCTGCAGTTGCCAGGCGTGCGGCAGTTGCAGGTCGAGGCTGGCTTCAAGACCGTTGGACGATTGCTGACCGACTTGCTGCTTGAGCGTCGGGTTACCCGGATCGTCGGTCAGCAGCTTCTTTTTGACGATGCGATAGGCCGCCAGGGTGAACTCGCCGCGTTGATCCCAGAACAACTGCTTCATGCCGACCTCGGTCTGGCGTGCCGTGGACAGGTCGTATTGCTGCTGACTCGGGCTCAGGGATATCAGGCCACCAATGCCGTCGGTGCTGGTCGCGACCTGAGCGTAAAACGAAGTCTCGGGCGTCAGGGCAAACACCAGTCCAGCCTTCCAGTTATTGCCGGTCAGGGTCTTGTCGCTCTGGCTGTCGTCGACCAGGTTGTTGCGATCCACCTGTACATAGTCACGGCGCACGCCGGTCACCAGCGACCAGCGCTCGCTGAGTTGTGTGCGGTTTTCGCCGAACACTGACATCTGTTTGGTGGTGCTGTCGAACTGGTCGCGGTACGGGTTGGCGCTTTCGAAATAGCCCGGTTGCGGGTGATACAGATCCAAGGGCTGACCGTTGGGCAACACATCGTTGAACGGCGAGTTGCTGTTGAGCTGGAAACGGATGCGGTTGTAATCGACGCCAGTCACGGTCTGGCTGTCGAGGCCGAACAGCGAGTGTTTGAAGGTGAAGGTCTGGCGGTCACCGACCTGTTCCTGTTGGTGGCCGATGCCGAAGTAGCCGCTGCGGCTGAGCTGTTGCGTGGCGGTGTCGAAGTTGTAGTTCTCGGCGTTCTGCCAGCGGCGCCGGGCCTTGAGGTAATACAGCTCGTTGCTGGCACTGACGGCATCGTTGATCTGCCAATCCGTGGTCAGGCGCGTCCACTGATCGTTGTAGTGCTGCTGGTCGTCGCGCACGTTGTAGTTCTTGTTGCGCAGGCTGTCTTTTAATTGGCCGTTGATCAACGGCGTGCCGAAGTCGTTCTGCGGGCGCTGATCGCCGTAATCGTGGGCGAGGGTGAAGGCCAGATCATCGCTTGCCTGCCAGCGCAGCGCAGCGCTGATGAAATCGCTTGATGAATCACCGCGATCAATCCAGCCGTTGCTGCGCAGGCGATTGAGATTGAGCCGATAGCTCAGGGTGTCGCTCAGCGAACCGCCGCTGTCGAATGCCTGCTGCTGACGGTCGTAGGAGCCGTAGCCGAGGCGCAAGTGGTTTTCGATGTCGCCCTCGAACGGTTTCTTCGCAATCACGTTGACCACCGCCCCGGTCGCGCCCTCGCCGTACAGCACCGAGGCCGGGCCGCGCAGCACGTCGACGCGCTGCACCGACCAGGTGTCGACCGGAAAGGTCACGGTGCCCATGCCGGTGTACATCCGGTTGCCGTCATACAACTGCATCACCGAACTCTGCCCGGTAAAACCGCGCGCCTGCAACGACGTGCCGCCATCGCCCGGGGTGCCGGTGCGGCTGATGCCGGTGCTGCGCGACACGGCGTCCTGCACGCTGCTGTCACCACGGGCGCGCACCTGTTCGCCGCTGAGGCTTTCGACGCTGGCCGGGGTTTCCAGGGCCGTCAGGTTCAGGCGCGAACCGGCGGAGGTCGGCGTGGTCAGGCTGACATTTTCTTCGTCAAGCGCAGGCGCGGTGATGGTGCCCGCGGGCAGCGTCAACGGCTGGCTGTCGGCGTTGGCGTTGTTCAGGGCGAACAGGCAGAGGCTGGACAAGAGGTACTTGTTCATCGGGGCGGTGAACCACTTCTTCAAAAGAAAGCCCGCAACTTTTGATCGCGGGCAGAGCGGCATATTTGCGTTATACAGTAACACTAAAATCTGCCGGAGTTTAAACCCCGGCAGTTTAAAGATCTGTCTGAAACGCGCATCTCGCCTGCTTCACGATGAAGTTGAGGCAGATTCAGCTTGGCGGCCCAGACGCGACAACAGCAGGCGATCCAGCAGCCAGACCAGCACCAGCGAAGCGCCCACTAGCGGAAAGATCACGGCCAGCACCAGTATGATCGCCACCCCGGTTTTCCATTTCGGCAGGTCATGGCGCAGCGGCGGCACGCCGAACTTGCCTTGCGGACGACGCTTCCACCAGATCACCACACCGCTGACGGCGCTGAGCAGAATCATCAGGCAGATCAGCAGCACGACGATCTGGTTGAAGGTGCCGAACATCTTGCCCTCATGCAGCATCACACCGATTTCCGTGGCCCGTGCCACCGCGCCGTACTGCTCGAAACGCACATCGGCGAGGACCTTGCCGGTGTACTGATCGACATGCAGGGTCGCATCGTTACGCGGGTCGTCGGCGAACACGGCAATGGTGAACACGCCGGTCGCGGTGGTCGGCAGGGTGATGCTGTAGCCGGGTTCGACCTTGCGCTCAATGGCGATGTTCTGCACGTCTTGCAGGCTGATCGCGGGCGCGGCGGGACCGTGTTGCATGCCGCCGTGGGCCATGTGCTCGGCATGGTCACCGGACATCGGCATCGGCGTGTTTTCCATCGCCCATGGCACGGTTTGGCGCGCGGCGTTATTGAGGCTGCCGGCCTCGACGTCGGAGGTCGGCACGTTGTTCCACATCGCGGCCGGGAACACGTTCCACACCTGCGCATATTGCTTGCCCCAGAAGCCGGTCCAGGTCATGCCGCTGAGCAGCATCACCAGCAACAATGCGGCGCCCCAGAATCCGGTAACCGCGTGCAGATCACGCCACAACACCCGACCGCGACTGTTCAGCCGTGGCCACAGAATCCCGGCGGCCTGCCCGCGCGGCCACCACAGAAAAACCCCCGATACCACCAGCACCACGCCCCAACCGGCGGCGAGTTCGATCAAGCGGTCACCGAGCGTGCCGATCATCAATTCGCCGTGAATGGCGCGGGCGACGGCTTGCAGATTTTTCTTCGCATCCTGCTCGCCGAGGATGTCGCCGTGGTACGGATCGATGAACACATTGAGTTCATGACCCTCATTCTTCACGACAAACTGAGCGCTGCGTTCGGCGTTGGCCGGCGGCAGGTATTGGCTGATCTGACCCTGTGGATAAGCGCTCTTGACCCGTTGCAGCAGGTCATCGGCCGGCACCGTGTGATGCCCGGCCGGGACGTTGAGCAGGCTGCTGTACATCAGTGAATCGAGTTGCGGTTTGAACAGGTAGACGATGCCGGTCAGGGCCAGCATCACCATGAATGGCGCGACGAATAATCCGGCATAGAAATGCCAGCGCCAGGCCAGGTTGTAGAAATTCGGTTTGGGCTTTTGCATCACGTTTGCTCCGCTTGGCTTGGATCTTTTAGTTGTTCTGCAACCCTTGTGGGAGCGAGCTTGCTCGCGAAGGCGTCGTATCAGGCTGCATCTATGCTGAACGTGCCGTCCCCTTCGCGAGCAAGCTCGCTCCCACAGGGTGGGATTTGACTGTCAGAAACTCATATCGACCTTGGTCCAGAGCGTGCGCCCCGGCTCGTTGATCGCTTGCGGGTCGTTGGCCGGGTAGCCGAAACCGGCGTTGCCCGCCAGGTTCAGGTGCTCGGCGTAAGCCTTGCCGAACAGGTTGTCGACGCCGGTGCTGACCTTCCAGTTCTTGTTGATCCGGTAGGCGCCGTTGAGCGAGAACACGCCAAAGCCGCCGCTCTTGTCGTAGTCCTTGCCGACCACGTTGCCTTTGTTCTGGTCGATGCGGTTTTGCGCCGCGACCACGCGCCACAGCGCCCCGGCGCTCCAGTTGTCTTCGCTGTAGGTCAGGCCGAAGCGGGCATCCAGTGGCGGCATTTGCGGCAGGGCCTTGCCATCGCTGCTGTTCTTGCCCCAGGCGTACGCCAGGGTCGCGTCGGCTTTCCAGTTATCGGTGAGTTTGTAGGCGGCGCCGAGTTCGCCACCCATGATCCGTGCGTCGATGTTTTCCGCGCGCGAAGTACTCATGCCCATCATCGTTGGCGTGTAGTCGAACAGGATGTAGTCGCGCACCACACCGACGTAGCCCGAGGCCCAGGCTTCGAGTTCGGCGGTCTTGTAGTTCACGCCAAAGTCGAACTGGGTGGTCTTCTCCGGCTTGATCGAGTCGAACGCATTCAGTGAACCGGCCGGGCCGGACTTCGGTGAAAACAGCTCCCAGTAATCCGGAAAGCGCTGCGCGTGACCGAGGCCGGCGTACAGCGTGGCCGGTGTGTCGGTCAGGTCATGCTCGTAGCGCACGAAACCGCTGGGCAGGGTGTCGGCGCGGGTCTCGTCGGCGGTCGGGTTGGGGCGGCTCATCATCCCCGAGCCAATACTCTGCCGGTAATCCTTGGCCGAGGCACGGTCGATTCGGGCGCCGGTGATCAGTCGGTCACGGTCGGCGGCGTACCAGGTCATTTCGCTGAACACGCCGTAGTTATGGAAATCGGCGTCCTTGGTGTACGGCTGATCCTTGTAGGTGTCGATGCCCATGCCGCTGCGTTGACGGTGTTCATTGGTCTGCGCATCGAGGCCGGTGATCAGCTGGATGTCGGCCCAGCGCCAGGTTGCCTTGATCCGCGCGCCGAGGGTCCGACGGTCGACGTTGGACGCCATGGGCCCGGCCATCATCCCGGTGCCGGACGGTGTGCGCAGGGTGTAGTTGTCCATCACGTGGTCGGCGTAGTTGTAGTAGACCTGTGCTTCGAGTTTCTCCAGCACGTCAGTGATGTTGGATTTTTCGAAGCGCAGGCCGAGGCTTTCGCGCAGGAACTGCGAACCGTCCATGCCGCGTCCGGCGTAGCGCGCTTCGCCATCGCCCTTGCCGGCGGTGAGTTCGATCAGGGTGTCTGCGTCCGGGGTCCAGCCGACGGCGATGTCACCGTTCCACTTGTCGTAGCGCGACGGCACGCTGTCGTTGTTGCCATCGCGGTAGTCGTCGGAGTGCGCGGTGTTGCCGATCACCCGCACGTAGCCCAATGGTCCGCCGGCAGCGGCGTCGACGACCTTGTCGAAGCGTCCGTTGGAGCCGGCCAGCACGCTGGCATTCACCCGCGTGCCGAGTTCGCCGAAGCTTTCCGGCTCACGGTCGAAGAGGATCGTGCCGGCCGATGCGCCCGGGCCCCAGAGTACGGTTTGCGGGCCTTTGATCACCGTGAGTTTGTCGTAGGTTTCCGGTGAGATGTAGGAGGTCGGCGCGTCCATCCGCCCCGGGCAGGCGCCGAGCAGCATGCTGCCGTTGGTGAGAATGTTCAGCCGCGAACCGAACATGCCGCGCAGCACCGGGTCGCCATTAGTGCCGCCGTTGCGCACCAGGGCGAAGCCGGGAATGGTCTTCAGGTAATCGCCGCCGTCGCTGGCCGGCACCGGTTGGCGCGGGTCCTTGGGGTTGGTGACGATGGTCAATGGCGAACTGGGGGCGATCGCGGTGATCACCGTCGGGCTCAGTTCTTCGTTGTGCCCGGCGTGGTCATCGGCCAGCACCAGCGGCGACAGCAGGACGCCGCAAAGGACGGCGGTAGCGTGCGAGAAACGAATCCGCGATTCGTTCAAGGCGAAAGACGCCTGAGCAGTGCTCAAACGTGGAACAACAGAAAACCTGGACATGACAATTTCCATCAAACAGTCGTAAACGACACGGCCGGCAGCCTGAAGCTGTCTTCTCAACCGTGTGCAATCAAAGGTGCGGTGTTTACGCTGTGACGGGCGGGGCGCGGGTGCGGGCGCCAGGGAAGACGGTCTGCCGGGCATGGCCCAGACGCGGGGAGGATGGGACGAAGGTGTTGACGTGGGCGATGCTGAATGTGGCGAACGTGCCGCCACCGGTCAGCGCCGGGCAATTGAACAGCAGGCTGCAATAACCACACTTTTCCCACAGGGCGTGGTGCGATGATTGCGGCGGACAGTGTTCGGCAGCCGGTTGTGCGCCGTGCGCGGCGTGATCCATACCCGGCATGGCCATGTCCATGCTCATCGGCATGGAACTCGAGGCGTGCTGATCCATCGGCATCGACTGAGAAATCAGCGGGCCGATGAAGATCATCAACATGGCGAACAGGGCGATCCAGCTACCGCAGGTCAGAGCCTGGCTCTGGCGATGCTTGCTGGACGCCCCGGCGCGTTGCGGGCGCACGGGCGTGGTCAGCCGGATCGGTTACTGGGCGTGATCGTGTGCCTTGGTTTCCGGTGGTTTCTTCTGCACCGCGACTTCGACGGTAACGTTGCCGGCCTTTTCGAAATGCAGGGTCAGCGGGAAGCGTTTGCCGTCGCTGAGCAGGTTGCGGTCTTTCGGGTTGAGCAGCATCACGTGATAGGCCATCGGCGCGAACGTCACTTTGCCGCCGGCCGGGATCACCACGTTGGGCACTTGCTGCATTTTCATCAGATCGCCCTGCATCACGTGCTCGTGCAACTGAGCCTCGTCAGTGATCGGCGAGTCGACGCTGAGCAGGCGGTCGTCGGTCTTGCCGGGGTTACTGACCACAAAATAAGCGGCGACGGTTGGCGCGTTGGGCGGCAACTCCTGCGACCACGGGTGCGCGATTTCCAGCTCGCCGGCCTTGTATTCGTGGGCATGGGCGAAGCACGCCGGCAGCAACAGCGCAGCGATGACGAAGAGTTTGTTCAACATGGCAGTTCTCCAGAACGATTTGATACGCAGGTCAATTGCGAGAACAAATCAAACCAGAGGCGAGGCGCGCGGATTAAGGCTCGGCCATTGCTGGCGCGGTGTCGGTGTTTGCAACGAGGGCGGCGCCACGCTGCGATTGCTTTCGTAACGGGCAAAATACAGCTGCGGCGCATGCCCCGGCAACGCCACCAGCGGCGCTGAACCCGAGCAGCACCAGCAATGCTGCATGTTGGAATGGCTGTCATTGGACGGGGCTTTCTGCTGCGGGGTGCCGATGTTGATCGCCACCATCTTCGTCCCGCTGCCAGTGCAGAAACTGCTCCACAGCAATTGTTCGGCCGGTGAATTGGCCGCCTGCGCCAGCGCCCCGGTCATCGGCATGGCGAGCATGTTGAACAGCACTGCAAAGCAGGCGATCCAGGCAAATGCTAGCCGGTGTCGGTTCATGGGACAGATCCGTTGGGTGGGCGATCAGGCGCGGGCTATTTAGCCTGATCAGGGCCGATAAGTAAAAAGGCGTCGTGCGGTTTGGTGTCGCAGATCAATGGAAATGAGTGTAGCGGTGGAAATGTGCAACGCCAGATCCGACGCCTTCGCGAGCAAGCCTGCTCCCACTGGGTTTCTGGCATACACAGACTATGCGGTTGCCGCCGACCACTGTGGGAGCGGGCTTGCCCGCGAAGGCGTATTCGGGATCTGCAACTGGCTAAAGCCGGGTGAAGGCGGCAAGGGCAGCGAAGACTTCAGCCGTCGTCACAAACTCCCGATCAACCCCCGGCAACACCGGCCGCTTCAACACCATCACCGGTACTCGCAACTCCCGCGCCACTTCCAGCTTCGGCTCGGTCGCGGTGCTGCCGCTGTTCTTGCTGATCAGGACATCGATCTGCCGGCGTTCGAACAGTGCGCGTTCGTCCTCAAGCAGAAATGGCCCACGGGCGCCGATCACTTCGCAGCGTTCGTTGCCGGGGTAGACGTCGAGGGCGCGCAGGGTCCAGAACTGGCTGGCAGGGATTTCATCGAGGTGTTGCAGCGGTTCGCGGCCGAGGGTAAACAGCGGGCGGCGGAACGGTTTGAGGGCTGCGGTCAGTTCGGCCCAGTCGCTGACTTCGCGCCAGTCATCGCCCGGTTGCGGCTGCCATGCAGGGCGGCGCAAGGCCCAGCAAGGGATGCCGCTCAGTTGCGCGGCGCGGGCAGCATTGTGGCTGATTTGCGCGGCGTAGGGGTGGGTCGCGTCGAGCAGCAGGTCGATGCCTTCGTCGCGAATGAACTGCGTCAGACCTTCGGCCCCGCCGTAGCCGCCGACGCGTACCTGGCAGGTCAGGTCGGTCGGCACCCGGCCCACGCCGGCGAGGCTGTAGATGTGTTCTGGCCCCAACGTACGGGCGATGGCCAGGGCTTCGGTGACGCCGCCCAGTAACAGAATGCGCTTCATGCAAAACCTCCGGCGTGGCCGACAATGCCGCCCTGGCGATCAATCGCAAACACTTCGACCTGAACCTGCGCCGGCACCACGCTGCGGGCGAAATTCAGCGCGTGGCGGCAGACCTCATCGCCGAGGGCAATGCCTGCCGCACTGGCCATCGCCAGGGCCTGCTGACTGGTGTTTGCTTCACGAATACTCTGTTGCAACGCCTGATCGGCGCCAATCACCGCCGCCCATTCGGCCAGTTGCGGCAGGTCGATGCTGGAATGGCGCGAGTGCAGATCCATGTGCCCGGCCGCCAGTTTGCTGATCTTGCCGAAGCCGCCGCACAGGCTGAGTTTATCCACAGGCACTTTGCGCAGATGCTTGAGCACCGCGCCGACAAAGTCGCCCATTTCGATCAAGGCGATTTCGGGCAAGTCGTAGACCCGGCGCATGGTGTCTTCGCTGGCGTTGCCGGTGCACGCAGCGATGTGCAGGTAACCATTGGTTTTGGCGACGTCGATGCCCTGATGGATCGAGGCGATGTACGCCGCACAGGAAAACGGCCGAACGATACCGCTGGTGCCGAGAATCGACAGACCGCCGAGAATGCCCAGCCGTGGATTCATGGTTTTCAGCGCCAGCGCTTCGCCGCCCTCGACATTGACCGTGACCTCGAAGCCGCCGCCATAACCGCGTTCGGCGGCGAGCAGGCTCAAGTGATCGCTGATCATCTTGCGCGGCACCGGGTTGATTGCCGGCTCACCGACGCCGAGCACCAGCCCCGGCCGGGTTACGGTGCCGACACCTGTGCCCGCGATGAAGCGAATCCCCGGCACGGCCAGCAGCCGCACGTGTGAATAGAGCAGCGCACCGTGGGTCACGTCGGGGTCGTCGCCGGCGTCCTTGATCGTTCCGGCCTCGGCGCCGTCGGCGGTCAAGCGGCAAAACTCCAGGCGCATCTGCACCTGCTTGCCCTTGGGCAGGACGATCTGCACCGCGTCCGCCGAGGTACCGTCGAGCAGCAGGCGCGCGGCGGCAAGGCTGGTGGCGGTGGCGCAGCTGCCAGTGGTCAGGCCGCTACGCAGCGGCGCGGGTTGTTCGGCGGTTTCGTCACGCATCGAGGGGTTTGACCAGATCGAGCAAGGTAATCGGCAGCGCCTGACGCCAAGTGTCGAACTCGCCCAGCGGTTGCGCCTGGGCCACGTGAATTCGGGTCAGTTCGCCGCCGTGGCGTTCGCGCCAGTGCATCAGAGTGACTTCGCTTTGCAGGGTCACGGCGTTGGCTACCAGTCGGCCACCGGGCTTGAGTTGTTCCCAGCAGGTTTCAAACACGCCTTCACGGGTCACGCCGCCCCCTATGAAGATCGCGTCGGGTCGCTCCAGCCCGGCGAGTGCCTGTGGTGCGCGGCCCCGCACCAAGTGCAGACCGGGTACGCCCAACGCGTCGCGGTTGTGTTCGATCAAGGCCTGTCGGCCTTCGTCCGCCTCGATGGCGATGGCACGGCAGCTGGGGTGCGCGCGCATCCATTCGATGCCGATCGAGCCGCAACCGCCGCCGACATCCCACAGCAGTTCGCCGGGGATCGGCGCAAGGCGGGCGAGGGTGATGGCGCGGACATCGCGTTTGGTCAGTTGCCCGTCGTGCTGGAATGCCGAGTCGGGCAGTCCGGCCAGACGCGACAGGCGCGGTGCCTGCGCATCGGCCAGGCATTCGATGGCGATCACATTCAGATCGGCAATCGCCGGGTCGTTCCAGTCATTGGCAGTGCTGTCGATGCGCCGCTCGGCGTCGCCGCCCAGGTGCTCCAGAACACTCAGGCGACTGCCGCCAAATCCGCGCTCGCGCAGCAGCGCCGCGACCGCCGCCGGACTTTGCCGGTCATTGCTCAGCAGCAACAGGCGTACGCCGCTGAACAGCTGTGCATTGAGTGCCGCCAAAGGTCGCGCGACCAGCGACAGTGTCACTACATCCTGCAACGGCCAGCCGAGTCGGGCGGCGGCCAGCGAACAGGAGGATGGCGCCGGCAGGATCAGCATCTCGGCACTCGGCACCTGCCGCGCAAGGCTGGCGCCGACGCCGTAGAACATCGGATCACCGCTGGCCAGCACGCACACGGCTTCGCCGCGCTGCTCCAATACCGGCGCGAGGGAAAACGGGCTTGGCCACAACGCGCGTTCACCGCGTATGCATACCGGCAGCAAATCCAGTTGCCGCTGGCCGCCGATGATCCGCGAGGCGCCCATCAGGGCGCGCCGGGCATTTTTGCCCAGGCCCTTGAAGCCGTCTTCACCGATTCCCACAACCGTCAGCCAGGGTGTCATGCCGTTCCTTTAATCCAGGGTAGATCTTCAAGGGCGGCATGATAACGCGGCGGCCGGCATCTGACGCGGGTCTGTCGTCGCGGTGGGCTGAAAGCCGCGCGGAAATGTGTTGTTGAGCAATATTGGATTTTTCAACTGCTGTTTTTGTTAGTTTGCTTCAGTTCAGTTTTTTAATAAGTCTGGCGCAATAGATCGATAAATAATCAATGCCAAGTTGGCAGGAGATGATATGGATATCAGTTCCAATACACGTTTAAGTCAGAATAACGCAGTGGCCGTTAACAATATGTTATTCACCGGCCTGGAAGGTCGGGCCGAGGCCGATAACAACTTTGTGAAGCACTGCATTTATCTCGCGCAGATCAAGGCGGACGGCGTTTATAACAGCAGTACTCAGCCTGCGCAGTGGTTCGATCATTTTGCCGGCATCCTCTGGTCGTTTGGCTGGAGTCTTGAGGAACAGCCAGTGGTGCTGGTCCAGACGGCGTTTTCCGGGAGTGTGCAGGAGGCATGGCGGCGATTGACTGCGCCGTTGCTCGCGCGTTCGCAACTGACCCAGGTTGAAGCGGGACTTGCAGCGCTGGAAAAAGATGCGGCGTTGTTGAAGCAGTTTTCAGCGCTCAGTGGCAAAACTTTCAACTCGCACATTTTGCCGGTCAGTCAGAACACCCATGACGAGCTGGTGGTGGTACTCAGCCATATCCGCTTTATCAAGTTGGTACTCAATACCAACTATCTGTTCTGGCAGGTTCATCAACCCATGTCACAACTGGACATTCGCGCCAGAAAGCTGCTGATCAAGCGCCGGGCCATGGATGCCAACCGGGCAAGTGTGGAGCAAGCCATTCGCGAGAATGCGTCCAGGTTTGAGGAATACCAACTCTGAAGCAGCGCCTGACAGCGGGAATTGCAGCCTGGGTGCAGTTTCCGACCGGCAGGCATTTTCATGCGCTCGGGCAAAGCAGGCATAATGGCGACCTTTCGCCCACCACAGCGCTGCCAGCCAGCCGGTCATCCCTTGAACGAACGCCCTCTGTCCACCGCTCTGCGCCCCTCGGCTTGTCCGGGGTTGCTGCGTATCGTCCAGGCGCTGGACGGCGGCATCTGCCGGATCAAGCTCAATGGCGGTTCGATCACTGCCGATCAGGCCGATGCGGTGGCCAATGCCGCCGAGCGTTTCGCCCGTGGGGAAATCGAGGCGACCAACCGCGCCAATCTGCAGATTCGCGGCATCGGTGAGCAGTCAGCGGTATTGACCGACAGCTTGCTGGCCGCCGGCCTCGGGCCGCAAACCGCAGCGGGTGACGATGTACGCAACCTGATGCTCAGCCCGAGCGCCGGTATCGATCGGCGGTTGCTATTCGATACCCGGCCTCTGGCCGAACAGATTCTGCTGACATTGCAGACGCATCCGCGCTTTCCCGAGTTGAGCGCCAAGTTTGCCGTGCAACTGGACGGTGGTGAGGCGATGGCGATGCTCGAACATCCGCATGATCTGTGGTTGTCGGCGTTTGAGTGTGACGGTGAAGTCTTGCTGGCGTTCGGTCTGGCCGGCTGTCCGACCGATCGGGCGGCCGGTGCCGTGACCGTGGAAAACGGCCATGCGTTGGTGGTCGCGGTGCTGGAGTTGTTCCTCGAGCGGGCTCGGCCGGAGCAGACGCGCATGCGCCATTTGCTTGATGAATGGCCGATGCCGGCCTTCCTCGAACAGTTGCGCGAACGGGTGGCGATCAAAGCCGTCGTTGCCCGACAGCGCACGCCGCTGGCGGAGGCTCTGCACATCGGTGTTCACCCGCAAAACGCTGCCGACCGGGTGTATGTCGGCGCGGTGCCGGCGCTTGGCCGTCTCGACCCGGTCATGCTGCGTGGCGCCGCCCGGCTGGCCCGCGAGTACGGTGATGGCAGCCTGCGTTTCACCCCGTGGCAAAGTCTGTTGCTGCCGAACGTGAAACCCTCTGACGCGGCGCAAGTCTTGCAAACACTGACGCAATTGCACTGGCTGACCGATGCCAGTGAGCCGCTGTCCAGGCTGATTGCCTGCACCGGTTCCAGCGGTTGCGGCAAAGGCCTGGCCGATACCAAACACGACGCCCGATGGCTGGCGACGCTGTTGCCTCAGGCGCAGAACGTGCACCTGTCCGGCTGCCCGCGCTCTTGCGCGGCGGCCCACCGCGCACCCGCCACATTGCTGGCGATCAGCCCCGGTCATTACGACCTCTATTTTCGCGATGCAGCGCTGCCGGGTTTCGGCACGCTGCACGCACGCAACCTTACTATTGAAGCGGCCGCGATCCTGCTCGACGCCCGCTCACGGAGCCCCCTTGATGCTTGATTACATCCGCGACGGTCAGGAGATCTATCGCAACTCCTTCGCGATCATTCGCAGCGAGGCCAATCTGGCACGCATCCCGGCCGATCTGGAAAAACTCGCGGTGCGGGTGATCCACGCCTGCGGAATGGTCGAGGCCATCGACGGTCTGCAATTCTCCGAGGGCGCCGGCAAGGCCGGGCGCGATGCGTTGGCGGCCGGTGCGCCGATCCTGTGCGATGCGCGGATGGTTTCCGAAGGCGTGACCCGTGCGCGTTTGCCGGCGAACAACCCAGTGATCTGCACCCTGCGCGACGACAGCGTGCCGGAGCTGGCCCGTGAGCTGGGCAACACCCGTTCGGCGGCGGCGCTGGAGTTGTGGCGTCCACACCTGGAAGGCAGCGTGGTGGTGATCGGCAACGCGCCGACCGCACTGTTTTATCTGCTGGAAATGCTCGACGCCGGCGCACCGAAACCGGCGCTGATCCTCGGCTTCCCAGTGGGCTTCGTCGGCGCCGCCGAATCGAAAGCGGCGCTGGCGGCTGACAGTCGCGGTGTACCGTTCGTGATCATGCAAGGCCGGCTCGGCGGCAGTGCCATGGCCGCCGCCGCAGTCAATGCCCTCGCCACGGAGGTCGAATGATGCAGGCAACAGGACGTCTGATCGGCCTTGGCGTGGGCCCCGGTGATCCGGAACTGATTACCGTGAAAGCCCTGCGTCTGCTGCGCGAGTCGCCAGTGGTGGCGTACTTCGTCGCCAAGGGTAAAAAAGGCAATGCGTTCGGCATCATCGAAGCGCACCTGCAGGACGCGCAGAACCTGCTGCCGCTGGTGTACCCGGTGACCACCGAAGTGCTGCCGGCGCCGCTGTCCTACGAGCAAGTGATCAGTGATTTTTACGACGCTGCCGCCGAAGAAGTCGCGGCGCATCTGGACGCCGGGCGCGACGTTGCAGTGATCTGCGAAGGCGATCCGTTCTTCTACGGCTCCTACATGTATCTGCATGACCGGTTGTCCACCCGCTATGAAGCCGAAGTGGTGCCGGGCGTGTGCTCGATGCTTGGCGGCGCCTCGGTACTCGGCGCGCCGCTGGTGTATCGCAACCAGAGCCTGTCGGTGCTCTCCGGTGTACTGCCGCACGAGGATCTGAAGCGGCGTCTGGCCGACGCCGATGCGGCGGTGATCATGAAGCTGGGGCGCAACTTTCCCAAAGTCCGAGCGGTACTCGAAGAGCTCGGTCTGGCTGAGCGGGCGCTGTACGTCGAACGCGCGACCATGGCCAATCAGAAGATCGTGCCGCTGGATCAGGTCGAGCCGATGTCCTCGCCGTACTTCTCGCTGATCATCGTACCGGGTGAACGGTGGCAAGGTTGATGACACAGTCCACTCTGGCCATTGTCATCCTCGGACAGAGCGCGCTGGCCACCGCGCGACGTATCCAGCAGGTGTATCCGACGGCGCAGATCCACGGCCTCGCCGGACGCGTCGAAGGCGCCGACCGCCGCTATCAGGAATTCGGTGCAACCCTGCGTGAGCTGTACCAGCAAGACACGCCGATCATTGCCCTGTGCGCGGCCGGCATCGTCATTCGCACCCTGGCGCCGCTGTTGCTGGAAAAAGGTGCTGAACCGGCGGTACTCGCCGTTGCCGAAGACGGCAGCGCCGTGGTGCCGCTGCTCGGTGGCCTCGGCGGGGTGAATGTCATGGCCCGGGAAATCGCTGGCGCATTGCAGGTCGCAGCGGCGATCACCACCAGTGGCGAATTGCGCTTCGGCACTTGCCTGCTCAATCCACCCAGCGGCTATGCGCTGGCGGATCTGGAACTGGGCAAGCGTTTCGTTTCCGACCTGCTGGCCGGGCACAGCGTGCGCATCGAAGGTGCGGCGCCGTGGCTGGATCAGGCGCAGTTGCCGCAAGACCCGCAGGCGCAGCGCTCGATTCATGTCGGCAGTGCCGAACGTATCGCGAACGCCAACGAGTTGCTGATCTATCCGCGCAGCGTCGCGGTGGCGGTGAGTGCGCAGTTGGAGGACCTGCCGAACGCTGTGCGCGCCGCGTTGCAGCAGGCCGGGGTTGCGCAGCAGGCGCTGGCTTGTCTGCTGGCGGCTGACACGGAAATGGCGTCGGCCAAGCTGCGTGAAGCCGCCATCGAGCTGGGTGTGCCGCTGCGCTTTGTCGCGGCGCACAACGACCTCGACGCGTTGGCGCGTCAGGCACTGCCGCAGGCCACGATCAGCCGTGCCAACGGCTTGGCGATTGCGCGCGCCGAACAGCCGCTGGACGTCGCGCAGATCGGTCGTCAGCGTGGACGCCTGGCGGTGATCGGCCTCGGCCCCGGCGCTGCCGAGCTGATGGTGCCAGCGGTCAAGGCGGAACTGGCACGGGCCACCGATGTGCTCGGTTATGAAACCTATGTGCGCATGGCCGGCCCGTTTCGCGCTGATCAGGTGCAGCACTGCACCGACAATCGCGAAGAAATGCAGCGCGCCCGCCACGCCTTCCGGCTGGCGGCCGAGGGGCGTTCGGTCATCGTGGTCTCGTCCGGCGACCCCGGCGTGTTCGCCATGGCCGCAGCGGTGCTTGAAGCATTGCACGAGTCGACCGATCCGGCCTGGCACAGCGTCGAGCTGGAAATCCTGCCGGGAGTGTCCGCCTCGCTCGCCACGGCTGCGCAAGCGGGTGCGCCGCTGGGTCATGATTTCTGCGTGATGTCGCTGTCGGATAACCTCAAACCGTGGTCGATCATCGAGAAGCGTCTGGATCTGGCGGCCGCCGCCGATCTGGCCCTGGCCTTCTACAATCCGATCTCCCGGGCGCGTCCGTGGCAACTGGGCCGTGCACTGGAAATCGTTGCGCAACATCGCACTGCGGCGACGCCGGTGGTGTTGGGGCGCGACATCGGTCGGCCGGGGCAGTCCCTGCGGGTCACCACACTGGGGCAACTGACCCCGGATCAGGTGGACATGCGCACCATGGTGCTGATTGGTTCTTCGACCACGTGCACATTCCCCAAGGCCGAAGGTGGCGAGTGGGTCTACACGCCGCGCTGGTACGGCGAAAAGCCGCAGTCATGAGCGCAGGCGAGGGGGCTTGCTCCCTCGCCGTGCCGGACATGGCGGGTAGATTGTTTCCGGATTTGCCGATGTCATATCTTTCAGCAGGGCGTGTGTGATTTGCTCCATTGCCGCGTGGGCTCTTTCTTGTGACTTACATTTTGTCGGACTTATCCTGAATCTTGATTGGCCGCAGTAAAAGTCGATGCGCAGTTGTGCCGCCGACTTTCGCAGTTTTTTTAATTTATTGATCAGGGTTGTCGCAATAACTTGTTGCGGTTACATGCGTTATCAGTTGTTTTTTAGTCGCCTGTTTTGACATGTATTGAAAGTTTTGAAGTTTGAGTGTGAATTTGCCATTCGTTAACTTCGCTGCCATTCAAGTGCCTGGGTGCACTGATGATGTCGGTCAGAATAACGGAGGAACTTTCATGCGCAATCAACGATTTAAAGATGCCAGTGGTTATGTCAGTTTTATCAATCTGTTCAAACAGGCTGATCTCGAGCAGGCCCTGTTGGTACACCGGGACAGTGACGTTTATCCGTCAGTGTGGCGCTATTACTTTGCATGTATCGGTTTGCTCAATTCTCCGCGACTGATTGAACCCCTGACATTGCTCAAGCATTCCCTGGCGCAGTTGATCGGCGAGCCGCGTGTGCGCCGTGACACTCTTGGCCAGTCTGAGCCGCCGAAAAACTCTTTATCGGGTATTTACAACAATATCCAGGCGTTTGAGACCCGTCTGCGAAACAGCGAGATTTACGCGAAGACCGCCGCCACTCCGGTTGTAAAAAATCTGCATTTTGTCTGGCTGGGCGGTGGTCTTGGCGCGATCCAGCGAGACTACCTCGACCTGTGGAAGCAGGTATTGAGCGGGCAGGGGTACAACCTCCATCTCTGGTATGACAGTGACGCGCTACTGGCCTGGCAAACCAATCAGTTGATCGTCGAGGCCGCCAAGGCTGACGCCATGCAACATGGCGGTACCGAGAGTATTACCGACAGCAGACTGGGGACGCTGTACGAAGAACGGGTCATCGTCCTCAAGCAGCAGATGTTCATGCACATCAACGAAGCGCTGGAACGAGGGGAATCGGCGGATGACGCACGGGTCGATTTGTTGACCCGCGCCTACGGCCAGGACGCGGTACAACTGGAAGCCTTGATCGAGCAGAACCGGCGCAGTCTGCTCGATCTGGCAGGCGATGATTTGCAGTTGCGTGACTTGCGTGACCTCGACGCACCGCTGCGACTGCAAGCCATCTATGAGCGCGAGACCCGGTTGCGCGGTAATCTGGCCGCCGCCTCCGACGTGGTGCGGGCCGAAGCCTTGTACGAGGAGGGCGGTCGCTACGTCGATGTCGATAACCTGCCGCCCCTGGTCAAAACCATGGGCGGGGTCGACATCAGTGCGTTCGGCGGCGACGCGCGCCTTGGCGTTCTGCAACTGCTGCTCGATCACAATCCGCACTGGATGCCGGGACGCCAGGCATTGCGCGACCGATACACCGATTATCTGGGCCGGATTCCCGACGAACACCGCGCTGCGCTGGAGGCTTTTGCCCGGCAGCAACCGGCACTGCACGAGGTGTTCCAGGCGCCGGCCGAGCTGCTTGTGCGCCCGCAGGACCTGCGCGCTGTTGCCGTGCAGAACACGTTGAGCAACTCGTTTCTGATGGCTCATGCGCAATCGCCGATGCTCAACAGCGTGATCGAGCGGTTCCGGTTCAACTATCAGGCCATTGACCAGACGGCTCGCCTCGCCGCCAAGCGAGGCGTCGCATTGAGCGATTTTGACGGCATGACAGAGCTGGCACGAGAAGTACTCGAGCAGGCATTTGGCCCTCTGGCCGAACTGTCGATGACCGAGGACGTGGCGGCCAACTTTCTGATGCTGGCCATCGCGGGCTACTTCAGTGACGGCATTCGCCCGCAGAGCGAGGGGACGATTTATCTGACCGGACCCGCCGCGATGCGCGATGGCATGGCCGATTACGCACGGCGCAATTTCGTCCCGCGCGAGGAGGAAACCTTGCGTGTGGAAGCGGCTATCGAGCCATTGTGGATGGTCAACGACAAGACCGAGGAAGAGCAGGACCACTCCTGGAAAGACAACGCCGTTGATGTCGAGCAGTGGGTGCTCGACGAGCAGCAGCGCTGGCACGAAGGACAGTACAGCGCGCGCTACCGCGGCGATGTAAAAGCATTGTTGACCCAGCAGAGCATAACGTTCGAGGAGGGCTGGCCGGTTATCGAGGGCCGGCCAGTGCTGTTGACGCAGGTGCTGCAACGGATGATCGACAGACTCGGTGAACCGTTCGTGGTCGCGATGCGCGACGGACATAACGGCCCATTATGGTTTCCTGACGGGCCGGGGCTCAGCTTCGATGATCGCCAGGCCATCAAGGCCCAGCCCGTCACTTTGCAGGCTCCGGCGTCGCTCAGCGATGCGCGGATTCAGGGGCTGGCGCTGGATGAGTTGCTAAGCGGCATTGCCGAGGGTTCGCTGCCGTTCTTTCAGATCAGTCCGTTGCAACGGGTGGTGTTGGGACAGATGCTCGGCGCACGCTCACTGGATAACTCAAGTCTCACGCAACTTGCCTCCGAGCTGGATAATCTGGCCAACAGCGTTGCCGAGTTAGGGGCGTCGGTGCGTTATGCGGCCATTGAACGCCATCTGTATCAGCAGCGAGCCCCGCAATTCATGGCTGGTCTCGCCAGTCATGTCGAGCAGCCGATGATGTCGTCAGACAGTGCGTTGACGCTGAAGCGAGCCGCGCTGTCGCAGGCGCACACGCTGTTTCAATGGGGGCGTCATGTTGCCCATATTCAGACCGTCGCCACCCGCGAGCATCGCGAGCAGGTGATCCTGCGGCTGGGTCAGGTGCTGGGGCAAATCGAGGCCAGTGACGTCAAACTGGTGCCGCAGGACCTGTTGCTCGAAGGGCCGGGCGATCCCGGTGGCCGCTGTTACCCGCTGGCGCTGATCATGAGTGCTGCTCTGGAGCAGGGCGTTGTCGCGTCGCGACGATTGCGCGAGCGGTTCTTTCTGGCCACTGCCGAGCCGCAGCAGCACGATTCAATGATGTTTCTGGAGGCGCTCGAAGAGTTGCGCGGCGTGCAATTGCACGACATCGGCAAGCCTTTGGGGCGGGTCGATCTGCAACAGCTCGGCACCACGCTGGAAGCGTTCGCCAGCCCGCGCACGCTGATGCTCAACTCGGACAACCACGCCATGCTGGTGGCGAAAACCTTCAAGGGTGGGCACGCCACCTATCACTTTTATGATCCCAATTTCGGCGTGTTCGAGTTCAGCCAGCCGGATCAGTTTCAGCTGGCACTGACTGACCTTTTCCAGAAACAGGGCATGGCGAAATACTATGCGGCCTATGGCGACAACGCGCGTCCGACCTTTGATCTGATCGAGCTGCAGGGGCAAAGGATATCGGCCCTGAATCTGTCCGGCGGATTTAGCGTCGGGCAATTGCTGGAGTCCGACAATGTGTTGCCGGAGCAGGCACAGCGGCCAATCCGTCGGCGCTTGAACAGTGCTCGCGGCCATTCGTTGGTCAGCAATCCGCACCTGGGGCGCAGCCTGCGCGATCTGGACAGTCATTGGTGGGGACAGCAGATTGCCCAGGCAACTGACGCTTTACAGCACTTGCATGCTTCGGCAAAACCGTTGGTGCCGTTGTTCGAAACCCTGGAGATGATGCCCACCGGCGAGTTCCGGATCAACCTGATCGATCCCGCGCAAACCGAGCATGTGGTACAGGTGGTCAGCAGCGATCATCGCCTGCTGCGCATCAGAAATTATCTGTCGGAGCAGTTTTCGACACTGGGCACCCGAGCCACGCCGCAGATGGTTGAGGCCGGTGCCGTTCACACCCTCAATACCGGCTTCACGATCCAGGCACTGATGAACGTCTTGCGTGGACGAGAGGGGGATGGCCGCACCTTGACCACCGCCGTCAGGTTGCATGCTTACGTCAATTACGCGCAATTGCTGCACGGCAATGTCACCGACGTCGCCGGTCTGCTCAGTCTGATCAAGACCGCACTCAATGAGGAGAAAGTCATTGCCCGTACCTGTGCGCCCGTGGTTGGCGAGGCGCTGGGACACGTCGCCAACGAAGGCGTGGGCGCGGTGCTGGGGCTGGCCAATGTCGGCTTCGACATCTACCAATTGGCGACGGCAGACAACGAGGTCGAGCGCGCGCAGTTCGGCACTCAGTTGGCCTTCGACGCCACCAGTCTGGCGTTGACCGCTGGTGGTCTGGGAGCCGCCACGGCGGGCGCGGCGACTGCAGCCGCTGTGCTCGGCGGCGCCGGGGTGGTGCTGGGCGGCTTGGCTGTGGGTGTGGCGGCACTGGCTCAGGGGTTCGCCAGGATCGCCGGGCAGGCGCAGGAGGTGGGGCTGTTTTTCGATGATCTGGAGCGGGCCTGTCGCGGTGTCGGTTATCGTTATGACGACGGGCTTGGGGCGTGGGTCGCTCACCCCTCGCTGGTGGTTCAGAGCCTGGACTTCAATCGCGCGATGATGATACTCGACAGCCCGAAGGTGTATCGGCTGCGCGACCATTTCGGGGTGCCGGGTATCAACCCGGATGATCAACAAGCGCTCGATCTGCGGCGTGAGCTGGGGCTGCCAGGCTACATCCGCTTCGATCCGCCGAGCACGCAACTGGTCGTCCTGCCGTGTACACCGACCACTTACTACGGTTACGAATACAAGGCGCTGCCGTTCTCGACGCTGCGTCATGACACCGGTTTCGATACGGCCCGCAAGCTGGAGAAAAAGGATGCGGCAGGCCAGTGGCAGTTCCTGTTTTCGTTCTACTCTTTTCCCACGCACTACATCATCAACCGTCTGATACCGTCGTATCGCTCAACCGTGATCGAGGTGCGGCTGGATGCCCGCGAACGTGCGCTGGCAGTCCCCATGACGCCGCCGGTCTGGCACGACAAGTTGTCGTATCGCATCGAAGGAGCGGGCGGCGCCTGTTCACTGATTCTCAATCGTGGGGTCGATGTCCAGTTGCAGTCTCCCAGCCTGCAGCTGTGTCGCTGGAAGCTGGTCGCCACCTGGGCCAGCGAAAGGGATGTGCGGATTGACGCCGCCGGGGTTCTTGCGGTGGGTGGTGTGAAGGTGACGTTCACCGGCAGAGGACGGCATGAAGTCACGCTGCAACTGACCGGGCGACAAACGTTCAAGGTCAACCGCGGTGACGCACGACTGGACATTCTCGAGCAGGACGCGCCAGCCGGGGAGCATGAGCAGTCGCTGCTTACGCATTACCAGAGGCTGGCCCGGGAGCATCGGCTGGTGATGCCTTACACGCCGGTTCATCACTTTCCGATTCCTTTCGAGCCCGAGGGACAACCGCGCTACACCACGGCCTGGTACGACGCTGCCAAGGATCGTTTTCTGTACATTCGCAGTGAAGAGGTACTCGCGGCCGATGAAATGCTGCTGGCGGCGGTGGTCGACGATTCTGCGTTTTTCTATGAGACGCACAACTACGATATCTGGCAGGTCGATGCCGTCAGCGGTTTACTCAAATGCCGTTACCGGCTGCTGGTGATGAAGGGGCAGAG
This sequence comes from Pseudomonas sp. SCPG-7, assembly GCF_002156405.1. NCBI lineage: Bacteria > Pseudomonadati > Pseudomonadota > Gammaproteobacteria > Pseudomonadales > Pseudomonadaceae > Pseudomonas > Pseudomonas sp. SCPG-7. The sequence goes on along the minus strand of NZ_MVOO01000015.1, from coordinate 90,658 downwards.
CAGCGTGCGGCGTATCGATGTCGATGCCCAAGGGGTGATTCACATCGAGCAACAATGTCAGGGGGCCGATCAGCAAGTCACGCAGTTCAATTACCTGATCCGTGAGGGCCAGCTGCAGCTGGTTGCGGTGAGCCGAGAGATGGACCGTGACTTGGGCCAGCGAGTGTTCGCCAATCCGACCCTGACACATTGGTCGGCGGTGCTGGGTCACTATTTCCCGTTATCGCCGGTGCCCGAACGCGCAGGCGTCACCACCGTCGACTGGCAACCGGCCGCCTACGTGTCGGTGTGCTGGAAGTTCAATCCGGACAAGCGCGATCTGGTCTGGATTCGCAGCCGGGACCTGTTGTGCATTCATCCGTTTGCCTCTGGGCGTCACCGCGGTTGGGCCGATTCGATCAAGCATCTAGATGATCTGGTGCTGCTGCCGGTCAACGACGAGCACGCGCTGTTTTTCATCTACGACCGGCTGGCGCAAAAACTGTGCAGGGTGCAACGCAGCGCGCCCGCAGGCAGCGAGCGTTGGCCGGCGCAATGGACGCATCAATGGCTTCAGCCTGACGGACTGAATGACGTGGTGCCGGTACAGGACGGGTATCTGGCCCTGACCGATGACGGCTTGTTCTTCAATCTGACCGCCGAGGGTGAAGTGCAGCTGGGTGGCTTGAGTGAGCGCTGGCTCAAGGGACGGGCCCAGTGGTGGCAAGCATTGGAAGCGCTGGCAGCGAAGTACCCGATCGACAGTTTTGCCATTCTGGGTGTGCGCAACGCCACCGGTGATCGCAACCTGTGTGCCTGGTACGTGGATAACCGCGTGCTGCTGTGCGACCCGGGGCACGACCGGGAAATGCGCCTGCTCGGTGTGACCCCGGACAATCGGGCGGTCTGGCTGTTGGACGTCGGCAGCGGTGAGATCTTGAGTCAGCTGTTCTTTGACAGTCGACAGCTCGCAGCAGCCTTCGGCGGTGGCGCACAGTTACTGGCGGGCGAGCTGTTGCCGGCACCGCAGGCCGAGTGGGACGACTGGCGGTTCAGCACCGTGAGCAATGATGGCTCCGGTCTGCGCGGGACGTCAGCCGATGGCGTGTCTCTCGAGCTGCGATATCAGGAACCTGAACGAATCATTGGCGTCGATCATCAGTGGGCAAGCGAACACGCGGAGCATTTGCCAGAGGCTCTGCAGGCATTGCTGGAGACTGCCGAGCATGCTCCCTACATCGCCGTGGAGTCCGACGCGGGCAAACTGCAATGGTTCGACGTGGCGAATGCCCGATTGATCCGGATCGCGGGCCAGAACCTGCCGCATGATTGCGAATTGCTCGGCACGCGCCATCGGCATGTGCTGTTGCACGAGCGCGCGGCACATTGCGTGTTCGTCTACCCCGATCACCAGAGCATTGGCCCTTTCGAATATATGCGGCGCGAGGCCGAGGTGTTGGTGGTTGAGGGCCAGAAACAGGTCGACGACCTCTTGCCACTGATCGCTGATGACGTGAGTTGTCTGGTATTGCGCGTGGGGCAGGGCGGTGTGACGTATCACCTGTCGAGGGCCAGCTGGTTGCGGCTGGAATCGGTCATCGTCGATTGTCGACCGCCACTGGGCGAGGCTCCGGTGATTCCCGGCAAGCTGGTCTGGGCGCTGGACGCTCCGCAAAAACTGCAACTGTCGTTTGTCGACGAGCACTTGCTGATCGTCGACCCGGATCGCCAGCACAGCCTGATCCTGCGGGATGTGTGCTCGGCGGATCCGGCGATGCGCGGCGATGTCTTCCTCGGCTTCGAGGGCAAGCGTTCCTATGCGGTATCGAGTCTGGTGCAGAGGTTGCGTGAAGTCACTGAGGCCGATGATGCCGACGGCAGTGCAACGCTTGCGCAGTTGCTGGGAGCCGTGCCGGCCTGACACGGAGGGGAAACTGACCAGGCCTGCGCAGATTACTGCGCGGGCCTTTTTACTGATTCTGTCTCGTCCTGAATAAGGTTTGCACCGGCTGACTTAACCTCAGGAAACCAGATAGCCCTTCACCCCGGTAAAGATGATCTGCGCCGCCAGTGCGCAAACAAACAGGCCCATCAACCGACTGACGATCTGCAAACCTTGGTCGCCGAGAATCCGCTCGATGTGATTGGACAGGTACAGCACCACGCCGACGGTGAAGCTGGCAAGGGTGATACTCATGATTGCGGTCAGCTTGTCGTCCCAGTGCGGTTGGCTGACGCCCATCACCAGCAGGGCGCCGATGGTGCCCGGGCCGACGGTCAGCGGGATGGTCAGCGGAACGATCGTCACGTCCTGCTGCACGTTGTCACTCTGCACGACCGGCTTGCCCTGGGCCATGCCCAACGCCGAGATGAACAACACGCTGCCGGCACCGATGCGGAATGCGTCCGCCGTGATCCCGAACACATCGAAAATCACCCGCCCGAACAGGTACAGCAAGACGCTGGATACCAGCGTGGCAATCGCCACTTTCCAGGCCAGGCGCCGCTGCTCCTTGCGCGAGTAGCCACGCGTCAGGCTGATGAAGCAGGACAACACGAAGAATGGGCTGTAGAGCACCAGCATCTTCAGGTAAACGCTGAATAACACGTGGAGCATGGTGTTGGCTCGCGGCGGCAGATGGACAGAGCGGAGTCTATCAGCCGGTTTAATTTTTGGGGGGATGGCGAAAACAAATATCCCCGGAGCAACTATGCAAGTTGTAGTTTGAAGTGGGCGTTTTTGGGGTTTGTTATTAGCAAGTTACATGTTCTGGTTTGTGGTTTTTTATTGTTCTGTTTATTGTTCTTTCGCGGGTTCAAGGGGAGCTCGTTTTAATTAATAAGGATTTGATAATGAATATTCATGATGTTGAAGATTGCTCCATTGCTGAGTGTGTCCACCGCTTGCAGAGTTATGAACTGGACGGCGCGGCTATTCGTCCTCGCGGTCTTTCGCTGCCGGCAATCGAAGAGCCGGGCAAGGGTTCCGTCGTCGGTGAAGGCATTCTGTCCTTTACCGGAAACTTGAGTGAACAGAATCGCGAAGATGTGCAACACGCGTTCCTGTTCGCCACGCTGGTCGCCAACAAGAAGTATCCGTACGAATATCAGGGCAAGGAATGGTACTACCTGTTTCTGCAAGTGATGACCGATGCCGGCTGGCTGCCAACGAGCAAGTACTACAACGACATGAACATCGGCGGTAATACCGTACGGATGGATCAACTGGTGCTGGAGATCCTCGGCAGCGTCGTGGCCGGGCTTGCTGTGCCGGGCTCGGCTTCGGTGTTGATGCTGAAAGTCGCAGGCGACGCCATTACCGCCCTGAAAAAGCGTGAAACCGCGCTGACGCTGTACGAGCGCAACATGCTTGAACATGGTGTCGGCGGTATGGCGGCGGGCACGTGTACCGAAATCAATGGCGAAGTCACCATGGCCCTGGGGACAGTGCGTTTCATCCGCAAAAACACGGCCAAACAAGTGTTGTTCATGGATTGGGATTCGCGCGAAGTGAAACTCTATCGGGGTGATTCGGTATTCCGCAAAGTGCCTTCGATTGTCGAGCAAACCCGCGATACCATCCGCGTCAAACTGGGTTTGAACGCAAAAACCAAGATCGAGGATTACGAGATCTGACTGAGTGTTATTGATAGGGCGGCCGTTATCGGTCCGCCCTTTTTCCATTGAGGTTTGATAATGGCTCGGTTATACACGTTGTTGGCAGTAGGGCATGCTGTTTTGGCGTTGCCGGAATCTGAACGCCGCACGGATTACGATGATCTCGTTCAATCAGGTCTGTTGGCGCAACTGGTCGCTAATAAAAAAATCGAAGACGCGAAAGTTGAAAGTTGGTACGACGCTTACATCGCTGTGCTGGATGACTTCTGGGTGCGAAGCGTGAAGTTGCGCGAGGATTTCTCTGTCGCTCAGGCAGATACGGGTTCGGCGCTGGAGTGGGCCACGACAGTGTTGGCCAATAACGCTGGCAACGATCCGGCACTTGGCGGGCTGATGGCATATGCGGCGCGAATCACTGACGGTGTTTCGGCAGTGCAGACGTTGCCCGAGCCACCTGGCGAAGCGCTCATGCAAACGCCGAGGCCTGCGCTTCAGGCGGTGCGCCTGCTGACCATTGCAGCGCAGAGTCCGACATCGATCAGCAGCCTTTATCTTGAGTTCAAGACGCGACAGACGCTGGCTGCCAATCCGTGGTCGCAGCGTTTCGCGAGCGCTGAAGTCGAAGGTCCGGTGTGTGTGCGTTATGCGCGAGCGACGCTGTCACAAACGCTCTACGCACTATCGCGTCAGGCCGTGGCGCGAAAGCTTGGAGATCGACTGGCGCAGAACGTGGCGCCATTGGCTGAGGCAATCGATCTCGGTGTCTGAGGCGGATTGCCCGGGGGCTGCAAGCGCTTTCGGGCGATGAACGGCAATCGTCAGAAAGTCGAGGCCGTACGGTTCTGCTGATCACGCTGGGCCACCCAGTGTTCGATCAGCTCGCGCAGTTGCGACAACTCCACCGGTTTGGCCATGTGCCCGTCCATCCCGGCCTGACGCGCACGTTCCTTGTGTTCGGCGAGGATGTGCGCGGTCAGCGCGACGATCGGCGTGCGTATACGCTGATTGCTGACCTCCCACGCCCGTAGCTGCTGGGTCGCCGAGAAGCCATCGAGGATCGGCATTTCGCAGTCCATCAGCACCAGATCATAACGCTGGGCCTTCATCGCCTGCAGGGCCTCTTCGCCGTTGCTGGCGGTGTCCGGTTGCAGGTTAAGTTTGCCGAGCATGCCGCGAATCACTTTGGTCGAAATCGTGTTGTCTTCGGCGACCAGAATGCGGAAATCGCTCGGCACCTTGGCCGCCGTAGCGGGAGTGACCACTTGCGGCTGGAACACTACCTGACCTTTATTGCGCTGGTTCAACTCGTCGGCCAGCGTGGTCTTGAGCGTGTAGCCGGCCACCGGTTTGGCGAGGATGCGTTTGATCCCGGAGTTGCGCGCGATGATCTTGCTCGGCGCGTTGCTGATGCCGGTGAGCATGATCAGCAGGATATCGTGGTTCAGACTCGGGTCTTCCTTGATCTTGGCCGCCAGTTGCATGCCGGTCATGCCGGGCATGTTCTGGTCCAGCAGCACCACATCAAAGTAGTCACGCAGATGCGCCTTGGTGCGCAGCAGCGCCAAGGCTTCCTTGCCCGAGGGCACCGCGCTGACGTTCAGGCCCCAGGCGCTGCATTGCTGCACCAGCACCTTGCGGCAGGTGTCGTTGTCGTCCACCACCAGCACGCGCGCACCTTGCAGCGGGCCGTCGAGGTCGGAGGTCGGGTGTTCGAGACGGTCCGGGTCCAGTGGCAGGGTCAGCCACAAAGTGCTGCCCTGATTGGCGCCGCTCTTGATCCCGAACTCACCGTGCATCAGGCGGATCAGTTGCCGGGCGATCACCAGCCCAAGGTTGCCACCCAAACGGTTGGCCGAAAGGAAGTGTTTGCTGTGCAGCTCAGCGTGCAGCAGCGCCTCACGCTCTTCTGCCTCCATCGGCTGGCCACTGTCCTGCACGGCGATGCGCAGGCGCGGCTTGACGCTGCGCTCGTCGAGGGCGACGACGATCAGCACTTCGCCTTCGTCGGTTTTTTTCAGGGCATTTTCCAGCAGGCTCAGCAGGGTCTGGCGCAAGCGGGTCGGGTCGCCGCTGATCACGCGCGGTACCTGTGGCTGGATGAAACTGATCAGCTCGACGTTTTGCTGTTCGGCCTTGGCCCGGTAGATGCTCAGGCAGTCGTCGATCAAAGCATTGAGGTCGAACTGCACATCGTCCAGTTCGATCTGCCCGGATTCGAGCTTGGAGATGTCGAGGATCTCGTTGATCAATGTCAGCAGTTCGTTGCCGGCACTGTGGATGGTTTGCACGTAATCGCGTTGCTTGACCGACAGTGGCGTACCCAGCAGCAGTTCGGTCATGCCCAGCACGCCGTTCATCGGGGTGCGGATTTCGTGGCTGATCTTGGCGAGGAACTCGGCTTTGGCATTGATCTCGGCATTGCTCGCGGCAAGGTCGCGACTGATGCTGAAACGGCTTTCGGTGATGCTGCGCTGGCGTTCACCCAAGGCGATGCTCATCAGCAGGCCACTGATGCAGATGAAGCCCATCAGGGTCATGATCAGGCCCTGCGGCGCCACCAGGGTCAGCCCCAGCAGTGCCGGGAGTATGATCAGCGTGCCGATGTTGAACACCACCATCCCGGCCACGAACAGCCGCGCCGGACGGTAGCCCTTCTGCCAGTGATAGAAGCCGACCAGCAACATGCTCAGGCCGGCCAGCGCCACCAGCGCGTAGGTGATGATGTTCAGCGGCAGGGTGTTGACGAACAACAGCAGCAGGCTGCAGATCACGATGAACAGAATGTCGCCCAGCAACAGTTTGTTCAGCGGGTGCGGGCCCAGCGGGGCGAAGAAGCGCAGGGCGAACATCAACCCGGCGGGGGCGGTCAGCAGCAGCGCCAGATAAGCGCCCGGCGTCTGGATCGCGTGCCAGTTCGGCAGCCACGGGCCGGCGAGGTTGAGCAGCAGCAACAGACTCAGGCCCAGCAGGCCTTCGCAGATCGCCAGCCACAGGCTGCTGCGCGAGCGCGAGTAGGCGTAGCGCACGAGGTTGTGCAGCAGCAACATGCCGAGGCAACCGAACAGCAGGCCGAAAATCAGCGTCTGGTTCTGATTGGCGGCACTCATCACCGCCGATTGCAGAGTGATGTGCGGGCGCAGCTGATGGTCGGAGACCATGCGCAGATAGATGTCGAGTGGCTTGTCGCTTTGCGGCAGCGGTAGCAGGAAGTCGCTGCTGGGCAGTGGCCGCTCGGCCTGCGGCTGGTGGGTGCCGGAGAGGCGTTGCTCGATCAGCTTGTCGCCGTCCAGCACGTACAGACTGAGACTGGACAGGTCGGGCGCAAAGATACGCAGCACTTGCTCGTGCTTGCCCGGCGCCAGTTTGAAGCGCAGCCAGAGTGCGCCATCGGGCTCGGCCGCCGTGAGGCGATCAAGTTCGATGGGACTGAATTGATTGGTGTAGCGAGCCGAGCGGATATCGCTCAGTTGCAGATTGCCCTGATCGTCAAGCAATACCGACCAGCCACTGCCTTGCGCGGCCAGCGCCGGAAGCATGCAGAGCAAGGTCAGCAGCGTGACGGTGAAGCTTATGGCAATCCTGAGCCAGCGCACGGCGAAATCCCTTCGTAGGTTGATGCCAGAATATAACGATGCGCAGCGGCGGAACAGCCCGGCGAGGGACTGCATCCCGCGCCGGACCTGAAGGACAGCTTATTCCTGGGTTTCGCCACGTTCACGGGCAATGGCGCGGTAGCCAATGTCCTTGCGGTAGAAGCAACCTTCCCAGTCGATGGCGGCGGCCAGCTTGTAGGCTTGCTGCTGCGCTTCGCTGACGCTGGCGCCCATGGCGGTGGCGCAGAGTACGCGACCACCGGCCGTCACCACGTTGCCATCCTTGAGCGCCGTACCGGCGTGGAAGACTTTGCCTTCCAGGCTTGCGGCTGCGTCCAGACCGTTGATCGCTGCACCCTTGGCGTAGTCGCCCGGGTAGCCGCCGGCGGCCAGCACGATGCCGACGCTCGGACGTGGATCCCACTGCGCTTCAACCTTGTCCAGTGCCTGCGCCAGGGCGGCTTCGACCAGCAGCACCAGGCTCGACTGCAGGCGCAGCATCACCGGTTGGGTCTCCGGGTCACCGAAGCGGCAGTTGAACTCGATGACTTTCGGGTTGCCGGCCTTGTCGATCATCAGACCGGCGTACAGGAAACCGGTGTAGACGTTGCCTTCTTCGGCCATGCCGCGCACGGTCGGCCAGATCACCTGGTCCATCACGCGCTGGTGCACATCGGCGGTGACCACCGGGGCTGGGGAGTAGGCGCCCATGCCGCCAGTATTCGGGCCGCTGTCGCCGTCGCCAACACGTTTGTGGTCTTGGCTGGTGGCCATCGGCAGCACGTTCTTGCCGTCGACCATGACGATGAACGAGGCTTCCTCACCGTCGAGGAATTCTTCGATCACCACGCGCGAACCGGCATCGCCGAACGCATTGCCGGCGAGCATGTCGCGCACGGCGTCTTCGGCTTCGGCCAGGGTCATGGCCACGATCACACCTTTACCGGCGGCCAGGCCATCGGCCTTGATCACGATCGGTGCGCCTTTTTCCCGCAGGTAAGCCAGGGCCGGCTCGATCTCGGTGAAATTCTGGTAGTCGGCGGTCGGAATCTTGTGCCGGGCCAGGAAATCCTTGGTGAAGGCTTTCGAGCCTTCCAGCTGCGCAGCGCCGGCGGTCGGACCGAAGCAGTCCAGGCCACGGGAGCGGAACAGATCGACCACGCCAGCGACCAGCGGTACTTCCGGGCCGACGATGGTCAGGGAAACGTTTTTCTCGGCGAAGTCGGCCAGTTGCTCAAGGGCCAGCACGTCGATGGCGACGTTTTCGCACTTGGCTTCAATCGCGGTACCGGCGTTGCCCGGCGCGACGAAAACCTTCTGTACGCGCGGATCCTGAGCCACTTTCCAGGCCAGGGCGTGTTCACGGCCACCGCTGCCAATGATCAAAACATTCATTTCAAAAACCTCGGATGACGCTAATTCTGTTGAGCACCGCAGGGGCGCTTTTCTGTGGGAGCTGACTTGCCAGCGATGCAGGCGACTCGGTTCATCAGTCAGACCGAGGGGATGCTATCGCTGGCAAGCCAGCTCCCACATTTGAATCGATGTATCAGTGACGGAAGTGGCGCATGCCCGTAAAGACCATGGCGATGCCAGCCTCGTCGGCTGCAGCGATCACCTCAGCATCACGCATCGAGCCGCCTGGCTGGATCACTGCCGTGATGCCAACCTTGGCCGCGTTGTCCAGACCGTCGCGGAACGGGAAGAACGCGTCCGATGCCATCACCGAACCCGCCACTTGCAGACCGGCGTGCTCAGCCTTGATCGCGGCGATACGCGCGGAGTTTACGCGGCTCATCTGGCCAGCGCCGACACCGATGGTCTGACGGTTCTTGGCGTAGACGATGGCGTTGGACTTGACGTACTTGGCGACTTTCCAGGCGAAGATCAGGTCGTGGATTTCCTGTTCGGTCGGGGCGCGCTTGGTTACCACTTTCAGGTCGTCGGCGCCGATCATGCCGATGTCGCGGCTCTGCACCAGCAGGCCACCGTTGACGCGCTTGTAGTCCCAGGCCGGAGCGCGATCCGCCGACCACTCGCCGCAGGCCAGCAGACGCACGTTGGCTTTGGCGGCGACGATGGCGCGGGCTTCTGCGCTGACGCTTGGGGCAATGATCACTTCCACGAACTGACGCTCGACGATCGCCTTGGCGGTCTCGGCATCCAGCTCACGGTTGAAGGCGATGATGCCGCCGAAGGCCGACTCGGTGTCGGTGGCGTAGGCCAGTTCGTAGGCCTGACGGATACCGCCCTCGGCGTCCGGGCTCACGGCCACGCCGCACGGGTTGGCGTGCTTGACGATCACGCAGGCCGGCTTGACGAAGCTCTTCACGCATTCCAGCGCGGCGTCGGTGTCGGCCACGTTGTTGTACGACAGCTCTTTGCCTTGCAGTTGGGTCGCGGTGGCGATACCGACTTCGGCAGGCTTGGCTTCCACGTAGAACGCCGCGCTCTGGTGCGGGTTCTCGCCGTAGCGCATTTCCTGAGCCTTGATGAACTGGCTGTTGAAGGTGCGCGGGAACTCGCTGCGGCCTTCGGTGCTCAGGGTTTCGGCAGCCTGATTCACGGTGCCCATGTAGTTGGCGATCATGCCGTCGTAGGCGGCGGTGTGTTCAAAGGCCTTGAGCATCAGGTCGAAACGCTGAGCGTAGGTCAGGCCGCCGGCCTTGAGGTTTTGCAGAACGTTGGCGTAATCGCTGGCATTCACCACGATCGCCACGTCTTTATGGTTTTTCGCCGCCGAACGGACCATGGTCGGGCCGCCGATGTCGATGTTCTCGATAGCGGTCGGCAAGTCGCAGCCTGGCTTGCTGATGGTGGCTTCGAACGGGTACAGGTTGACCGCAACCAGGTCGATCGGCTTGATGCCGTGCTCGCTCATGATCGCGTCGTCGATACCGCGACGACCGAGGATCCCACCGTGGATTTTCGGGTGCAGGGTTTTCACCCGACCGTCCATCATTTCCGCGAAACCGGTGTAATCCGCGACTTCCACTGCGGCAACACCGTTGTCGCGCAGCAGCTTGAACGTCCCGCCGGTGGAGAGGATCTCGACGCCGAGGGCTTCAAGCTCCCTGGCGAACTCGAGGATCCCGGTCTTGTCGGAAACGCTGATCAAGGCGCGGCGGATCGGCAGGCGGGTAGTCTGGTCGGTCATCTCAATTTCCATCAAAAGCAAAGGAAGTCAGCAAAAAAGGCGACCGGTTTTACGCGGGCGCCTTTCTGGTTTGATTGAATGCTTACAGCAGATCGTACTGCTTGAGTTTCTTGCGCAATGTGCCGCGGTTGAGTCCCAGCAGCTCACTGGCCTTGGTCTGGTTGCCCTTGACGTAGTTCATCACGCTTTCGAGCAGGGGAGCCTCGACTTCGGAGAGCACCAGGTTGTACACATCCGTGACGGACGCGCCCTCAAGGTGGGCGAAATAATTGTGCAGCGCCTTCTCGACACTCCCGCGAAGGGTCTGACCTTCTTCGCTTGGGGTATTGAGGTGCTGTTTCAAATTCACGTTGTCGCTCACGGGTGCTGTTCCACTCACTAAAGTCTCGGTCATCATCGTCATGCGGCCACCCCTTCTTCGTCCCCTGTCAGGCTCTTGTAACGCTCGGCGAAGAACTCCCGAACGTTGGCGCATTGTGTTTCCGTACCATCCAAACGATTGAAGTGGGCGCGAAACTCCCTGGCGCCCGGCAAGGTTGCGAGATACCAGCCCACATGCTTGCGGGCAATGCGCACGCCCATCACATCCCCATAGAAGGCGTGAAGGGCGGCCAGATGCTCCAGCAGGATGCGTTCCACTTCGCTCAGCTCCGGCGCCGGCAATTTCTCGCCGGTACGCAGGAAGTGTTCGATCTCGCGAAAAATCCATGGCCGCCCCTGGGCAGCCCGGCCTATCAGCAGGCCATCGGCACCGGTCGCGTCAAGCACGTAGCGGGCCTTTTCCGGCGAATCGATATCGCCATTGGCAAACACCGGGATCGACACCGCCTGCTTGATCGCGGCAATCGTGTCGTACTCGGCTTCGCCGGTGTACAGATCGGCGCGCGTGCGGCCATGCACGGCCAGCGCGGTGATCCCGGCCTGCTCGGCGATCTTCGCCACGGTCAGGCCGTTCTTGTTGTCGCGATCCCATCCGGTGCGGATCTTCAGGGTCACCGGCACATCCACTGCAGCGACGACGGCCTGCAGGATCTCGGTGACCAGTGCTTCATCCTTCAACAACGCGGAGCCGGCGGCCTTGTTGCAGACCTTCTTTGCCGGGCAACCCATGTTGATATCAATAATCTGTGCGCCCAGTTCGACGTTGGCCCTGGCCGCATCCGCGAGCATCTGCGCGTCGCCACCGGCAATCTGTACCGAGCGTGGCTCGGGATCGCCTTCGTGGATCATGCGCATGCGCGACTTGCGGGTGTTCCACAGGCTCATGTCACTGGTGACCATTTCCGAGACTACAAGCCCTGCGCCCAAACGCTTGCACAGCTGACGAAAGGGCTGGTCGGTGACGCCCGCCATCGGGGCGAGAATCAAACCGTTCTGCAATGTATATGGGCCGATGCGTACCGCCGACATAGGACTTCCCTGAAGTGGGGCCGGATCATGAGAGTTCGAAAAAGGGTTGGCATGATACCCGCTCTCGATGACTGGATAAAGGCTGAATTGAACAAAATCTGAACAGTTATTCTGTTATTACCAGCGGTTTGGTGGCCGCGGAGGAAGTCAGAAAACTGCCGTCAAACCTGAAGCGATGAAGCGGCTCACTCGGGGGAGTGGAAACTCAGGCTGTAATTCACCGCTTTGGGGCCTGGATCGAGGATATCCAGTGCGATGTGGATCGGCGTCTGTGGCGGCATTTCCACCATGCCCTCAAGGTCGCCGTTGAGGTATTCGCCGGGTTTGAAGCGACGACTGGCAATCAGGTGACCGTTGAGATCGGCGAAGCGCAACTCCAGCAGCGGGAACGGCTGGGAAAATGTTGCGCGGTTATAAATGATCGCGTCGACCACCAGCGCTCCACTGAATTCCGGATGGCTGCGCACCACCAGGTTGCTGCTTTTGATTTTGCCGATGTCGACCTTGGACGGCACCGTGCAACCGATCTGCGGACAGAACTGCTGGAACCACGGGCGGTACTGATCCTGGCGCGCCAGTTCGTCGAAATGATAGGCGATGTACTGAGCGGCCAGACCAGCGGCAGCCAATAGCACCAGCAAACTCCAGAGCAGGCGCCGGCCCCAGGGCGAACGGCGCTTCTGCCAGTCCAGTTGCAGCGGGTCGTCGGTCAGATCCTGCAGCACTTCGGCGCGTACGCCGGGTTCGGCACGTTCACGTTTTTTGCGCAGCGGTTCGACCGATGGCAACTCTTCATCGTCCGGCTCGACGCTGGCCGACAGGCGTTCGCGGCGAGCATTCGGATCGATCGGATCGTGCAGGCGCAGTTGCGGGATCGGCGGCTCGTCATCCAGATCCACCGGCTCCAGCGACAACGAAGGCTCGGTGCGCGCGGTTTTCAGCGGTTCGGCTTCGACGATCTCGGGTTCGATTTCATCTTCGGGCTCGGGCAGGCGTTCATCGTCGCGTGCGCTGAACAAGCTGTCGCGCCACACCGTTTCATCGGCTTCAGGGCTGTCGCGGCGCGCGCTCAGGGACTCTTCGCGCTGGCGACCGAATTCGGTGGTCGGCTGGATTTCCCGTTGTTCGAGGCGGGCCAGTTCTTCGTCCAGATCGAGGCTGTCCAGATCCAGCTCGCTGGCGCTCCATTGCTTTTGGCTGATGGCGCGCGGCACGGGCGGTTCGTCGTTGACGGGCGCTTCGACCACTGGCGGCGGTTCGCTGACCACAGGCTGAGACGGTGCTGGCTGGACAATGGCCGGCGCCACCGGCGTAACCGCTTCCTTGCCGGCGTGTTGTTCCAGCAGCTGTTTGGCCGCATTGAACACTTGCAGGCAGGAGCCACAGCGAACCACCCCGCGGGCCACGCTCAACTGAGCATGGCTGACGCGGAAGCTGGTTTGGCAATGCGGGCACTGGGTGACGAAGCTGTCGGTCATGCGGCGATCCGGTTTATGCAGGCGGCCATTCTAGCGCCGACGGCCGGTGATGCGCACCCAGCCATCACGATTGGCGATCGGGTCCAGATCGAAGTCCTGCGCATAGGCTGCAGCGACCTCTTCGCCTTGTTCGGCGAGGATCCCGGACAACGCCAGACGCCCGCCGGACTTGACCAGGCCGGACAACTGCGGCGCCAGGGAAACCAGCGGGCCGGCCAGAATGTTGGCCACCAGCACGTCGGCTTTGACCTGCGGCAGATCTTCCGGCAGGTACAGCGGGAACAGCTCGTCGGCAATATTGTTGCGCCCGGCGTTGTCGCGCGAGGCTTCCAGCGCCTGCACGTCGATGTCGGTGCCGACCGCTTCTTTGGCGCCGAGCAGCAGGGCGGCGATCGCCAGAATCCCCGAGCCGCAGCCGAAGTCCAGCACGTTGCAGTCTTTCAGGTCCTGACCGTCGAGCCATTCCAGGCACAGGGCGGTGGTCGGGTGGGTGCCGGTGCCGAATGCCAGGCCCGGATCCAGCAGCAGGTTGACCGCATCAGGCTCGGGCGCGGCGTGCCAGCTCGGCACGATCCACAGGCGCTGGCCGAAACGCATTGGCTGGAAACCGTCCATCCAGCTGCGTTCCCAATCCTGGTCTTCGATGACTTCGCTGTGATGTTCAGGCAGCGGACTGCCGGTCAGCAGTTCCAGATGCGCCAGCACCGGCGCAGGCTCGGTGCCGCCCTCGAACAGGGCCAGCAGATGTGTGTGCGCCCACAGCGGGGTGGTGTTGAGTTCCGGCTCGAAGATCGGCTGATCTTCGGCGTCCATGAAGGTCACCGAAACGGCGCCGACTTCAAGGAAAGCGTCTTCGTAGGTTTCGGCTTGTTCCGGGCTGATGGCGAGACGTACTTGCAGCCAAGGCATGGCGGGCACCTTTGAAAAAATATGATTGCAGCCTAGCGGCCAGCGAGAAGCGCGCAAGTTTACGCGAGCGCGCCAAAGAAGACGAACTTGGTTGAAAAGCAAAAGATCGCAGCCTTCGGCAGCTCCTACATTTCGAATGCATTCTCCTGTAGGAGCTGCCGAAGGCTGCGATCTTTTGACTTTGCTCCAGAAACAACAAAGCCGCCCGAAGGCGGCCTTGTCTGGTGCGGGCTGAAGCTTAGTGCTTGTCGCCAGCCAGCTTGTGCTCGAGGTAGTGAATGTTCACGCCCCCTTTGCAGAAGCCTTCGTCGCGGGTCAGATCACGGTGCAGCGGGATGTTGGTCTTGATCCCGTCCACCACGATTTCGTCCAGGGCATTGCGCATGCGCGCCATGGCTTCGTCGCGGGTGGCGCCGTAAGTGATCAGCTTGCCGATCAGCGAGTCGTAGTTCGGCGGAACCGCATAACCGCTGTACAGGTGCGAATCGACGCGAACGCCGTTGCCGCCTGGAGCGTGGAAATGCTTGACCGTGCCCGGGCTCGGCATGAAGGTTTTCGGGTCTTCGGCGTTGATCCGGCACTCCAGCGAGTGACCGCGGATCACCACGTCATCCTGAGTGAACGACAGCTTGTTGCCAGCGGCGATGCTGAGCATCTCCTTGACGATGTCGATACCGGTGACCATTTCCGAAACCGGGTGCTCCACCTGAACACGGGTGTTCATTTCGATGAAGTAGAAACGACCGTTCTCGTACAGGAACTCGAACGTGCCGGCGCCACGGTAGCCGATGTCGATGCACGCCTTGACGCAGCGCGCCAGCACTTCCTGACGCGCCTGCTCGTCGATGCCCGGTGCCGGCGCTTCTTCAAGTACCTTCTGGTGACGACGTTGCAGCGAGCAATCGCGGTCGCCCAGATGGATGGCGTGACCCTGGCCGTCGGACAGCACCTGAACTTCGACGTGACGCGGGTTGGTCAGGAATTTTTCCAGATAGACCATCGGGTTGCCGAACGCCGCGCCAGCTTCGGAGCGGGTCAGTTTCGCCGAGGCGATCAGGTCTTCTTCCTTGTGCACCACACGCATGCCGCGACCACCACCGCCGCCAGCGGCCTTGATGATCACCGGATAGCCGACTTCGCGACCGATGCGCAGCGCCGTTTCTTCGTCTTCCGGCAGCGGGCCGTCGGAACCTGGAACGGTCGGCACGCCGGCTTCGATCATCGCGTGCTTGGCCGACACCTTGTCGCCCATCAGACGAATGGTTTCGGCTTTCGGGCCGATGAAGGCGAAGCCGGAGTTCTCGACCTGCTCGGCGAAATCGGCGTTTTCCGCGAGGAAACCGTAGCCTGGGTGAATGGCGGTGGCGCCAGTCACTTCAGCGGCAGCGATGATGGCCGGGATGTGCAGGTAGGACTGAGCGGCAGAAGCCGGGCCGATGCAGACGGATTCGTCTGCCAGACCCAGGTGCATCAGCTCTTTGTCGGCCTTGGAGTAAACGGCGACGGTCTTGATGCCCATCTCTTTGCAGGCACGCAGAATCCGCAGGGCGATCTCACCGCGGTTAGCGATCAGAACTTTTTCCAACTTCGCAGTCATCAAAGGCTCTCCGCAGTTCAAACGATGGTGAACAGCGGTTGGTCGTACTCAACCGGCTGGCCGTCTTCGACGAGGATGGATTCGATCACACCGCTGGTTTCAGCTTCGATGTGGTTCATCATCTTCATGGCTTCGACGATGCACAGGGTGTCGCCTTTCTTCACGGTCTGGCCGACTTCAACGAAGGCTGGCGAGGTTGGCGAAGATTTGCGGTAGAAGGTGCCTACCATTGGCGAGCGGGCCACGGTGCCGTTCAGTGCAGGAGCAGCAGCGGCGGCCGGAGCGGCAGCAGCCACTGGAGCAGCAGCGGCGGCAGGTGCAGCGGCCGGAGCCTGCATCGGTGCCGGAGCGTAATACTGCTGAGCCGGAGTCTTGCTGTGACGGCTGATGCGTACGGACTCTTCGCCTTCCTTGATCTCGAGCTCGTCGATGCCGGACTCTTCCAGCAATTCGATCAGTTTCTTAACTTTACGGATATCCATGAATCATCAACTCCCAAGGGTCGGTCAGGGGCGTTTAACGCTTGTGGTTCAAGTCGTTGCCTGTGTTTCAAGCTGCTCTAGTGCGGCCTCCAGGGCCAGTCGGTAACCGCTGGCGCCAAGGCCGCAGATCACTCCCACCGCTACATCGGAGAAGTAAGAGTGATGGCGGAAAGGTTCGCGCTTGTGCACGTTGGACAAATGCACTTCGATGAATGGGATGCTCACTCCCAGCAGCGCGTCACGTAATGCGACACTTGTGTGCGTAAATGCTGCTGGGTTGATCAGAATGAAATCCACACCTTCACCGCGAGCGGCGTGGATGCGATCGATCAATTCGTACTCGGCGTTGCTCTGCAGATACAGCAGATGATGGCCGGCTTCACGGGCGCGGCGCTCCAGATCCTGATTGATCTGCGCCAGGGTCGTTGAACCGTAAGTGCCGGGTTCGCGGGTGCCGAGCAGGTTCAGGTTGGGGCCGTGCAGCACCAGTAGCGTTGCCATCTGCATGTTCCTTGTTATGAATGAGCAGTCGTCAGAACCCGGCGACTATGCCGCAAAGGCTTTGTGACTGTCCAGTTCTCTGCAATAGCCAGCACGATGACCGATGTTTGCGCGAAATTTGTGACTGAGTGATTTGATCCGGTCATTCGCTCTGTAGGAGCTGCCGAAGGCTGCGATCTTTTGATCTTGTTTCTAAAAAATCAAAAGATCGCAGCCTTCGGCAGCTCCTACAGGGATCGTGATCAGACGCGGAAGGCCTGCACGGCGGTATGCAGTTGCCCGCCCAATAGCAGCAGGTTCTCGCCTTGTTCGCGACCTTCGCCGATGCGCAGCAGGTTATCGCCGCCCAATTGATGGATCCGCTCGCTGTGGTCGCGGATCTCGCTGACCGCGCCGCTTTGCTGGGCGGTGATCTCGGCGATGCGGATCGCCGTGTCGGAAATGGTCTGGATCGCGCCGACGATTTTATCCAGCGCGCCGTCCGCCGCTTGTGCCTGATTGGCTGTGGCTTCGGCATGTTCGACCTGCGCGCGCATGCCTTCCACCGATTGTCGAGCGGCGGCTTGCAGGCCCGCGATCAGCGTCTGGATTTCCGCCGTCGCGCCGGCCGTGCGTTGTGCCAGTGAGCGCACTTCCTCGGCCACCACTGCAAAGCCACGGCCCATTTCCCCGGCCCGCGCCGCTTCGATGGCCGCGTTCAGGGCCAGCAGGTTGGTCTGGTCGGCGATCGAGCGGATCACCGTCAGCACGCCACCAATGGTCGCCGACTCTTCGGCCAGGTGCTCGATCATCTGTGCATTGCCCTGCACCTCGCCGACCAGCGCGTGCAGGCCGGTGAGGCTTTGGCCGATCACGGTTTGCCCGTGCTCCACGGCCAGTCCGGCATGGCGACTGGCATCGGCAGCCTGCCGTGCATCGCCGGCGACCTGCTGAATCGTCGCTTCCAGCTCACCCAGTGAATCGCGGATCAGCGCGGTGTCGCCGGCCTGATGCTCGGCACCGGAGTGCAGGTTGTTGCTCAGTTCGGCCAGGGTGCGGCTGCTGTCGGCGACCTGTTCGGCGTTGCCGCGAATCGTCCCGACCAGATCCACCAGATACGCGCGCAAGCGGTTGAGCGAAGCCTCGATGTCATGCAGTTCGCGGTTGGTGTTGCCCAAGTGAATGTCGTTGCTGAAGTCGCCTTCGGCCCAGGTCGACAGCGCCGGAGCAAGGTTGGTCAGGGTGCGCGCCAGGCGCCGCTGCAAAGTGTCGATCAGCAGCGCGATCAGCAGAATCAGGCCGATCATCACGCCCTGCATCAGGCGCACTTCGCCCTGAATCTGTCCGTGCTGGGCGCGCACCACCGGCTCAAGTCCAGCGATCGCCTGTTGCACGGCGGCGATTTTCAGGTGAGTCGCGGTGCTCAGTTCGGTGCGTTTCTGGATCTGCTCGCGGGTGCGTGCCAGTTCCGCCGGGTAGCGGCCGAGCAGGCTGTTCAATTCACGCTTGAGGCCGATGCCGGCGTCTTCGGCGGCGGATTTTTCGGTGCTTTCGATGCCCATCATCGCGGCGAAATCATCACTGCCGGATTCATTTCTGGCGACCACGCCGAGCAGGGGCAGGGCGTCAATGGCCTGAGCCTGGGCGCGGATGTTGTCGACTTCGCGCTCGACGTCGGCCGCCAGTTCACTGCGGCCGCTGCTGACCAGTTTGTCGCGGGCCAGCGACAGCTTGCCCAAGTGCTGCGAAGCGACAAGCAGCGGTGTCAGATACGTAGCGTTGCCATTGGCGTAGGTGCTGAGTTGATCGAGACTGGCGCTCAGTTCGCGTTCGGCCTGCAACAACAACGCCTGCGGATCACCGGCCAGTTTGCCGGCGGCGAGCAGGTCGGTTTTGCTGAATGCTTCCAGGCTCGACAGGCTCGGGCGCAGGGTCTCGGCCAGCGCCGGCGGCAGTTCACCGAGCTCTTTCTGCAAACCGTCGATGGCCTGGCTGGCGCTGCTCAGTCGCAGGGCGTCGCCGCTGGAGAGGTAGTCCTCGACATTGCGCGCCACGTCATTCTGAAATTGCTGCGACAGGCCGAGGTAGCGCTCCATCAACAGATACGGACGCTCCAGGGCTTTTTGCGACCACCACAGCGTCGCGCCGAGGGCCACGCAGACGGCGACCAGCAGCAGGGTGTTGAGATTGGTGAGCAACTTCAGGCGCATGACGGCTACCAACGGCAGAAATGGTAAGCGCCTGAATTTATTGCGGTTCTGTTACAGGGTTATGACCGAATCGGTGGATTCCGATGAAAAGGTGGCACTTTGCTTTGAGTCGCGCGCGGTCTGCACTCGATTGCGTCCGGCACCCTTGGCGCGGTACAGCGCTTCGTCGGCCTGGCTGGCCATCATCAGGCTGTCGGAGTCTTCGTGCATTTCCACCACGCCGGCGCTGAAGGTGCACCACAAATCCTGCGGCTGCGCCGGATAGTGGATTTCGGCAAAGCGCTGGCGGATCTCGTCGAGCACTTTGTGCGCGGCTTCTATATCAGTGTCGGGCATGACAATGGCGAACTCTTCGCCGCCGTAACGGCCGATGAAGTCGGTCTTGCGCAAGCGTTGCTTGAGGAACAGCGCCAGGCTCTTGATCACTCGGTCGCCCATCGGGTGACCGTGGCTGTCGTTGACCCGTTTGAAGTGGTCGATGTCGAGCATGGCAAAGCTCAGCGGCTTGTTCTCGCGCCGGGCGCGGAACGAGCAGTCTTCGAGCAATTGCAGGATGTGCGTGTGGTTGTACAGGCCGGTGAGGCTGTCGCGGACCATGCGTGCCTTGAGATTGCGCGCACGGGCGGCGCGGTTGCGCACCGTCGTAATCAGATGTCGCGGCTTAATCGGTTTGGTCAGGAAGTCGTCGCCGCCCTCGCTCATCGCGTCGAGCTGCTTGTCCAGATCGTCCTCGGCCGACAAGTAGATGATCGGTACGCTGACGTAGCGGTCGTTGTGGCGAATCACCTTGGCCAGTTCGGTGCCGGTGCAGGCCGGCATGTACATGTCGAGGATGATCAGGTCCGGCTGGAAATCCGCCAGTTCGGCCATCGCCTGGATCGGTTCGATCAGGGTACGCGTGACGATTCCGGCGCTGTTGAGCAGGCGTTCGGTGTGCAAGGCCTGGGCGCGGGAGTCGTCGATGATCAGCACTTTATAAGGTTCGTACTGGGCGACGCAGGTCAGGACTTCGATCTTTTCCAGCAGGCTCGACGCTTCGAGGGTGCCGGTGAGAAATTCCTGGCCGCCGGCGCGCACGGCGGCGAGGCGCGTCGGGGTGTCGGTTTCGTGCAGGCTGAAAAACAGCAGCGGCAGCGGTTCTTCCAGGCCAACCTGAGCTTCGGCAGCCAGTTGCAGGCCGACGCCTGCGCCGCTGAAGTCCACGTCCATGACGATCGCGGCGGGCAAGCGCTCGACCATCGAGGAGCGAAATGCGGCGACACTGTCCAGCGCCTGTGCGGTCAGTCCGAAAAACTCCAACTGCTTGGCCAGCCGCTCGGCGCGGTCGTGATCCTGCAGCATCACGTAGATCGGCTTGCGCAGCGGCGGCAGGAAGGTCTGGTCGAGTTGATCGCCATGGCGCAGACCGGTGCGGGACAGGCGCTGCATCAAACGATTGAGGTCAGTGATCAGGCCGCTGCTCAGGCGGCCTCGATTGGCATCCACGGCCTCCAGCGACTGGCTGATGTGATGAGCCAGTTGCGTGTGCTCGGGCTGCTCGAAGCGCTCGGCAAAACGCAGCAGGCGCAAGTTCGCTTCGCTCAGTTCGGCGAGGTCGGCGGTGGACCACTCACTGCGTTGCAGGCGCTGCCATATCTCAAGAATCTGACGTGCCTGATGAATTACCCGCTGGGCAAAGTGGTGCTTGAGGCGCTCACGGCTGGGGTCTTCTGGCTCGGTCATATCCTGACTACTAGTTAGGGCGCATGCTGAGATCGACTGGTGGCTCTATGCTAGCACCTCTTTTCCCTTATATGAGTGTCGTGCGTCAATAATCTGCGGTGCTGCACAATTCAGTTTCTGACCGAGCGGTTTTGTTTTTGACTTGCTCGTCGGTCAAGCCCTCGTATTACGGGCTCTTTGGGATTTTTCCTGTCGTTCGCGAAGGAGTGTCCCACCGCTTTGAAGTCATTGTCTTTCAGAGTCTTCTGATTTTTCTTCGACCCCTTTCACAGGGTTTACAGACGGGTAGGGTTAAGGGATTCCCTTAGATGCCTTCGCCACCATGACCCAATGTTTCAACCCGCATCCCAGCGATGGATTACGCCTGAACCACACCACCGCGCCCGTCGCCGAGTGTGAGTGCAAGGAAGAGTGGCTGTACGGCGAAAAGATGCTGGTTACCGAGGTTCCGGTACTGACGTGTCAGTGCCTCTGGCGTGCCTGTCAGCAGGAGGCCGAGAAAGTTGTCGCACCTGAGGGCGTTCTGATCGCCGATCCCGTTGCACGCAACCGGGCGATCAACGCCGCCTATGCCCGCTTGTGGCGACACGATCCGCGGTTCCAGTGGGCGGGTCTGGCGGCCTTCGCTTCCAAGCAGGTGGGTTGTGGGCTGCTCCATGCCGCAGACAGTATCGAACGTATTCGTGAAGAACATGAGGCGCGGCAGCGGGTGCGGGATGCTCGCCGCGAGTCCGGATTGCTGACTCCTGCAAAAATGCCTGAGCAAGCCGATGCGTTGCGCGAGTACGACGAAGCCCGGGCGCGCAATCCTGTGTCGTCGCTGGATTTCCATGGCCCCGGTGCAGCGTTGTCAGTGGCGCAGCAACAGTTCCAGCATGTGTACGACATGATGGCGATGGGCAATACCACGCTGTTTCTGGATGTACATCCGTTGCACCGGTTTTATGCGGTGCGTGGGTTGGCGGAGTTGAAGAAGTGTCTTGGTGAGCGGAAAAAAATATATGGGCACCCCACGTTTCCGGTCCTTTGGCCGGTGGGGCAGGAAACACTTGAGTTTGGAAAGCGCTCTACAGAAATTCTGGATGCTTTTGAAGCGATCGAGGCAGGGAATATTGCCGAAAGTGTGGAGCATCTGGCTTGGCATGAGCAACGAAACATTCTTCAGCCAACTATCTACGAAAACCTTCATCTGGTGGCGCTGCTGCGGGGCAATCATTTTTCTTACGTAACGGATTTTCCCTCAGGCGTTGCCCAGGCCATCGAGTTGACCCTCACCAGTCAATGCCAGCGAGTCGATGATGGCCGCACCATCGGTTTCGATACTAATCCTCTAGCGGATTTATCCGATATCGATCAACGAATGGCGTTCGTGCTTCGGGCGGCGGCTCGTTTTGACCAGATGCTCAATAACGACGATAGACATGCGCTAGCACAATCCATCCATGAAATTGCCACCATGGAGGGGAGTTAACTTGCACTTCTTTCTGTTCAGCAGGCGCTGTTGGGGGGCGTTGGTGCTTTGTACTGTTCTAGCGATAGCCGCCGCACGTCTACTGACGCAGCCATTGTGGGATGACCCCGTGATTACCGTGAAAATGGGGGGAACATATGAATACATGGAAGCGCACTCGACAGCCGGATTCAAGGCGTGGGGTCGCGGCCGAGGCGGCGTTTCGGGTGGGATCCCGAAGACTGACGCCCGCCTGCGCTTTATTGATCCGCAGTACGGATTCAAAACACCTCTTGCGCGTTTTTTTACGCTGACTTTCGTTGGCAATCTGGTCATCGACATCCGCATGTCCCCGCAAATCGAGCCTTTACTCATCGACGATGCGATGAAAGTTGTAGTCGATCTGCAGGCACAGTGGTGTGCAAAGGGCTGGAAACCGATGGGTACGCGGCGCGATCCGACTATGGCGGATACCCCGCAGTGGCGTGCATACGTCCGACAAGGCGTGCTCTCGGGCACGTCCTATTGGCAGGCTGGCGACAAGTACCAGGCAATGCTGTCACTGGCACGATTTCGAGACTCCAGGCATCCGGATCAGGAGCGCTACCTCATCACCCTTGAGGTCGCCGAACCCTGGATACCTTTCGAAGAAATCGAAAAGCTCCCCGACGAACCCGACCATTTCCCCCCGCCCCAACCACAAAAAGGAGCAACCCCATGCCCAGCCCAGCCTTCATGACCATTCACGGCAGCCGTCAGGGGCTGATCAGTGCCGGGGCCTTCACCGAGGAGTCGGTGGGCAACATCTATCAGAAGGGGCGTGAGGACAAAATCATGGTTCAGGCCCTGAGCCACGGCATTTTCCTTCCCAAGGGGCAGGGCGCGGGGAGGCGGATGCACAAGCCGCTGATCATCACCAAGGCACTCGACAAGGCATCGCCCCTGATCGAGGTGGCGATGTGTTCCGGTGAGCTGCTCAGCCAGTGTCGCGTGGAGTTCTATCGCACCTCCGCCCAGGGCGTGCAGGAGCACTTCTACACTATCGAACTGGAGGATGCGCTGATCGTCGGTGCCGAGGTGCTGATGCCGCATTGTCTGGATTCGGCGGTGTCGCACTTCACTCAACTGGAAAAAGTCCATTTCAGCTACCAGCGCATTTATTGGCGACACGAGGTGAGCCGCACGATGGGCTCCGACGAGTGGCAAGGCGCGGCGCAGGGATGAGGCTGGTTCATCATGCTGAGTTGACCAGCGCCGAGCGTCAGCATGTTTACCCCGTGGATCAGGCGCTGGAACGCGTCTGTCAGGTATTGCTGGAGCGCCGCCGGCTTGAAGGGCTCGATGAGCTGCGGGCCAGCTTGCTGATCAATCTGGACAGCGAAGTGCTGGGGCAGATTGAGTGTGGCGACTGGTTGTTGCTCAAGTCACAAGCCGAATTCGGCCAGTGGCCGGTTGCGGCGTCGGTCTTCGATCAGACTGTGCTCGAGATGATGAACAATCCCCCCGCGCAGCCCGTCCGAACCCCGCGAATTTTTCGTCTGGTCGACAGCATGACCGGTGAGCCGCTGGCGCAGCAGCCTTATCTCGTAACGGTTGACGGCGTTGTCAGCCAGCGCAAGACCGACGCTGAGGGCATCGCCCATCTGTTCGCAGCTGACGCCGTCCGGCCGATTTCAATGAAAATTTTCAGCGTCTGAAGGGCGCGTCTATCCTTTCGCTCACCGACCGCGCGCGGTTTTTTGTTCCATGACCCGATCACGGGTGCCCGGCCTTGGCACGTTGTTGTATGGTTGTGGTCGAACCGTTGAACCCAAGTGATTGAAAGGATATCGCCATGCTGGACTGGAAGAACCGCGCGGGCAGCGCGCCTGAACGTGCCGCTGAACCGAAGTCGGCCACCCGCAGCTACGTGGGCGGGCTGCTGTTCAGCCGCGCGCTGGCCACGCTGATCGGCATTTATCTGCTGGTCACCATTGGCCTGGGCTGGTACTGGAGCCAGGAGCCCGCGCTGTTCCCGGTGGCACAAAATGCCCAGGCGGCTGCCGAGAAAGAAGGCAAGCAAATGGTGGTCGGCTACACCACGGTCGAAACCCTCAAGACCGTTGCCGGCACTCTGCTGAACAAGCCGGGTGGCTACATTTCCAACGACCGCTTCCCGCCAGGCCTGTGGATGGACAACACGCCGAGCTGGGAATACGGCGTGCTGGTGCAGGTGCGTGACCTGACCCGGGCCCTGCGTAAAGACTTCGCCCGTTCGCAGTCGCAGTCGGCTGAAGACGCCGATCTGGCAAAAGCCGAACCGCGTTTCAACTTCGACAACAAGAGCTGGATCCTGCCGTCGAGCGAATCGGAGTATCAGGAAGGCATCAACTCCCTGAGCCGTTATCAGGCGCGTCTGTCTGATCCAACGCAGAAAAACGCCTTGTTCTACGCCCGCGCCGACAACCTGAACAACTGGCTGGGCGATGTCGGCACTCGCCTGGGTTCGCTGTCGCAACGTCTGTCCGCCAGTGTTGGCCGGGTGAAGCTCAACACCGCACTGAAAACCGAAGTGCCGGCGGTGGGCGAAGTGCCGCAGGTTGACGAGGAAGTGGTCGAGACTCCGTGGATGCAGATCGACAACGTGTTCTATGAAGCACGCGGTCAGGCCTGGGCGCTGTCGCACCTGCTGCGCGCCATCGAAGTGGACTTCGCCGATGTGCTGGCGAAGAAGAATGCCACGGTCAGCGTGCGCCAGATCATTCGTGAGCTGGAAGCCTCGCAGGAGCCGGTCTGGAGCCCGATGATTCTCAACGGCAGCGGCTTCGGCGTGTTGGCCAACCACTCGCTGGTCATGGCCAACTACATCTCCCGGGCCAACGCCGCCGTGATCGATCTGCGTCAACTGCTCAATCAGGGCTGAGTCATGGACGAGAGCGCCAAAGAGGCGGCCCATCGCGCCGCCTCCGATGCTGAACAGATCGCCTGGGTCGACGAGCAGGACAACCTGCTCGGCGCCCTGGTGCGGGCCGATCTGCGTGAGCGTGGGCTGATCGGTCGCGGCACTTACATCATGCTGTTCAACAGTGCCGGTGAGCTCTGCGTGCATCGGCGCACCTTGAGCAAGGCGATCTATCCCGGTTACTGGGACGTGGCGGCCGGTGGCATGGTCCAGGCCGATGAGACCTACGCCGAATCGGCGGCCCGCGAGCTGGAAGAGGAATTGGGGGTGAGCGGGGTGGAACTGACCGCCCACGATCATTTCTTCTTCGAGGACACCGGCAATCGCCTGTGGTGCTCGGCGTTTTCCGCGGTGTGGGACGGCCCGCTGAAACTGCAGCCGGAAGAAGTGCTGGAAGCACGCTTCCTTCCGGTCGAACAGGTGCTGCTGGAAATCGAGCAAAAGCCTTACTGCCCGGACTCTCTGGCCGCGTTGAAGCGCTATCTGAAGGCGCAGCAAAGCGACGGCGCAAAGAACACATAAATTGGCGCCGATTGGCTCTTAGCAATTGCGCTTTTTGCCGTTACACTGCGCGACCTTTTCAAGCTGCACCGACCTGCTTTTGTTCAAGCGTACGGTGCAGTAGCGCTGCCCCTGCCTGAGTGGGGCTTCGCGGTCGATGACCTTGCCCAAGGTCGCGATCAGTCTTTGTCCTCCCAAGAGGATTGCCGGTGGCCAAAAAAGCCGCATCCTTCGCCGCCCTTGGTGGCCTGGTATTTTCCACCGACGCAGGTCGTCATTGCCCGGAATGCAGCAAACCGGTGGACGCCTGTATCTGCAAACAAACCGTAATCCCGGCCGGGGACGGCATTGCCCGCGTGCGTCGCGAGAGCAAGGGCCGTGGCGGCAAGACGGTGACCACCATCACCGGCGTGCCACTGGCCGAAGACGCCCTCAAGGAGCTGGCGACAACGTTGAAGAAACGTTGCGGCACCGGTGGGGCGTTGAAGGACGGGGTCATCGAAATCCAGGGCGATCATGTCGAGCTACTCTTGGCAGAGCTGATCAAGCACGGTTTCAAAGCGAAGAAGTCCGGCGGCTAGCAGCCTCTGTGAAAACCACCCGCGGCTTGATCCGGTCCTGAAATGTTCAGTGCCGGCGTCGTCTCCATGGTTTTCACAGAGCCTGTTCATACCGGTTTCTAAACTACACGCGGTCAGCGCGGTCTACCGCCGCGCTGACGAACCGTCATTTTCATTCTTTAGACTGCGCCGGCCTGCGATCAGGCGACGCACTATGACTTCTTTATAGGGGACTTCGATGTCCGTACGACGCACACGCAAAGACGATGGCAGCCAATGGACAGTTGCGGACAGCCGCAGTGTTTACGGGATTCGCCATTGGGGGGCCGGGTATTTCGCGATCAATGACGCCGGTCGCGTCGAAGTTCGTCCGAACGGCCCGAGCAGTTCGCCTATCGACCTGTTCGAACAAGTCGACCAACTGCGCAAGAGCGGCTTGTCCCTGCCGTTGCTGGTACGTTTCCCCGACATCCTGCAAGACCGCGTCCGTCAGCTGACCGGTGCTTTCGACTCGAACATCGAGCGCCTGGAATACCAGAGCAAGTACACCGCGCTGTACCCGATCAAGGTCAACCAGCAGGAAGCGGTGATCGAGAACATCATCGCCACCCAGAACGTTTCCATCGGTCTGGAAGCCGGCTCCAAGCCTGAGCTGCTGGCGGTGCTGGCGCTGGCGCCGAAGGGCGGCACCATCGTCTGCAACGGTTACAAGGACCGCGAGTTCATCCGTCTGGCGCTGATGGGCCAGAAACTCGGCCACAACGTGTTCATCGTGATCGAGAAAGAATCCGAAGTCGGCCTGGTGATCGAAGAAGCGGCCTCGCTCAAGGTCAAGCCACAGGTCG
Organism: Pseudomonas sp. SCPG-7; assembly: GCF_002156405.1. Taxonomy (NCBI): domain Bacteria; kingdom Pseudomonadati; phylum Pseudomonadota; class Gammaproteobacteria; order Pseudomonadales; family Pseudomonadaceae; genus Pseudomonas; species Pseudomonas sp. SCPG-7. The sequence continues at coordinate 63,726 of NZ_MVOO01000015.1, read as the reverse complement.
GCCTGCGCGTGCGCCTGTCGTCGCTGGCGTCGTCGAAGTGGGCGGACACCGGTGGCGAGAAATCCAAGTTCGGTCTGTCGGCGGCGCAACTGCTGTCGGTGGTCGAGCGCTTCCGCGCCGCGGGCCTGGATCAGGGCATTCGCCTGCTGCACTTCCACATGGGTTCGCAGATCGCCAACCTGGCAGACTACCAGCACGGTTTCAAGGAAGCCATCCGTTACTACGGCGAGCTGCGCAACCTTGGCCTGCCGGTCGATCACATCGATGTCGGCGGCGGTCTGGGTGTCGACTACGACGGTACCCACTCGCGCAATGCCAGTTCGATCAACTACGACATGGACGACTACGCCGGTGTCGTGGTCGGCATGCTCAAGGAATTCTGCGACGCGCAGAGCCTGCCGCATCCGCACATCTTCTCCGAAAGCGGCCGCTCGCTGACCGCACACCACGCGATGCTGGTGGTGCAAGTGACTGACGTCGAGAAGCACAACGACGACGTGCCACAGATCGAAAACAAGGAAGCACTGCCGGAAACCGTGCAGTGGCTGGTTGACCTGCTCGGCCCGACCGACATCGAAATGGTCACCGAGACCTACTGGCGCGCGACGCACTACATGAGCGACGTGGCCTCGCAGTACGCCGACGGCAAACTGACCCTGGCTGAAAAAGCCCTGGCCGAGCAGTGCTACTTCGCGGTGTGCCGTCGCCTGCACAACTCGTTGAAAGCCCGTCAGCGTTCGCACCGTCAGGTGCTCGACGAACTCAACGACAAGCTGGCCGACAAGTACATCTGCAACTTCTCGGTGTTCCAGAGCCTGCCGGACACCTGGGCGATTGATCAGGTGCTGCCGATCATCCCGCTGCATCGTCTGGACGAAGAGCCGCTGCGTCGTGCCGTGCTGCAAGACCTGACCTGCGACTCCGATGGCAAGATCAACCAGTACGTCGACGAGCAGAGCATCGAGACCAGCCTGCCGGTACACGGTCTGAACGAAGGTGAAGACTATCTGCTGGGGGTGTTCCTGGTCGGCGCTTATCAGGAAATCCTCGGCGACATGCACAACCTGTTCGGTGACACCGACTCGGTGAACATCTATCAGAACGCCGATGGCAGCGTGTACCACGCCGGTATCGAGACCCACGACACCATCGAAGACATGCTGCGCTACGTGCACTTGTCGCCGGAAGAACTGATGACCCACTACCGTGACAAGTGCGCCAGTGCCCGCATCAGTGCCAGCGAACGCACGCAGTTCCTCGATGCCTTGCGTCTGGGTCTGACCCGCTCCTCCTACCTGTCTTCCTGAGACAGATGCTGTTGCACCGGGTTGTCTGAAATTTCCACGAAAGCGGTGGAAAATTCGGATGACCCGGTGGGACATCTCCCAAATTTCCCGCGAAATAACTGCTTGCCACAGCCGGTGAAGTGATCCCGTCTGCTTTTCGCGTAGGTCATTTCCTAAGTTGTACTTCAGCTCTCTACTCAGCCATGTCTCTCGGCGAGAATCCCCGGCCGCCCCTCCTGTAGAGATCCGCCCATGTTCGAATCTGTCAACGAGCCGTCGTTTCGTCTCGATGTAACGGGGCTGCCCGACCCCTTCGAGGTGCTGGCCTTTACCGGCAGTGAGGGCATCAGCGAACCTTTTGCGTTTGACATCGACCTGTTGATCGATGACCCGCAACTGGACCTGGCCGGTCTGCTGTACCGCTCGGCGTTCCTGCATTTCGGCCCCAGGCACAATGGCCTGGGCGGGCAACTGCAGAGCGTCGTGCAGCATGAGCACGCGGCGGGGGTGCGGTTGTGCCGAGTGACGCTGGGACCGAAGTTGAGTTGTCTGGCGCTGCGTTTCAGTCAGCGCATTTTCAGCAGCCAGTGTGTGCCGCAGATCCTCGCACAGGTCCTCAAGGAGCACGGTATCGCTGGCGCGCAACGGCGTTTTGATTTGCACGGCGAATACCCGGTACGCACGTTTTGCACCCAATACCGCGAGTCGGACCTGCAGTTCGTGCAGCGGCTGTGCGCGCAGGCGCGAATTGACTACTACTTCGAGCATCGGCCTGACGGGCACTGTCTGGTCTTCGTTGATGATCCCGCAAGGTTTCCGCTGGCTGGCGGGGCATCTGTGGACAATGACGCGAACTCGCCGAGCGTCCGGCGCTGGCAGATGCAGGTGGATGCCAGCGATGTGCAGGCGCGTTTGGCTCGGCCCGGCAAAGCACACGGCCATAGTGATCTGCCAACCTTGCGCAGTGCGCGGTGGCTGGCACTGAGCGAACATCCGTTTGCCGAGTGCAACCGCCGCTGGCTGCTGAACCGGATCGAGCATCGTGCTGATCCGGCCAGCGAACCGCCGTACAGCAACCGGATTCTTGCCTCGGCCCAGGCGCCTCTTGCCCCGCCGACGAGCCCTGCTACACCACCGCGCATGCACAGTCTGCAACGGGCCTGGGTGGTGACCGTCGCTGAGCCTCAACCTGACGAATGGCGGTCGGTAGCGGTGCAGTTTGACTGGCTCTATCAGGGTGAAGGCGCTGCTGCCAGCCACTGCTGGCTGCCCCTTTCTGCGACGTTGAGCGAGACGGCGCCGGCAGCGTTGGACGAGGGCGTCGAGGTGGTGGTGAGTTTTCTTGAGGGCGATCCGGATCAGCCGGTGATCAGTGGTGTGTTGCAGGAACCGGCCCTGATCGAAGACTACCCGGAGCCTCCGGTGCTGCCGGACGTTCTGTCGAGCGCAGGTCTGGCGCGGTGGCTGATGTCCGCCGAACCGCTGTTGCTGTTGTGTCTGGTGCCCGGCGGTGGCAGTTATAACCACTGCACGGCGGCAATCTGCAGTTGCCGGCTGGTCGCGTCGCTGGGACAGGGCGGCGCCACTTGAGCGGCGTGCCATTCACCCCGCAGACACAGTGGCTGCTGCTCGATGGCGCCGATGCGCAACAGGCGCGGACGACGTTGCGTCAGGGGTTCGCCGCAGTCCATTGCACGCGGCTGTTCGAGGGCACCGAATTTCGGGCGGTAAGCGAGCTCGGACCGCTGCTGGTCGACCTGCACGAGTGCCCGGCACTGGCGGCGCTGTGTCACCGTGATCCGCAGACCTGGCGTGGTCTGCTGATCGCAAGCGATGCCTCGTTGCAGGTTCTTCTGAGTCACTTGCGACGAATGCTGACCGTCTCGTTCGGGCTCAATCATCGCGCCTTGCTCGGTTACTACAACCGGCAGACAGCCAGTTACTTCTTCGATGCCTGTGATGCCGCCGACCTGAGCCGCTGGCTCGGGCCGATCCAACTGCTGCGCTGGTTCGGTGGTACCTGGGCTGACCTCGCGATTGGCAGTGAAGGCTGGCAGCAACTGCGCAATCCGCAATGGGTGGTCGAGCCGCTGAGCGTCGACGAAAGCCTGACCCGGCGCCAGCGCGAACGCTTGCAAAACTGTCTGCTGGAACAACACATCTGGCGCTGGTGCCAATCCATGGGAACCGACTATGCGCGGATGGCCTCCCATGTGCAGGAGGGCCTGAGCCTGGGTTTCAGCGACCGCGCGGTGCTGGATGGCTGGTTATGGCTACGCTTGCAGCATCCCCGGGCGCAACTGCCGGACGTGCCGGACGGGCTGAGCCAGCAGGCACGGCTCGACCATGTGCGGCGGCACTGGCAGAACGATCAATCTTGAGGTGTGGCACCCATGACAAATCCGCTGTGGCAACGGTTTGGTTCAATTCTCGGCGGGTGCCTGCTGCTGATGCTGTCGGGGTGTTCGCCGGTCAAGGTGCTCAATGCGCTGACACCCGATGACACGTTCCAGCGAACGGCGGGCATTGCCTACGGCGAAGATCCACGGCAGAAGCTCGACGTCTACGTGCCTCGCCAGCCACTGGAGGGCGCACCGGTGGTGGTGTTTTTCTACGGCGGCAGCTGGAACAGCGGTGATCGTGGCGATTACGCCTTTGTCGGCGAGGCGCTGGCGTCGCGAGGGATCGTCGCGGTGCTGGCGGACTATCGGCTGTACCCGCAAGTGCGCTATCCGCTGTTTCTTGAAGACTCGGCGCGGGCAGTGGCCTGGACCCGGGCGCATATCCGCGAGTTCTCCGGCAACCCGCAACGCCTGTTCCTGATGGGCCACAGTTCCGGGGCCTACAATGCGGCGATGCTGGCGCTCGACCCTGCGCTGCTCGGTGCGGTGGGCATGTCGTCGAAAGACCTCAGCGGCTGGATCGGCCTGGCCGGGCCGTACGATTTTCTGCCGATCAAGAATGCCGCTGTGCGCCCGGTATTCTTCTGGCCTGACTCACCGCCGCAATCGCAGCCGATCAACCATGTCCGGCAGGGTGAGCCTCCGGCGCTGCTGATCGCTGCGACCAAAGATAATCTGGTCAACCCGACGCGCAACACCGCCGGTCTCGCGCGCAAACTGCGCGAGGCCGGTGTGCCGGTGCAGGATCTGTACTATTCGCGCCCCAGTCATGTGACGCTGGTGGCGAGCCTGTCGCGGCCGCTTCGGCGCCTGGCGCCGGTGCTTGAGCAGGTCGTCGCGTTCGTCAAACACACGCCGGTTCAGTGAGCGGCGCCGCTGAACCAGCCGTCGTCGCGGCGCAGCCACAGGGCAAATACACCGAGGGTCAGGCTGCGCAAGACCATGAACAGCAGGAACGTTATCCACAGCCCGTGATTGCCCAACCCTTGCAGCGCCCAGGCAAACGGCAGCAGCAGGGCGACGGTCAGCAGCATGCCATTGCGCATTTCTCGGGCGCGGGTGGCGCCGATGAACAGGCCGTCGAGCAAATAGCTCCAGACCGCAATCAGCGGCAACACCGCCAGATACGGCAGATAGATGAACGCGGTGTCGCGCACGCTCTGGATATCGGTCTGCATTTCGATGAACAAATGCCCGGCCAGCAGAAACAGCGCGGCAAATCCGAGGCTGGCCAACAACGACCAGCCGCCGGCCACCACCAATGAGCGGCGCAGGGCGAGGCGATCGCGGGCGCCGATCGCGTGCCCGCACAAGGCTTCGACCGCATGCGCCAGACCGTCCAGCGCATGGGCGGTCAGCAGCAGGCCGTTGAGCAGCAGGGCATTGGCCGCCACCGTGGCATCGCCCAAACGCGCGCCTTGCACGGTGATCAGGAAGAACACCGATTGCAGCGCCAGGCTGCGGACGAAAATGTCGCGGTTGACCGCCAGCAACGGGCGCCAGCTCTGCCACACCTTCAACGCTGCCCAGGCGATGTGCCCGGGATAGGCGCGCAAGGCGCCACGGGTCAGCCACAGGCCAAGCAGGGCACCGCTCCACTCGGCAATCACCGAAGCCCGGGCCGAGCCGACCACCCCCCATTCCAGGCCAATCACGAACCACAGGTTCAAAGCGATGTTGATCAGGTTGGTGCTCAGCAGAATCGCCAGCGGCGCCCGGGCGTTCTGAGTGCCGAGGAACCAGCCGACCAGGGCGTAACTGGCCAGCGCTGCGGGCAGCCCGAATAACCGGGTGTGGAAGAATTCGCGGGTCAGTTGATCAAGCTCCGCCGACGGCTGCATGAAGTGCAGGGCCACACCGCTCAACGGCACGCCGAGCGTGCCGAGCACGATCGCCAGTCCCAGCGCCAGCAGCAAACCCTGCAACAGAATCTGCCGCAACGCCGCGCCATCGCTGCGCCCGGCGGCCTGGGCGGCAAACCCGGTGGTGCCCATGCGCAGAAAGCCCATGGCCCAGGCGAGAAAGGTGTAGAGGCTGGCGCCGACCGCCACTGCGCCCAACTGATGGGCGTGGGGCAGGTGGCCGATGACGGTGCTGTCGACCAGCGCCACCAGCGGCACGGAAATATTCGAAAGAATCATCGGCGCGGCGAGCGCCCAGACCTTGCGGTGAGTCGGACGGTCGCGCCAGTCGGCAATCAGGTTGGACATGCGGGCTCCTTGGGGGAGCGGGGATTGTAGCGATTCTTGCGATCTATTGTGGGAGCGAGCCTGCTCGCGAAAACGGTGTGTCATTCAGAGCCGTTTTGGCTGATCTGACGCCTTCGCGAGCAGGCTCGCTCCCACGAGGGTTAATGGATGATCCAGCTCAACAGCCACAACCCCAACAGCAACCAGATGATCCCGGCAATGATCGACGCATTCATGAACGCGCGAATCGCCGACCACAGCAGCATCAGGCCGACGATCAGCGCGAGGATGCTGATGATCGAGGTGTCCATGCCCAGTGTCTTGGCCAGGCCATCGACAAAATTGCCGCCAGCGTTGCTCAGTATGTTGAACAGGCCGCTGAGCCCATCGACGATGAAGCGGATGATCGAACCGAGTGCCTGGCCGAGCCATTCGAAAAAGCTTTCTACCTGCATGTGTGCATCCTGATGAAAGAGCTGAGCCTTGGGCCACAACGCGGGTGGCCGAGTTCCCTGACAGGAGTATGGCCCAATGCTGCGCCGAACGGAAAATCTGTAGGAGCTGCCGCAGGCTGCGATCTTTGGCTGTTGATTTTCAGGGGCAAGATCAAAAGATCGCAGCCTGCGGCAGCTCCTACGTGGGCCTTGCCTTCAACGCGTATCCCCCCGAAGCTATACGCCTTCAGGAGAGCCCGATGAACCTTGTTGAACTGACCGAACGCCTGCACGCCATTCGTGACCGTAATGACTGGCGGCAATTTCACAGCCCGAAAAACCTCGCCATGGCCGCCAGCGTGGAAATGTCCGAGCTGGTGGAGATTTTCCAGTGGCTGACCGAAGACCAGTCGCGCCAGTTGCCGGCGGACAAACTGGCGCATGCCGGGCAGGAAGTCGGTGACATCGTCCTGTATCTGTTGCTGCTGTGCAGCGAGTTGGGGCTGGACATGAATGAAGTGGTGCGCAGCAAGCTCGCCGACAGCGAACGGCGGTTCAGCTGATGAGCGACCGGCATTTCGATCAGTTGGCGACCCGGTTCGCCGAAAAAATCTACGGCGGCGCCAAAGGCGCGATTCGCCTCGCGGTGTTGCAGGCCGACCTGGCCGAAGCGTTGCCGGACCGGCCATTGCGCGTGCTGGACATCGGTGGCGGGCTGGGCCACATGTCGCTGTGGCTGGCCGAGCGTGGCCATCAAGTGACCTTCACCGAACCGGCCGAACCGATGCTCGAAGGGGCTCGTCAACGCTTCGCCGAAGCCGGGCAGAGCGCGACGTTCATCCAGGCGCCGTGGCAGGAGCTGCTCGGTCAGCTCACCGAACCCTACGATCTGGTGATCTGCCACGCCGTACTCGAATGGCTGGCCGAACCCCATGCGATCCTGCCGGTGCTGCATCAGTTGACCAGCCCCGGCGGCTGGCTGTCGCTGGCGTTCTACAACCGGGATGCGCTGATTTATCGCAACCTGCTCAAAGGCCATTTCAAGAAAATGCGCAAAAACACCATGGCCGGTGAAAAGCAAAGCCTGACCCCGCAGCAGCCGCTTGATCCGCGGGAGCTGGCAACGCAACTCGAAGGGTTGTGGCAGGTCGAAACCCAGAGCGGGATCCGGGTTTTTCACGACTACATGCCCGTGGAATTCCAGGCCCGCGCCGAACTCGTGGATTTGCTGGAGATGGAGCTCGCTCACCGTCGCCACCCAAGCTTCGCCGGGCTTGGGCGTTACTTGCACTGGATCTGCCGGCCGATCTGATCGGAGCACCGCATGAAAGCTCAATCCGGTTTATTGCTGATCTGCCTGGGGCTGGCCGCCTGCCAGGGCAGCAACCCGTACGTCGCGCAGTCACGGCCGTTGCCGCCGGCACCGCCGCAAGCGGCCAACACCTTCGATCGCAGTGCTTATCCGGCACCGCCACGCGATTACGGGCGCTATCGCAGTTGGGCCTGGCTCAACGGCCAGTTGCCGCCGGGCACAGCCTGGGCCGACTCGGCGCAAGTGGCCGAAGCGGTGAGCAATGCGCTGGATCAGCGCGGATTGCGGCCTTTGCACGACAACCACCCGGCCGACCTGTTGGTCAGCGCCAACCTGCGTCTGGAAACCCGCTTGCGTCAGGTGCAGGACGACTACGGCTACTACGGCGGATACGGTGGCTATGATCGCTACGGACACGGTTACGGCATGTACAACAGCGTGCCGATCGTTCGCACCTATCAGGAGCAGGTCGTGGTAGTGCAGGTCAATCTGTTCGACGCCGGCACCGGGCAACCGGTGTGGAGCGCCAGCGCCGAAACCGCCAACCAGGGCAGCCAGCTGGTGCGCACCGATGCCATTCGCGAGGCTCTGGAAAAAGCCCTGTCGGCCTATCCGCCGAGCTAGACTTCATATGAGAACGCTTCGCAGGTTCAGGCCTTCAACCGGAGAAAAATCATGTTCCGCCGTCTCGCTTTATTGGCCATGGCCGCGCTGCTCAGTGCCTGCGCCGCCAATCAGGTCAACCATGACTTCGATGCCAGCCGCGACTTCGCCGCCTATCGCAGTTGGAGCTGGAAAGAACCCGCGCTGCAATATCGCCCGGATGATCCACGGATCAAAAGCGACCTGACCGAGCAACGCATCCGCCAGGCCGTCAGTGATCAGCTCGACCAGCGCGGTTTGCGTCCCGCCGCTGCGGGAGCCAAGGGCGACCTGAGCGTGCAGACCTACCTGATTGTCGAGGATCGCCAGCAGCAAGTGACCACCAACTACGGCGGCGGTTGGGGTGGCCCGTGGAACGGTTACTGGGGCGCGCCGATGTACAACGAAACGCGCAACATCACCTACAAGGTGGCAACGATCCAGATCGACCTGCTCGACGGCAAGGACGGCAAACTGGTGTGGCGCGGCAGCGACGAGCAGATGCTCAGCAGCACGCCGAATCCGCAGGATCGCAGCAACGCGGTGCGCGAAACTGTCAGCCGGATATTGGCCAACTATCCACCGCGCTAGTGCGCTGTAAAAAAAACGGGAGCCCAGGAGGCTCCCGTTTTTTTGCCCCGCCACAAATCCCCTGTGGGAGCGAGCTTGCTCGCGAAGACGGCGTGTCAGCCACATCCATGTTGAATGACACCGCGCATTCGCGAGCAGGCGAGGTCTGCAGGGTTTTGTGCGGCATCAAATGGCGCGTTGCCACTAGCGCCGTCTACACTCAAACCCACCATCGGAGGTAGCGCTCGGCAACGCGCCAGCAAAGGAGTGCGCCATGTCGCCTCGTACGCAGTTCAATGGCAAGGCCCGGCAACGCGGGGCGATCGGCTTGATGGCGGCTGCGACCCTCAGTCTGGCGCTGGTGTTGATGCTGTTGGTGGTCGACACCGGTCGGCTGTACATGGAGCAGCGCAAGTTGCAGCGGGTGGTCGACAGTGCGGCGCTGGAAGCCGTCAGTCGCGGCGGCAACTGCCAGTCCGGTCTCAGCGCCGCGACTTACGCCGGGCAAAGCGCGGTGCGTAATGGCTACACCGTCGATGGCAACAACACGCTGGTGACCACTTGCGGCAGCGTACAGACCGCCGCCACCGGACTGCGCGCGTTCACTGCCGATGCGACGCAGTCGACGGCGGTGAAAGTCGCTGCCAGTCGCACAGTGACCACCAGTTTTGCCGGTGGGGTACAAGCGCTGTTCACGGGCTCGGCGGTCAGTCTGAACACCACGCTGAATGCTTCGGCTGTCGCCGCCCAGCCGACGCCGACGGTCGCGCAACTGAACATCCGCAGCAACCTTGCGAGCATCAACACAGCACAATCGAACATCCTCAATCCGCTGTTCTCCGGGCTGCTCGGCGGCAACGTCAACCTCACGGCACTGGGCTGGGATGGCCTGCTCAATACCGACATCAACCTGCTCAGCTACCTCAACCAACTGGCAATCAACCTCAACGTCGCGGCCGGTAACTACACGCAACTGCTCAACACCCAGGCCACGGTCACCCAACTGATTCAGGCGGCCGCGACGGTGGTGCAGCTCAATGGTGCGACCGCCACGGTGATCACTGCGCTGGGTCAGTTGCAGGTTGCGGCGATCAATGCGGCGCCGGTCAAGCTCGGCGACATCCTGCAGTTACAGACCGGTACCACGGCAGCCGGGCTGGATGCCAACCTGCAACTGCTGCAATTGATTCAGGGCGTGGTGCAACTGGCCAACAGCAAAAGCGCGGTGGCTGCGACCTTGCCGATCAGCGTGCTGGGGCTGGCGAATGTCACGGTGCGGGTCAAGGTCATCGAGCCGCCGCAGTTCTCGGCCATTGGCGATCCGGCGCGGGCCAAGGCCAATCCGTTGGGGCCGGACCGGATTTATGTGCGTACGGCGCAGATTCGCACGCTGCTCTCGGTGAATCTGCCGGTGCTGACCGGGGTGACCGGGTTGACCAATGCCGTATTGGGGCTGGTCGGTACTTTGACCCCGACCCTCAATGCGCTGTTGAGTCTGAATCTGGTGGCGACCCTCAACTCGGTCGGTTGTCTGCTGGGTGCCGGTTGCGAACAGCTTGATCCGCTGCTGTTGCCATCGCCGCAAATCGACATCGCCCTGGATGCCGGTGGGGCGGTCAGCTACGTCACCGATTACAGCTGCCCGGCAGGCCAGGGCACTGCGGGCACGAAAAGCCTGACCGCCCACACGATCACCTCGATCGCTGACCTCAAGGTCGGCAAGATCGACCCGACCAATGCTTTTTCCTCGCTCGCCGAACCGACGGTTACACCGTTGCCACTGGTCGATCTTGGCACCGTGACTTGCCACAAAATCCTCGGCATTGGCAGTTGCGACGAGAGCACCCACGTGCAGTACGGGGCGGGCGGTATTGCGATCATGGTCAACACCAGTGTCGCGCAAAACGCTCAGGATCTGCTGTATTCCAGCAGCACGCCGTTCGCCACGCCGGCCAACCTCAAACTGCCGCCAAGCGTGATTTCGGCGGCGCCGTCGAGCAATATCGTCAACAGCCTGGCGAACACGTTGGCGGGGATCAATCTGATCGTCTACAAACCACAGGGCAGCAATCCACTGGGCGCCATCGTCACTGGCGTGGCCAGCCTGATCAGTGATGTCACGGCGATTTTGCAGCCACTGATTACCAACCTCGTCAGCCCGTTGCTCGACCCCTTGCTCAACAACCTGCTGAAAAGCCTGGGTATCAACCTGATGGACGTCGACGTCGGTGCCAACATGACTTGCGGCCAGACCGGCAAGGCTTATCTGGTGATCTAGACGCCCGGCGCTATCGGCAACTCGATGCAGAAACGTGCGCCCTCCAGCGAGTTGCGCACGCTCAAATGGCCGCCCATGTTTTCAATGATGCCGTAGCTCACCGACAGCCCCAGACCGGTGCCGACGCCCACCGGTTTGGTGGTGAAGAACGGTTCGAATATGCGCTCCAGCAAACGCGGGTCGATGCCGCCACCGTTGTCCTCAACCCACAGCCGCACCTTGCTTTCATCGCGCTCGGCGTAAATCGAAATCCAGGGTTTGAATGACGCGTCCTTCTCGCGTTTGCCGAGCAGCGCATCGCGGGCATTGACCATCAGGTTGATCAGCACCTGTTCCAGTTGATCGACATAACCGCGCACCTGCACGCTGAAAGCGGTTTCGCTGATCCGCAGGTCGACACCTTTGCCGCGCATGCCTTCGGCGAGCAACGACAGCGTCCCTTCGATGGCCGAGGCCGGGTTGAACAGTTGCTGCTCGACCTCCGAGCGGCGGCCGAACACGCGCATGTGATCGACCACTTTCGCCGCACGCTGCACTTGAGCGTCGATGCGATTGAGTTTGTCGGTCAGGTAGTCGATCTGCACATCGCCGTTGCCCAGACGCTTGAGCACGTTGACGATGGCCATGCGCATCACGTTCAGCGGCTGGTTGATTTCGTGGGCCAGGCCGGTGGCCATTTCGCCGAGGGTGGCCATTTTCGCGCTTTGTGTGAGTTGCTGTTGCGAGCGGCGCACCTCGGTGTTGTCGCGGCCCACGGCCTGCACTTCGAGCAGGCGCCCGTGTTCATCGAACACCCCGCGATCGGACCACACCCACCAGGCATGCTCGCGTCCGGGCAGTTGCAGGCTGATTTCGGCGGTGCTCACCGGCAGCTCTGGAGTCAGCAGCGCCAGGCGTTGCACGAAGGCGGCGCGTTGTTCGTCGGACATCCAGCTGCCCAGATCCACCCCCGGCAATTGCTCCGGCGAGCATTCCAGATAAGTCGCCAGTGGCCGGTTGCCGAAGGTCAGGGTCAGGTCCGGACGATAACGGCAAATCATCGCCGGCGAGTCTTCCACCAGAATCCGGTAGCGCTCTTCGCTCTGTTTGACCTGTTCGGCGGCGAGGGTCGCTTCGGTGACGTCCAGCCACAGGCCGACGGCTTCGACCGGCAGGCCCAGGTCATTGCGCAGCAGCTTGGCTTCATCGAGCAGCCAGTGGTATTCGCCGCGCGCGTCGCGTAAACGAAAGCGCCCGCGCACCGAGCCTTCGCGCAGCAGTTGGCGGGTACGGGCGAAATACAGATCGCGGTCTTCAGGATGAATCAATTGCACCCAGTCAGTGCCAATGCCCTCGTCCGGCGTCCAGCCCAGCAGCGGCTGCAAACTGGCGCTGAAGAAATTGGGACGTAGCGCGCCCTCGACGTAACGCTGCACATAAATCACCGCTGGCGAACTGGCGATCAGGTTGTCCAGTCGCGCGTGCGCAGCTTCGGCTCGCTGCTGCTGGTTCCGGATGTCGCTGATGTCGAGCATGAACCCCACCAGTCGCCGCTGTTCACCACTGCCGGCGACCTGACCTTGCACGCGATACCACTGCGGTGTTTGTCCTGATTCGCTGCGGTGCAGACGAACGCTCAGGCTCAGGGCTTCGCCGTGCAGTTGCAGGGCGTGCAGACGGCTGCGCAGTTCTTCGCGGTCGGCCGGATGAATCAGCGCCAGCCAGTCTTGCAGCGAGATTCGCGCGCTGTCCGCCGGCAGCGCAGCGAGCAGCGACGGCGCCAGCAACACGTCGTCCCCGAGCATTTCCCACCAGCCGGTACCCAGCAGGGTTTGCAGCGACTCGAGGCGCTCGGTGTAGTGATGATGTTGCTGATCCCGCAGACGGCTGAGCAGCGGGCCGGCGAGGGCGCCGGTCAGTGACATCCAGTCGCGGTCGCTCAGGTGTGGCGCGACAACGTCCACGGTGTAGAAACCACAGAGCAGCCATGCCGCCACCCCGCGATCATCGCTGTAGGGCACGGCGAAACCATCGGCGTTGCCGAAGATCGCTGCAACGCGCGAGTGTTCGAACAAACCGTGATGCGCGCCGAGACGCTGCGGTGCACTGCCGTTGAGGCTGTCGAGCGGCGTGCCCAGACGCTGGCCGTCCTGCCACAGCATGGGGGCATCGTGGGCGCGATAGTGTTGAAAAATCTGCCAGCCCTGTGCCTGTTCGTCGAGCAGGGCGATGGCCAGGCACGGGATTCGCCAGCGCTGGGCGATGGCCTGCAACTGCTCGCTGAGCACCACCGGCAGGCGCATCAGGCTGCAGGTGCGCAGGTGGTCGCTGATCTGCCCGGCAAGGGCCTGACAGGATTCGCGGTGGCGCGATTGCTGGCGCTCCAGCAGCAGGTCGCCGATGTCCATCAGTTGCAATACCCAACCCGCCGCCGAAGGCTGCACCCAGCCGCGCAAATGCAGGGTCTGGTCACTGAGCCCGGGGAAATCCAGGTCGAGCATTTGCCCTTGCCAGTCCTGCGGCCGGCCTTCGATCGCCAGCGTACTGTGGGCGAGTAAATACGCCGCCAACGGTAGCGGCGAATCGTGGGGCGGCTGTTGCGCCAACAGATGACGCAACGGCCCGGCCATCTGCAGTACGCCGCCGTCGTGATCCAGGTGCAGGTGCAAACCCTGCGGCGGTGAGCCGAGGTGGTCGGGCAGTTCACTGGCGGGCGCCGGCGCGCGTTTGAGCAGGCGTCCGAACAGATGGTCGCCGGAGGTCAAAATTTCAGGCTCGACGCGGCGGAGAGGGTGGCGGGCAGGCTCGGCACGGCACCCACGCCCGGCAGCACCAGAAACGGAATGACCTGATTGAGCTTGCTGGTGGGGTAATCGACTCTGACCGTCAGCGTACCTTGAGTGGCGTCATACACCGCTGAGGTGTCGACGCCGACCACCAGGTTCAGCGCGGGTGGCACCCACTGCAACTGCTGGGTCAACGCGGTGTTGGCAGTGCTCACCACCACGGAGGCATAACCAGGCGTGTTGGGGTCGACTCCGACGCTGCGGCGCACCGCTTCGGATGTCGCCTCGTTGAAGGTCTGCATCAATACAAACGGCAGGCTGTAACTGACCAGCGCGTAAAACACGGCGAAAAAAATCACGAATACCAGGGCGAATTCGATCGCCACTGCGCCTGCCTGTGATTTTGCGAAGCCGGTTTTCATGACTGCGTCTACCCTGACGTTCACTGCGTAGTATCAGCATAGAATCAATCAGCAAAATCGGACGGGATTTAACCGGATGCAGAGTTTCGTTCTCCTGATCTGGCTGGCGGTTTGCGCCGCCCAGGATGCCCGACACCGGCGTATCGCCAATGCACTGACATTCGGCGCGGGAGCTCTGGCGCTGATCTATCTGCTGGTGACTGGCACGACCTGGCTCGGTGCCGAAGCGCAGCAGGGACTGTGGGCGGGCGTGATCGCTCTGGTGTTGACCCTGCCGGGTTATTTCATGGGGCGCATGGGGGCCGGCGATGTGAAACTAATGACAGCCATGGGCCTTGCGACGAACGGTTTATTCATTCTTTGTGCGTTTATCGGCGCCGGCGTCGCCAGTCTGATCTGGCTGCTTGTTGCGCCAAGAGTCTGGCTTCATATGAGTCAACGACTTAGAGAACATCTTCGATATATGGAGCCTGGAGTGTCAAAGAAGCTGCCATTTGCACCGTTCGTGCTGCTGGGCGTACTGGCTTCGATTCATTGGATCCATTAGTCGCCAGGTGCCACTAGTTCTATGTACATAGTCGGAAAGTGCGTCTACTTTCAAATGAAGTCGTTACATTGCCAAAGTGCAGAAAAAGTCAGCTTTGGCCCGAGCAATGGAGTGGTTCGTGAACAAGCTTACGTCGGCGGTAAAAGTGCTCGTGGTCGATGATCAGCCGTTGATCGTCGAAGAGTTGTGCGAGTTTCTCGAAAGCAGCGGGTACCGCTGTGTGCCGTGTGAATCCAGTGCGCAGGCGATCGAGCGTTTCAGCGAAGACGCGGAAATCGGCCTGGTGCTGAGCGATCTGCACATGCCGGACATGGACGGCATTCAGCTGGTGCAGGAACTGCAACGAATCTGCGGCAAACACCGGGTGTTCGAAGCGATCATGCTCACCGGCCGCGCCGATAAACAGGACGTGATCAAGGCCCTGCGCGCGGGGATCGCCGATTACTATCAGAAGCCGATCGAGCTGGATGAACTGCTTGAAGGCGTGAAGCGTCAGGAAGCGGCTCTGCAGGAGCGGCACAAGAATGTGCAGTTGGGCCACCTGAACCAGAAGCTGCAGTTTCTTTCCGAATCCATCGATGATCTTTACCAGGACCTGGACAAGGTCCGGCGTAACCCGGCGGCGGTGGTCAAAGACATGCTCGGTGGCGACAGCGCCGAAGCCGAGCAGGAGATTCCGGCGATCTTCAATCAGTTGTCGCCACGGCAACTGGATGTGGCGCGGCTGGTGGGCAAAGGGCAGACCAACTATCAGATTGCCTGCGAGTTGGGCATCACTGAAAACACCGTGAAGCTGTACGTTTCCCAGGTGTTGCGCCTGACCCACATGCACAACCGCACGCAGTTGGCATTGGCCCTTTCACCCAGTGCTTCGGCCGCCCGTCAGCGTGTAACCGCACACTGATTCTGTTTGCCTGCCCCTTCCCGGGCAGGCAGTCAATTCTGCCAAAAAACCTTCGCCTGTATTACCCGGCCTGTGTCTTGGGTTTGGGGAACAGATTGTCCAGGGTTTCCAGCAGCCGCACGTGGTAGATCGGCTTGCGAAACAGGTCCAGAACCTGCAGGCGCAGCATGTCGCTGACGTCCTCCATGTCGGCATGTCCGGAGGTCACGATCACCGGCAGATGCTGGCGCGACGTGTGCTCGCGCAGGCGCTTGATCAGCGACATGCCGGACTCCTCCGGCATACGCAGATCGGTGATGACCAGGGCAATATCCGGATGGCGGGTGAGGTGATGCAGGGCGAGTTTCACCGACGTGGCGGTGTGGCAGACAAAGCCCTCGCCCTCCAGTAGCTCGGCCAGCTCAAGCAACGCGTCCTCTTCGTCGTCAACCAGAAGCAACTGTTGGCGGGGGAGTGAGGAAGCAGTCATGGGCAGTCCCTGAAAAGCTGAAAGTGCAATCGAGTGTAGCGCGACATTCGCCAGACGCGACTCACATCAGGGGGTTTGCACCGGAGCGGTCTGCGCGGTGCCGCCGAGGGATACCAGGACGCTGTTGAAAATCGCAAAGATTTTCGCGCCCAGTGGTGTGATGAACACCACCACAACGACCGCTACCATCGCCACCACGATGGCGTACTCGATGGCGGATGCAGCCTCTGTACTTGTCAGAAACGACCTCAGGCGCAATAGCAGATATTCGAGGATCATTGACATTCTCCTTCGTAACGGCGGGTGATCGGACTTGTGAAATCCGAAGATTTGCCAGTGCCTGAGCGCTGCTGCTGGTCAGCCTGGACCCGGACACTGGACGACGGGAGGGATGTTGATCAAGGCGTCGTTCTGACCTGTGCCGTGCCACCGAGCTTGGTCAGCACCACGTTGAAAATGGCCAGCACCTTGTCGCCGATGGGCGACACAAACACCACGACCACCACCGCCACCATTGCCACCACGATCGCGTATTCGATGGCCGACGCACCTTCTTCACTTCTGCACAGCAGCCTGGCCCTGGCCAGTAGATAGTCGATGATCATCCGAAACATACGTCCACTCCTTCGCGCCTCTGGCGCCGATCCAACGCTACAGCGGCATGCTTTCACCGTGCTATCAGAGCATTGTCAACAAACCCCCGGTCAACAACTGTAAGAACGGATTAATCACAAAGGATTAACCGGATTGTTAATTGAGCCAATCCCTACAGTTAATTGGCCATGACTCATACTTTAGTGAGTTATTTTCCTGTCACTAATGGCGTTTTGGCTCGTATCAGCTAGCTTGGAAATAGCGAAATCGTTGCATGTTCATAGCTGCCTGATCGCGAAAAATTCTCTCGGCAGGAAGTACAGGCTGTCGGTGCAGCAGGAAAGGGAGAGCCGTCATGAACAGTCGCGTCACCATGGGCCTTGCAGCCGTGCTGCTGTTGGGCGCAATCATCGTCGGTTACTGGGGCCTGGTGCTCAGTCGGCAACCGGCTCCGGTTGCCCAGGCGCCTGTCGCTACGCCCGTCGTGGTGGAAAAAACCGTCGCTGCCGCCGAAGATCAGACCCGTCAGCCCGTGGTCGTGTTGTTGCACGATGTTCCGCCGTTCACTCCGCTGACCGCTGCCGATGTGACCGTGGAAAAATTGCGCAATGCGCCGGCCGGCAGCCTTGCCAGTGTTGATCAGGCAGTGGGCCGTACCCCGTGGCGGCATTTGAGCGCCGGCACCTGGCTCAACGATGAAAGCTTCGAGGCGGGCGGCTCACTGGCGCGGATGATCCACAGCGACGAGCGCGCTCTGACGGTGGCCGTGGATGAAGTGATCGGCGCTGCCGGGCAACTGCTCCCCGGCGACTATGTCGATGTGCTGCTCTACCTGCGCCAGGATGCGAGCAATCTGCAGCAGTCGGCGCAAATCGTCCTGCCGGCCATGCGCGTGCTTGGCGTGGGTGAACAATACGGCCTGACCAACGACGGCCAGCCCGCCAGCCCGGCCCTCAGCGCCGACGACAAACTCAAACAGGATCAACGCCGGATCGCAGCGCGCACCGTGGTCCTGGCCGTACCTGAACAATTGCTCAGCCGGATGATGCTCGCCACCCAGGTCGGCACCTTGCGTCTGGCCGTGCGCAGCAGCGAAGAGCAGCGGCTGGCGAAATACTGGGCCGGTGAACAGCAGGCGCCGGCGCACCTGGATAACGCCAACAGCCAACTCTTCCAGTTCACGCAACTGGCCTTGGGCGCCGCGCCGAAAGCGCCGTCCTCAGGTGGTCATGAACGCAAGCCGATGGAAGTGATCCGCGGCAATCAGCTTTCCCAACAAGCCCCATGACTGAGCAAGGATCCACGTGCATGCAGAGTCGATTCAGGCCGTTATTAAAACCGGTAGTCCCGGCCTTGATACTGATGGGACTGACGATGAACGCGGCCATCGCGGCCACCGGCAATTGCTCGGCGCTCGGTCGCCTGCCAGCGGTGATCGAGATCGGCGAAGGGTTCCAGCAGGACATCCAGTCGCCCGTGGCAATCACCCGGGTGGCCATCGGTGATCCGAAGATCGCCGATGTGCATGACACCGGCAGCGCTTCTTTTTTGCTCACTGGCGTGGCCCCCGGCGCCACCAGCCTGATGGTCTGGACCTCGTGCTCCAGTGAGCCGCGTCAGAGCATGGTGTTCGTGCAAGGCAGCGCCACAGCGGCGTTGACCAGCACCAGCAGACTGCCTTCCGATGACCCGACGCTGCCTTCGCAAGTGCAGACCGACATTCGCTTCGTCGAAGTCAGCCGCACCAAACTCAAGGAAGCCACGGCCTCTTTGATCGGCGTGCGCGGCAATTTTCTGTTTGGCTCGCCCGGTACGCTGCCCGATGTCGGTGGTGTGCCGACACCGAAGTTGCCGGTGAATAACGGCCAGTTCAATTTTTCCTGGATCGGCGGCAAGACCATGGCGATCATCAACGCGCTGGAAGGCAGCGGCTTTGCCTACACCCTCGCGCGGCCGAGTCTGGTCGCGCTGAGCGGGCAGAGCGCAAGCTTTCTGGCCGGTGGCGAAATCCCGATTCCGGTGCCCAGTTCCGGCAGCGATACGGTGACCATCGAGTACAAGGAGTTTGGCATCCGCCTGACCCTGACGCCGACCGTGATCGACCGCAATCGCGTGGCGCTGAAGGTCGCGCCGGAAGTCAGCGAACTGGATTACGCCAACGCCATCAATATCGCCGGCACCCCGGTGCCGGCCCTGACCGTACGCCGTACCGATACCAGCGTATCGCTGGCCGACGGCGAAAGTTTCGTCATCAGTGGCTTGATCAGCACCAGCAACACCTCGCAAGTGAACAAGTTTCCGGGATTGGGTGATATCCCGGTGCTCGGCGCGTTTTTCCGTGATTCGCAGATCAAGCGCGAGGAGCGCGAACTGCTGATGATCGTCACCCCGCACCTGGTGCAGCCATTGGCGGCCGATGCGCAGCTGCCGTCGCTGCCGGGCGAAAAATTGCGCAACTACGACCCGAATTTCTACCGCATGTTCTTCCTCGAAAACGGCAACTTCGACAAGCGCAGTGGGTTGTCCCAATGAACCAGAACCTGAGCCAGACCTTTCTTGCGATCACCCGTAACAGCACCGATCTGGAGTGGCTGCAAGGCGCTCTCGCGCCGCTGGGCCAGGTGGTCAGCGCCGGGGCCGGGAGCCTGGACGAGTTGCTGGCGCTGGTCGATGTCACCTTCGCCAGCCTGGTGTTCGTCGGCCTCGACCGTGACCACGTGGTGGCGCAGAGTGCGTTGATCGAAGGTGCGCTGGAAGCCAAACCCATGCTCGCCATCGTTGCTCTGGGTGATGGCATGGACAACCAACTGGTGCTCAATGCGATGCGTGCCGGCGCCCGGGATTTCGTCGCGTACGGTTCGCGGGCCAGTGAGGTCGCCGGGCTGGTGCGGCGCCTGAACAAACGTCTGCCACCGGTGACCACCAACACCCAACTGGGTGGCCTCACCGTGTTGTACGGCACCCAGAGCAATTCCGACGGTGCGCTGCTGGCCAATCACATGGCGCTGGTGGTGCAAAAGAGCGGTCAGCAAACCTTGCTGCTGGATCTGGGCCTGCCCCGGGGCGACAGTCTGGCGCTGCTCGGGCTCGAGAGTTCGTTTCACTTCGGCGATGCCCTGCGCCACTTGCGCAGGCTCGATGCGACGTTGATCGACAGTGCCTTCACCAGCACGGAAGCCGGCCTGCGGATTCTGGCGTACGCCAGCAGCGACGAGCCGCTGGACAGTACCAGTGCCGCCGAGCTGTACATGTTGCTCAGCGCCTTGCGTCAACACTTCCAGCACATCGTCGTGAACCTCACCGGGCAGTCCGACAGTGAAGCCTTGCGCACGTTTGTCAGCCATTGCGACAAGCTGATCTGGTACACCGATCAGAACGTGCTCAACTGCCGTCGCAACCTTGCCGTGCTCAACCAGTGGCGCGAGAAAGGCATGAAACTCGACCACGCACGCTTGCTGGTGGACGGTTACTTGAGCAGCGTCGCCCCGGACGCCGAAACCCTTGGCAAGACCTTCAACCTGGAAGTGATCGCGGTGTTGGCAGCCAACGCCGAAGTGCGTTTGAACGCCAAGAACCAGGGCGTCAGCCTGTTCGAACTGGCCCCGCGGGAAAAACTCACACAAAGCCTGCGCACCCTCGGCGAACGCCTGGCCAAGCGTTCAGAGGGCCTGGCCAAACCGAAGGTCACCTGGTTCGACCGCTTGCGAGGCACCTCATGAGCGCGGAAAAACTGTTCGGCGCGGTGCAGCACGGCGCGACCGGCAACACCGATCACGAAGGCCTGAAACTGGTCCTGCATCGCTACATCATTGACGCCATCGAAGAGTCGGGGAAAAACCTGCTGGAAGGTTCGCGCCAGTTGCTGGCGCAATTTGTCACCGACAAGGTCGCCGAATACATCGCCCGTCTGCACCTGGCGATTTCCCGCTACGAGATGGAGCGCCTGGCCGAAGAAATCGTCGACGAACTCACCGGTTTCGGCCCGCTGGAGGTGCTGCTGCGCGATCCGTCGGTGACCGAGATTCTGGTCAACGGCCCGCACCGGGTGTTCATCGAGCGCGACGGCGTGCTGCATCAAAGTGACCTGCGCTTTATCGATGCGCATCACGTCGAGCGGGTCATGCAACGGATTCTCGCGCCGCTCGGGCGACGCCTCGACGAGTCCTCGCCGATGGTCGATGCACGCCTGCCGGATGGCAGTCGGGTCAACGCGATCATCCCGCCGATCGCTCTCGATGGCCCGTGCCTGTCGATTCGCAAGTTTCGCAAGGACATGCTCAAAAGCAGTGACCTGATGGCGATGCAGACCATCGATCTGGCGATTTTCGAGTTTCTTCAAGAGGCGGTGGGCAAGCGCTGCAACGTGCTCATCAGCGGCGGTACCGGCACCGGCAAGACCACGCTGCTGAACATCCTCAGCCAATTGATCAACCCCCACGAACGGCTGGTGACCATCGAAGACGTCGCCGAATTGCAGCTTGGCCACCCGCACGTCGTGCGCCTGGAAACCCGCCCGCCAAATGCCGAGGGTCACGGCGAAGTCAAGGCCAGCGACCTGATCCGCAACGCCCTGCGCATGCGTCCCGACCGGATCATCCTCGGCGAGATTCGTGGGGTCGAGGTGGTCGATGTACTGACCGCGATGAACACCGGCCACGACGGCTCGATGAGCACCGTGCACGCCAACAATGCGCAGGATGCGCTGCTGCGCCTGGAGACGCTGGTGGGGCTGACCGGACGCTCGATCGCCGAGCGTACCCTACGCCAGATGATCTGCGCCGCCCTCGACGTGATTATCCAGCTGACCCGCATGCCGGACGGCCGCCGCTGTGTCAGCGAGGTGGTGGAAGTGGTCGGCATCCGCGAAGACGTCTACGTCACCAACACCTTGTTTCGCCTTGATCGGCGTACCGGTTTCGGCTTCCTGCGCGAAGCGGTCAATCCGGCGGGCGACAAGTTGCGCCACGAGATGAACCTGAGCTGAGAGCATGGGACGCACATCATGATCGGACCGGCCATTCTCATCCTGCTTTGTCTGATTCTGCTCGGGCTGTCGATCTGGCTGTTCGTGCACGGCATCCACAAGAGCGGCAACGAACGGGTGCTCAATCGCCTTGCGGCAGGGCAGCCACAACTCGTTGCCCAGAAACCGGCGTGGGTCGGGTTCGAACGCATGTTCCTGCGCGCGGGGCTGGGCCGTCCCAACGAACGATTCGGCCTGTGGCTGACCTTGTGGGGCGTGGCCATTGCCCTCGGGTATCTGCTGGCGAGCTGGATCGGTCTGCTGACGATGCTGTTGGCACCGCCGCTGATTCTGCGTCTGTACATGTCCTGGCGGTACCACCGGCGGATCAAACGCATGATCGAGCAGTTACCGCAGTTGCTCGACTACACCGTGCGCAGTCTCAAGTCCGGCCGCACCCTGAGTGACGCGGTCATGGGCGGCATCGAGTCGAATGACGATCCGCTGAAAGAAGCCATGGGCCGGGTGCAGCGCAACGTGCAACTGGGCGTCAATCTGCCGGATGCGGTGAGTGACTTTGCCGAGCTTTATGAACAGGACGAATTGCGCATGTTCGCCCTCGGCCTGAAGGTCAATCATCGCTATGGCGGCAATGCCAGCGAGTTGCTGGAGAACCTGATCAAGTTGATCCGCGAGCGTGACCAGGGTGCCCGGCAACTGCGCGCGCTCACCGGCGAAACGCGTATGACGGCCTGGGTGCTGGGTTCGCTGCCGGTGATCCTGGTGGGCTACTTCATGCTGACCAATCCCGGTTACATGCTTGGCATGTGGCACGACGGCGGTGGGCGGACCATGTTGATCATCGCCGTGGTGTTGCAAGTGACCGGCTGCCTGGCGCTGTGGCGCATGTTGCGGAGTGTTTGACATGGTCTATCTCGCCGCTCTGATGCTGCTGCTCGGCGCGCTGTTGCTGGTGGTCAATCACCTGCTGACGGAGCGGCGTCGGGTGCGCCAGGTCAACCAGCGGTTGCAGGGGCAACTGGTGCGCGAGAACCGTTTCGGCAACTGGCTGCGAGCGCTGGGCAACAGCAAGTTCGGCCAGCGTTCGGTGAGCATCGACAGTGAAACCCAGACCCTGCTCAGCCGGCTCGGCTGGCGCCGCGCCAGTGAGCGTTCGCTGTACGCCGCGTGCCAGATCGGCACACCGCTGTTGGCGCTGGGGCTGGCGCTGTTTCTGCAGGAAGTGTTTTTTCCGCACGCGGCCAACGGCTGGCTGGTGCCCATGCTGGCCACCGGTGCCGGCTATTTGCTGCCCAAGCGAGTGCTGGCGTACGCCGCCGGGCGTCGACAGAAAGCCATCGCCGTGGAAATCTCCACGTTCATCCCGTTGCTGCGCATCCTGTTCGAGTCGGGCATGGCGGTCGAACAAGCCCTGCGCGTGCTCAGCAGCGAAGGACAGAAACTGCTGCCGGAACTGACCCGCGAACTGCGCCTGATTCTGGCCAGGGTCGATTCGGGACTGGAGTTGGGGCAGGAACTGAACAAGGCCTCGGTGATGCTCGCCGTCGATGAATTCACCGACACCTGCGTGATCTTGCAACAGCTGATTCAGCAGGGCGGCGGGGCGATGAAATCGTTGCTGGCGCTCAAACAATTGCTCGACGACCGGCGCCTGACCCGACTGCAGGAATACATCTCGAAAATGTCGGCGAAGATGTCGGTGGTGATGATGCTGTTTCTGTTTCCTGCCTTGCTGATCGTACTGGCCGGCCCGGGGTTCACCGCGATTACCCGGGCGTTTGCAAACTGACGTGGGCTCATGGAGAGCGTTTGATGAAAGCACTGATTGTCGTGGCAAGTCTGTTGATGCTCGGTGGCTGTGCCACTGACGGCCAGGCACCGTGGTCGGCAATGCTGGCGCCGAGCAGTTGCAGCAAGCTCGACTCCGAACAGGAACTGGCCCTGAACCTGGCGGATGATCTGGCCAACGACGGCAAGCTGCACGCCAGCCTGGCCAACCTGCAAAGCCTGCCCGACAACCTGGTCGAGGTGCGCTTGCGCAAGGCCAGGGTTTACCGCTTGCTCGGGCGCAACGAGGCCGAGCCGCTGTATCGCGGCCTGCTCGGCACGTGCCTGACGGCGGACGCCGAACATGGCCTGGGGCAAATCTATGCCGCCCGTGGCGATAACGGTCAGGCCCAGGCGCACCTGCAGCGCGCGGTGCGTCTGGCGCCAACCAATGACAAGATCCGCAACGACCTCGGCGTGGTCTACCTCAACCAGTTGCGTCTTGAGGACGCGCGCTTCGAATTCCTTACCGCTATTGAACTCAAGCAGAACGATCAACTGGCTCCGCTGAATCTGGTGACCTTGCTGCTCTACCAGAACAACTGGCAGCAAGCCGCCGAAGTCGTCAGCCGCGCGCACCTGACGCCGGAGCAATTCTCCGAAGCCCGGGCCCGTGCGGAAAAACTCAAGGTGCCGGCCAAGGCCCCGACCGCGGCCGGTAATCAAGTGGCGGTGGTGGCTGACCCACAACCGTCGACGCTCAAGTGACATTCCGGGAGATCACCATGAACACCGTGCACCGCCTAAGCTGCCTGATACTGCTGAGCCTGCCGCTAGCAGCCCAGGCCATCGACGCCGGCCCGGCCTCGGCGCAGCAACAGGAAACCGAAGGCTGGCTGGTGCTGCAAAGCCGTAACCAGGCGGCCTCGACGAAACCGCAAACCGCTACGGCGGCCGAGCGGGAACAGGCGATGCAGCGCTGGCTGAAGAAGTACAAGTATGAGATCCCGGACTTCTACGACCCGGACGCGGGCGGCAAGATCGAGACCAAGAACTAGGTTGCTGGCGAGGCTCAATCCATTGCGCCATCGCCGCTAAAGCGGCGTTGACGCAATGGCTGTGGTCTACAACTGATAGCTGAAACTGATGCTGTAGCGCGCCCGCCGATTGAACGTATCCAGCGCCTCATCGGACATCGGCTTGGCGGCCTCCAATGCAATGTTGTAGTACTTGGCATCGCCAAAGCGCAGCCCCACTGCCGCCGATGACAGATCGTTGCTCTGTACCGCGAGCTTGTTGAACCAGGTTTTCGAACGGTCCAGCACCACATACGGCTGCAGGATGCGCACCCAGTTGCCGTCGCGGTTGAAGCTGTAGTTGACCTCGTAGGCCGCGCCCCAGCCTTTATCCCCCGACGCCTGATCGTCCGGGTAACCACGGCCGAAATTCTGCCCGCCGAACACGGCGCGTTCGCTGTCGGGCAAGGTGTCATCGCTCCAGTACAACGCGGCCGACAGCACGCCTTGCCAGTTGTCGAAGAACTTGTCGCTCTGCACGCCGGAGAGGCGCAGGCGCAGGAAGTTCAGGTCCAGCGCCGGGTTGTTGCTGTGGGCGCCCATGCTGTCCAGCCCCTGATACAAGCCGCCACTGACAATCCGCAGTTGGCGGGCGTCGCTCTTGCGCCAGTCGCTTTCGAACGCGAGAGCGCGTACGTCAGTTCGCTCCTCGATGCTCAACGGGTAGCCAACCACCTTGTAGCGGTTGGTGCTATCGACCGCATACAGCCGCGCGCCGGCATTGAGCAGTTCGTTGGCCGCTGCGATGAACGGGTGACTGACACCGATGGAGTAACGGTCGTCTTCCTTGTGCGGCTTGAGTTCGAAGCCATCGCTGGTGAGCACATTGGTGCCCGGATCGGCCCGGTAGCGTGAGGCAAACAGGCTCAATTGCGTGCCTTCGCTGTTGAGGAACTGGTTGTAGTCCAGTCGGTAGTAATGCTCGTGGTCATCCCCCGGCGGAAACAGCCCGCTGAGGGTCAATTGCTCGCCCATGGCGGTCTGCGAGTTGCTGCTGACCCCGAGCAACGCCTGGGTGCCATTGCGGTTGTCTTCGGTGGTGCTCATGGTGCTGGTGAACGGTTTGCGGCTGGCCTGGGCCACCAGCGTCGTGGCGCCGTCGGTGGTGCCGGGCGGCGGCACTTGCGCCTGGATGGTCACGCCGGGGATGCGGGTCATCAAGGTGGTGTAGCGTTCGAAGGTCTTGCGGGTCAGCGGACGTTCGGCCTGGATTTTGGCTGCCAGTTCGTCGAGCAGGCCTTTGACCCGGCCGACATCGCCTTGTACCTGCACATCGCGCACATAACCCTCCACTAGCACGACCCGCGCCACGCCATCGTCGAAACGCTGTTGCGGCAGGAACGCATAGGACAGCAAGTAGCCGTGCTGCTGATAGCGGCGAGTGATGTTGCGTGTGGCTTCGATCAGATCGGCGAGGCTGATCTGGTGGCCGATCAGGGGTTTGTAGACTTCGGCCAGTTCGTTGAGCGGGTAGATCGTGCCGCCTTCGATCTGCACGGTTTTCAGATTGATCCTGGTCTCCATCAACAACGGTTGCGCAGCCGCAGCGCCCGGGTCGGGTACTTGCAGGGGCGTGGCGGCGGGGCGATAGGCATCGGCCGGCAGGTTCGGCACGGGCAGGTTACGCGTGGTTTCGTTGCTGTTGAGAAAACTGGGCAGGGTGTCGGCGAGGGCGGCGGAACTGAGACTGAGGAACAGCAGGGATGCCATTACGCGCATAGGACACTCCATGGTCAGATCACAGCGCTGGGCTGAATTTTTCCTAAGAAAAAAGCGGAAGACTCGTGGGAATCTTCCGCCCTCAACCAAGCGTAGGCGCTGTAGGTGAGGCCGTCGAATCGGCCAGGTGCAATTTAGCGTTTGGTGCCTCCAAGGGTGCCGGTCAGGCCACCGAGTACACCGCCCAGGCCACCGGTTGCGGTGCCGCCAGTGGCGGTAGTGGCGGTAGTGGCAGTGCCGCCATTGAGCAGGCCGCCAACTGTGGATACGACGCCGCCGACTCCACCGGTAGTGCCGCTGGTACCTCCGTTAAGCAGGCCGCCGACCGAGGCGACAGTGGCGCCAACATTGTTGACCACGCCGCCGACGGCGGTTGTAACCGGGTTATTGGTGGCTGCAATGGTGGTGCCGATGCTGCTGACAGCGCCGCCGACCTGGCCGGTGAGGCCTGCGACCGGTGCGCCCAGACCTGTCGTGGCTCCGACTTGTTGGGTCACGCTGGTCACGGCGCTTGTGACCGGATTCAGCCCTGCACCCACAGTGGCTCCCACTGTCGCGAGCGGCGAGGTGGTGGCGGTGATCGGCGTGCCCGATCCGCCGAGAACAGTGTTGACCGAGGCGATGGTGTTGCCCACGGACGCGGTGGTGACGCCCGCGGCGCTGACTGCGCCGTTGGTGTTGCCGGCGTTCAAACCGGCACCGACGTTAACCACGGCACCGCCTACGGTTTGCAGCAGGCCGGTGCCGCCGAGGCCGCCGCCCAATCCACCACCAGAGCCGGTGCCATTGTCCACCAGCCCGCCGGCCTTGGCGACTGTGGTGCCGACGTTGCTCAGCGCGCCGCCGACCGTGCTGGTCAGTGCGTTACCGTTACCGGCCCCGGTGACTTGACCGCCCAACCCTTTCACTGCACCACCCACTTGGCCGATGACACCGTTGAGCGGAGCACCGAGTCCGGTCGCGCTGCCCACTTTGTCGGTGGTGCTTTCAACCATCGCGATGACCGGGACAAGGCTGTTACCGACATTTTTGGTCACCGAACCTAGCGGTCCGGTGGTAGTAGCCAGGCTCAGGGTGTCGCCGAGCATGGTGACTTTCTCACCGACACCGTCGAGTACCGGTGCAACTTTGGTGACCACGCCGCCGACTACCGGGACACTGCCGGTAGCGGTCGACAGCTTGCCGCTCAGGTCCGAGACGCCGTCGCCGACATCGGCGACCACTCCGCCGACCGATGACGCGGTAACGCCCAGACCATTGTCGACCTTGCCCAATTTGCCAATGCCGTTGGTCACGCCATCACCCAGGGTGCTGACGACATTGCCGGCGGTATTCGCTGCGCTTTGCACGACGCCACCGACCACCGGAACAGTGCTCAGCGAGTCACCAACCGTACCGACGCCATCGCCAACGCCGCTGACCGTTTTACCGACATCCTGTAACAGGGTGGTGGTCACCAGCGGGTTAGTCGTCGGGGTGGTCGGGCCGGTCGGGTCAGTTCCACCTGTTCCGCCGGTGCCGCCAGTGCCGCCAGTGCCGCCGGTACCCCCGGTTCCTCCAGTGCCACCGGTGCCACCGGTGCCGGTGCCGCCAGTTCCACCGGTACCGCCTGTACCACCAGTGCCGGCGGTATCAGTCCCACCGGTTCCTCCCGTTCCGCCGGTGCCTGCGGTTCCACCGGTCCCGGTATCCGAACCACCGGTACCTCCCGTACCGCTCGTGCCACCACTGCCACCCGCGCCTGCTGCCGCGCTGTCTGGGGACGAACTGCCGGAACTGCTGTGATGGCCGCCACCGCCGCTGCTGCAGCCCGCGAGGCCAAGGGAGAGGATCAATGCCAGAGCTGTTGCCGATTTGCACCACACTTGAGTTTTCATGATTGAGATTCCTTGCACCTGTAACAACATTCGTCGTTTTCGATGGCTCACCCGTCTGTCGCCGGTGATGCCTCGTCCGTGGTGTCAATCTCGATCGCGTCGCGGGTTACCGCCATTCTCAAGTTGGTATTAACGCCTTTATATATAAGGCGCCGCGCAGTGCCTAAGGACTAATACCCAGGATATAAACGCGCAAAAAAAAGCCTTGAAAATCAAGGCTGGGAGTTTTTCAGGCGCCGCTTGAAGGGCGGAAAAACTTAAGTGATATATACACAATTTACAGGCTTGCCCGGGGTGGAATCAGGCAACCGGTTGCCACTGACCAACCATATGCTCCAGATCGCCAGCACCGATCAGGCGTAATTCGCCACTCGACCCTGCCGCACTCGCCAGCAACGAAACCTCGCTGGGCAAACGCACCGGTTTGCGAAAGTGCACGACGATTTCCAGGTTGGCCTTTGGCAAGTGATCGGCCAGTGCCGCAAGGGTTCGTGCCTTGTTCCACAAGCCGTGAGCAATCGCCGTGGGAAAACCGAACAGCCTGGCACTGGCGGCGCTCAGGTGAATCGGGTTGTAGTCGCCCGAGACCTTGGCGTACTGCCGACCGATATCGGCCGGCGCTTTCCACTGCGCCACCTGGGTCAGGGCCTGCGCAGGTTCCCACTGTTGTTCGACCGGTTCGCCGTCGAGTTTCACGCCACGACAAAGCATCTGGCTTTCGGCTTCCCACAGCGGCCCGAGTTGATCATCGAGGGTGGTCAACATATCGAAGGTTGCCCCTTTGGGATGTGGCTGCAGGTTGTGCACGCAGACGCTGACTTGTGCGCGACTGATTCCGCCCATCGGCCGCAATACACGGATGCGGTTGCTCAGATGAATCAACCCCAGCAGCGGGAACGGAAAATCCTTCTGCGTGAGCAATTGCATTTGCAGGGCGAACGCGAGGATGTGTGGATAAGTCGGCGGCAGCAGGCCGTCATCGGCAAAGCCGCAGACCTTGCGATAGGCCGCCAGCTTCTGGCCGTCGACATCGATCCAGCAGCGCAAGCCGCTGTCGGGCAGTCGGGTGCCGGTGATCTTGCGTCGGGTCGCGGCCCGCGCATACAGGCCGGGCAGGCTCGGTTCGCGGTCGAGGGTGTGCCATTCAATGCTCATGTCTACGCCCCCAGAACACTTTGTCCACAGACCCGCAGCGCCTGTCCAGTGAACGCGCCAGTGCCCGGTTGGGCCAGCCACGCGACGGCTTCGGCGACGTCTTGCGGCAAACCGCCCTGGCCCAACGAACTCATGCGTCGCCCGGCCTCACGCAGGCCGAACGGAATGTGCGCGGTCATCTGGGTTTCGATGAAGCCCGGGGCCACGGCGTTGATGCTGATGCCGCGTTCAAGCAGTGTCGGCGCCCAGGCCTGGGCCAGGCCGATCAGGCCGGCCTTGCTCGCGGCGTAGTTGGTCTGTCCGCGATTGCCGGCGATGCCGCTGATCGACGCCAGCAGAATGACCCGCGCGTTGTCGTGCAAGTTGCCGCTGTCGAGCAGGGCCTTGGTCAGCACCTGCGGCGCATTGAGGTTGACCGCCAGCACCGCATCCCAGAATTCCGGGGTCATGTTGGCCAGGGTCTTGTCGCGGGTGATCCCGGCGTTGTGCACCAGAATGTCGAGACCGTCCGGCAGTTGTTCGATCAATTGCGCAGCGGCGTCTTCAGCGCAAATGTCGAGGGTGATAGCGCGGCCGCCTAGCCGTGCGGCGAGGGCTTCCAGATCGGTCTTGGCCGGCGGCACGTCGAGCAGAATCACCTCGGCGCCATCGCGGGCCAGGGTTTCGGCGATGGATGCGCCGATCCCGCGAGCTGCCCCGGTGACCAACGCCTTGCGTCCGGCCAATGGCCGGGTCCAGTCTGTGACGTGCGTGGCGCACACGGTCAGGCGAATCACCTGCCCGGAGATGAAGGCACTTTTCGGCGAGAGGAAAAACCGCAGCGGGCCTTCCAGTTGCTCTTCGGCGCCCTCACCGACATAAATCAGTTGCAGCGTACCGCCGCTGCGCAGCTCCTTGGCCAGCGAGCGCGAGAAACCTTCAAGTGCCCGTTGTGCGCTGGAGGCAAAGGGATCGCGCAGGGTTTCCGGAGCGCGGCCGAGAATCACCAGGTGCGCACTGTGGTCGAGGTTTTTCATCAGCGGCTGGAAGAATTCACGCAGCTGTTTGAGCTGGTCGGTGTGCTGCAGATCGCTGGCGTCGAACACCACGGCCTTGAGCTTCGGCCCGTGCCCGGGAATCCACGCGGTGGCCAGCGACGGTTCGGTGCCGTAGCTGTAGATCGCATCGGTCAGGCGGTTGGCGAATGCAATGACCCGCTCGGCCAGCGGCCCGCCGCCGATCAGCAGCGCGCCGTCTACCGGACGCAGGCGCCCGGCTTGCCAGCGTTCCAGCCGCACCGGCGACGGCAGGCCCAACGCCCCGACCAGACGGTGGCCGATGGATGAGTTGGCGAAGTCGATATAGCGGTCAGACATGGAACGCTCTCCAAAAGTTGGGGTTCAAAGTGTGGACTACCAACGGCAATCAATCGTTCGATCCACGCAATAAGGCCTACGCTAGAACAGCAGAGTAGACCACCGTCCCTGTGGGAGCTGGCTTGCCAGCGATGGCGGAGTGTCAGCCACTGGAAATGCTGGAGGTGCCGGCCCTATCGCTGGCAAGCCAGCTCCCACAGGGATTTCCATGAATTCGGATCAACAAGGAGCTTTTCATGAGTCAGCTGCGCCGCGTCGCCATCATCGGTGGTAACCGTATTCCTTTCGCCCGCTCCAACGGGCCGTACGCCACCGCCAGCAATCAGGTGATGCTCACTGCCGCGCTTGAAGGCCTGATCGAACGCTACAACCTGCACGGCCAGCGCATTGGCGAAGTGGTGGCCGGTGCGGTGCTTAAATTGTCACGGGATATGAATCTGACTCGCGAATGTGTGCTCGGCTCGCGGCTGTCACCGGCCACCCCGGCCTATGACATCCAGCAAGCCTGCGGCACCGGGCTGGAGGCGGCGCTGCTGGTGGCGAACAAAATCGCCCTCGGCCAGATCGATTGCGGCATCGCTGGCGGCGTCGATACCACGTCGGACGCGCCGATCAGCGTCAGCGAAGGCTTGCGCAAAATCCTCTTGCAGGCCAACCGCGCCAAGACCACCGGCGACAAACTGAAAACCTTGCTGCAACTGCGCCCACGGCACCTGATTCCGGAATTTCCGCGTAATGGCGAGCCACGCACCGGCCTGTCGATGGGCCAGCACTGCGAACTGATGGCGCAGACCTGGAACATTCCTCGTGAAGAGCAGGATCAACTGGCCCTCGAAAGCCATCACAAACTCGCCGCGTCCTACAGCGAAGGCTGGCACAACGACCTGATGACGCCGTTTCTCGGCCTGACCCGCGACAACAACCTGCGCCCGGACCTGACCCTGGAAAAACTCGCCACGCTCAAACCGGCCTTCGAAAAAAGCGCGAAGGGGACGCTGACGGCGGGCAACTCCACGCCGCTCACCGACGGTGCCTCGGTGGTGCTGCTGGGCAGTGAAGAATGGGCGAAAGAGCGTGGTTTGCCGATCCTTGCCTATCTGCGTGACGGTGAAGCGGCGGCCGTGGATTTCGTCAACGGCGCCGAAGGGCTGTTAATGGCGCCGGTGTATGCGGTGCCGCGTCTGCTGGCGCGCAATGGCCTGACCTTGCAGGACTTCGACTACTACGAAATTCACGAAGCGTTCGCCGCGCAGGTGCTGTGCACGCTCAAGGCCTGGGAAGACCCCGAATACTGCAAGACCCGTCTTGGACTGGATGCGCCGCTCGGTTCGATCGATCGCATCCGCTTGAATGTCAAAGGCAGCTCGCTGGCGGCGGGGCATCCGTTTGCCGCGACGGGCGGGCGGATTGTCGCCAATCTGGCGAAATTGCTGGATGCGGCGGGCAAAGGCAGAGGACTGATCTCGATCTGCGCTGCCGGGGGCCAGGGTGTCACCGCAATCATCGAACGCTGAGCGCAATTCCCCGGGGGAAATGCAGGCGATGTCAGATTCTGTCGCAAATGCCCTCGACGCCCGATCACTACAAGTCCGGTGGGCTCGGCTATGATCGGCAGCGGTCGATTATTTCGGCACAGTGTGTGCATCCACAGGGTTCACAGGTCGGCAACCCCTCCCCGTAGCGCGAGGATTGCCGTATAACGAGTGACATTCGCGTGTTTGGTAATAAAGGACCCACAATAAAAGCTGATGAAGACTCCAAAACGCATTGAACCCCTGATCGAAGACGGTCTGGTCGACGAAGTGCTGCGCCCACTCATGAGTGGTAAAGAAGCAGCTGTTTATGTGGTGCGCTGCGGTAACCAGTTACGTTGCGCGAAGGTCTACAAGGAGGCGAACAAACGCAGTTTCCGCCAGGCAGCCGAGTATCAGGAAGGGCGCAAGGTGCGTAACAGCCGGCAGGCGCGGGCGATGGCCAAGGGTTCTAAATTCGGTCGCAAGGAGACCGAGGACGCCTGGCAGAACGCCGAAGTCGCGGCGCTGTTCCGCTTGGCCGGAGCTGGCGTTCGAGTGCCCAAGCCGTATGATTTCCTCGATGGCGTGCTGCTGATGGAGCTGGTGGCCGACGAATACGGTGATGCCGCGCCGCGTCTGAATGACGTGGTGCTGGAGCCGGATCAGGCCCGCGAATATCACGCGTTCCTGATCTCGCAGATCGTGCTGATGTTGTGTACCGGTCTGGTGCACGGTGACCTCTCGGAGTTCAACGTGCTGCTGACCCCGACAGGTCCTGTGATCATCGACCTGCCGCAGGCGGTGGATGCCGCCGGTAACAACCACGCGTTCAGCATGCTGGAGCGTGATGTGGGCAACATGGCTTCGTACTTCGGGCGCTTTGCCCCGGAGCTGAAGAAAACCCGTTATGCGAAAGAAATGTGGGCGCTGTACGAAGCCGGCACCTTGCACCCCAACAGTGTGCTGACCGGCGAGTTCGACGATCCTGAAGACCTGGCCGACGTTGGCGGAGTGTTGCGCGAGATCGAAGCGGCGCGTCTGGATGAAGAGCGCAAGCAGGCGATCCGTGCCGCCGACGATGCGCCCAAAGGCAAGTCCGACGAACCACCGCCACCACCGTGGATGCAGTAAGCGCATGAACAGAAACCCGGCTTCGGCCGGGTTTTTTTGTGCCTGCCGCATTTCCAGAACCACCGCAGATCCCCTGTGGGAGCGGGCTTGCTCGCGAAGGGGCCGTATCAGCCGCCATCCTTGTTGGCTGACACACCGCCTTCGCGGGCAAGCCCGCTCCCACAGGGATTTGTGGTGTTCCTGGAATGTGTGTGGGAATCTTGTCGCCCCTCGCACACTCAAGGATTGAATGTGAACGCCCGCCTCATCATCAGCGCCCGTTTGATCTCCGACTTCGGCGCTTTCCTCAACATGGTCGCGCTGGCGACGTACGTCTACCTGCTGAGCAACAGCGCCATGAGCGTCGGAGTGTTTCTCGCCAGTCGGGTTGGCGGAGGGATTTTTGCCAGTCTGATTGGCACGCGGTTCTATCGGCGCTGGAACGGCCGGATGCCGTTGATTGCCTTCGACCTGCTGCGCGCGGCGCTGCTCGGTCTACTGTTGATCCTGCCGGTGAGCCAGCAGGCGTTGCTGTTGCCGGTAATCGCGTTCGGCCTGGGCTTTGGTAACTCGATGTTCGCCATCGGCCTCAACAGTCAATTGCCGAGGCTGATCGAAGCCGCGCAGCTACTGAAAACCAATGCCTGGCTCACGTCGGCTTCATCGGCGGCAATGGTTGGTGGCAGCCTGGTGTCCGGTTTGCTGGTGGCGGCGTTCGGTTTTGAAACGGTATTCGCGCTCAACGCACTGACCTACTTGTTGGCGGCGCTGTTGATTGCGCCGTTGCGCTTCGCCGCTGCAGACGTCAGCGAACAATCGACCAACGAACGCGGCGAGTGGTCAGCCCTGAAACAAGGCCTGCGCAGCGCTCCGGTGATTGCGGCGATGCTCGCCGTGACCATGGCCGACACCTTGGGCAGTGCCGCGCACAACGTCGGCTTCCCGATCATCTCCAGACTGCTGACACCCGATTCGGCCAGCACCACGCTCGGCCTGATGCTGGCGGTGTGGGCCAGCGGCAAACTGCTGGGTGCGCGGATTGCCAGTCGCCTCAAAGGCACGGATAACCGTGATCTGGAGCGACGGTATTTCTTCGGCGTGGCGTTGATGTCCTGCGGTTTTATCCTGATGTTCCAGCAGCACAGCCTTCTCGGGCTGCTGCTGTTTTCCCTGCCAGCGGGGTTGGGTGACGGTATTTCCGAGGTCGGCCTGATGTCGCGCCTGCAACGCGAACCGGAGCATTTGCGCTTGCCGGTTTTCAGCTTCCTGACCTTGCTGCAAATGACCGGGTTCGGTGTCGGCATGTTGATCGCCGCGCCGTTCTACGGCTGGTGGACGCCGGGTGCCGTGGTGCTGCTGTTCCACGGCATCCCGCTTGGTACGTTGTTGACCGTTAAGCTGTTGGCGCTCAGGCGCGGGCGGGTTGCGCGCAGCAGCCCGACGCCAGTTCCTTGAGGATCGGGCAGTCGGGGCGATGGTCGCCATGACAGTGCTCGACCAGGTCCTGCAGGGTGTCGCGCAACTCGCCGAGTTCGCGGATCTTCTGATTCAGCTCGTCAATATGCTGCCGTGCCAGGGCTTTCACATCGGCGCTGGCGCGCTGGCGATCCTGCCACAAGGTCAGCAGCTTGCCGACTTCTTCCAGAGAAAATCCCAGGTCCCGCGACCGCTTGATGAACGCCAGCGTGTGCAGGTCATCATCGCTGTAGACACGGTAGCCGCTGTCGGTGCGATGGGCGGCCTTGAGCAGGCCGATCGACTCGTAATAGCGGATCATCTTTGCGCTCAGGCCACTGTGCCGGGCCGCTTGGCCGATGTTCATCGGTGCTCCTCCAGATCCTTCGGTTTCCAGGTTTTCAACAGTAGCGCATTGCTCACCACGCTGACGCTCGACAGTGCCATTGCCGCGCCGGCCAGCACCGGGTTGAGAAAACCGAACGCCGCCAGCGGAATGCCGATCAGGTTGTAGACGAAGGCCCAGAACAGATTCTGGCGGATCTTCGCGTAGGTCTTGCGGCTGATCTCCAGCGCGGCGGGCACCAGTCGTGGATCGCCGCGCATCAAAGTAATGCCGGCCGCGTGCATGGCCACGTCGGTGCCGCCGCCCATGGCGATACCGATGTCGGCAGCGGCCAGTGCGGGGGCGTCGTTGATGCCGTCGCCGACCATTGCCACCACGCCGGTTTTCTTCAGTTCGGCGACGGTGGCGGCTTTGTCGGCGGGCAGCACTTCGGCGTGCACGTTCTCGATGCCCAAAGCCTCGGCGACGACTTTCGCGCTGCCGCGGTTGTCGCCGGTCAGCAGATGGCTGTGGATACGCCGGGCGGCCAGTTGTTGCACCGCTTGCAGTGCGCCGGCCTTGAGTGTGTCACCGAAGGCGAACAACCCGAGCACCCGTGGCTGCGGGCTTTGTTCGATCAGCCACGACAGGGTCCGGCCTTCCTCTTCCCAGGCCCGGGCGGACCCGGCGAGATCACCCGCGTTGAGGCCGTTTTCCTCCAGCAAGCGCTGGTTGCCCAGCGCCAGGCGCCGCCCGTCAAGATGGCCGGCGATGCCGCGCCCGGTCAGGGACTGGCTGTCGCTGACATCGGGCACGCTCAGCCCGCGCTCGGCGGCCGCGTCCAGCACGGCTTTGGCCAGCGGATGCTCGCTGCCGCGTTGCAGGGCGCCGGCCAGTGTCAGCAGGGTATTTTCATCGCTATCCAGCGCACTGAAATGGGCGATGCGCGGCGTACCGGACGTCAGCGTGCCGGTCTTGTCGAAGACCACGTTGTCGACCTCATGGGCTCGCTCCAGCGCTTCGGCGTCCTTGATCAGAATGCCGTGACGCGCAGCCACGCCGGTGCCGGCCATGATCGCCGTCGGGGTGGCGAGACCGAGGGCGCACGGGCAGGCGATCACCAGCACGGCGACAGCGTTGATCAACGCGGTTTCCATGGGCGCGCCGTACAGCCACCAGCCAATCAACGTGACGAGGGCAATCAGCAACACGGTGGGCACGAACACCTGGCTGACTTTATCCACCAGTTTCTGGATCGGCGCTTTCGCCGCTTGGGCGTCCTCGACCAGACGGATGATCCGCGCCAGTACGCTTTCAGCGCCGAGAGCGGTGGTGCGCACCAGCAGGCGACCTTCACCGTTGATCGCACCGCCAGTGACCTGATCGCCCGGCTGTTTCGGCACCGGCAGGCTTTCCCCGCTGATCAAGGCTTCATCGGCGTGGCTCTGGCCTTCGAGCACTTCGCCGTCCACCGGGAAGCGTTCGCCAGGTTTGACCAGCACCTGATCATTAAGGCGCAGGGCGCTGATCGGGACGTCTTGTTCGCGACCATCGATGACTTGAATCGCCCGTTCCGGGCGCAAGGCTTCGAGGGCACGGATGGCGCTGGCGGTCTGGCGCTTGGCGCGGCTTTCCAGATATTTGCCGAGCAGCACCAGGGCGATCACCACGGCTGAGGCTTCGAAATACAGATGCGGCATGCGCCCGGCGGCGGTGGCCCATTCGTACAGGCTCAGGCCATAT
Source organism: Pseudomonas sp. SCPG-7 (assembly GCF_002156405.1). Classification (NCBI taxonomy): domain Bacteria; kingdom Pseudomonadati; phylum Pseudomonadota; class Gammaproteobacteria; order Pseudomonadales; family Pseudomonadaceae; genus Pseudomonas; species Pseudomonas sp. SCPG-7. The sequence goes on along the minus strand of NZ_MVOO01000015.1, from coordinate 26,832 downwards.
CCGGCGCTGGTGCCGAGGGCGACCAGCAAGTCCATGTTGCCGGCGCCGGCACGCACGGCTTTCCACGCGGCCACATAAAATCGCGCGCCGAAAATGAATTGCACCGGCGTGGCAAGGGCAAATTGCGCCCAGGCCGGAAGCATCCAGTGAATGCCGAATGGTTGCAGCAGCATCGGCAGCACCAGCGGCAAGGCCAGAGCGATGGCGCAGATCAGCGCCCAGCGTTCATGTTGCAGGCGCTGTTGCTGGTTATCAGTTGCAGGATGTTCGGCTTGCCAGACGCTGGCCGAGTAACCGGCCTTGCTCACGGCGTCGAGCAGCAATTGCGGATCGATCTGACCGAGCAGTTCGAGGTGGGCGCGTTCGTTGGCGAGGTTGACGCTGACGCTCCTCACCCCGGGGACTTTGTTCAGGGCGCGCTCGACGCGACCGACGCACGAGGCGCAGGTCATGCCGTCGATGCTCAGTTCCACGGTTTGTTGGGGGACGCTGTAACCGGCGCGTTCAACCGCCTCCATCAACGCCGGCAAACGGTCACCGGGTGCCTGGACGCGGGCCTGTTCGGTGGCGAGATTGACGCTGACGCCACTGGCGCCGCTGACGTTGCGCAACGCCCGCTCGACACGCCCGGCGCAACTGGCGCAGGTCATGCCGGCAATCGGCAGATCGAAAGTGATGGAATCGGACATCGGTCTTACTCCCTGTAGAAGATGTCTACAAGGATCAACCTTGCCATGCGGGCAAGGTCAAGCGCCAATCTGAAAAGCAAAAGATCGCAGCCTTCGGTAGCTCCTACAGGTGGATTGCATTCCAATGCAGGAGCTACCGAAGGCTGCGATCTTTTTCGTTGACTCAATATTCGAGGGCGGCAGGTCGCAGGTACAGCCCTTTGGCGTTGGCCGCGATCCGGTACTTGAGCACATCGCCGGCCTTGAGCGAGATCTGCTGCGCGGGCGGCGCGAGCATGCCTGCCTGGCAACCCGGCACCTGGCCAGGCAATTGTTTCAGACGAATGGACAGCGTGCCGTGGGGCAGGTTAAAGGAAGTCGTCTGTTCCTGCAGCAGACGCCCAGCGAGTTGATCATTGACGTAAACGCCAATCTCGCAGGAAGTCGGCACTTCCAGGCGCTCGCGCGAGATGATCAGAACCGCATAGTCTTCGCCGGTCGCATTGGCCTGAGGCAGGGCGGCAAAGAGGCTGAGCAAGCCAAACAGGCTGAAAGCTGACCAGCGCATGGCTGAATCTCCTGAATTTGAGTCATTGATGCACGCAGCTTGGCTGAGCGCAGCGCCGATTGCCAGCCCGGCAGTTTTACGCAGAACTTGACCTTGCCATGGTGGCAAGCTCGACACTGCCGGCAACCTCATTCAAAGGAGTCCCTCCATGCAAGTGTTCAGCGTTCAAGGCATGTCCTGCGGCCACTGTGTCAAAGCCATCACCAACGCCGTGCAGGCGAAAGATCCGGCAGCCAGCGTGCGGGTCGATCTGGCAGCCAAAGAAGTCGGCGTCGAGAGTTCGCTCAGCCCCGAGCAGGTGATTGACGTCATCAGCGAAGAGGGCTACCCGGTAAAACTCGCCGGATGACGATGAATCCCCTGTGGCGAGGGAGCTTGCTCCCGCCGGGTCGCGAAGCGGCCCTTTTTTTCCAATTGAAAACACTGGGCCTGCTGCGCAGTCCAGCGGGAGCCAGCTCCCTCGCCACAGGTCAGGTGTAAATCACCTGATTTTTAATAGTTAGCGAGCTATCGGAATGTTCAAGGTGTCTCAGCGCGGCTAGACTGTCGGGCTGCCGACTCCAATCCAACCTGGATGCCTGATGAACTTCCGTACCATTCTGATTCTCGGTGCCTTGAGCGCCTTCGGTCCGCTGGCGATCGACTTCTATCTGCCGGCGTTCCCGTCAATGGCGCTGGCCTTTGGCACCGATGAAAAGCACGTCCAGCTGACACTGGCAGCGTATTTCGCCGGTCTGTCGATCGGGCAGTTGTTGTATGGCCCGGTGGCCGACCGGTTTGGTCGGCGCCTGCCGCTGCTGGTCGGTGTCGGCCTGTTCACGCTGGCCTCGTTGGCCTGCGCCTATGCGCCGAATCTGCAATGGCTGATCGGGGCCCGCTTCGTCCAGGCCTTGGGCGGCTGCGCGGGGATGGTGATTTCCCGGGCGGTGGTCAGCGACAAATGCGATGCCGTTGGTTCGGCGAAAGTCTTCTCGCAGTTGATGCTGGTGATGGGTTTGGCGCCAATCCTCGCACCATTGCTCGGCGGTCTGCTGGTCAACACCACGGGCTGGCAGTCGATCTTCCTCGTGCTGACTGGCTTTAGTGCACTGGCCGGCCTCGCTGTGGCGCTGGGGTTACCGGAAAGCCTGCCGGCCTACGTGCCGCGCCAGCCGCTGTCCGGTGCGTTGCGTCAATACGGCCGGTTGTTCGGTGACCGGGTGTTTCTCGGCCACGCACTGACCGGCGGTATCGCGGTCGCCGGGATGTTTTCCTACATCGCCGGTTCACCATTTGTCTTCATCAAACTGTACGGCGTACCCGCCGAGCATTTCGGCTGGCTGTTCGGCACCAATGCAGCGGGTTTCATTCTGGTGGCTCAGGTCAACGCGCGGCTGTTGGCCAAGCGCGGTCCGTCCTTCCTGCTGGCGCGAGCGGTGTGGGTATACCTGTTGGCCGGCGTTTCGCTGCTCGCGGTCAGCGCGATGCACACCGAAGCATTGTGGCCGCTGTTGATTCCGTTGTTCGTGTGCATTGCCAGCCTCGGCTGCATCCTGCCCAATGCTGCGGCATGCGCGATGAACGGCCAGGGCGCGCGCGCCGGGAGTGCCTCGGCGCTGATGGGCTGCCTGCAATTCAGCGTGGCCTCCGGCGCGGCCTCGCTGGTGGGTGTCCTGCACGATGGCAGCGCCATGCCGATGGCCATGGTCATCAGCCTGTGCGGACTGCTGGTGGTGAGCATTGCGATGTACACCCGGCGTTTGCAGAATGCCCGGACACTGGCGCAAGCACAGGCCGAAGCCTGAACCTCAGCCGACGGCGCGTTGTTGTCCGGGCTGGGGAATCTGATGGGGCGCGTGCAGGCGCGCTTCGAGGGTGCGGGTGAAGGCGAGCGCCTCGGCTTCACTGCGAAAGGTCACGGCGTGCTGGTCCAGACGAACTTGCCATTGAGACTTTGCCACTTCTTTTATCAGGATCTTCATTGCTGACCTCCCTTGTGTAAAAGATGCATCGCAGAGGTTTCGAGTGTAGACCTGAATACGATCGCATTTGTGACAACGGAGAAGCATCTGACTGACGGCAAGAAACAGCGCCAGCCCTTAACGGGTCTGGCGCTGATTGCGGCCTTCGGATTCTCAGAAACTTTCTAAAACAATTTTGCCCTTGGCTTTGCCGCTTTCCAGCAACTCGTGCGCGCGTCGCAGGTTCGCCGCATTGATCGTGCCGAAATGCTCGCCCACCGTAGTCTTCAAGGTCCCCGCATCAATCAGCTCGGCCACGCGGTTGAGCAGTTTGTGCTGCTCGATCATGTCCGGGGTTTCGAACAGCGAGCGGGTGTACATGAATTCCCAGTGCAGCGACAGGCTCTTGCGCTTGAGTTTGCTCACGTCCAGTGACTTAGGATCGTCGATCAGCGCCAGTTTGCCTTGCGGCGCCAAGGCCTCGACCAGTTGATCGAGGTGCAGATCGGTCTGGGTCAGGCTGGCGACGTGGCTCACGTGATCGATGCCGGCGCGCTTTAGCTCTTCGCTCAACGGCTGGCTGTGATCGATCACCAGATCGGCGCCCAGCTCAGTCACCCAGTCGCGCGTCTGTGCGCGGGACGCGGTGCCGATCACCTTCAGGCCGGTCAACTGGCGGGCCAGTTGGGTGAGGATCGAACCGACGCCGCCAGCGGCGCCGACGATCAGCAGGCTTTGACCTTCATCGGTCTTGCCCTCACGGATCTGCAGGCGTTCGAACAGCAATTCCCACGCGGTGATCGCGGTCAGCGGCAGGGCAGCGGCTTCGGCGAAACCCAGGGACTTGGGCATGTGGCCGACAATCCGCTCATCCACCACGTGCAGTTCGCTGTTGCCACCGGCACGGGCGATGGAACCGGCGTAGAACACCTTGTCGCCGGCCTTGAACAGCGTCACTTCACTGCCGACGGCTTTGACCACGCCGGCGACGTCCCAGCCCAGCACTTTTGCCGCGCCGTTTTCCGGCGCCACGTTCTGCCGCACCTTGGTGTCGACCGGGTTGACCGAGATGGCTTTGACTTCCACCAACAGGTCGCGCGGGCCGGCAACCGGCTCCGGCAGTTCGATGTCTTGCAGGGACTTTTCGTCGCTGATCGGCAGGGAAGCGTAATAGGCGATGGCTTTCATGACTTGCTCCGTAGCGGTAATAGAAGAAGGGCTCAGGCGATGCTGCCCAGGCGTTTCAATTGGAAGTGTTCGATACAGTGGCCGGCTGTGGCCTGGAAATTCTGGAAGTGCGCGCTGGCGTTGTGCGCCTGGAGGATTTCTTCGCTGGCCCAGTGTTCGATCACATAGAAAGTCAGCGGGTCGGCGAGGTCGCGGTGCAGGTCGTACTGGCCGCAGCCTTCCTCGGCGCGGCTCGGCTCAACCAGTGCGCGCAGAGCGTTTTCGAGGGTGTCCTGCTGACCGGGTTTAGCGATCAGGGTGGCGATGGCGGTGAATGCTTGGGACATGTTTGGCTCCAGTCGCGGGATAAATGGGCTTGGGCCAATCATTGGCTATTTCTCGGCGCGATAAAACCGGCTAAAAGAGCAGTCTCTTTCAATTTTATTTTGATAATCGAGGCTGAGAATGCTGCGTTTCGACGATTTACAGTTGTTCGTTCGCGCTGCGGACCTGGGCAGTCTGTCGGCAGCCGCGCGGGTGATGGACATGTCTGCCGCGGTGGCCAGCGCCGCGCTCAAGCGTATCGAACAGCAACTGGGCGTGCGCTTGCTGGCGCGTTCGACCCGCAGCCTGCGCCTGACCGCCGAGGGCGAAGGCTTTCTCGAATATGCCCGGGCCGCGCTCGGTTCGCTGGACGAGGGCCGGCGCTTTCTCTCCAGCGCGCAGGATCAGGTCAGCGGCATCCTGCAGTTATCGGCGCCTTCGGATTTCGGGCGCAACCTGCTGTTGCCGTGGCTCGACGAGTTTCAGCGCGAGCACCCGAAGCTGACCGTGCGCCTGTTGCTCGGTGACCGTATCGCCGACCTGTTCCGCCAGCCAGTGGACATCGCCCTGCGCTATGGCGAACCGGAAGATTCGAGCCTGGTGGCCCTGCCCATCGCCCCGGACAATCGCCGCGTGCTCTGCGCCTCGCCGGCCTACCTGGCGCGCCACGGCGAGCCGCGTCAGCTCGAACAATTGGCGCAGCACAATTGCCTGCTGTACATGCTCGGCAGCCGCGTGCATGACCATTGGAGTTTTCATGACGGCAAGCGCGAAGTCGGTCTGACGGTCAGTGGTGATCGCTTCAGTGATGACGCCGACGTCGTACGGTTGTGGGCGGTGGCGGGGGCGGGCATTGCTTATAAATCGTGGCTCGATGTCGGCACCGATGTCCTCGCCGGACGCCTCAAAGTATTGCTGCCGGAGCTTCTCTGCGAGCGTGCTCCGCTGAATCTGTTGTGCGCCCATCGCGCGCAATTGAGTAAGCCGGTAAACCTTTTAAGGGAAATGCTCGCCAGCCGATGCGTCGAATTGAGTAGTCAATTTCCCAATTTCCCGAAACTTGATCATTAGTCGCAGGCAATTAGCGAAATTTCACTCAGGAACTATCACCATTCGCGTCAGCTACGGCGCAGGAAGCAGCGTGCATCCCGCTTATACTAGCGACCGCCTCAAACCTGCACCGACAACTGGCCAGGGCAGAATCAGGCCGGTTTTTCCAGGGCCGTGCCTGCGCCATACAAACGCTGTGAACACGCCATCGACGGGTGTGGCAGCGCTGACCTGGCTTGCACCGGCTCATGGCGTTTTACCCGTCTTGGCCGACGACACATTACTGGTCAAGATGTCTTCGAGCAGTAGACGATACGATTCAACAGGGAGTGAATACATGGAACATGCACCTTGCATCAGCCAGATCGCCACGCTGCTGGCCGACCCCAAGCGCAGCGCGATGATGTGGGCGTTGATGGATGGCTCGGCCCGCCAGACCGAGGAGCTGGCGCTGCTGGCAGGGCTGTCGCCGTCGTCGGCCAGTGCGCATCTGGGGCGTTTGTCCGCGGGTGGCCTGTTGAAAGTCGAGGTCCGTGGACGCAAGCGCTTCTTCCGTCTGGCGGCTCCGGAAATCGCAGCTGCCATTGAAGCCCTGGCCAGTGCCACGATTGCCAGTGCGCCGCGGGACGTCCCTCACGTATTCAAACGCTCGACGCCGATCAACAATCCACGAACCGCGCCGTCCTCGCTGCTGCGTGCGCGCTTTTGCGATGATCATTTGGGCGGCACGCTGGCCGCCGATCTGTACCAGCGTTTGCTTGATGCCGGTTGGATCGAACAGATCGAGCAGCGGGTCGTGGTGACGCTCAAAGGCTCGACGCAGCTGGCGAATCGCGGGGTGTTCATTCAGGCCCTGGCTCATCGCAAGGCCCAGGTGGCGTGTGCCTGTCCGGACTGGAGCGAACGCCGTCCGCATCTGGGCGGTTCACTGGGCGCCGCGTTGCTGCAATTGTTCATGCAGTCCGGCTGGCTGGTGCTGCCCAAGGATTCTCGCGCATTGCAAGTCACGCCGGCCGGACAGCGGGAAATCCACTGTTTCGCCAAGGAAGTCGAGCTGGAACTGGCGTAATAGAGCGTTCGCCGATCAATACTTCGTGGCTTGCGTCGCCTGTGACTGCGAACAGGTCGTATCCAGAAAAAGCGTTGAGGCGTTATCGCGCACACTCGGTCCGCACACTTCGTGGATGGGGGATGAGGTATGGATACGCGAAACTTCAGCGCGGCAGAACGCCTGGAACGGCTGCCGCTCAGCGGTTATCACCGGGTCATTTTCATCATCATCGCCTTGGCGTTCTTTTTCGATTCCATGGACCTGGCCATGATGACGTTCCTGCTCGGCTCGATCAAAAGCGAGTTTGGCCTGAGCAGTGCACAAGCCGGCCTGCTCGCCAGTTCGAGTTTTTTCGGGATGGTGCTGGGGGCATCGCTGTCGGGCATGCTCGCCGACCGCTTCGGACGCAAACCGGTGTTTCAGTGGAGCATCGTGCTATGGGGCGTGGCCAGTTATCTGTGTTCGACCGCACAAACGGTCGAGAGCCTGACGCTGTTCCGCATCCTGCTGGGGATCGGCATGGGCATGGAGTTTCCCATTGCGCAGTCGATGCTCTCGGAGCTGATCCCGGCGCAACGGCGCGGTCGCTACATCGCGTTGATGGACGGTTTCTGGCCATTGGGTTTTGTCGCTGCCGGCGTACTGTCTTACTTCCTGCTGCCATTGATTGGCTGGCGCGACATCTTCCTGGTGTTGGCGGTACCGGCGGTGTTTGTGCTGGCGATCCGTTTTTTCATTCCCGAATCACCGCGCTGGCTGGAGCAGGCCGGACGTCACGCAGCGGCGGACAAAGTCCTCGGCGCCATCGAGGCACGGGTGCGCACGTCTCTTGGCGTTGCGACATTGCCTGAGCCGGTGCGCCTGCCAAGGACAGTGACGCCGCCGGGCAACTTCTTCTCGGCCCTGCAGCAGATCTGGTCGCCGCAATACCGCCAGCGCACGACGATGATCTGGAGCCTGTGGTTTTTCGCCTTGCTCGGTTTTTACGGGCTGACGTCGTGGCTCAGTGCCTTGTTGCAGCAGTCGGGTTTCGCCGTGACCCAGTCGGTGTATTACACCGTGCTGATTTCACTGGGCGGGATTCCCGGGTTTCTGATGGCGGCGTGGCTGGTGGAACGCTGGGGGCGTAAACCGGTGTGTATCGTCACGCTGCTGGGCGGCGGGGTGATGGCGTTCATCTACGGCCAGAGTGCGGTGTTTGGGGGCAATGTCGCGCTGCTGATCGGCTCGGGATTGTTGATGCAGTTTTTCCTGTTCGGCATGTGGGCGGTGCTTTACACCTATACGCCGGAGTTGTACCCGACTTCGGCGCGCGCCACAGGTTCGGGCTTTGCCTCGGCGATTGGGCGTGTCGGTTCGCTGCTCGGGCCGTTGGTGACCGGATTGGTGTTCCCGATTACCGGGCAGGGCGGAGTGTTTGCACTGGGGGCGCTGTGCTTTGCGATTGCGGCGGGGGTGGTGTGGCTGTTCGGAATGGAGACGCGGGGCAAGACGCTGGAAGAGCTTACAGAGTCGACACCGGTGTAAATGTGGGAGCGAGCCTGCTCGCGAAAGGCGTGTGTCAGACAACTCAAACTGTGACTGACACGAAGCCTTCGCGAGCAGGCTCGCTCCCACATTGGAACTTCAGCGTTTTTACGGTTTTACCAGACGCGCATCCAGGCTGTTCTGCGCCAGGCGCTTGGCCTGATCCTGGGTCATGCCCAGGTGTTCATGCAGCGCATGGAAGTTCTCGGTGACGTAGCCGCCGAAATACGCCGGGTCATCGGAGTTGACGGTGACCTTCACCCCACGCTCGAGCATGTCGAGGATGTTGTGCTGCGACATGTGATCGAACACGCAGAGCTTGGTGTTCGACAGCGGGCACACAGTCAACGGGATCTGCTCGTCGATGATCCGCTGCATCAGGCGCTCGTCTTCGATGGCGCGTACGCCATGGTCGATGCGCTGGATCTTCAGCAGGTCGATGGCTTCCCAGATGTACTCCGGCGGGCCTTCTTCACCGGCGTGGGCGACTGTCAGGAAACCCTCGTGGCGGGCGCGGTCGAACACACGCTGGAACTTGCTTGGCGGGTGACCCATCTCGGAGCTGTCGAGGCCGACGGCGACAAACGCATCACGGAACGGCAGCGCCTGATCGAGGGTTTTCTGTGCTTCGTCTTCGCTCAGGTGGCGCAGGAAGCTCAGGATCAAACCGCTGGTGATGCCCAGTTGCTGCTCGCCATCCTTGAGTGCCGCGGCGATGCCGTTGAGCACCACTTCGAACGGGATGCCACGGTCGGTGTGGGTCTGCGGGTCGAAGAATGGTTCGGTGTGAATCACGTTCTGCGCTTTGCAGCGCAGCAGGTAGGCCCAGGTCAGGTCGTAGAAGTCCTGCGAGGTGCGCAGCACATCGGCGCCCTGGTAATACAGGTCGAGGAATTCCTGCAGGTTGTTGAAGGCGTAGGCCTTGCGCAGGGTTTCGACATCGCTCCACGGCAGGGCGATCTTGTTGCGTTCGGCCAGGGCGAACAGCAACTCAGGCTCCAGCGAGCCTTCCAGATGCAGGTGCAGTTCGGCCTTGGGCAGGGCGTTGAGCCAATCGTACATATTCTTTTCTCATCAGGTGCAGATGGCGGCCATTCTACAGATGCGCGCCGAAACAATTGGCAAAACCTGACCAAGCGATCCATCACACCGCTTGCGGCTCGCGCCGATAGGCGTAGGTATCGGCGAAGCGCGACAGCAGGAATTCGGCGCAGGTGGTGGTCGGATATTTCGCCGGATGCTGTGCGTCCTGGCAACCGGGCAGGCATTCGATACGTGTGTCCGGGTGCGGCTCGGCGAAGAACGGCATCGAATAGCGATCCACTCCCAGCGGACTGATGACCCGGTGCGGCGTCGAGCGATAACGGTCGTTGCTCCAGCGTGCCATCATGTCGCCGAGGTTGACCACGAAGGTGCCGTCAATCGGTGGCGCGTCGATCCATTCACCGTTGATGTTCTTCACTTGCAGGCCGCCGGCGCTGTCCTGGTAGAGCAGGGTGATGCAGCCGTAATCGGTGTGCGCTCCGGCGCCTTGCTGTGCGGCGCTGCTGGCGGTGTGGCGTGGTGGGTAGTGGATCATCCGCAGTACGCTGACCGGCTCAACGAAGCGCGAATCGAAGAAGTCGCGTTCGATCCCCAGCGCAATCGTCATCGCCCGCAGCAGGGTTTGCGCGAGCGCCTGCATGTCGAGGTAGTGCTGCTCCATCAGCGCTTCCCAGCCTGCTTGTGCAGGATGACGATTCGGCCCGCGCAGCGGTTTTCCCGCGAGCACGTCGGGATGATCCGCCGGCAAGTGCAGGCCCATGTCGAAGGTTTCCTTGAGGTCGCTGGGTTTGTCCGGGTCGAGCTGTTCGGTGGCGATGGCGCCGTAGCCGCGATGGTGGCGGGTCTGCGTGATGTCGATCCGCAGTTTTTCTTCTGCCGGTTGCGCAAAAAAACGCTGGGCGTGGTCGAGCAGCGAGTCGATGCGCTGCGCGGAAATCGGGTGGCCCTTGATGTAGAAAAAGCCCCATTCGCGGCAGGCCTGGTCGATCTGCGCGGCGACGGCGGGCCAAGCGTTTTGGTCGGTGGAATAGAGCGGGCTGATGTCGATGACCGGAAGCTGATCCATACACAATCCTTGAGAACGCCGAAGATCAAATGTGGGAGCTGGCTTGCCAGCGATAGCGGTCTGACAGGCAACAATGATGTTGAATGTGAGGGCCCCATCGCTGGCAAGCCAGCTCCCACAGGGACGATGCAAGTTTGAAGAGATTACTTCGGCATCTCGGCCTTCATGCCTTCAACGTAGTAGTTCATCGACGCCAGTTCGGCATTGGTTGCGCTCACACCGGCCGGGATTTTCTCGACGCCGGCCTGATCCTTGATCGGCCCGGTGAACGGTTGCAGGGCACCGCTCTTGATGTCGGCGATGATCTGTTCGGCCTCGGCTTTCACCGGTGCCGGTACCAGATCACTGATCGGCAGTTCAACCGTGCCTTCCTTCAGCCCGCCCCAGTAGTCCTGGGATTTCCAGCTGTGGTCGATCACGCTTTGCGTGGCTTGAATGTAGTGCGGCGCCCAGTCGTTGACGATCGAAGTCAGCACCGCTTTCGGGCCGAAGTGCGCCATGTCCGAGGCGTAACCCACGGCGTACACGCCACGCCGTTCGGCGGCCTGAATCGGCGCCGGGCTGTCGGTGTGCTGGAACACTACGTCCACACCCTGATCGATCAGCGCGTTGGCGGCATCGGCTTCCTTGCCCGGGTCGAACCAAGAGTTGACCCACACCACCTTGATCTCGGTGCCAGGGTTGTACTTGTTCAGCGCCAGCTGGATGGCGTTGATGTCGCGGATCACTTCCGGAATCGGGAACGAAGCGACGTAGCCGATCTTCTTGCTCTTGGTCATCTTCGCCGCGAGAAAACCGCCGACATAACGACCCTCGTAGGTGCGCGCCAGATAGGTGCCGAGGTTCTTGTCCTGCTTGTAGCCGGTGGCGTGTTCGAAGGTCACCTTGGGAAACTGTTTGGCGACTTTCAGCGTCGGGTTCATGTAGCCGAAGGAGGTGGTGAAAATCAGGTCGTAGTTGTCCTTGGCCATGTTGCGGATCACCCGCTCGGCGTCGGCGCCCTCGGCCACGTTCTCGACGTAATTGGTGCTGATCTGCGCGCCGAATTTCTCCGCCAGTGCCTTGCGCCCCTGTTCATGCTGATACGTCCAGCCGTGGTCGCCGATCGGGCCGATGTAGACGAAACCGACCTTCAGCGGATCGGCAGCGCTGGCGCTCAGGCTGATCCCCAGACCGATGGCGGCGCACAGCAGTTTGTGCAGCGGACGTATTTGCATGAATTGGAGCTCCATTTTGTTGTGTGTGGTCAGGGGCAATGCAAATTGCTGACCAACAGGACAACAAAGCAAAAGATCGCAGCCTGCGGCAGCTCCTACAGGGGAATGGGAAACCTGTAGGAGCTGCCGCAGACTGCGATCTTTTCAGCGCCGGAACCAACGCAGTGCAAGTCAGCGGATTCACGCTATCGGCTGGTGCGCTAAGGTGTAACGAAACGTTAGCGCCGCGCCGCAGTCAGTAGCTCATTCGAACCTCTCGGCAAAAAGGCCCGCCATGCTCACGATCCTCAAGCAAGAAAGCTTTCTGCTGCTGGCGGTGATTGCCGCGTGCATCGCCTATCCGCTGGAACACTGGATGCTGCACAGCGGCCAGATCGTTGCGCTGATCTGCGGTCTGGTGCTGATCGCTTTCATCGTCGCGGCTTCGATGCGCGTTGCCCATCATGCTGAACTGCTCGCCGAAAAAGTCGGCGACCCCTATGGCACGATGATCCTGACCCTCGCTGCGGTGCTGGTGGAAGTGGTGATCCTGGCGATCATGATGAGCAACGAGGCGTCCGCCACGCTGGTGCGTGACACCATCTATTCGGCGGTGATGCTCGACATCAACGGCATCCTCGGCCTTGCCGCGCTGATGGGTGGACTCAAGCATGGCGAGCAGTCGTACAACGATGATTCGGCGCGCAGCTATAGCGTGATGATCCTCACCGCCATGGGCGTGTCGATGGTGGTGCCGGAGTTTATTCCGGCGGCCAACTGGAAGGTTTATTCAGCGTTCACCATCGGTGCGATGGTGGTGCTTTACGCGCTGTTCCTGCGCATGCAGGTCGGGCCGCACAGTTATTTTTTCAGCTACAGCTACCCGGACAAACGCCGCAAGAAAGAGCCGGTGGAAGATGAACCGAAACCGCTGAGCCTGACCTGGTCGATCGGCATTCTGGTGTTCGGCGTGGTGGTGATCGGCGCACTGGCCGAAGTGATGTCCAAGACCCTCGATCTGGGTCTGGAAGGTACGGGCGCACCGCCGGTGATCACGGCGATTCTGGTGGCGGCGATTTCCGCAGCGCCGGAGATTCTGACGGCGTTGCGTGCCGCGTTGGCCAACCGCATGCAATCGGTGGTGAACATTGCGATGGGCGCGTCACTGTCGACGGTGATTTTGACCGTGCCGGTGATGGAAGCGATGGCACTGTACACCGGCCAGCCATTTCAAATGGCGATGACCCCGGTGCAGACGGTGATGATCTTCATCACGCTGATCGTCAGTGCGATCAACCTGAATGACGGCGAGACCAATGCCATCGAAGGCATGACTCACTTTGTGCTGTTTGCGACGTTTATCATGCTGTCTCTGCTCGGCCTTTAAGAACCTACACAAATCCAAATGTGGGAGCGAGCTTGCTCGCGAAAGCGGAGTATCAGTCAACTCAAGTACTGACTGACACGACGCCTTCGCGAGCAAGCTCGCTCCCACAGGGATTGGTGATCGGATCAGGTGCCGGCGATCAACTGCCGAGCCGCCTGGCTGTGATCGGCGATCAGGCCCTTCAGATCCAGCCCCTCAACCTGACCGTCCACCACGCGCCACTTGCCGCCAATCATCACCCGATCCGCACGATCGGCACCGCACAACAGCAGCGCCGAAATCGGATCATGGCTGCCCGAGAAACGCAGCTCATCGAGCTTGAACAACGCCAGATCCGCCTGCTTGCCCACCGCCAGCTCGCCAATGTCGGTACGCCCCAACAGGCTCGCCGAGCCTTTGGTTGCCCAGCCGAGCACGCGTTCCGGGGTGATCTTCTCGGCGCCGTAACGTAGGCGCTGGATGTACAACGCCTGCCGCGCTTCGAGAATCATGTTCGACGCATCGTTGGAGGCGGAACCGTCCACGCCCAGACCGAACAGCGCGCCGGCATCGGTCAGATCGATGCTCGGGCAGATGCCGGAGGCCAGGCGCATGTTCGAACTCGGGCAATGGCAGATACCGGTGCCGGCCTGGCCGAGGCGGGCGATTTCGTCCGGGTTGAAGTGAATGCCGTGGGCCAGCCAGGTGCGCGGGCCGAGCCAGCCGACGCTGTCCAGATAATCCACGGTGCGCAGGCCGAAACGCTGCAGGCAGAAATCCTCTTCGTCGAGGGTTTCGGCCAGATGGGTGTGCAGACGCACGTCGAGTTTATTCGCCAGTTCGGCGCTGGCCGACATGATTTCCGGGGTCACCGAAAAGGGCGAGCAAGGCGCCAGAGCGATCTGGATTTGTGCGCCATCGCCGCGCTCGTGGTACTCGTGAATCAGACGCTGACTGTCGTCGAGAATCACCTGACCTTCCTGCACGGTCTGCTGCGGCGGCAGGCCGCCGTCCTTCTCGCCGAGGCTCATCGAACCGCGCGTGAGCATGGCGCGCATGCCCAGTTCACGCACGGTGTCGACTTGCACGTCGATGGCGTTTTCCAGGCCGTCCGGGAACAGGTAATGATGGTCGGCGGCGGTGGTGCAACCCGACAGCAGCAATTCAGCCAAAGCCACTTTCGTCGCGAGGGCGAGTTTTTCCGGAGTCAGCCGCGCCCACACCGGATACAGGGTTTTCAACCACGGGAACAATGGCTGATTGACCACCGGCGCCCAGGCGCGGGTCAGGGTTTGATAGAAATGGTGGTGGGTGTTGATCAGGCCAGGCAGGATCACATGCTCGCGGGCATCGAACACTTCATTGCACGGCGCGGACGGTTGCTGACCGGCTGCCAGCACTTCGACGATCACGCCGCCTTGCAGCACCAGGCCGCCACGGGCGTCGAGCGCGTTGGCCGTGAAAATGGCGAGGGGATTTTTTAACCAGGTACGGGTCGCAGGCATTGTGGCCGGCTCCTCTGAAAGTGGGGTTCAGGGTTGCCAGCTCAGTGTTGCCCTGTCTGCTGATCCAGGGTCGCCGCGATGGACGAGGTGCGGAGTTTCAAACAAATCGCGACAGCGGGCAAGCCCAACCTGACAAGCCAACACATCACCCTCTGTAGGAGCTGCCGAAGGCTGCGATCTTTTGATCTTGTTTTTTACAATCAAAAGATCGCAGCCTGCGGCAGCTCCTACAGGTGGTTTTCAGTGTTTACCAGGGGATCGTTTCACCCTTGTAGTTGATGAAATGATGCCCACCCTTGCCGGTGTACGCATTCACCTGATCAATCAGCCCACGGGTGCTGGTCTCGACATCCAGGTCAGCCCCTTCACCGCCCATGTCCGTCTTTACCCAGCCCGGATGCAGCGACAGCACGGTGAGTTTCTGCTCGCCCAACTGGGTGACAAAACTGTTGGTCATCGAGTTCAGCGCGGCCTTGCTGGCCTTGTACAGCGCCAGCTCCGGCGCGTCCGGTACGGTCACGCTGCCCAGACCGGAACTCATGAACGCCAGCACGCCGCTGCCGTCGCGGATCTGCCCGACGAAGCGCTGCGCCAGGTTGATCGGCGCCACGGCGTTGGTGAAGAACAACTGGCCGACTTCGGCCAGGGTCGCGCCGCCCGGGGTTTGCACCTCCGGACCTTTGACCCCGGCGTTGACGAACAGCAGGTCGAAAGTCTCGCCCTTGAGCTGTTGGCTCAGGGCGATCACCGCTTGTTGATCGTCCATGTCGAGTTTCTCGATCCGCACCTTGCCCAGCGCTTGCAGCGCCTCGGCCTTTTGCGGATTGCGCACGGTAGCGGTCACTTGCCAGCCGTCGGCCAGCAGGGTTTTCACCAGCCCGAGGCCCAAGCCGCGGGAGGCGCCGATGATCAGTGCGTGTTTTGCCTGGGACATGACGGAATTCCTTGAAAGTTACGGTTCACGGATTCAATGGACACGCCTGACCGAGTCGTTGTAGCAACGCTCGTCGCAGCACATCGAACCGGCTCTCAAAAGAGCTGTTGACCCCGGAGCATACTCCAGGCTTTAGCATGCTTGCTTCTCAAATTCGCGGGCCGCTCATCGGTGTCCGCAAGTCATGTAGACAACACTGCCACTGTGCGAGCTGGCTTGCCAGCGATGAGGCCAGTGACATCACCACCCTAATGCCCGGCCTGCCACGGCTGCCCCAACGACACCGGCGCATACAATCGAGTCCGAGCGGCATCCCGTGACAGCAGCACCAACACCACAATCGTCGCCACATACGGCAGCATCGCCAGCAGACTCGACGGAATCGCCAGCCCCAACCCCTGCGCCACCAGGTGCAGGATGCTGGCGAGTCCGAACAGGTAAGCCCCGAGCAACAGCCGCCACACCCGCCAACTGGCAAATACCACCAGCGCCAAGGCGATCCAGCCGCGTCCGGCGGTCATGTTCTCGGCCCACATCGGCGTGTAAGCCAGGGACAGATAGGCACCGGCCAGACCGGCCATCGCCCCGCCGAACAGCACCGCCAGGGTGCGCACGGTCAGCACCGGCAGGCCCATTGCACTGGCCGCGTCCGGGTTCTCGCCGACTGCCTGAATGATCAAGCCGACACGGCTTTTAATGATCACCCACGCCACCAGCGCAAACAGCGCGAACGACAGATACACCAGCAGATCCTGGGCAAACAGCATGCGGCCGATCAGTGGAATCTCACTCAAGTAAGGAATCGCCAACGGTTCGAATCCAACCAGTGGCTTGCCGACCCATGCAGCGCCAACGAAGGTCGACAGGCCCACGCCGAAGATCGTCAGCGCCAGCCCGGTCGCCACCTGATTGGCATTGAACACCAGCGCCACCAAGGCAAACAGCGACGACAGCAGCATCCCCGCAAGCATCGCCAACAACACGCCGAGCCACAGGTTGCCGCTGTTGAGGGCGACGATAAAACCGATCACCGCGCCAAACAGCATCATCCCTTCCTGGCCGAGGTTGAGCACGCCGCTCTTTTCGCAGATCAACTCACCCAGTGCCACCAACAGCAGTGGCGTGCCGCAGCGCACCATGGCGTAGAAAATATTGCTCAGCAGATCGATATCCATCACAGCGCTCCGGCGGTTACGGCGGTGGTCGAGGTGCGCCGTGCCCAGCGCAGTTTCAGGCGTGGCCGATAAAGAATCAGCACGTCGCAGGCCAGCAGGAAAAACAGCATCATTCCCTGAAACAATTGGGTGATGGCTTGCGGCAGGTTGAGGGTCATTTGCGCGCTTTCGCCGCCGATGTACAGCAGCGCCATCAGCAAGCTTGAGAACAGAATCCCGATCGGGTTCAACCGCCCGAGAAACGCCACGGTAATCGCTGCATAGCCGTAACCGGGCGACACTTGCGGCACCAATTGCCCGATCGGCCCGGTCACTTCGCAGACCCCGGCCAGCCCGGCCAAACCGCCGCTGATCAACAGCGCGAGCCAGATCAGGCGTTTCTCGCGAAAGCCGACAAACCCCGCCGCACGTTTATCCAGACCGAGCACTTTGATCTGAAAACCGACGAAGCTTTTCTGCAACAACACCCACACCGCGACCAGCGCGAGCAAAGCAAAATACACCCCGGCATGCACCCGACCATCCTCCATCAGCAGCGGCAGGCGACTGGCGTCGCCGAACATCGCCGACTCGGGAAAGTTGTAGCCGGCCGGATCCTTCAGCGGCCCGTGCACGCAGAACAGCAACAGGTTCAGTGCGATGTAGTTGAGCATGATGCTGGTGAGGATTTCGTTGGCGTTGAAGCGCGTGCGCAACCACGCCGTCAACCCGGCCCAGGCGGCACCGGCGAAAGTGCCGGTGAGCAGGATCAGCACCAGTGCCCAATGGCTTTGCATATCGATGATGTTCACCGCCAACGCACTGCCGGCGAGCGCGCCGAACAGCAACTGACCTTCAGCGCCGATGTTCCAGATTCGCGCTTGATACGCCACGGCCAGACCGAGTGCGCAAAGCAGAATCGGCAGCGCCTTGACCAACCATTCGGAGACGCCATACAGGTCGCTGATCGGCGCGATCAACAGCGTGTGCAGGGTTTGCAGCGGGTCATGGCCGAGAGCGATGAACAGCAGCGAGCCGCAACCCAATGTCAGCAGCGCCGCCAGCAACGGCGAGCACCACAGCATCAGGCGCGATTGCTGGCCACGGGGTTCGAGGGAAAGCAACATAGGGGGAAACTCCGTCAAAGCGTGGCCGATGAAGGCGCGTCGTTGAATTGCCCGGCCATCCAGCCGCCGACGTCACTCAGCAGGGTGTCGGTGGTGTTTCGCAGCGGTGACAGAAACCCCGCGCACAGGGCGCCGAGGCGGTCGCTGATCTGGAACAGTTCGTCGAGGTCTTCGGAAATCACCAGAATCGCCGCGCCGGCATCGCGCAGGGCAATCAGCGCGCGGTGAATGGTCGCGGCGGCACCCACGTCCACGCCCCAGGTCGGGTGCGCGGCGATCAGCAGTTTCGGTTGCTGGAGGATTTCCCGGCCAAGAATGAATTTTTGCAGATTGCCGCCGGAGAGACTGCGCGCGGCGGTCTGGCTATCGGGCGTTTTCACCCCGAAACGCTGAATGATCTGCTGGGCGAGGGCTTCGACTTTGCCGCGCTCAATCAAACCGTTGCTGACCAGCCCTTGTTGAAAAGCCGTGAGCAAGGCGTTGTCGGCCAGGCTCAATTCCGGCACCGCGCCATGGCCCAGGCGTTCTGCCGGGACGAACGCCAGTCCGAGTTGGCGCCGCGCATCCGGGCGCAAAGCGGCGACCGCTTGCCCGGCAAAACAGATCGATGTCGCGCTGTCGCGGGGCAGGGTTTGCTCGCCGCTGAGCAGCGCAAGCAACTCATCCTGGCCATTGCCCGCGACCCCGGCGATACCGACGATTTCGCCGCTGCGTACTTGCAGGCTGATGTCGTTCAACGAGCAGCCGAACGGATCGGGGTTGTGCCAACTCAAGCCGTTGACCTGCAAGTACGCCGCGCCACCGCTGACCTTCGGATATTCGCCAATCAGTGCCGCCGCTTCGCCGACCATCATTTGCGCCAACTGCTGATCCGAGCATTCGGCCGGCACGCAATGCCCGGCGACCCGCCCGCCGCGCAAAACCGTGGCGCTATGGCACAGCGCGCGCACTTCCGCGAGCTTGTGGCTGATAAACAGGATGCTGCAGCCCTCGGCGGCGAGGCGGCGCAGGGTGATGAACAATTCCTCGGCCTCTTGCGGCGTCAGTACCGACGTCGGCTCGTCGAGAATCAGCAAGCGAATGTCCTGCATCAGGCAACGAATGATCTCCACCCGTTGCCGCTCGCCGATCGACAGGCTGTGGACAAGTCGCTCCGGCTCCAGCGCCATGCCGTAGCGGCGCGACACTTCGGCAATTGTCGGCTCCAGTTGTTTCGGCGTGCCGGCCCTGGCGCCCATCGCCAAGGCAATGTTCTGCGCGACGCTGAGGGTTTCGAACAGCGAGAAATGCTGGAACACCATGCCGATCCCCAACTGCCGGGCCTGCGCCGGATTACGAATGTTCACCCGCTGACCTTGCCAGAGCATTTCGCCGGCATCGGCCTGGGTCACGCCGTAGATGATCTTCATCAGCGTGCTTTTGCCCGCGCCGTTTTCACCGAGCAGGGCGTGGATTTCTCCGGGCGCGATGCTCAGGTCGATGGCGTCATTGGCCAGACAACCGGGGTAGCGTTTGCTGATCTGGCGCAGTTGCAGGCGCGGCGTTGAATCTGGGCTTGGCATGACAGGCTCGACTGGCTTGGAGTTGTGCCTGTGGATAAAGCAATTTCCTGGCCATTGAGTCAGGAACCTTGGCGGCCCTCGTACGGCAACGGTTACTGTAGAGCGTCGAAGGGCAAATGTTCGGGAGGTACGGCACCAATTGAGAGCAAAGCCGTTGATCAGGCTCCAGTTTTGCCCGTAGGCAACTGATCAAAAAACGAGCAAATGCGTGGGGCCTATGCAGCCCCTGCGACTGCGCCAGCCATGAACGGGTTATCCACAGGTTGCTCCACAGTATTTGTGTGCAATTGGGAATCCTTGGCATAAGCGCAGCGGTGCTATCTTCCATTGGTGATAAACAGCGCTAACTATTTGTTTTTACGCGGGATTAATCTTTTTTCAGGTGGAGTGGACGAAAAGTGAGCAAATCGCGCAAAGCCACGTGACAGAAGGGTTACAGCCAGATGTGCTCAGGTTATCCACAGTCGGGTGCACAGCAGATGTGGGCAACTCCGTGGAATAAGCAGATTGTGGGCTGCCCTAAAAGATCGCAGCCTTCGGCAGCTCCTACAGGGGAAACGCAAAGTCCTGTGTAGGAGCTGCCGACGGCTGCGATCTTTTGCTCATCTAACGCTGCAGCACAATCCGCCCACGGCTCAAATCCGCCAATTGCGTTTGCAGCAAATCGATCTGCGCCTCACCCACCGCCAACTGCAATTCAACACCATTGGCGGTGAAGTTTTCTTCGACGACCAACCCACCCAGGTCCGCCACCCGCAGCTTCACCAGCGCCAGCTCGGCAAAGCCGCAGGCACAACTGAGCGGCACACGGCTGATCAACTCGATTTTCGCCGCCGCGTGCAGGCACTTGTTCGCGCCGCCGCCATAGGCCCGGGCCAAACCGCCAGTGCCCAGTTGAATGCCGCCGTACCAGCGGATCACCAGCACCGCGACTTGATCGCAATCCTGCGCCTCGATGGCTGCCAGAATCGGCCGTCCGGCAGTGCCGCCGGGCTCGCCATCGTCGTTGCTGCGGTATTGCGCCCCGAGTTTCCACGCCCAGCAGTTATGCGAGGCATTCAGGTCGCTGTGCTGTTCGAAGAACGCCTGCGCGTCGGCGGGGCTGGCGATCGGCGCGGCGAAGGTGATGAAGCGGCTTTTGCGAATCTCTTCGCGGTACTCGCAAAAACCGCTGAGGGTGAAAGGCATAAACGTCTTAAATAGTCGGGGTGAGGCCGCAGCCTTTGAGAATGATGCGGATCAGGTTGTTGCCGGCGTCTTCCATGTCCTGCTTGGTCAGTTTGCTGCGACCGCTGACGCGGCAGATCTGCGTGGCGAAGTCGGCGTAATGCTGGGTGCTGCCCCACAGCAGGAAAATCAGGTGCACCGGGTCCACCGGGTCCATTTTTCCGGCATCGATCCAGGCCTGAAACACGGCCGCGCGCCCCTGAAACCAGGCGCGGTAATCCTGGTTGAAATACTCGGTCAGGCATTCGCCGCCACTGATCACTTCCATCGCAAAGATCCGCGAGGCCTGCGGTTGGCGGCGGGAGAATTCCATCTTGGCGCGAATGTAGCGGGTCAGCGCTTCGGCGGGATCGTCCTCGGCGGTCAGGGTATTAAAGGTGCTGTCCCACAGCTCGATGATGTTGCTCAGCACCGCCACGTACAACCCAAGCTTGTTGGTGAAGTAGTAATGCAGGTTTGCCTTGGGCAGCCCGGCATTCTGCGCAATGGTGTTCATGCTGGTGCCTTTGTACCCGTGACGGGCGAACTCGTCTTCGGCGGCTTTGAGGATGGTCTCTTCGTTCTTCTGACGAATGCGGCTGGCGGGTTTGCCGCCATGGGCTGGGACTTCAAAGGTCATAGGCACTTCCGGTTTGTCTGTGGGTGCAACCAGTTGCGTTGATAACGCACCCACAGGCATCCGACAAGTCCTGATGCAATAAAACCGTTATGCCTGTTCGATCTTGTTCAACGATGCGCCGGATTCGACGGTCGAGGTTTTCGCCTCCGGCAGCAACAGGCAGAGGATGATCGCGGTCAGGCCACCGCTGGTAATTGCCGAGTCGAAGAGGTTCTGCACCAATTTCGGCAACAGGTGCAGCAGGTTCGGTTGCGCGGCGATGCCCAGGCCGACGCCGAGCGAGGTGGCGATGATCAGCATGCTGCGTCGGTCCAGCGGCGACTGCGCGAGAATCCGCACCCCGGCCGCCGCCACGCTGCCGAACATCACCAGGGTGGCGCCACCGAGCACCGGTTTGGGGATCTGCTGCAGCACCGCGCCGATCATGGGGAACAGGCCGAGACAAAACAGGATCGCACCAATGTATAAACCGACGTAGCGGCTGGCGACGCCGGTCAACTGGATCACGCCGTTGTTCTGCGCAAACGTGGTGTTGGGGAAGGCGCTGAAGGTGGCGGCGATCATGCAGCTGACGCCGTCACCGAGTACGCCACCGCGCAGTCGACTTATATAAGAAGGGCCGCTGATCGGCTGACGGGCGAGCATGCAATTGGCGGTGAGGTCGCCGACGGTTTCGATGGTGCTGATCAGATAAATCAGCGCGACCGGCAGGAACGCCGTCCAGTCGAAGCTGAATCCGAACTTGAACGGTGCAGGAAGACTCACCAGCGGCAAGTCAGGCAATGCCTGCGGAACCAGTTTCCCGCTGAACCACGCGGCCAGACTGCCGAGCAGCAGTCCGATAATGATTGCCGACAGCCGCACCCACGGCGTGTTCGAGCGGTTGAGCAGGATGATCGTCAGCAACACGAACACCCCCAGCGCGAGATTGCCCGGGGCGCCGAAGTCCGGCGCATTGAAGCCACCGCCCAGATCGGTAATGCCGACCTTGATCAGGCTGATGCCGATCAAAGTAATGACGATCCCGGTCACCAGCGGCGTGACAACCAGGCGCAACTGACCGATGAAGCGGCTGAGGACGATCTGTACCACGGCGCCGAAAAAGCACACGCCGAAAATCATCGCCAGAATGTCCTCCGGACTGCCGCCGCGCTGCTTGACCAGAAACCCGGCCGACAGCACTGCGCCGAGGAAGGCGAAACTGGTGCCCTGCAAACAGATCATCCCGGCGCCGATGCCGAACGGCCGCCGCGCCTGAATAAAGGTGCCGACCCCGGAAACCATCAACGCCATGCTGATGAGATACGGCAAGTGCGCGGTCAAGCCGAGAGCCGAGCCGATCACCAGCGGCGGGGTAATGATGCCGACGAAACTGGCGAGCACGTGTTGCAGGGCGGCGAGGATAGCTGCCGGTGGTTTTGGGCGGTCATCGAGGCCGTAGATCAGTTCGCTGGACGGTTCAGAATCTGGCTGCATGGATTTGGCTTCTTGTTCAGGGATCGAGTTCACCCTTCACTGCAAAAACCTGTCCACTTGCTCAGCTTTAAGGGATTGCGATTGCCAAATGTAGGAGCTGCCGGAGGCTGCGATCTGTTGATCTTGCTTTCAACGCGTCGCCGCCAGACTATCCAGAAAACTTTCCAGCACCAAATGAGGGCGCCGCCCCTTGCGCGTGACCGATGCCAGACTCAAATCATAAAAACGCGTCGTCGATTTCAGCGCACGCAAGCGCCCTTGCTGCACCCACAGACTGGCGTAGTGATCCGGCAGATAACCGATATAACGCCCGGTCAGAATCAGAAACGCCATGCCCTCACGGTCGGACGCACTGGCGGTGCAATTGAGCGCCTGGTAATGCGCCTGAATTTCCGCCGGCAAACGGAACGTCGGCGCAATCGCATCCTGGCTATTAAGGCGCTCGTCATCCAGTTGCTTGTCATCGACATAAAACAGCGGATGACCCACTGCGCAATAAAGCAGCGAGCGCTCGCTGTACAACGGCTGATACTCCAGCCCCGACAGTGCACTGGCCTGCGGCACCACGCCGACATGCAGGCGGCCGTCGAGCACGCCTTGTTCGACTTCATTGGGCGCGATCATGCGGATCTGGATCTGCACGTCCGGCCCGCGTTCCTTCAACTGTGCGAGGGCGTGGGTGATGCGCATGTGGGGCAGGGTGACGAGGTTGTCGGTCAGGCCGATGATCAACTCGCCACGCAGGTGTTGGTGCAGGCCGTTGACCTCGGTGCGGAAACTTTCCAGCGCACTTAACAGTTGCAGCGCTGACTGATAAACCTCGCGGCCCTCTTCGGTCAACGAGAATCCGGCGCGGCCACGCTGACACAAGCGCAGGCCGAGGCGCTGTTCCAGATCGCTCATCTGCTGGCTGATCGCCGAGCGCCCGATACCGAGCACGGTTTCCGCCGCCGAGAAGCCGCCGCACTCCACCACACTGCGGAAAATTCGCAGCAGGCGAATATCAAAATCACTGACCTGGGCCAGCGGATCGGGGCGACGACTGCTCATGCTGTTGTTCTCATTGTTTAGCAGGCTTCTAACTGAAGGTTAGAAAAGTTGGATTTCACCGACTTTATCCGCGTGGCAATTTAGCTGCAACAACGCTTTTTATCTCCCTGATGCTTATGCCCTGCGAGGTTTTGCCCGATGAACATGCCTGAAAACGCGCCGTCGCCACTGGCCAGCCAACTGAAGCTGGACGCGCACTGGATGCCGTACACCGCCAACCGCAACTTCCAGCGCGATCCGCGTTTGATCGTCGGTGCCGAGGGCAGCTGGCTGTTCGATGACAAGGGCCGCAGGATCTACGATTCGCTGTCCGGTCTGTGGACCTGCGGCGCCGGGCACACCCGCAAGGAAATTCAGGAAGCGGTCGCCAAGCAACTGGGCACCCTCGATTACTCGCCGGGCTTTCAGTACGGCCATCCGCTGTCATTCCAACTGGCGGAAAAAATCACTGATCTGACCCCGGGCAACCTGAACCACGTGTTCTTCACCGACTCCGGCTCCGAGTGTGCCGACACCGCGGTGAAAATGGTCCGTGCCTACTGGCGTCTGAAAGGTCAGTCGACCAAGACCAAAATGATCGGCCGTGCCCGCGGTTATCACGGCGTGAACATCGCCGGCACCAGCCTCGGCGGCGTCAACGGCAACCGCAAATTGTTCGGCCAGGCGATGATGGACGTCGATCACCTGCCGCACACGCTGCTGGCCAGCAACGCATTCTCCCGTGGCATGCCGGAGCAGGGCGGCATCGCCCTGGCCGATGAACTGTTGAAGCTGATCGAACTGCACGATGCATCGAACATCGCGGCGGTCTTCGTTGAGCCAATGGCCGGCTCCGCTGGTGTACTGGTTCCGCCTCAGGGTTACCTGAAGCGTCTGCGCGAGATCTGCGATCAACACAACATCCTGCTGGTGTTCGACGAAGTGATCACTGGTTTCGGCCGCACCGGATCGATGTTTGGCGCCGAGAGCTTTGGCGTCACCCCGGACCTGATGTGCATCGCCAAGCAAGTCACCAACGGCGCGATCCCGATGGGCGCGGTGATTGCCAGCTCCGAGATCTACCAGACCTTCATGAATCAGCCGACGCCGGAATACGCGGTGGAATTCCCCCACGGCTACACCTACTCGGCGCATCCAGTGGCGTGCGCCGCTGGCCTGGCGGCACTCGATCTGCTGCAAAAGGAAAACCTGGTGCAGAGCGTGGCCGAAGTCGCGCCGCATTTCGAAAATGCCCTGCACGGCCTGAAAGGTTCGAAGAACGTCATCGATATCCGTAACTACGGCCTGGCCGGTGCGATCCAGATTGCCGCCCGCGACGGCGACGCCATTGTGCGTCCGTTCGAGGCCGGCATGGCCCTGTGGAAAGCCGGGTTCTACGTGCGCTTCGGCGGCGACACCCTGCAGTTTGGCCCAACCTTTAACAGCAAGCCGCAAGACCTCGATCGTCTGTTTGACGCGGTTGGCGAAGTGCTGAACAAGCTCGACTGATTTTTCCCTCTATATATACCTGCGAATAACGGGCGCCCCATGCGGGCGTCTGTACACAAGAATTCAGGAGTTTTCGATGAGCGTTATCCCGCATTTGATCAATGGCGAACTGGTGACCGAGAACGGTCGCGCGGTTGATGTGTTCAACCCGTCTACCGGTCAGGCGATCCACAAGCTGCCGCTGGCCACCCGCGAAACCATTCAACACGCGATCGACGCCGCCAAGGCCGCGTTCCCGGCATGGCGCAACACCCCACCGGCCAAACGTGCCCAGGTGATGTTCCGCTTCAAGCAACTGCTGGAGCAGAACGAAGCGCGCATCTCGCAATTGATCAGCGAAGAACACGGCAAGACCCTCGAAGACGCCGCCGGTGAACTGAAGCGCGGTATCGAGAACGTCGAGTTCGCCTGCGCCGCGCCGGAAATCCTCAAGGGCGAGTACAGCCGCAACGTCGGCCCGAACATCGACGCCTGGTCGGACTTCCAGCCACTGGGTGTGGTTGCCGGTATCACGCCGTTCAACTTCCCGGCGATGGTGCCGCTGTGGATGTACCCGTTGGCGATCGTCTGCGGTAACTGCTTCATTTTGAAACCGTCCGAGCGTGACCCAAGCTCGACACTGTTGATCGCCCAACTGCTGCTGGAAGCCGGTCTGCCGAAAGGTGTGCTGAGTGTGGTGCATGGCGACAAGACCGCAGTGGACGCGCTGATTGAAGCGCCGGAAGTCAAAGCCTTGAGCTTCGTTGGCTCGACGCCGATTGCCGAATACATCTACGCCGAAGGTACCAAGCGTGGCAAGCGTGTACAGGCGCTGGGCGGGGCGAAGAACCATGCGGTGTTGATGCCGGATGCGGACCTGGACAATGCAGTCAGCGCATTGATGGGCGCGGCTTACGGTTCTTGCGGTGAGCGCTGCATGGCGATTTCGGTCGCGGTGTGTGTCGGCGATCAGGTGGCGGATGCGCTGGTGGCGAAACTGGTTCCACAGATCAAGGCGCTGAAAATCGGTGCCGGCACTTCGTGTGGGCTGGACATGGGACCACTGGTAACCGGTCAGGCGCGGGACAAGGTCAGCGGTTATGTCGATGACGGCGTAGCAGCGGGCGCGACCCTGGTGGTCGATGGTCGCGGCTTGAGCATTCCAGGTAACGAAGAGGGCTTCTTCCTCGGCGGCTGCCTGTTCGACAACGTCACCCCTGAAATGCGCATCTATAAGGAGGAGATCTTCGGGCCGGTGTTGTGCGTGGTTCGCGTGAACAGCCTGGAAGAGGCGATGAAGCTGATCAACGATCACGAATACGGTAATGGCACCTGTATCTTCACCCGTGACGGTGAAGCGGCGCGTCTGTTCTGTGACGAGATTGAAGTCGGCATGGTCGGCGTCAACGTACCACTGCCGGTACCGGTGGCTTACCACAGCTTCGGTGGCTGGAAGCGTTCGCTGTTCGGCGACCTTCATGCTTATGGTCCGGATGGTGTGCGCTTCTATACCCGTCGCAAGGCCATCACCCAGCGCTGGCCGCAGCGTGCGAGCCATGAGGCTTCGCAATTCGCTTTCCCTAGCTTGTAAGTAGCAGGGCATGACCAAGGCCGACCTCTAGAGGTCGGCCTTGGTGTTTTCGGGTGTTTTTGACCGATATGACAGAAATATGAAAAAAGCGGTTGACGGCAGATTCAGGAAGTCTATAATTCGCCCCACTTCCGGCGCAGTCGAAACGGAAAA